>NZ_JBQAHM010000006.1:0-308297 GCF_051916885.1 Bacillus cereus group sp. MYBK14-1 | reverse complement strand
GCCATATGTAACGCAAGTAGCGGTAGGTAAGTTAAAAGAATTAAGCGTATTCGGAAATGACTATCCAACGAAAGATGGAACAGGAGTCCGTGATTACATCCATGTTGTGGATTTAGCAAATGGTCACGTAAAGGCGCTTGAGAAAGTACTGAGTACAACGGGAGTAGATGCTTATAACCTGGGCACAGGTATGGGCTATAGTGTACTAGAGATGGTTGAAGCGTTTGAAAAAGTTTCGGGTAAGAAAGTTCCTTATAAAATTACAGAGCGTCGCCCAGGTGATGTGGCAGTATGTTTTGCTGATGCATCGAAAGCAAAGCGTGAATTAGGCTGGGAGGCAACACGCGGATTAGAAGAAATGTGTGCAGACTCTTGGAAATGGCAATCAAATAATAAAAATGGATACATGGATAGTGAATTATAAAAAATGTTGAGCTAAATGCTTATGATTTAATCCATTAGAGTTAATGACTCTTAATTTACAAGGTTAGATGTATAGAAAGTAGGAAGAAAATGAATTCAATCCTAATCTGTGGCGGAGCTGGCTACATCGGTTCTCACGCTGTGAAAAAATTAGTAGACGAAGGTTTATCTGTAGTAGTAGTAGATAACTTACAAACTGGTCATGAAGATGCAATTACGGAAGGCGCGAAGTTTTATAATGGCGACCTTCGTGATAAATCATTTTTAAGGGATGTTTTTAAACAAGAAAATATTGAGGCGGTTATGCACTTTGCAGCTGATTCTTTAGTTGGAGTTAGTATGGAAAAGCCCCTTCAATATTATAATAACAATGTGTATGGTGCACTTTGTTTATTAGAGGTAATGGATGAGTTTAAGGTAGATAAGTTCATTTTCTCTTCTACTGCGGCAACGTATGGTGAGGTAGATGTTGATCTTATTACTGAAGAAACGATGACGAATCCAACGAATACGTATGGAGAAACGAAGTTAGCAATCGAGAAGATGCTTCATTGGTATAGCCAAGCTTCAAATTTACGTTATAAGATCTTTAGATACTTTAATGTGGCTGGTGCAACTCCAAGTGGTATTATTGGAGAAGATCATCGCCCAGAGACACATTTAATTCCTCTTGTGTTGCAAGTGGCTTTAGGTCAACGTGAGAAGATTATGATGTTTGGTGATGATTATAATACACCAGACGGTACTTGTATCCGTGATTATATTCATGTTGAAGATTTAGTAGCGGCTCATTTCTTAGGGCTTAAAGACTTGCAGAATGGCGGAGAGAGTGATTTCTATAACTTAGGAAATGGTAATGGTTTTAGTGTAAAGGAAATTGTTGATGCAGTTCGTGAGGTTACAAATCATGAAATTCCTGCTGAGGTAGCACCGCGCCGTGCGGGCGATCCAGCGCGTTTAGTTGCTTCTTCTCAGAAAGCGAAAGAGAAGTTAGGATGGGATCCTAATTATGTAAATGTGAAAACAATTATTGAGCATGCTTGGAATTGGCATCAAAAGCAACCGAATGGATATGCTAAATAAATATAATAAGTGAAAGAGAGGGTATCGTCGACAAAATATGTTCGACAATACCTTCTCTTTTTTTATAGGATTTTTGCTATACTAAACTGTACTATAATACATGATGGAAGGAGGAGAATGATGAAAATACTTGTGGTTGATGATGAATCGAGTATTCGTAATTTGATTCGGATGCAGTTGGAGATGGAAGGTTATGAAGTATTGGCAGCGGCTGATGGGAGGGAAGCTTTGGAGCGATGGAATGAAGGGCCAGATGTATTGATTTTGGATGTTATGCTTCCGGATACGGATGGGTATGAGTTGCTTCGTTTGTTCCGTGAGAGAGATAGGGATATTCCGGTGCTTATGTTAACGGCAAAGAGTCAGATGAATGATAAGTTGCTTGGATTGCAGCTTGGTGCTGATGATTATGTGACGAAGCCGTTTAATTATGCGGAGCTTATTCTTCGGGTTAAGAATATGGCGCGGCGTGTAAAGAAGACGGAGGCGGCTGTAAGTCATGAAGTAATTGAGGCTGGAGAGATAGTGATTTGTCCTAAGGAAAGAAAGGTACATGTGAGTGGACAAGAGATTCAGTTAACGTACCGAGAGTTTAATTTATGTCAGTTGTTTGTTTCAAATCCGCAGCGTGTATTTATGAGGGATGAGTTGCTTGAGAAAGTATGGGGGTTTGAGTATATCGGAAATACGAGAGCAGTTGATATTATGGTGCAGAGACTTCGAAAGAAGCTTGGGACGAGCGGAGAATATATTAAGACAATTTATGGCGTTGGCTATAAACTGGATTGTTAAGTGGTGATGGTATGTCTTTAAAGCGAAATATGGTGTTTGGAATAGTTGGGCTGTTAATTCCGATTTTTGTTCTTTTATATGCAGTTGTTTATATTACGTTAGAAAAGAATATGTATCATAACGCAGCAGATTCTTTAGAAAAGTTAAGTGTAGAAGCACAAATTTATACGATGAATTATTTAGAGAAGGAAGCAGAAGTGGATACGCTTGGTCCGAATTCACTTTTAATTGCGTCGTATTTAGCGAAGCGTATGGATGTCCGTGTGCAGATGATTGGGAAGAATGGCGATGTTGTTGCAGATACACAAAAAGGAGCATTGCTTCACCGTAACATCGACATTGAGAGTTCCTTGAAGGGGAAAAAGTCTTATGTTTTCGAGGAGGCGGATCCCGCTCCCATTCTTTTGTTTTCAAGCCCAGTATATTATGGAAACGATGTCATTGGAAGTATTCGTTTTATAAATGAGTTAACGGGTGAGAAGGAAGTTTTAACAAATGTGAGTTGGACGTTCTTAATGACATCTCTTTGCCTAGTTGCTACCGGTATTTTCTTTGCAATTCGTTTGGCAAAGTCTCTTCATAAACCAATTGATCAGTTGAGACAAATGGCACAGAGGCTCGCGAATGGTGATTATAAGAGTAAGATTGAGTTAAATGAGTACGTGGAAATCGCTCAGCTTTCAGCATCTTTTAACGCGATGGCCGATGGAATTGAGCTGCATATTAAGCAATTGCAGGAGGAGAAAGAGAAGCAGAAAGATTTCCTAGACCGCATTACGCATGAGCTAAAAACACCGCTAACGGCAATTATCGGTTATGTTGATTTAATTCCGAAGTTACAATCGAAAGAAGATGTACAGGAAAGTCTTCGTTATGTGGCTGTGGAAAGTGAGCGGTTATTATCACTTGTAGAGGAACTGCTTAAGTCCTCGAAATATGGAACGAGTACGTTTGAAGTGTCTCCTACAGTTGTGAATATAAAGGAATTGGCAGAAGAAGCAGTTTCAATTGTGAAACCCCGTCTAAATCAGTTTGAAATTGAAGTGATAAATGAGTTAACAGATGTACATGTTGTGGCGGATTTTGATAAGACGAAGCAAATTTTCTTAAATGTACTTGATAATGCAATTAAGTATAGTGATGCTTCTCACATTCGTATGAATGTAATTGTAAATGAGCATGAGGCGAAGGTTTTTGTTCATGATGATGGGATCGGTATAGATGAAGTGGTGCTTGCAGAGTGGAATGAGTCTCCGAAAGGAAAGGCACTTCCTTCTAGTTATGGGAATGGTTATGGTTTGTATATTTGTCAGGAGATTATGAATAAGCAGGGCGGAAGCATGCGGATTGAGAGTAGTGAAGAAGTAGGTACTACAATATTCATTACATTTTTGCTTCCGAGAAGGATGGAAGACATAAAAAACTTGAAAGCGGTTAAATGATACATTTATGAAACAATTATGCGGTATTTTCGAAACAACGTTTTTTTATCTTGGAGGTAGGCAGAAATGAAAAGGCTATCATTTCAAATTCTTATGTTTGTCATTTGTATGATTGTTTCTCTTGTTTTGTTTTATGTTATGGAGAAGCAAATCTATAATCGAATCAACATTGTAAATGATAAACAAGCCGTTTTACAAAGGGTGAATGAATCTCTTCCAATTGAAGTGAAAGTAAGACATGAAAAGTGGGGAGAAATTGTTGTAACGGATGAAGTTCGTTTGCATACGATTGTTTCATTCTTTGACCGAATTCGAATAGAGCCTGAGGGCGTTAAGAGCCAAGAACAAGTATTTACTGGAGAAGTAACGTACTTGAATGGACATAAGCGTACTTTTGCAGTAGGTGACTTGTTCCAGTATGGGGAAAATGTATACGGAAAGAATGGCATGGATCCGATGATTTCAGCACTTCAAACGTATTTATTAAGCCTGTATTACACACCAGAGCGTATTAGTGATTTCTTTGCTTCAGCAAAGGATATCGTAGTACGTCAAGGCGATGTGGTACGTACTATCAATCTTACGCACATACTTGATTCTATTCGATACGCAAAGCAAATTACAGATTACGGAGAAATTCAGAAGTTATTACAATCGCAGAATGAACCGATTGCTTATATTACAGCTTATAAAACAGGTAAGCTTGTAAAGAATGATCGTGAAGATATTCTTACGATTTCTGTGTATCCATCGTACTTTGTTGTGCAATATCTCGGTGATAATAACGGAAATGTCATGTATATGAAAAGCTCTCTAGCAGAGTTATTCGTAAAGGAGAATGCGTCATGAGAAAGATAGCCTTTTTCTTCTTTTTGCTAGTAATTGGAGGAGCGATGTCTAGTTGCTCTCGAGATACAACCTCTATTAAATATAGTAAAAATGGTCTCCCTATTTTGGATGATCGTCATATTGTTGCGTATGTAGCGGCTCGTGAGGAAGTTGGTGAAGCGTTACTTTCATCATTTTGTAAGCCGCGCGGATGTACGTATGAATTTATTCGTCTTTCAACAGAAGAACTTCTTCGTAGAGTGGAAGAAGAAGCCGGAAATCCGAAGGCGGATATTATTATTGGCGGTACAGTAGATGCGCATCAAATGATGAAGCAAAAAAATCTTTCTATTCCTGTGATAAGCCAACATGCAAATCGTATTTCAAAAACTGTTAAAGATAAAGATGGTTATTGGTACGGTTATGAAGTGGAGAAGCTGGCAATTGCGATTAATAAAGAGCGGTGGAACGAGGAAATAGCGCCGCTCGGTCTCTCGTATCCGTTAAGATGGAAAGATTTATTGAATCCAGTATATAAAGGAAAGATTGTCATGCCCGATCCAAATGTTTCAGGTACAGCATATACGTTTTTTCAATCACTTATTGATATGTTAGGTGAAGAGGAAGCGAAGGAATATGTGAAGAATCTGGCGGAACAAGTTGGAGAAGTAACAGTGAATGGTTACATCCCAGCAGAACTTGTTGCGAGCGGTGAATATATGATAGGCATCAACTTTATGGGAGATCAGAGAATGCTTCAAAAACAAGGCTTTCCGATTTTAAGTAACGAACCTGAGCAAACAGGGTTATCTGTTAATGCGATTTCGAAACTAAAACGTGCACCGAGTGGTATTATTGCGGATTTATTTATTGATTATTGTTTATCAGAAGAAGCGGGGCATATTTTAGAAAAAGTGTCGTTTGGCGTACCAACGATGTTTGCGAAGAATGAGAAAGAAATAGAAGGACAGCCGGTTAGAAGGACGAACCAAAATATATCAAATAGCGGAATAATCGAGATATGGAATAGACAGCGTCTCTCTCTGAAGTGAGAAAAGGAGACGAAAATATATGTTTAAATGGCTTAAGCCAGCACCTGCAATTGAAAGATTGCCAGCGGATATGATCGATCGTGTATATCGATTACTACGTATTCGTGTGTTAATCGGGATTTCAGTTGGATATGCTGCGTATTATTTAGTTCGTAGTAACTTTAATTTATCTACTACGTATTTAGTAGACGAGTTCGGATTTAGCACTACACAAATCGGATTATTAGGTGCAGTAATGGCTGTTGTTTACGGACTTAGTAAATTCTTTATGGGTAATTTATCGGATAAGGCATTTGCTCAACGATTTATTGCAGTAGGTTTATTTTTATCTGGGCTTGTTAATATTTGTTTCGGTTATGCATCTTCCTTTGGGATGATTTTAACATTACTTGTTCTAAACGGTATTGTACAAGGTATGGGAGCACCACCTTGTAGTATTGTTATGACGAAATGGTTTTCAAAGAAAGAACGTGGGACGAAAACAGGTCTTTGGAATATTTCACATAACGTTGGTGGATTACTTGTTCCACCATTCATTGGAATTGGTGTAGGTATCTTCGGTGAAAGTCATTGGCAAGGTGGCGTATTTATTTTCCCAGCGATTATCGCAATGGTAATTGCAGTTCTTGTTTGGATTAATGCGAAAGATACGCCAGAATCTGAAGGTCTTCCGCCAATTGATGAGTATCGTAATGACTATGAAAATCTTGAAAAAGCAGATAATGCTAACAAGATGTCTCCAAAAGAAATTTTAATGAAGTATGTAGTGAAAAATAAATTTGTTTGGTTCTTATGTATTGCAAATGCATTTGTTTATTTAATTCGTTTCGGTGTTATTAACTGGGTACCGATTTACTTAACAACAGTTAAAGGTTTTACGAAAACAGAAGCACATGCAGCATATTCAATATTTGAAGCAGCAGCGATTCCAAGTTCTTTAATTGTCGGTTTTTTAAGTGATAAATTATTCAAAGGAAAACGTATGCCATTATGTGTTATGAGTATGGCTGGAGTTGTTGTTGGTACGATTGTATATTGGCAAGCAACTAGTATACTTGTTGTAAGTATTGCAGTTTCTGTAATTGGCTGTTTAATTTATGTACCACAGTTCTTAATCGGCTTAAGTGCAATGGAATTAGTACCGAAGTTTGCAGTAGGTACAACAGTTGGTATGTGTGGTCTGTTCGGTTATGTTGGAGGTAGTTTCGTAGCTAACGCAGCAATTGGTATTATTGTTGATCGTTCTGGCTGGGATGGTTGCTTCATGTTACTGTTAGCAGGCGGTATTTTATCAACAATATTCTTACTGATTGTTCAAATGGGACATGAGAGAAAAGCTTCTAAGGTAGCATAATATTTTATTTGAAAAAGCTATCCAATTGTTATATTGGATGGTTTTTTCTATATAATATAATCTTTCCTTAAATCTATCTTAAAAGATATAATGTCATATTTCTAATCATTGGAATTTTTGTTACAATATAATTGGATGTGTAAAACTTTGTAAAAATAATGTAATAATATGTAATGTATTTTCAGAAAGTTTTATACAATTTTATATTAAACTATTAAGTTGTAAAAAGGAGAGAGACTATGTTACCAAATACGGTTCGTACTCCAAACAAGAAGAAGAAATGGATTATTATTGGGGTTATTGCACTAATTGTTATTGTAGCGGCAATTAATATTTTTGTTATGCAAGGTAAGAAGAAGGGTGCATCAACAAATGCTGATGCTGTAAGTTTTGAGAAAGTGACAGAGCGTAAGCTGAATAATACGAAGTTAATTTCTGGTCAGGTGAAGCCTGGTAATATTGAAAGCTTCTATGCAGATCCGGCCAAAGGGAAAGTGAAAGATATTGAGGTAAAAGAAGGGCAAGAGGTAGAGAAAGGCACGAAGTTATTCTCTTATGATAATGAAGAGATTAACCTTCAAATGAAGCAAGCTGAGCTTGATCAGAAGATGGCGGATATGCGTTATGATCAAGGAAAAAAGAAGATTGATTCGTTGAAGAAAGAAATTAAGAAGGCGAAAGATAGCGGAGCTGGGAAAGAAGTAACAGATCCGATGGACGAGCAAGTAAACGAGTTAGAGATAGGACAAAAAACAATTGACCTTGAGAAAGAAAAAGGAAAGTTGCAGAAAGAAGAGTTAAGTAAGAAGCAGAAAGAACTTACGATTTATAGCAATTTTGCTGGTGTTGTTCAAAAGTTAGATAAAGATGCGGCACAAAGTTCATCTCAAGCGTTAGGTGGTCAAGGAAAAGCGTTTTTACAAGTAGCTTCTAAAGATCCATTCCAAGTTCAAGGTACGTTAACTGAGCTTCAAAAGTCACAAATTCAAAAAGATCAAACATTCACTGTAACTGCGAAAGCAAATAATAAGAAGAAGTGGACAGGTAAGATTACAGAGGTAAGCGAATTCCCAACGAGCGCAGAGATGGCGCAAGCTGGCGGCGTGGGTGAAGCAACTCAAAATATGTCTCAGTATACATATAAAGCAAGTCTTGATAGTCAAGATGGTTTATCTCCAGGTTATCATGTTTCATTGCAAGTAAACTTAGAGAATAAGAAGATGATTGCTGTCCCAAGTAAGAGCATTGTAGCAAAAGGCGATGATGCATTTGTTTATGTTGAGGATAAAGGGAAGCTTCGTAAACAAAATGTGAAAAAAGGTTCTACTGATGGGGACTGGACAGAGGTTGTAGAAGGCGTAACAGTGGGGCAAAAGGTGGTTAAAAATCCTTCCGACGATGTGTATGACGGAATGGAAGTGAAAGAGAAATGATTACGTTAAATAATATTGCTAAAACGTATTATCAAGGAAAATTGGCGGTGCCGATTTTGCATGGTATTAGTTTAACAATTCAGAGCGGTGAGTTCGTTTCGATTATGGGACCGTCTGGTTCTGGTAAGTCGACGCTTATGAATATTATCGGTTGTTTAGATCGTCCAACAGAAGGCGAATATATGCTGAATGACGTGAATATCTTAACAGCAGACGAGTCAAAGCTTGCTTTAATTCGTAATGAATATATTGGCTTTGTATTCCAGCATTTTAATTTACTGCCTCGTCTTTCCGCAGTGGAAAATGTTGAGCTTCCGCTCGTATATGGTGGCGTGAAGAAAGCGGAGCGTCGCAAGCGTGCTTTGGAGGCGTTAGGTAAAGTTGGATTGGCAGATCGCGTGCATCATTTACCAAATGAGTTATCAGGTGGACAGAAGCAGCGTGTAGCGATTGCAAGAGCGATTGCGAATAATCCAACGTTCATTATGGCCGATGAACCGACTGGTGCACTTGATACGAAGTCTGGTGAGCAAGTTATGGATATTTTCACGAAGCTTAATGCAGAAGGTACGACGATTGTTATGGTTACGCATGAAGAGGAAGTAGCAGCGTATTCTTCCCGCCGCATTGTACTGCGAGACGGGAAAGTTACAGAAGATAGAAGGTGTGCGGTATGAGTTTACTAGATAGTATAAAAATTGCCTTATCTTCTATTTTAGCTCATAAACTACGTTCTGCTCTTACGATGCTCGGTATTATTATCGGGGTAGGTTCGATTATTACTGTCGTTGCAATTGGGCAAGGCGGAGAAGCAATGCTGAAGTCGAAATTCGCAGGTTCTGGTGGTAATAACCTTATGCCAATTCAATTTAAACCAGATATTAATGATGAGTTTGCTATAGGTGGATTTGAAATGCCGAAGTTAACGGAAGAGGATATTTTGGAAGTAAAACAAGTGAAAGATGTTTCACATGTTATTACGACAAACCAGACGACAGAGGTGCTTGATGTAAATGATAAAAAAGCAAATTTGAATGTTATTGGTCTTGATAATGAATATTTTGCGGTTAATAAAGTAAAGGTCGTAAAGGGACGTACTTTAAATGAATCAGATATTTCTCATGCAAATAACGTTGTGATGATTAGTACAAAAACAGAAGAGACGTTATTTAAGGGTGTAAATCCAGTAGGACAAATTATTGAGATGAAAGGACAACCGATGCAAATTGTCGGTGTGTATACATCTGATAATGAATTTATGGGATTTGAAATGGAAGAAGCGTTAATCCCTCTTACGTTATGGCCTGTTTTATACGGAACAGATGAAATTCAAAGTATCGCAATTCAAGCTAAAAATGTAGACGATTTAGAAGCAGCAGGGAAACAAGCTGTTGATGTATTAAATAGCCGTAAGCCAAGTGAAATTCCGGGTAAATATGAACTGGTTAATTTAAAAGAATTCCAAGAAAATGTTTCTAAAGTTACTAACATTATGACAATGATCATCGGTGGTATCGCTGGTATTTCATTAGTCGTTGGTGGTATCGGTGTTATGAACATCATGCTTGTATCTGTAACGGAGCGTACGCGCGAAATTGGGATACGTAAAGCGCTTGGAGCAACGCGTAGTAAAATTTTATTACAGTTTTTAATTGAAGCAGTTATGTTGACGCTTCTAGGTGGTTTGATCGGAATTGGTCTTGGGTATGGCGGAGCATATATCGTTTCTACATTCGCAAAATGGCCACCACTCGTTTCATGGGAAGTTGTTGTTGGAGGCGTACTGTTCTCGATGACACTCGGTATTATTTTCGGATTAATTCCAGCAAATAAAGCTGCGAAATTAGATCCAATTGAAGCATTGCGTTATGAGTAATTAATAGTGTAGTAGAACTACACATTACCGTTCTAGTGGGCGGTTCGTAGCCTCTATATGAGGAAGTGAACCGCCCGTTAGAACGGGTTATATAAATAGAAGGAGGCGTTATAATGGAAGCAAATATTAATACGCAAGATGTAGGTGCGAAGAAGCCATCATTATTAGGAATGATTACTTCTCCAGGTGAGCAATTTGAGAGAATGAAGACGAAAAGTCCAGTATGGGGGGCATTTTTCCTTTTCATTATATTAACAGCTGTAATTGCAGGGATTAGCATGTATCAAGTAATGAATCATCCTGATGTAATGAGTGAGGTGCCTGATGCTGAAACGGCTAAAGTTGTTGGTTACTTCGGAATAGGAGCAGGTATTGTTGGAGGGCTATTTGGTACTGCGATTTGGTTCTTCATTGCGGCAGCTATTTATAAAGTGATTATGATGTTTATGAGTAATGATACTTCATACATGAAATTATTATCTATTTATGTCTACACATATACGATTTCAATTTTAGGTGCAATTGTGAACTTTATTATTAGAATGATTCTTGGTGGAGATATTGAAACTTCTTATACAAGTTTAGCAACTTTATTTGAGCCAGGTACAGTTGCTCATGGTGCTGCTTCATCATTCGAAGTTTTCAATATTTGGACATTAGTTGTAATGGGATTAGGATTACATATTACGGCTGGATTAAGTAAAAAACAAGCAACGATTTTAATTGTTATTTTCTTTATTCTTTCAGTTGGATTTACTAGTTTAAGTGGTCTAGCTCCAAAATTTGGTGCATAATTTATTCTTTTAGAAAAAGGTGGCTCTTCCAAGAGTCACCTTTTTTATTTTTACCCTTACTTCAAATACCACCAACAGAATTTCAAATTCTACATAGTGTAATTTCAGATTCCGTCGGTAGTATTTGAAATGACTCACAGTGAAATCTTTTCTTTATTTTTATATTGTGAAGGTACCGCGGAATACTAGAAAGGTATACCTTTTAGAAACGGGTACTGTGTGAAGCCAGCGACTTTTAAAGAGGCAGTTGTTTTGTATGAAGGGATGATTGTAAATCAAATAAAGAAATTAGGTATTCGTAAAGATTATGAAGAGTATTATCAATGTGGTTTAATTGGTCTTTGGCATGCGTATGAAAGATTTGATGCAAAGAAGGGGTATTTCCCTGCATATGCAGTTGTAACGGTGCGTGGTTATATATTAGAGAGATTGAAGAAAGAGTTCGCAGTGCAGGAGAGATGTGTAAGTGTAGGTGAGTATGAGGATATCTTTCATTTTGAGGATGTTGAAATAAGAGTGAAGGATTTTATGAGCGTGTTAGATGAGAAGGAGAAGTATATTATTTTTGAACGTTTTTTTGTAGGGAAGACGATGGGAGAAATCGCTTTAGAGACGGAAATGACATATTATCAAGTAAGATGGATGTATCGGCAAGCACTTGAGAAAATGCGAGATAGTGTAAGAGGATAAATATTAATATAAGAATGGAAGGCAAGAGATGTTGCTTTCCATTCTATTTGTTAGTTTAATGTAGTAAATGTAACAAGGGGTTTTTAAATTGTAGTGAATCTTGCATGTTCATACGAGATAGTATGTATCCAGCTTTTAATAATTGTTGCTGCAATTTATGGGGACTGATAGATATTGTTGTTGTAGTGCCATTTGAAAAATGTATTTTAGCCTTTTTAATCTTTTGGCAAAAGTCTATATCGTGTATGTGGTTATAAAATAGCCATATACAGTTTGGAGATGAAGGAGATTCTGTTGGAAAAGTACAAATGTATTCCCGATGATTAATTGGAATTGGAACGTTTTGTTTGAATCTAAAATTTGTTTGGACTGCATTACGCCTGCCTTGATAAGTAGAGTGAATATGGGTTAAGCAAGATTTTTTGATGAGTTGTAATGCGGTTTGGCAGGAACGAAGATCATTTCCGCTACTGTCGATAAGTTTTGTACGATAATAAGGGTGATTGTATGGAACAAGCATCATAGTAGAACTAGAAATAATAATGTTATTTTCATCATTCATGATTTTAAGTCCTCCCTTATGAAATTAATATTTCGAATATAATTATATACGGAATAAGTAAACTCGGTGTTAATATTTTGTTTTGTATTGTAAATTTTGGCTATTCGTTTACAATCAATAGGTGATAGTCTTTCTAATTTGCATCGCTTGTACATATATATGAAAATAGAAAAGAGTAGGCGGTGATATAGTATGAAGAAAAAGTATATTATTATGGCTTTAGTTGTCGTTCTCCTAGTATATTTAGCAAACAGTAATCCGAGTAAGGGCGAATATACAGAATGGGCAGCGAAGCAGTTTATGAAGCGTAATGATGTGAGTAAGAAGCTAGATGAAGTTCAAAAAGAGAATGAAGAGGGTCTCCTTGGCGACTTGGCATCGGCCGGTAAAAAGTTAGCGAAAAAGTATGTTGAGCCACAAATTGGGTTATTAATTGATCATTATACGAAGCGAAATGATTATATATTCTTCTCAACATATACGACTGAGTTTGATATAGGTGAAGAACATTATAAGTACGTATGCGTCGGTTTCTCAAAGATTTTTATTCCGATTGAAATGCCGAAGAAAAAAGACGAATCTGCAAAATGATGCAGATTCGCCTTTTTCATTTTATAGAGTAATTGGAACTTCAGATACATTTTTTTCTACAAGGCGAGCTCCCTTTTTTCGTGTATTTTCATCAATGGATGAAAATACAGATGAGGCGAGGATTGTATCCATTACTTGATTTACGACTTGTGCATCGATTGGTGTGATGGGCGTATCGATAGAAAAAACGACTGTTTTTCCATCTTCTTTTGCGAAAATCAACTCTAGTACTTGCATGTGTTATTCCCTCCTTTGTATTTATCAAGCTATTTATGGGATTTGGGTCTGCCGGTTAAATTGCGGTCTAATCATCAGCGGGGATGAATAAAATCCCCACTGATCCGAGTTTTACTTTATAGTTTAGAAAGATCTGATGTGCTTACAAGTTGTACAGCGTGAAGTGGTGATGCTTGTAAGGAAGCTAGAGCATGAGCTACGTTGTGTACTTGATCTAAGCTCGCATTTGTTTTAACACGTTTAAATTGTTTGTTCTTGAAAACTGTTTTGCCGTTCTTATCTAATCCGTTGTTTAAGACAAGACGTAAAGTTAAATCCATTACGATTGTTTCAATTGCCATGTGTATCACCTCCTTTCACTTTATAAATAGGGTACAAATGTCATGTTTTGGCGTGAAATTTTTTCTTTTTTTTGGTACCCTTAAAAGATTAAGAGAGGAGAATTCTGGATAATGAATCGTAAATGGTTATTTTGGATTCCTGTATTACTATGGATGGGGCTGATTTTCTATTCTTCGGCACAACCATATAAAAAGCAGGATATGCGTTCAGATATTGAACAATATGTAAATGTTGAATTTGTGAAAGAACATTTTTCATGGGTATCTATCGATTATGGTGGAGGAACCCCTGTTAGTATTGCGAATAAAGGTGTAGGCGGATTTATTGAGTTTTTCCTTCGTAAAGGTGCTCATTTTATGGTGTTCTTTATGCTAGGTTCATTGATTTATTACGCTTTTCATCGATCAGGTTATTCGAGGAAAAGATGTTTTATATATGCCCTTCTTTTCGTTGCGGGTTATGCAACATTTGATGAAATTCACCAATGGTATACGGGAGACCGTACACCAATGTGGCAAGATTCATTGCTTGATACGTGCGGCGGATTAACGGGAATTATAATAAGTAATTGGTTTTGGAATAGAAAGAAGCGCTAATCTCAAATAAGATTAGCGCTTTTTTTGCGGGGAGTAAAACCTCCACTGATTAAAGTTTCACTTTATACACCAAGTAATTCTTTTAGTTCGTCTGTTGATAGTTCAGTCATCCAGCTATCGCTTGTGATGACCGCATTGTTTAGAGATTGTTTTCTTTCTAGCATTTCATCAATTTTTTCTTCTAATGTTCCTGTTGTAATGAGTTTGTGAACATGAACAAATCGTTTTTGACCAATGCGATATGCGCGGTCTGTTGCTTGATTTTCCACAGCTGGATTCCACCAACGATCGTAGTGAATGACATGGTTGGCAGCGGTTAAGTTTAATCCTGTTCCGCCAGCTTTTAAGGATAAGATGAAAATGTCATACGTTCCGTTTTGGAACTCCTCAATCATCTTGTCGCGATCTTTTTTCGGCACACTACCGTTTAAGAAGAGGACACGCTGGCCGAATTTTTCTTCTAGCACACGTTTTAGCATGTTCCCCATGCCGATGTATTGAGTGAAGATTAGGCAACTTTCATTTTGATCTTTTATATTTTCGATGAGCTCCATTAACGTTTTTGTTTTCATAGAGCGTTCAACGACATTTTGTGGCTCTTCTTCTTTTAAATAAAGAGCTGGATGATTACAAATTTGTTTTAGCTTGTTCAGCATAAGTAATATAAAGCCGCGTCTTTCAATTCCACTTAATCCTTCGACATTTTGCAGTGTATCTTGAACAAGTTGTTCATATAAGGAAGCTTGTTCACCAGTAAGAGGACAGTAAGCTTTTTGTTCTTGTTTATCTGGTAAATTTAATGAGACCGTTTGATCTTTCTTCGTTCGACGCAGTAAAAATGGTGAGATAAACCGTTGAACTTGCTGGATTTTTCCTTCATCACGATCTTTTTCAATCGGTGTGACGAAGCGACGTTGGAATTGCCCTAAGCTTCCGAGATATCCATGATTAATAAAGTCGAAAATGGACCAAAGTTCAGCAAGGCGATTTTCCATCGGCGTACCAGTTAAAGCGATTTTGTGATTTGCTTGTAAGTTTCGTACTGCTTTCGACTGTTTCGTATGCGGGTTCTTAATATTTTGTGCTTCATCCAAAATAACAGCATCCCAGCATAATGAAGTTAGTTCTTCCTCATCGAGTTGAGCCAATGCATAAGATGTTAATACAACATCTGCTGATTGAAGGAAATCTTCAAAAGAATTGCCCTTATCTCTATTACTTCCGTAATGTAATTGAACACGTAAATTCGGTGCGAAACGCTCAAATTCTTTTTGCCAATTTCCAAGAACAGATGTCGGCGCTACGATTAATGCAGGGCCTGTTTTGAGATTATTTTCTTTTATATATAGTAAGTAAGAGATTGTTTGAATACTTTTCCCGAGTCCCATATCGTCAGCTAGCAATGCTCCAAATCCAAGCTTTCGTAAATATAATAACCATTCAATGCCGTGTTGTTGATACGGACGAAGTGTTGCGTTTAGTGAAGTAGGGACATCTACTTTTGGAATATCTCCAATATGAAGCAGCTTTTGGAATAGTTCCTCATAATATCCATCTAGTTCAATTTCAATATCAGTAAACGGACTATCATCTTCTACAATTTCTGTTTCAGCCGTATTTGATAAATGTTGCTGCAGGACATCTTTCATCTCTAGTCCGTATTTATCGGCACGGTTCATGAGTTTCCTTACTTCTTCGATAAAGGCTGGATCTAGTCGCATCCATTGACCGTTTATATTAAATAGACGTTTGTTTTGTTCAACGAGTTCAAAAAATTCGCTTTCTGATAAATCAATGCCGTTCGTCGAAATTCGCCAGTCAAAATTAACGAGCGTATTCATACCGAAGAACGATTGTGTTTGTACTGTATTTTGCTTCAGCTGGACACGTAATTTCGGTTTTGTTGCTTTTAAATTTTGCCACCATGATGGTAGTAAAATTGTAATGCCGGCTGCAAGTAATTCATTGCTTGCTTCTGTTAAGAAGTTCCAAGCTTCTGTTTCAAAGAGCTCATTTCGGAATGTATCTCCTTCTTTTAACCACGGTATGAGCTTACTAAAACCTTCTTGTGTTTCTGTAATCCGTTCTTCGTAATCGTGCCATCTTTTCGGTAAGGAATCGATGTTTTCATATACATATATGCGATGCGCCCCGCGCTTTGGTGTCACGATTGTTTCAAGTTTCCACATTTCAAATTCTTCTTGTGGTTCTTGCAGTCTTAGTCCGATTGTAAACGGAAGATCATCTTCAATATAACCAATTTTTCGAAGCCAATCTTCTTCATGTAGTGCTGTTTCCAATTGTCTTTTCGTAAAGTCGTAATGTTCATATAGTCTTTTAGCATCTTCCCAGCCGTCATTTGAGCGATTATCTTGTAATATGCTTTCATTAACTGCTGCTGAGAAAAGAGATGCTAATGTGTCATCTTCAATTGGCGTATTTTGAACTTTCCAAGATGGTTGTTTGGGCCAGTGCTCGATATCTGGTACGAAGCTACCACTCGTAAAGGCATCCCATAATTCATTTGCATCTTTTGTAAGTGCTGTAATAGGGCCGTTCAGTTGAATATGTGCAAAGGAATTCATCGGTTTGTTTGCAATGTATTCAAAGGCTTGTGCATTTGTTAGTAGCACACCTTGTTTTCCTTCGAAGGTTGCTTCTTTTAGAAACGTACCGTAGAAAGAAGTGGAGTGCCATGTGAATGCATGTCGTTTCCAACTTGTTACGGATAATGGAGTACCGCTGTCATCTTCTCCCCAAAGGAACCAACCTTGACTAACATGCTGGAGCCTAATTGTTACTTCAGTTTGATTGATCATCGATTAATTTTCCTTTCCGTAATTCCTCTTGTAGTGCACGCAGACGTGAATGGAGATTGGCGATGTGAATAATGAAAGCATCCCATTCATCGGTGCGTTTTAATCGTTTATATAATGTACGTAATTTCTTTAAGTAACGAACTGCGCGTCTATATGATTTACGATTTCGTTCTTCAATTGCCTCTACAGCAGCAAGATGATAAAGAGGAAGTGCTGCTTCTGGCGCTTCTTTCTCAATATCTTTCAGTGGTTCTTTTAACAGTTCAATTGCTTCAAACCCATATAAGAGATGAAGCTCTACCCATGTACGATACTGTTTTTTCGCGAGTACGTACTGTTCATAGTTTGTGAAACTATACGGTAATAGTTCCTGCAAGATCATTTCAAAACCAGCTTGTTCATTTGTATGTGTTGCATATGTTTCATACATGATTACAAATAGCCGAACAATATCTTTTATAAAAATCGTATTTTCGTGATCTTGGACCGTTTTCTTTACTTGTTTATACGTAAAGGAAAGCCAGTTTTTCGCACGATCCCACTGCATGGCACTTAATAGTTCTTCTAACCAATAGAAGTATAGACTCACAACAGAAGCAGGTTGTTTCTTTAGTAAGTCCATCGCTAGTAGATCTTCTTCATTTAAAAAGAGAAGGTGAGAAGACGCTAATGCTTTAGATAGTGGATTAATTTTCGTATCGATTCGTTTTTCTTCCTCTTGCATTTTCTCTTTATTGTTTAAAAGTTCACTCCATATGTGGCGATAAATGAAAAATCGCTCTTGCGTATAAGCGTCGGTAGAGAAGAATACTTCATGAACAAGACGAGCTGTTTCTTGCAAAATTATTTCAGATTCTGAAGGAATCGCTTCTGATTGTAAGTCCCGAACGATGGATTCCACTTTATCTACAAATAGGCGAACGACATTAACAGGTTGGTGATAAGAATACGTTTTGTTTGCTTCGAATGCCTGAATTTCTTCTAATAATTTTTGAAAGCAGTAAAGTGCCGCATGTAACCTGAATAATTCATGTATGGCGATGACGCGCGGAGCTTTCCGCTCAAGTTTCGTATAGAAATCTGTAAAGATACTCATAAGAAAATACATTTGTTTATAAGTAAGGCGAGCTTGTTCTTTTTTAAATGATTCATATTCTTTTTCAAAATATGATTCCCAACTTTTATAATCCGTTTCTTCAAAAGCTGATGATTGCAATACTTGTCTTGCAGTTCGAATAGGAGGAAGGGAAGGTTTCGTATTATTTTTAAATAAAGTTAATACATCTCCTACTTGCCCGAAACTAGACGCTGCAGATAGTAATACAGCGAGCATATGCTCACATTGTGTTGGTGCGAAGCAATCACAATAACTTTCAGCGACATTACGAATCGGAATATGAACGCTATATACGTTGCCTTCCGCATCTACAGTTCCTGATAGTGTATAACCATCAAAGTCAACGTTGTAGACAACACCACTACGATATAGGTGCCGAGCTGTAGCGACATGTTCCTGATCAGCTGTTTGCTGTGGATCTAGTCCTTGAACGAACTCATTCGCAATCATCATAATTTCATCTTTCGTAATTGAGTGTTGCAGCATAATATTCCTCCGTACACATATTTCTTTCCTTTACCATTATAAACAAAAAATGCTCAAAACAGAAAAAATGAAATTTGGATTACATAACTTGAAAATCATGGTAATATATAAAATGTTAATTTCATATATAAATATATATGTATAGGAGGAGAAATGATTTGTCAGATTTACAGACGAAGTTAGGTAGTGGAATGAATAAGTTACAAGAAGGAATAGAACAAGGGAAAATGAAGTTGCAAGTTGCACAAGAAATTGCTCAATTGAAAAAGGGAATGCAAGTGCAAATGCAGAAAAAAGCAGAGGTTCTATTAGAGGTTGGACAGCAAGTGTATGTTCAATTAAGAGGAAGTGGAGTAAATGAAGCGAGCTTAAAAGAAATGATTGCTCCAGTTCAAGAATTTGATGTAGCTATTTATCAAGCAAGAAAGCGCATTGTTGAATTGCAAAAACAACAAGGTGAAAAAGCTACATGTGAATGTGGTGGACCTTTATCAATAAATGATAAGTTTTGTGGTTCGTGTGGAAAGCCTAACCCGATGTTAGCAGTAGAAAATGAAGGTGAAACGGTAAATTGTATTTCATGTAATGAGCATATCGATAAAAACTCTACTTACTGTCCAGTTTGTGGAATTAAGCAAAGTGGGGAGTGAATTAAATGTATTGTCGCACATGTGGAAAACAACATGGTGAAGAAGTAAATTATTGCCCAAATGAAGGTAGTATGGAGATTGCAGGAGCTATAGATGCAGTAACATTAGAAAAAGATACTGCAAAATACTGCAGAGGTTGTGGCAGTGAAAATGCTCAAAAAAATTTATATTGTCAAGAGTGTGGGTATTCTTTATCTGTTGTGAAGAAAAAAGAACAAACTGTAAAATTGCCTACAATGGATGGTGCTCCTAAAGTTGAATTTAAAGCAGATAAAGCCGTTTTACAAAAAGGTTTTATTGGTGGGGCTGTTGCAAGTATTCTCATGTTAATTGCTGGTTGGATTGGTAGTTTATTATTTGCCTCTATGTTAAGTGAGATGTTTAGCAAATTTGCGAAAGAATTAGAAATGTTGCCAAGTTTTTATTCGAGTGCAACTTCTACGATGTTAAGTTACCATTTACTTGGTTTTACAGCTAACGATGATAGTGGATTGATATTTTCTTTATCTTGGCATACTCCATTTACATTATTATTAATCATTCCATTTATTATTTTCGCTGGTACAGGAATTTGGTTAGGGAAACAGCATGTTGCGAAAACGATTAAAGATCAAATCTTTATGGCGGCAACAGTTGGTATTATTTATGGAGTCTTTTTATTCATTATAAGTTTTATAGCATCACAATCTTTTGCAATCCCATTCTCAGAAGCAGGTAAGATTACGGTTGGCTATTCAGCGATGAAGAGTTTATTGAGTGGTTTTGTATGTGGGACATTATTTACCTTATTAGGATTTATTGCTCATACAAGCAAAAACAATATGGCAGCAGCATTTCAAGAGTTAATGCCATATGGAGCGTCTGTTTATTACGGTGTTTCGGCTATGATAAAAGGACTTTTAGTAACAGCAGTAGCGGTTTGTATTATGGCGTTAGTAAGTAAGGAAGACGGTATTGAACCATTAAAAGAAATAACAACTTTAAAATCTGAAAGTACATTATTAGCATTAGAGTTAACACCTCAATTATGGAGTATGGCTCATTTTGCGCCATTAGAAGTATCAAGTCCAGCACTTAGTAAGGAATTTACTAGAATTGGTAAGAAATCAAATGCATATGAGAGCACACTATCGTTTTCATTTATATCAGGCGTCTCTGTAAATGGCGTAGAGCTTAGAGAGATATTGATTTCAAAAGGAGCAAATGAGGGAAGCCTTGCAGAATTTGATAAAGTGAATAACGTATTCCATTACGGTTTATTACTGCTTATTATTCCATTGTTCTTTATGTTTAGAGCGGGAAGAAAGTTAGCTAAATTACCGACTGCCAATATATATATTACATTAGCGGTATGCAGTGGTTCTTACACAATTATGATGATTGTAATGAATATGATTTCTAAGTTCCAAATTAATGCTTCAGGAACTGTAACAAGTTTATTTGGAACAAGCGGAACAGTACTATCTATGCAAAATTCATTTACATATTTAATTTTGTTTAGTTTTATTGTGACATATGTAGCAGCATTTGCTGGAATGAAATTAGCTAAAAAATAGGAGGAGAGCACGTTGAAGTTTTGTGGAACATGTAAAAAGAACGTTGCAGACCATTTGAACTTTTGTCCTGAGTGTGGGAGTAAAGTAGAAGTAATCGTTGATAACACTGCTGCTTCATATACAGAATTACAAAGTGAGACAAAACCAGTGAAAAGTAAGAAAAATTTATTTTTAATCATTGGTTTTGCCATTATTGCTGCATTATTATTTGGGGCATATAAATTTGGAGCATATAAGTTTTCAAAAGAAAAGCAAGTAAATGTAATGATTGAAGCATTCCAAAAGAAAGATATTAATGCAATTGATGAGTTTGTAAAAGCAAATGATTCAAGCTTAAAGATTAAGACAGAGGATCTTAAAGCGTACATGCGTTATTTACAAGAGAATCCTTCTTACAACAAACAATTACTGTCTTATTTACAGAAAGAGACAGTAGATCAAAAGTTAACAAAAGATAAATCTTCATTTAAGGACGGGGAAATAGTAGAAGAGGGAAAAGAGTGGTTCTTATATCCAAAGTATAAGTTCAGCATGAAATCTTATTATATGAGCGTTAGTACAACTGCAAAAAATGCAGAAATATATGTGAATGACAAAAAAGAAGCAGAGCTTTCTAGTGATAAAACTTCGAAAGAGTTGGGGCCATACTTCCCAGGTACATATGTTGTAAAGGCAACGGCCAAGACAGAACTTACTGAATTAGAAACAGAGAAAGAAGTAGATTTAGCGGATGAACAGAGCGAGAAGGTGAAAGTGGATTTATCGCTTGAAGGCAAGTATGTAAGCATTTCTTCTGATGAAAGTGATGCAACTGTATTTGTGAATGGGAAAAAACGTGGAAAATTAAATTATGGAAGTTATAAGCTTGGCCCTGTATCCACAGATGAAACAGTAGAAGTACATTTAGAGAAAACTACTGATCTTGGTGTGATGAAATCTGAAAGTGTTAAAATTGGAGACCAAAGCACATATTACTTAAAATTCCCGAAAGAAACATCAAGTTCAGCAGTGGGCGAATTTGTAAGAAATCATATTTATGATAACGTACGTGCAATTTCATTAAATGATTTTAGTTTAATTGAAAATAATTATGATAAGAGCGGGAAATCGTATAAGGAAGACCGTGATTATATACAGTATTTACACAAAAAAGGAATTACAGAAGACTTATTAACGATGGAAGTTCGTAATGTAGAGCGTCAAAGTGCTACGAAATATAAAGTAACGACATATGAAGAGTATCATATTCGTTACGGTGATGGATCTGTGAAGTTCAAAAGTTTTAATAACGAACATATTGTAACTGTGAATGGAAATGGAAAGATGTTGTATCATTCTCTTGGTGCAAATAATACGTTGAAATCAGAAGATGTATCTGGTCCAACTCGTTAATATGAGAGAAGCTGTTCAATATTTGAACAGCTTCTTTTTTGTAGCTAAATCGATATTTCGTGTCGAACCGTTGATATATCGTAAGTTATGATAGATATAATCGAAAAATCGTTGATATATTGCGATTTATGATAGATATAATTGAAAAATCGTTGATATATTTTTTTACAATTATGAGTGTGTTTCCTTTAGTATCGCTTGTACATATGGATCATGTAATATTTGCTCTATAATTGGTAACATGTTTTGTTCAAATGGAATGTCGATAGGAAATGGCTTTTGAGAGCCTGGTTTTATTCCATATTGCACAATTTTGTAATGTGTATTGTTTTCAGACTTGAGCACAATTAACTTATAGCGGTTATCATCGCCAGCGAGTGAAAAATCAATAGAAGTAGCGTTATATGTCACTTCATCTTTATATATGTACGGTTTTGGCGTACCAATCCAGTCTACTTTTGCTTGTACATTCATGGGCGTAGCCTCCTTATATGTATTATAAATAAATAAAAGCCAGCTCTCAATAAAGAGAACCGGCTTGTAATTTAGCAGTCATTGGTTATTTTAAAATTTTCACTTTAACAGTTTTGCGTCCCCATTTTTGAGCAGCGCTATCCGATCCAAGTAAGATATCAATACGGTTACCTTTAATTGCACCACCAGTATCTCCAGCGATAGCTTCTCCGTAACCTTCTACCCATACTTTAGATCCTAATGGGATTACTTTCGGGTCAACAGCGATCATTTTCATGTTTGGATTCGCAGTTAAATCATGACCCATTGCAGTTAATACACGGCCGCCATATGTGCCACCGTTTTCGCTCGGGTGAGCTGTATATGCTGTAGCTACAACTGTTAACTCACGACCACCAGATGGTGTGCTAGTTTCAGCAGCTTTCACAGCAGGCTTAGCAGCTGGTTTTGCTTGTGCTACAGGTGCTTGAGCCTTAGCTGGTGCTGCAGCTTTAGCAGGAGCAGTTGTTTCTTGTTTCTCAATTACAGGTGCTGTACCTGTTAAGAAAGGAACATGAACATAAGCTGTTTTCCCGTTATATTCAAATTGTAACCACTCATTTTGTACTTGGTTCGTTGTTTCGATTACATCGTCTTTCTTCAACTTTCCAAGAACCTCTGAGTTTGTGTTCGCTTCAGCACGTACGTTTAATACGTTAGCTGTTACGTAGTAGATGCTTTTTGTGAACTCTGCACTTACGAATGCGTCTTTACCGTCTAAAGTAATTTTTGACCATCCGTTCTCTGTATTTTGAACATCTATTTTATTACCGTTTAGTAATTTACCGACAACTTTTGATTCAGTAGTAGGGTTTTCGCGTACGTTTAGTACGTCTGTTGTTACAACAGTTTCTGCATTAGCAGATGATGTGAAAATCCCAAGACCAAAAACTGCTGCTGTTGCTATACCAATTAATTTTTTCATGATAGCCTCCATTGCGTTTGTTTTCGTGTCCTCATTATAGCAACAGATTTTTTCGGATTTGGGGAAAACACACAATTACAAACCATTCGTAATAAGTCGTTAACATCCTGTAATATAACAAAAAATATAGGAAAGCGTTTTTCATTCTATATGACTCATAGGTTTCTAGTTATATTCAAAATATTTAATACAACATGTTTTTTTCGACGTAAATAAAAATATTACAGGAATGTTACATGATGTTTACTAAACGATTACATTCCTTGAGTATTTTACCGTTTTATGGGTAATATAGTTATATAAACATAAACATTTTGTTTGTGAAGCTATAAACACGTGCTACATACTAGCAAAAAAACCGCATAATTGTTACAAAACGAAAGGGTTGCAAGGAAGAACTTTGCCCTTTTTTACATATGTAACACATCCTTTTTTAGGAAAATACATTCCTATCCGCGTTTTTCTCACACAATTTGACAGCAGTATTTCTAACTTGTAGCTCTTGCAGAGTGAAAAGGTTATACGAAAGGTAAGGCTGTCCATAAGAATTCGAATTGGTGAAGGTGAAAGTAAGAAAATCACCGCAAAATTATAGTTTTCTATCCGATTTTACATATCGGAATTTATGTTATTTACAAAAGCGAAACCTACGAAGGGGGATTTGATGAGGAAACTGACAAAAACATTCATCGTTTCATTAACATTATGTATTGCATTTACAATTTGGGGGATTATTCCCGAATCTATTATTGGAAAAGGTAGCTTAGGAAATGTAACAACCGCAATTCAAACTGCATTAGTTAGTAAGTTCGGGTGGTTTTATATTATTTCCGTGTCTATTATTTTAGGTGTGTCTATCTTTTTAATTGTTTCGAAATACGGTTCTATTCGTTTAGGTAAAGATGATGATGAACCTGATTATAGTTATATGACATGGTTTGCTATGTTATTTAGTGCTGGTATGGGTATTGGCTTAGTTTTCTGGGGCGTTGCCGAACCATTAAACCATTTATACGCACCTCCGTTTGGAGATAGTGCAACTGAGGAAAGTGCGCGCCTTGCACTGCGTTTTTCGTTTTTCCATTGGGGATTACATCCTTGGGGACTATATGCGTTTGTAGCGTTATGTATTGCTTACTTTACCTTTAGAAAAGGAAAAGCAAGTACGATTAGTGCGACAGTAGGTCCGTTATTTAAGGGCGGGGAACACGGGCGTATTGCTCATTCATTTGATGTGTTAGCTGTTTTCGCAACTGTATTTGGTGTTGCAACGTCATTAGGTCTTGGTGCGAAACAAATTGCAGGTGGTGTTAGTTATTTAACATCTATCCCGAACTCATTAACGACTCAGTTAGTTATTATTGCAATCGTAACAGTATTATTTATGTTATCTGCGCAAACAGGTCTTGATAAAGGAATTAAATATTTAAGTAATACGAATATTATTTTTGCATTTGCACTTATGATCATTGTATTATTTGCAGGTCCAACAAACTTTATTATGAATTACTTCACTTCAACAATCGGTTCTTATATTCAGGAATTGCCAAGTATGAGTTTCCGTTTAAGTCCATTAGACGAAGGTGGGAATCAATGGATTCAGTCATGGACAATTTTCTATTGGGCATGGTGGATTGCGTGGTCACCGTTCGTAGGTACGTTTATTGCTCGTGTTTCACGAGGTCGTACGATTCGTGAGTTTGTTATCGGTGTGTTACTTGTGCCGACCGTAATTGGTGCACTTTGGTTCTCTGTGTTCGGCGGTACTGGTATTCATATGGAGCTGTTTGGTGATGCACATATCTTCGACAAAGTGAAAGAAATGGGAACAGAAGTAGGATTATTCGCTATGTTCGATCAGATGGGCAGCTTTGGATCAGCTTTATCAGTTTTAGGTATTTTACTTATTGCAACATTCTTTATTACATCTGCAGACTCTGCAACATTTGTTTTAGGAATGTTAACGACACATGGTAGTTTAAACCCACCAAATCGTATTAAAATGATTTGGGGTATCGTTCTAGCCGCGATAGCTTCTACGCTATTATATATTGGCGGATTAGAAGCCTTACAAACGGCAGCTATCATTGCAGCATTCCCGTTCGTCTTCGTTATTTTCTTTATGATGGCAGCATTATTTAAAGAGTTACAAAAAGAAGGGCGTATGAAGCGTCATTAATAATAAAAGGAAAAGAGCTGATTTCATATCAGCTCTTTTTTTATCCCTCTATTTGCCGAGCAGTAAGAACCCCATCTCAAAATTCAGCAAAAGCAAATAAGTCGAGCTGCTTGTAAAAGCCCGATTGATGATGGCTAATGAAAGTTTCACTTTATATAGAAGGAATTTGAAATGCGGGTAGGGGAAATAAAATACTTTACCATATAAGTAGTATGCCTTTTATACGAAGAAAAAACGATAGGTTTCGACAATATTCGATACCTTACGAATTCTATTCGTATTTTTGTCAAAAATATGTCGGAAATGTGTTGTCACGTTTATATATATGTGCTATATTATTTCCTGTAAGCGATTTCAAATAGTTTTAAAGCGCATTCAAGGGGGACATCTAGAATAATGAAACGTTACGAAAGAAAGTGGAAGCATATTTGTTTGAAACGTGTGGCACATCGTAGTGTCCAAGAAAGCACGGAACCTAAGACTGAAACGCGCAAAGAACAGCAAGAGAAGCAATTGGTTCTACAAAAATAGCAATCACTTTTTCGTATATAAATGAAGGTCGATCGTTCGTTGGGGGATGGACGTGAAATTACTTTCAGCTAAGGGGTATTGTCTGATATATAATTTATACGGCAATAAATAAGCACAGAGCATACGGCGCTCTGTGCTTATTGTTATTATTTATCTTTTTTGAATCGAACTGTCTTATCCCAGCCAATGACTTGTTTCTTGCTCTTTGCACGTAAGTATAAGATTAAGCTACGAATAAATAAGTACGTAAAGAGCTGTGCGTACGTAAAGTACATAATAACGCTAATAAAAATATTAGTCGGTGTAAAGGTTCGTTCGACACTCTGGGCACTAAATAATTGAGAAACATATGTAATATATGCGACATACCACATAAATAGTAGCGGAATGCTATATTGAATTTGGAATATCCCGAGTAGCCCAATTACAAACCAAACGTTTGAAATGATTAGGAATAGCCAAAATACAACATACACTAGAACTTGTTGTAAGGAATGGACGAGAAGTTTTCCTTTAAAGAAACTTAATGACGAGAACATTTTTTCTAAAATGTATAAATTCCCTTGGAGCCAACGTGTACGTTGTTTAATAAGAATTTTTAAATGCTCTGGTTCTTGTTCCCAAGTAACTGATTCTGGGACGATTGGTAAGAGATAACCTTTTTGTGTAATTCGTAATGTTAATTCAGCATCTTCTGCAATTGCATAAGGGTCATAGCCACCAAGCTCTTCTAGTGCGGAGCGACGAAGAAGCATATTTGTTCCTGTCAGTGAGCCTGTTTGGAATAGTAACCAGCGTCCAGATTGCATAAGGAGCTGGAAGATTTGAAATTCCAGTGAAATCATTCGCGTCAGCCAGTTTCGCTTTTCGTTTACTGTACGAACATGTCCAACAGCTCCAACAGCATCTTCAGTTGTTTCAGCGTGCTCTACAAGCATTCGCAGTGCGTGTGGTTCAGGTTGGTTATCTGCATCGTACACACAGAAGTATTCACCATCTGAAATACTAAGCCCATAGTTTAGTACACGTGATTTACCCTTCGGTTCACCGGGGGGAACACGAATATGACGAATATGAGCATAAGCTTTATCGAAATCATCGCCGATTTCAGGTGTTTCATCTTGAGAGTTATCATTTAATAAATAAATAGTTAGCTTTCCAGGATATTCAATCTTCGCCATCGCCTCTAAAGTATCTTTAATAACGACGCCTTCATTATGGGCAGGTATGAAAATATCGACGCTCGGATAATGTTCTAGCGTACGATCTTTTCGTTTGCTATTTCGATGAATTAAGCCCGCAATTGTTAAGAAAGAGTAGTAAACGAGTAAACCAGAGAATAGAAAGGCCGTAAAAATCAGTACATATTTAATTGAAAATGTGATACTAATCCAAAAAACGAGTACGCAAAACAGAAGGAATAAAAGAAGTATAACGAGAGTCATCATAACAGTGTCTGTCCTTTGTTTCCAATGTGCTCGCGTGAAATTTTTATATCTCGGATTGCTTCAGCAGCAAGCCATTGCTCCATTTTTGGCTTTAGGCGGTTCATTACAATGTCAGCACCAGCTTCATTTGTGTTTTGTAATAAAATAACTAGCGTATTATTATCATATTCAGCAGCAAGGTCAAAATCATTCCTTACCGTTTCAACTAATAAGGAAGCTACACGGTCCATAACACTTTCCTTCGTATATTTACTAAAGGAAGTGAAATCAAAGTAAATGATAACGCCTGTTTCATTACGACGATTCATTGCAGTTGTTAATAATGCTTGGCGTCTCTCGAATTCTTGTCTTGTTAGTAATTTTGATTCTCCAATATATTGTTCTAATGTTCTCACACGCTCAGTTAAAGTTTTATTTTCATGAATTACTTTTTTCAATAGGTGAGTTGTTATATATACAATAAAGAAGTTAGCTGCCATCAGGAAGTGGATAATCATATATTGCCATTGATCTGATGTACTCCATAAATGAAGCCATGCTTGATAGAACAAATAAAATACGGAAATAATGGTTCCTAGTATGAAGAAAACAAATGCTGTTTTGTCAGCTAAAAATAAGAATAGTACATTTACGATTACGTATATTATTGTAAAAATAAGAGCATGCTCATATTTCGTCACATGTACAGTAGTAAAATAAAATACAATTTGTAAAATCCACATAGAGAGGATTTTATAGAACTTATCTTTCACAAAACTTTCCTCCTTAAAGCTATTTCATCAATAGATACTTGTAGTATGCGCAATTATTAAGAAATTGACCATGTCGTTACATTCTTTTGAAGGGCAACAACAAGTAGTATCTCTATTTTCATTAGAAAAATAAAAAGACTTAAACATTATTGTATCATAATGTTCTTATATTCGGTATAAAGTGATTAATAGATGCACAAAAGACATTTGGATTGCATGAAAAAAGTCTCCTCTTGTAGAAAGAGAAGACTCTATATAAGTTTATAGGAACATCATACCTGCAACTGCTGCGTTTAAGAAGTTCGCTAATGTACCAGCGATAACTGCTTTAATCCCTAATTGTGCAATTTGTTTACGGCGAGTAGGAGCTAACGTTCCTGTTACACCTAATTGAATTGCGATAGAAGAGAAGTTTGCAAATCCACAGATTGCAAATGTTAAAATTAGATTTGTTTTGTCAGAGAACTCTGCCATGTGTGGTCCTAAGTTTGCGTATGCAACGAATTCGTTGATTGCAAGTTTTTGACCGATAAAGCTTGCTGCTTGTATCGCTTCACCAGGAGAAACCCCGATTAAGATTGCGAATGGTGATAATAAGTAACCGAAGATTAAATCAAGACTAAGTTTAATATCGAACAGAGAACCAACCCATCCTAATAATCCATTTAATAAAGCGATTAATGCGATGAAAGCCATTAACATTGCTGCTACGTTAATAACAAGTTGCATACCTTCAGATGCGCCGCGTGCAGCTGCATCAATAACATTTGCGTCTTCACGTTCTGTAGAAAGTTCAACGTTATTATCTACTTTTTCTGTCTCTGGCATGATTAGTTTCGCAATTAATAAGCTCGATGGAGCCGCCATAATTGCAGCTGCTAATAAGTGCTCTAACGGAATACCCATTGCTGCATAACCGACAAGAACGGATCCAGCAACAGCTGTCATACCGCTTACCATAATAGTGAAGAATTCACTATTTGTTAAGCGTGCTAAGTAAGGTTTAATTAAAATTGGAGCTTCAGTTTGTCCTAAAAATACAGTCGTTACTGAGTTTAGGCTTTCTGCTTTAGAAGTTCCAAGAAGTTTACTTAATGCACCACCAACGATGCTAACAAATTTCTGCATAATACCGAAATAATATAAGATTGCTACTAATGAACTAATAAATACGATTGGAAGTAGTGCTTGAATAAAGAATACAAATCCCCAAGGTCCCTTTGCGTTGACTAAATCCCCAGTAACGAACTTAATTCCCTCGTAAGAAAAATTAATTAATCCTTGAACACCGTCAGCAGCGTGTTTTAAACCTGCTTTACCAGCGTCCCATCGTAATACGATAAATGAAAATGACATTTGTAATGCTAGCGCGATTAAAATTGTGCGCCAATTAATAGCTTTGCGGTTGGAAGATAGTAAGAATGCAATTGCTAATACTCCAATCACGCCGCCAATTCCCCATAAAAGATTCATGCAGTGTATGCTCCTTCCTCATAGTAAAAACAGTGTATAAACCAGTTGTCTATACGTTTACGAATATAACATCTTAAGTAACTTATCATAATGGACATCGGAGGTCAAACGTCTAATGAAAAGTTTAAATAAAAAGAAAATTCTTCAAAAAAACACATATGAAATAAATAGACATGAAATAGGTTATGTTTTTTATGGGAATATATACATTATGATAACGTTATGCATTGTTTTTGCAGAATAAAGTGTATGAAATGGAAGAATGGATACATTATTTTTGTAGAGAGAAGGTAGGAGAAAGGGAGTAATATGTTGAACTCATAGCAAAAAAGCCTTCTAGTAAACTAGAAGGCTTTGAAACTATTAATTAAGGTGCTTTCGTGTATCCTAAGAAGTGGCTCTTCCAATAAGAGTTACTTAATGAAGCGATTGCTACACCTTTATCTCCAGCTTGGATAAATGATCCGCCCCCAAGGTAAATACCCATGTGAGAAGGACCAGATTTATAAGTGTTTTGGAAATAAATTAAGTCACCAGGTTGTGGACTTGAAGTTTGTGGTAGGCTACTCCAATATCCTGCAACACTTTGGCGGCTAATGTTATGACCAAATTTCTTAAATACGTGGTAGATGTAGCCACTGCAGTCAACACCGTTAGCAGAAGTTCCGCCCCAAACGTATGGTACACCTTGCATTGATTTTGCGTATGCAAGTACGGAAGAACTGTCGCCGCTATTATTACCTGTATTATTATTGTTGTTGTTGTTATTGTTTTGATTGTTATTTTGGTTATTGTTAGGCTTATTATCTACTGCGCCTCCAACTGGTGTTTTAGATAGGTAACGTGTTCCGATATAACCAGTTTGACCGTTGTAGTTAATTTTGCTCCATCCAGAGTTTTCAGAGATTACTTGAACCTTCTGACCTTGTGGAAGTGCGCCTATGATTCTATAATTTGTACCTTCGCCGCTACGTACATTTAGTGCAGAAGCATTAATGTAGTAGTCACCAATTGTACCTTGGTTAGGTTTTTCAGGTTGTTTTGGTTGCTCAGGAGTAGTAGTGCCACCTTTAACGAATTTTACAAATTCGCTGCTAACAAAGCCTGTTTTTCCTTGGTAATTTACTTTAAACCAACCGTTTTCAGATCCAACTACGTTTAATGTTGTACCGTTTAAAACGCCACCAATTACACTATGATAAGCAGCAGGGCCTGTACGAACACGTAAAGATGTAGCGTTAACTACATAAGAACCGCCAGTTTGAATAGTTCCATTGTTGTTTTGCTCTTGTTTGTTGCCTTCTGTAACGTTTTCGTTAGAACCGCCTTTTGTTACGTAGTCTTTGCTTATATAAGCAGTTTGTCCTGCGTAATTGATTTTGAACCAATCTTGAACTTCGCCAACAACTTGTACTACTTGTCCTTTTTTGACAGAACCTACAGTTGTGTGAGAAGTGCTAGGACCTGTACGAACGCGAAGGGAAGATACATTTACTGTATAGTTTCCGCTTGCTGGTTTTACTTCTTGGTTGTTATTATTCGTATTGTTGTTTGAAGAACCTGCATTAGAAGAAACGCCAGATACGAATTCGCCACTTACATAACCTACTTGTCCATTATGGTTAATTTTCACCCAACCATTTTCTTGTCCAATTACGTTTAATGTTTGTCCTTCATATACACGTCCAGAAACAGAACTAGAAGTGTTAGGAGCTGTACGTACACGTAATACATCAGCGGTAACTTTATTATTTCCACCTGTGCTTACATTGTTGTTTGCTGCTCCACTTTTTGATACAAATTCGCCACTAACAAAGCCTGTTTTTCCGTTAATGTTAATTTTGAACCAACCATTTTCTTCGCCAATCACGTTTAGTGATTGACCGTTATAAACGCGTGAGATGATGTCGTGAGAAGTGCTTGATCCCGCACGAACATGTAAGACGCTCGCGTTTACCGTATAAGATGAGTTGTTTGACGCAGAAGCTTGGACAGTTGTAGCAGCCTTTTGTGTATTTTGTTCAGGTGCAGCTTGAACACTATCAAGTGTAGGTGCTGCTCCTCCTGCTACAGACACTGCCGCAAGACCGGCAAGATACTTTTTCATAATTTGTCGATTCCTTTCTGTCTGTAATGTAGTGAAGAAATATTTACCAACTGTTAAAAATTCTAAAGAGCATGTCGATTACTGTCAAGGCTTATGTGGGAATCTGAATATGACAAAAAGATTACAAGAAAAAATCAAGGCATAAATTTACACCTTGATTTCCATTTAAATGCATATATTGAATGTGAAAGGACAGAAATTATTCGGGTTTAAGAAGATGCCATATTGGATTGTAACAAGATTTGATTAAATGATTTTTGCAGTTTTTTGGTGATAGGCCCAACTTGCCCATCTTGAATCGCGGTTCCATCAAGGTGGGTCATTGGTAAAATTTCAATCGTTGTGCCTGTAAAAAAGCATTCATCTGCTTGATAAACGTCACGAACGCTGAAAAGTTCTTCCTGTACAGGTATGTGAAGAGTATTCGCTAAAGAAAGGACATATTGACGAATAATGCCATTTAAAATAAGGTGATTGGCTGGATGTGTGTAAAGAGTTCCGTTTTTAATTAAAAAGAAGTTGGAATGGCTTCCTTCCGTTATAATACCATTCCTTACGAGAAGTGCCTCTTTACAGCCTTTTCGTTCAGCTTTCGTAGCAGCTAGTACGTTTGGTAATAAATTTAATGATTTAATGTCACAGCGTAGCCATCGAGTATCGGGTTCTGATATAGCGCGTATACCATATTCAATCCATAACGCTGGTCTTTCTTTTTTTGTAATATAGGCATAAATTGTCGGAGGGGTGTCATATGAAAATACATGTGTGCGAGCTTGTACACCACGAGATACTTGCAAATAAATTGTGCCATCTTCGTGGAAATGGTTTCGTTCAATTAATTTGTAAAGTAAAGTGATGAGCTCAGCTTTTGAGAAAGGGAGCGATAATTCTACTTCTTCCATGGATCGATATAATCTCGTTATGTGCGGATCTAATAAGTGAAAGTTCCCTTTATATAGGCGAATAACCTCGTAGACACCATCTCCGAACTGCGAACCTCTCTCTTCAAGTTCTATGTACGTTTGTTGTTTTGTTGTATCAATAACTTCATCATTCCAAAGTACAAATTTTTCGTATGCCAATTTCCGTCCCATCCTTTCGTAAGTACGTAAGTAATGTGAAACTTTCATTCATGCGAGATAAAAATCACTATAGTAATTTTTATGTAAGCAATTCTCTACATATGACCGTATATGTATTTGTAAATCATAGAGAAGTAAGGATGGTTTACCCCGCATTAACGGGCAGTAAAACTCCTACTTAAAAATTCGGGTGGAGCAAAGAAGTGAATTGGGCGAATAACTGCCCGTAGCTGCCCGATTGGTGAGGGCTGATTAAAGTTTCACTTTACAGCATTTTGTATATACAAATTCGAAAATAAGAATGAGAATCCTGCTTTTAAATAAAAAAAAGCAACATTCTTATGGAATGCTGCACAAGGAGGGTAGCTATCTTTCATAGGGACATTGTCTCGTTGAATGTTTTGTGTATGGAAACAAAACATGTTGAAAGACAATTATAAGAAAGTAGAAACAAAAGATTTACACACTTCTTTAAGGGATCTTACGAAAGATGAGAGATAAGAAATATGTAGAACCTCGTTTACATATTTTATTATAGAGATTCTTCATTAACACTATGTGAATATTTGGTAAAGGTTATGTAATTTTAAAGTTAATGAATATAAGTAGTTGTATGGAAGAAAATAAAAAAGAGGCTGAGATTACTCAGCACTCTTCTTTTCTTCTTTAATAACTGTTTTTACTTCACCAGTTTTGATCTTATTACTTTCAGAGAAGCGAAGTAAGTCACCTTCAATGATTTTATCAGACATGTTCAATTCATTTTGGGCGCGATCAATTAGTGGTTGAGATTCTTCTTTCGGTAATTGTACAACTTCGCCAGTAGCACGGTCATAGAATGTACTGTTTGTGTACATGTATTTATCTGTAACGAAGCTACCGTCACGAAGAACAACGAATCCTTTATTATCAGGTGAGAATACATCATGACCGAATCGAACGTCATTTGTAGAATCTACACCAAGTAAGTTTAGAATAGTTGGTTTAATGTCAATTTCACCAGTTGGTTTCGAAATTGTTTTACCTTCTTTTTGACCTGGAACGTGAATAAACATCGGTGTTTTTTGTAAGTTCATATGGTCAAATGCAGTGATTTCTTCTTTTCCTAAGAACTGTGCCATTGCACGGTTATGGTTTTCAGAAATACCGTAGTGGTCACCGTAGAATACGATTACTGAGTTGTCGTAAATACCTTCTGCTTTTAGACGCTCAATAAAGTGTTTCATTGCTTCGTCTAAGTAACGAGCAGTTACCATGTAACGGTCAAATACTCCATCACCAGAATTGTATTCGTCGATTAATTTTGTACTGTCATCGTAAGTGAATGGGTAATGATTCGTTAAAGTAAGGAAGCGAGTATAGAATGGTTGCTTCACTTGTTTTAACATATCAATAGATTGATCGAAGTACTCGATATCTTTTAATCCCCAGTTTAATTTTGTTTCTGGTGTAATCTTGTAGTCAAGTTCGTTGTAGTAACGATCATAACCAAGTGCTGGATACATAATGTTACGGTTCCAGAATGTTGCGTTGTTTGCGTGGAATACCGACGTGTGATACCCTTGCTGACGTAAAATTTCTGGAGTTGCTGTATATTCATTGTTACCGTGTGTGAAGAATACAGCACCGCGGTCTAGTGGATATAACGAAGTATCTACTAGGAATTCAGCATCAGATGTTTTACCTTGACCAGTTTGATGGAAGAAGTTATCAAAGTAATAACTTTCTTTCGTAAATTGGTTTAAGAATGGTGTAACTTCTTGTCCGTTAACTGTTGCACCAATTAAGAATGTTTGTAATGACTCAAGAGAGACAACAATTACGTTTTTCCCTTTTGCAGTACCGAACATATTTGGATCTGGTTTACTTTGTGTTGTTTTTACGTAGTTTTCTGTTTCTTGTAATTTACTACCGTCAGCGAACGCTTTTTGTGAACTTGATTTTGCTTGTAAGCCAAGATCGTATACTTGGTGTACATATAATCCTAAGTTTTTAACAAGCATAACGCGGTCGAATGAACGTGTTAATAGTTCTGGGCGTTCAGCTTCTGCAAGTCCTAAGTTTGCGAAGAAAATAGCAACTGTTGATACGAAGTATAGAGAACGCATCGGGCGTGCTACACGCTCTGTAGGTGCAAAGTTCTTCATTTTCTTTAATAGAACGAAGAAAACGATAATGTCTGCAAATGCAAGGATAATTTTGTAGTTAAATAATTCTTTCACACTAGAACCTAAACTTCCGAAGTTAGATGTTTGTCCTAGCACCGGTAATGTAACGAAGTCATTGTAGAATCCGTAGAACATTACGTTACCAACAAGAACGATTGTTAAGACAAAATTAATTCCAAGTGCTATATAGTTACGTTTTTTCCCTTTTGCAAATAATGCAAGACCAACAAGCAGTAATGATGCTGCTAATGGGCTAAGGAATAAAATGAATTCTTGCATGAAAGATTCAAGTTTTAAGTCAAAGCTTGTGCGTGTAATAAGGTAAGTTTTTAGCCATAAGGCTAAAGCTACGAATACAGTGAAACGCACATTTTGAAATTGTGATTTCAAGGTTTCTTTCATTCATTTCCACCCTTTCTCTATCAGGCTTGGTCGATTTTGGAGCGAAAAATGCTAAAATAAAAAATACATAGTTTTCTTGGCCATAATTAAAGGTTCTATATTCACCCATATACGACTATAACTATGCATACCCTTTTGGTTTCTTTTGTTGCTCATAAGCATAACGTCATTTCTGTATTATACAACAAAATTCATTTCTGAGAAACACTATAACATTTTACATTTTTTGTATAAGATTTGTCACTACCAGAGAAAACTTTAACATTCGTTTATATGTCCGTCAACTAGAAAATATAACAAAGGTAGAGCAGAATGTTAAGTAGAAGTGAAAATTTTCTTTGTTGAGAAATAAGAAACGAAGATGGGTAAGGGTTATCTAGAAATCTATTATATGAAGGAAATCGTGTGAAAATTAACGAACACTTGTTCTTTTTTGGTTTGTTTGTTACAATAAAAGTTCATTGATAGGTTTTGTGTAATTTCCATGAACTTTTACTGATAACATATTGTAGCTTATTTCTTTTTAAAAATAGGGAGGCTTTTTACATGAAACAAAAATTTTCAGTTGAAGCGTTTTGGAAGAAAGTAAAACATGTTGCAAAGCAAGCTGGGCAGTCGGTCATTTATGCAAGTTTATTACTGTTTTACGTTTTGCAAAGACCCGATGTTCCAAAACGAGTGAAAATTATTGTAATTGGAGCACTTGCTTATTTTATTGCACCGATTGATGCGATTCCAGATTTCATTGCTGGAATTGGCTATACGGATGATTTAGGGGCGTTAACGGCCGCACTAATACAGGTGTCGTTATACGTCAATGAAGATGTGAAAGATAAGGCACGAGTGAAGTTGGCAGAATGGTTTGGTTCGGATATAGACACAACATTTATCGATCAGAAATTAGGTCAATAGGTGAAACCTGTCATAAGGTGACAGGACGAACGTAAGCGAGGAAGTGCATTATGCCATCAGGAAGAACGCATACGAAAATAAACTTAATATCCCTTCCGGTTGTTTTGTTTTTTCTCTTTTCGTATGGATTAACAAATTTTGATTTTTTATTAACTTTTGCAATTGGTTTTTTAGTAGGTACTTCATTTTTAACACCAGATTTAGATACGTACAGTAATGCTTATAACAAATGGGGTTTCTTACGTATATTTTGGTATCCTTATAAAAAAGTAATGCCGCATCGATCTTTCTTTACGCATACGATTATACTTGGTGATGTGATTCGTATTGCGTACATGTTAATCGTCTTTTCTCCATTTTTATTTCTATTAAATGTAATCGCACTGGATGGTAATTTAATAGAAATTGCGAAGAAACATGAGGTTGAAATTGTAACGTTCTTAATGGGAATTGTTGTGGCAAGTACGCTTCACATTATAGCGGATAAAGTGAATACGCGCCGAAAGAAAATGATGAGAAAAAAGAAGAAACGCAGAAGATAAAGTGAACGAATTAGGAAAAGGACCCTTGCAATTTGCAAGGGTCCTTTTTTAAACAAACGTTTGTTTAAAATTAAGCTTTCAGCACTTTAATTCCTTTTACAATGTTCCAGATGAAGTAGTATAAGCTGATGATTCCGCAAATAGCTAAGACAATCATTGATCCAATTCCAAGTGTTACATCTGCTTGGTCAGATCCCATGCCCATAATTCCTAAAATGGCTACGCCGATAAATGTAGCAATACTTGGAATGATGTGTGTCCATAGAGCACGTTTTGCATGTGGCTTTGTTTCAGCGTCCCCCACAATCCAAACGATAATTGGGAATAAGATAGGGGCAAATAGTACACTAAAGTACGATAAAGCAGCTAATATTTTGTTTCCATTCATATATATCACCTCATAAATAATGTCCGTTGTTATACTATTATTATGCAATAAATTTTGCAAGCTTTCTATCGATGAACATTACAGGAACATGACGATTTTGTAAGATTTTTTCGTTAAATGATAAAATTTTCAAAAAAATCTTTTTTAATGGAAATTGTTATGGTACAGTATAAATGAAAGTTGTTGAAAACGTTTTCTTAAACGTTTTTTTATTTTAGACTTAAAGGTATGATGACCTGATAGTCTATTGATGAGGTTATTCTATTTAAAAGGGGATTCTTTAGGGGGAGAGAACAATGAACACATGGACACAAGTTTATGATCCATTCGGAAACATTTGGATTTCGGCAGCGGTAGCACTTATTCCGATTATCTTTTTTTTCTTAGCTTTAGCAGTTTTCCGCATGAAAGGGTATGTGGCAGGATTTATTACAGTTGTACTTACAGTTTTAGTAGCGTTATTCGCTTATAAAATGCCGTTCACGATGGCAATGGCAGCGACCGGATATGGTTTCTTATACGGATTATGGCCAATTGCTTGGATTATCATTATGTCGGTATTTTTATATAAAATTTCTGTGAAAACAGGTCAATTCGATGTGATTCGTGCATCGGTATTATCGATTACGAGCGATCATCGTCTACTCGTTATTTTAATTGGATTTTCATTTGGAGCATTTTTAGAAGGAGCGGCAGGATTTGGGGCACCAGTAGCGATTACAGCAGCACTTCTTGCGGGGCTTGGGTTAAATCCTTTATACGCAGCAGGTCTTTGTTTGATTGCAAATACTGCACCAGTGGCGTTCGGAGCGATGGGAATTCCGATTACAGTTGCTGGACAAGTAACAGGTATTGATCCACATAAAATTGGACAAATGGCTGGGCATCAATTACCGTTCCTATCATTATTTGTGCCATTCTTTATCGTATTTTTAATGGATGGATTTAAGGGGATACGACAAACGTGGCCTGCGTTATTTGTAGCGGGTAGTTCATTTGCGATTACGCAGTTCATTACAGCGACATTTTTAGGACCAGAACTTCCGGATATTACATCGGCACTTGTAAGTTTAATTAGTTTAGCGCTGTTCTTAAAAGTTTGGCAGCCGAAAGAAACTTATCAATCCGGGCAAGCAAATAGTGAAGTAGCAGCAACAACGACAGTAGCATCGATGCCGAAATTAACGTTTGGCAAAGTAGTGAAGGCATGGTCCCCATTTATCGTATTAACGGTTATGGTAGTCATTTGGAGCCAAAGTTTCTTTAAGGCATTATTCGCTCCAGGAGGGGCTTTAGCAAGTCTTGTATTTAAGTTTGAAATTCCAGGTCTGCATAATCTAGTAATGAAAGCAGAGCCGATTGTAAATAAATCAACGCCTTACGAGGCAATTCTGAAGTTTGATGTATTATCAGCAACCGGAACGGCGATTTTAATTGCTTGTATCATTTCCATGTTTATTTTGAAAATGAATGTAAAAGATGCAGTAGTGACATTTAAAGAAACGTTAAGCGAATTAAAAATGCCAATTCTATCTATCGGATTCGTACTAGGGTTTGCATTTATCGCAAACTATTCTGGTCTATCTTCTACGTTAGCGTTAGCATTAGCCGGAACTGGCGGACTATTCCCGTTCTTCTCACCATTCTTAGGCTGGATTGGCGTATTCCTAACAGGGTCTGATACGTCTGCAAATGCACTGTTCTCAAATTTACAAGCCATTACAGCGCAGCAAGTCGGCGTATCTGAAGTGCTTCTCGTTGCAGCAAATACAACAGGCGGTGTAACAGGTAAAATGATTTCCCCGCAGTCGATTGCGATCGCTTGTGCAGCGGTTGGTCTTGCTGGAAAAGAATCGGATTTGTTCCGTTTTACAGTGAAGCATAGCTTATTCTTCGTAATTATTGTTGGTATTATGACGTATGTGCAGGCGTATTATTTAACGTGGATGATTCCGTAAAGAGAAAAAGAAATAAACTTTGAATTTTTCAGATTATGGTGTATGATGGGAAAGTATTGAAAATTAAATCAGTGATAAACTAGGGGTGCCTAACGTATGCGTAGGCTGAGAGAGAAGCGCGTGAACTTCTTAACCCTTTGGACCTGATCTGGCTCGTACCAGCGTAGGGAAGTTAACGGCTTTACATAATGATGTCTTTATGAGCCAGGTCCTTATTTTTTTATGGACCTGGCTCTTTTTATTTTGGCATACGCTGGCCATATCTCGTCCTTGTCACGTACAGGGGGGCAACAAAAATTATGAAACAATCTGTTTCAGCTGAGCAAATTGAATTGAAATCGAGTTTACCAGGGAGTAAGAAAGTATATGTGGATGGGCCACGAGAAGGCATGAAAGTACCGATGCGTGAGATTGAACAAAGCGAAACGAATGGCGTTCCAAATCCGCCAATTCGTGTGTATGATACGAGCGGCCCTTATACGGATCCTGAGTATAAAGTGGAGTTAGAAAAGGGGATTCCAACGCCGCGCCATTCTTGGATTATGGGGCGTGGTGATGTAGAAGCATACGAAGGGCGTGAAGTGAAACCAGAGGATGACGGTGTGAAAGTGGCTTCGAAACATACACCTGTTTTCCCGCAGATGGATCGCAAGCCACTTAGAGCAAAGCAAGGTGCAAACGTTACGCAAATGCACTATGCACGTAATGGCATTATTACGTCTGAGATGGAGTATGTTGCGATTCGTGAAGGGGTAGAGCCGGAGTTTGTTCGTAAGGAAATCGCAGAAGGCCGCGCTATTTTACCAGCGAATATTAATCATCCAGAAGCTGAACCGATGATCATCGGGCGTAATTTCCATGTGAAGGTAAACGCGAATATCGGAAACTCAGCTGTATCTTCTTCGATTGCAGAAGAAGTAGAGAAGATGACATGGGCAACGCGCTGGGGTGCAGATACGATTATGGATTTATCTACAGGTAAAAATATTCATACGACGCGTGAGTGGATTATTCGTAACGCGCCTGTACCAGTTGGAACTGTACCGATTTATCAAGCGCTGGAAAAAGTAAACGGAATTGCAGAAGATTTAACGTGGGAAGTATATCGTGATACGTTAATTGAGCAGGCGGAGCAAGGCGTTGATTACTTTACAATTCACGCTGGTGTATTGCTTCGTTACATTCCAATCACGGCAAAGCGTACGACAGGTATCGTTTCGCGCGGTGGTTCGATTATGGCGCAGTGGTGTTTATTCCATCATAAAGAAAACTTCCTATATACTCACTTTGAAGAGATTTGTGAAATTATGAAGCAGTACGATGTTTCGTTCTCTCTTGGAGATGGATTACGTCCAGGATCGATTGCAGATGCAAATGACGAAGCACAATTCTCTGAGCTTGAAACACTTGGTGAATTAACCAAAATTGCTTGGAAACATGATGTGCAAGTTATGATCGAAGGACCTGGACACGTACCGATGCACTTAATTAAAGAGAATATGGAGAAAGAGCTTGATATTTGTCAGGGCGCGCCGTTTTATACACTTGGGCCACTAACGACAGATATTGCACCAGGTTATGACCATATTACATCGGCAATTGGAGCTGCGATGATCGGTTGGTTTGGAACGGCGATGCTGTGTTATGTAACGCCGAAAGAACATTTAGGTTTGCCAAACAAAGATGATGTACGCACGGGTGTTATTACGTATAAAATTGCAGCGCATGCGGCTGATCTTGCTAAAGGACATAAAACGGCTCATCAGCGTGATGATGCACTTTCAAAAGCACGCTTCGAATTCCGTTGGCGCGATCAATTTAATTTATCTTTAGATCCTGAACGTGCGATGGAATATCATGATGAAACGTTGCCTGCAGAAGGGGCAAAGACAGCTCACTTCTGTTCAATGTGTGGACCGAAGTTTTGTAGTATGAGAATTTCGCATGATATTCGTGAGTATGCAAAAGAAAATGATTTAGAAACGACAGAAGCAATTGAAAAAGGAATGAAAGAGAAAGCAGAAGAATTTAAAGAAGCTGGTAGTCATTTATATCAATAATATGTTACACCTCTTTACTTGATTGATCACACTGTAGTACCTAACTTTATTATAGAAGAAGCCCCATTTGCTAAGACGGTAGCAAATGGGGCTTCTGTTGTTTATAAGGCAAAGAAGAGATGTACCCAGTAGAATAAGAGGAATAGTGTGACGACTGTTGTGAGCGGGATAACGATAAGGGATACACTTAAATAGTCTTTCCATTTTACTTTAATTTTGTTTTGTTTCAGAATATACATCCAAATGAGTGAAGCTAGTGTACCAATTGGTAGTAATAGTGAACCGATGTCACTACCAATGATGTTTGCAAGATAGATTGTTTTTAATGTGACTGGATCTAGTCCCATTTCTGTTAATGTGATTGTACCAATCATAAGGGCAGGATGGTTATTGAAGACGTTAGAGAGGATGGATACAAGTCCGCCCATTGCAAAGCTAGCATAGAGTAGATGCTGATTCACAATTGGCTCGAGCCATTGTACAAGTGCAGCTGTTAATCCTGCGTTGTGGAGTCCGTAAATAATGACGTACATAGAGAAGGCGAAAATTAAAATGTGCCACGGTGTCTTTTTCAAAATGTCGACAGGATTTGTTCGTAAGTAGTACCATCTCCAAATGAGAAGAACGAGTGAACCAAGTACTGCAACGATTTCAATTGGGATGGATAAGAAGGATGCAACGAATAGAAGACAGCGCATCAGGAAGACGAAACCTAATACTTTTAACATGAATCTTGTCCGTTTTTGTTTCGTATCAACAGAATTATTTCCTTTTAGTGGATGGAAGTTTTTCGTGAAGAAAATTTCTTCAATATCATATGAAGAAACAGGTAATTTTTTCGGAAGTTTTTTCTTCAAAACTGTATACATGAGCCATGACATAAATAATAAGCCTAATGTTGCAGGTACAAACATCATAGCAGTATGCATATAAAGAGTCATATTAACGATATTTAATGCAATTAAGTTTACGATATTACTTACACCAATTGGTGCACTAGATGCGGTAGCGATTAAAGCTCCGCTTAATAAATAAGGAATTTGTTGATGTGGTTTTAATTGAAGGTTTTTTAGAAGAAGAATTAAAATGGGAGTTGTAATTAAAATACTACCGTCGTTATTAAATAAAAGAGTCATAAGAAAACATAATAATTGAATATACCAGTATAGACGGCGTCCAGAACCTTTCGCTAGATTTGCCAGTTTCGCTGCGGACCAATGGAAGAAGCCGAAGCTTTCTAATATAACTGCCATAACAATAGTTGCTAATATTGTTATGGAGGCCCCTCCTATTTTACTAACAATATCTATGACGTCTGGTTTTGACACAAGTCCAGTGATTAGGATAATGCCAGCACCAATTGCTGCTGGCCACGCCTCATTTAAACCGCGAGGCCGCCAAAAGATAACAATCATCGTTAAGAAGAATACAATAATAGTAATCCATATTTCAATGCTCATATTTTGCCTACCTTTCTATTTTCCCTTGAACAGATGTAGCTTGTCTCAAGTTTATATTGGTAGTATATTCAGCAAAAAATAAGAAGAACTAGACGTATAACGAGATGAACCGAATATGTGTTTTTCATGCTAAAGGACAAGTGTCACGAATAGTGAAATAACTATTATGAGAGGAGTCTATAAATTATTGGGGCAGTAAAATAGTAAATGAAATTTATATGGGCAATTATGGAGATATATTGGCGCAACTTAAAATATATCAGCGATTATTGAAATATATTGGCGATTTTTAAAATATATCGACTTATCAACAAAACATGACAAAAGGAGTCTATTCCAAAATGCCTTTTGGGACAGACTCCAAGACTATATTATTTTTCCTTCAAAAAAGTACGATCCTTCAAGAATAAATTCCAGAAGAAAATAAATCCTGGTAATAAAATTGCAATCCCAATTGCGTATAGAATGAGCAGTGCATAGAACGTTTCTGTCGTTGTGAAGCTTGTAAATACAGTTACGTCAGGATAAATAATATACGGTAAATGCGCGACGCCGTAAGCGTAGCTTGCAAATGCATATTGAGCGACGACAGCTAAAACGGCAATGCGAGGGTATCCTAGTGTATTGTATTTTTTGTTTGTCCACCAAAGGGACGAGTATCCGATAACGAATAAAACAATAGAAACTGTAAACCACGGGAATTGCTTTATTAATCCTTGCATAAGCCAATGTGTTTCTGGGTCCATTACAACGAGGGCGATGATTGCTGTAACGAGCGTTGCAGGACCAAGAATGATAGCATTTCTTCTATAAATTCTATACGTATCTTCTGAACTTTGTTCTCTCGCAAAATCAGCAAGAAAGAGAGAGGAGAGAAATAGTTCAGACGTTAGTCCGAAAAGCATATAACAGTAGATAACCGGGCTAGAAAGAAGTTTTCCATACAGGAGTACTTCTTTTCCTTCAGACATTGTAATATAGGCTCCCTCTGTAACGGGTAAAACGGTAATTAATAGTGCTGGAATTAAGAGACCAGTAATACCTGAAATAACCCGAAGAAGGTACTGATATTTTGGCAAGGAGTAAGCAAATACCATAAACGTACTACGTACTGCAACGAGCACTAAAATTAACATAACTGGTACGAACATTACTGTCGCAAGAGTAAAGGCCGCTTTCGGAAAGAAGCCGAGAAATGCGACAACGACGAAAACAAGAAACGTATTTGTTACTTCCCACGTTGGTGATAAGTACCGATTCGCAAGTTTGGCAGCGAGCGTTGGATGTTTTGCGTATACCATGCCCCAAAAACCAGCTCCAAAATCGATGGACCCTAATATACTGTATACGAAAATAAGGGCCCATAAGATGATGATTGCAATACTTTCCTCATGCACGAGAATCGCCTCCTTGGTGTTGTAAATCATTCTTTAATGGATGTCTTCTAAAGAATGTCCGTAGAACAAAGACTGTTAAAATAGCGAGTCCAATATATAAAATGATGAATAAAACAAATAAAGGACCGACGAAATCAGCGCGAGTAGAAGCATCGACTGTACGTTGCATACCATAAATTGTCCATGGCTGACGACCGCTACAACTGAAAATCCATCCGAATTCAATACCGAGCATCATAATTGGTCCGCATGCGGCAGCCCCCCAAAGTAACCACTTCGGTAGTTCTGTCCCCTTTTTTCGGTAAACGAAGTACCAATATAAGAGAGCAATTGCTGCAACTGCAAAGGTAAACGCAGCAGTGCCGACCATTAAGTTGAACAGTGTATGTGTATAAAATGGTGGCCATGTTTCTTGTGGGAATTCATTTAGACCTTTTACGACAGTGCTAGGGTCTAGTCCCACTAATAAGCTAAGCATGTTTGGGATTTCAAGTGCATAGTTTAGTTCAAGTGTATTAGGATCCACAACCCCGCCAATGGATAGCGGTGCGTGTGATGTCGTTTCAAATAAAGCTTCAGCAGATGCAAGTTTTTCAGGTGAGTGTTTATGTAGGGCGATTGCCGATTCGTGCCCTGAAAGCCACATCGTAGCGCCTGTAATAAATGTCACGACAAGCCCTAATAGTAGCCCCTTTTTATGATAAGCAATTTCACGTGTACTTAAATTTTTCTTCAATAATTTAAATCCAGCGATAGAAGCAATGACAGCCGCACCAGTTGCATAAGCCGTAATAACGACATGGAATGCACTTGTGCCAAAACTCGGATTAAAGAAAGCTTTCCAAGGATCAACGTTAAAAACAGATCCATCTGGATTCATTGAAAAGCCTGCTGGTGTATTCATCCATGTATTTGCTGATGTAATGAGCACGGCGGATGCCGTGGCACCAAGCATGACGAAAAATAGCGAGATTAATCTCATAAATGGAGGAAGTTTATCAGCTGCATATACGTAAATCGACATGAATAAAGCCTCCAAAAAGAAGGCAAAAATCTCAATTTGGAAGGGAACAGAAATAACTTGCCCAACAATTTTGGCGAAACCAGGCCAAAGAAGTGAGATTTGCACACCAACAATTGTTCCAGTTGGAATTGCTACACCGAGAAGAATAGCAAACGCCTTTGTCCATCTTTTTGCCATAATGGCATAGTCGGAGTCTTTCTTCCAGTGATAGAGTATTTCGCTTATAAAAATCATCAATGAAAGACCGACCCCAAGTGTTGCAAAGATAATGTGGAATGCTAATGAAGAACCAAAAAATGCTCTTGCTAATGTTACCGTATCCATATGTAAACTCCTCTTCTTTTTTGCCATTATTTTCTGATTGAATTGGAAGATTTATTCAAAAAAACTACCAAAAATATATATGTATTTAAAAAGTGAATATGATAATATAATGTTGTAATATTTTGAATAGAAAGAAATAAATAGTTGGTCATGTTTTGTTTGTTTTTTGCTCAGGAATCTTTTATAATCTTTTATGCGAACATAAGTTCTGTTTTTCAGAATCAAGAAGTTTATGTGAAATGGAGAGGGTGTTTTATGTATCCTGAAGTCATTAAAAAGATGGCATTTTCAAAAGAGCATAGAGATTTATTATTGAAGCTATATAATAAAGAAATTACACGTCGTGAATATGATCGACTTGTACAATCGCTATATAAACCTTCTAAAGAGGTTTGCGGGGGATAGAAATGCGGGAGACAATCTAATAGATTGTCTTTTTTAAATTTATGTATGTTCTGATAAAATTAAGGTTAGCCTTACTAGGGAGGTGAAAAGATTGCGGAAACGTTTATATATAGGGATTGGAGTTATCTTCTTAATCGCTTTAGGTGGAATTGTATTTTGGTCAGCTTTACAAGGAAACCGTACAGAAAATTTTATTTTAAGACATATGGTGAATGACAATGGAACACTTGCCACGTATCGTTTAGTAGATACTAAGGCAGGTACGGGTGAAGCTAAGGGACGTGAAGCTTTATCAGAATCGGCGGGATTATGGTTACAGTATACACTTGATAAAGATGATCAGGCGTTATTTGATGAGCAAGTAAAGGTTATTCAAGATAATTTCATATATAAGAATCATATCGTTTTATGGAAACTCTCTGAAAAGGGAGAGAGGCAGTCAGCTACAAATGCACTTATAGATGATCTTCGTATTATAGAACAATTATATCGTGCTTATGAAATGTATAAGGAAGAGCGTTATAAAAACCTTGCCGATCAATTAAGTGATGCTGTACTTCGTTATAATAAAAAAGATAATTATTATGTTGATTATTATGATGCAGATGCAGGAAAACAAAATAATTTTGTAACAACATCATACATAAATCCGCGTGCATTCTCCTATATGAAGAAGTACGGCAAAGTTTCTGCTCAGCAATATCAGGAAGTCGTTCAATTTTTAGCAGATTATCCAAGGCATGGCTGGGCATTCCCAAAAGAGTATAAAGAAGATGGTACATTTACGTACGATAAAGAAGTGAATCTTATTGACCAATCATACGTTGCATATCATCGAAGTTTAGGTGGTCTTTCATCAGCCGCTTATTTGGAATTTATAAAGAAGAAGTTCCAGGAGGATGGAAAGCTATACGGTCGTTACAATTTAGAAACGGGAAAACAAACTGTGAATTATGAATCGCCGGCCGCGTACGGACTAACGATTTTGTACGTACTACAAACAGGTGATACAAAGTTTGCGAAGGAATTGTATGATCATATGGCCACATTCCGAAATGACAACGTATTTAGTAGATATTACGGTGGATATGTAACAGGTGAAAATAATAATACGCATATTTTTGATAACGTACTACCACTTTTAGCTGAAATAGAATTAAAAAAGAGTGAACAATAAAAGGTGCCACCATATGAGGGTGGCACCTTTTATTTGTTCATATAATTTTACGTCCTAATATTAGAGAAGTAGTCAATCACGAATTCACGGAATTGCCGAGCTGTTTTTGATAAGTAGCGTTTTTTTGACCAACTTAATCCGATGGTTCGCTGACAAGTGGGTTCAATAATACGCAACTTGCTTGATGCTAAAGTAGAGTTTTTTAATAAAGTTAAACTTGGAACAAAAGCGATGCCGAGACCTTGCTTAATGAGGTCGCTAATTACGGTCGGTTCATCGACTTCAAAAGCAATATGCGGAGTGAAACCAGCTTCTTTACAAAATTCATCTGTTAAGTGCCGAAATCCATAGCCAGTGTTCATACTAATGAACGGTTCGTCCTTTACTTCATGGAGGTGGATATTTTCTCGGCCTGATAAACGATGGCCTGAAGGGACGACTAAGAAAATTTCTTCTGTAATAAGTGGTTCCCAAACAATTTCTTCTCCTTCAATTGGCACAGAGGAGATACAAAAGTCAATTTCTATATTATCTAGTTGTCGTTTCATAGAAGGAGTGGATGCCAGAAATTGTTGGAACCGAACGTTAGGATGTTCTAGTAAAAAAGAGCCAAGTAGTTCTGGCAATATTCTCGGAATAGAAACGGCTAGTGTAATAGAGCTTTGTTGTAATTCGGCTAAATCTTTAATTTCTCGTTCCCCTTCGCTTAATTCATGAAAAATACGCTCTACTCGTTTCAAAAATACTTTTCCGAAAGAATTTAAAGTAATCTGTCGACCTTGGCGATCAAATAAAGGGACGCCTAAATCCTTTTCGAGTCTAGCGATTGTTTTGCTGAGTGAAGGTTGTGCGATATGCAATTCTTCAGCTGCCTTTGTCATATGTTCTAGTCGTGCCACTGTCTGAAAGTATTTTAACTGGAGCAGTTCCATTTCGAGTCTCCTTTCTATAGACCAAAAGGAATGAATTAATAATTAAAGATGTATTATACAGTATGGAAAGTGACGTGTATAGTAAATCTGTTAAACCATTCTAATGGTGTTAAATTCGGAGAAGGAGTATGTTTCATGAAGGGAATTCAACTTGTATTTAAAGATTGGAAAGCGATGTGGCACCATAAACATGGACGTATCGCTTTAATTTTTTTATTAATCGTTCCGTTAATTTATTCAGGATTCTTTTTAGCCGGATATTGGGATCCGTACGGAAAATTAGATAAATTACCTGTTGCGGTTGTGAATTTAGATAAAGGTGCTGCGATGGATGAGAAAACAATTCATGCAGGAGACGATTTTGTAAAAAATTTAAAGGAGAATAAAGAACTGGCTTTTCATTTCGTATCAGAAAAAAATGCTGATGAAGGGTTAAAAGAAGATAAATATTATATGGTTGTTACGATTCCAGCTGATTTCTCTAAAAAGGTAAGTACACTTATGGATGAGAAACCAGAACCAGCACAATTGCAGTACAAAGTAAATCCGGGTAAAAACTTTGTAGCAGCGCAAATTGGAACGACAGCTGTTGAAAATATGAAAACAAAAATTTCAAATAGTATTACGAAATCTTATACAGAAGGTGTGTTTTCAAAGTTTCAAGACTTAGCACAAGGGTTGAGTGATGCAAGTAATGGTGCTGGGAAGTTACATGAAGGAACGACAGATGCAAGAAATGGGGCAAATCAGCTTGCAGATGGTATTCATCGTTTAAGTGACGGGACATCAAAAGTGAAAGAGGGAAGTGAAAAACTTGCTTCTAGCAAATCAGCCTTAACTGACGGAGCGAATGAGCTAAGTCAAGGAGCAACTTCACTTCATAGCGGTATGGAGTTATTAGCACAAGGTGAAAAAACGTTACAATCAGGGGTTAGTGAATTAAGTGCTGGTACAAATGAATGGGTGAGCGGAAGTGAGAAGCTTGCTGAAGGCCAAGTAAAAGCGGATGGTGCAGCTAATAGTATAAAACAACAATTAGAAGAGTACGTGAAAAATCATCCAGAAGTGCAGCAAGATCCCGCTTTTCAAAAAATTGTTGCTACGTCTGATGGACTAGCTAAAGCAACAAATACTTTAAATAATAGCCAACAACAATTGACACAAGGTGCGAAGAAGATTGCTGACGGTCAACATAAGATTGAAGAAGGCATGAATACATTCGGAGTTAAGTTAAATGAAGCTACTGCTGGAACGAAAAAGGTAGCAGATGGTGCATCGAATTTGGCTGATGGATTTACGAAGTGGGGAAATGGGTTTACATCATTGCAAGAAGGTGTAAATCAGCTTGCGAGTGGTGGAACGGAGCTGAATAACGGTGCTGGTAAATTAACAAATGGACTTGTTAAACTTGATGATGGTGCGAAAGAACTTTCTACGAAATTGGGAGAGGGCGCAGAGAAGATAGCGGATGTTCGTAATGATGATGCACGTAATACGATGTTCTCAGAGCCAGTTCAGTTAGTGAAGTCAACAGTTTCTGACGTGCCTAACTACGGTTCAGGCATTGCGCCATATTTCTTATCACTTGCATTTTATGTTGGCGGAATTATGGCATCGAATATTTTACCTCTTGGCCGCAGACAAAATATGAAGGTAAGCGGAACGGTACATTTTATTAATAAACTAGGATTGGTATATTTAATTGGACTTATTCAAGCGCTACTCGTAGATGTAGTTGTGCTAGGTGTTATGAAATTAGAAGTCGCAAGTGTGCCACTCTTTGTTTTATCAAGTATTGTTATTTCCTTTACGTTCATGACATTTATTCTTATGTTAGTAACAGTATTTGGTCTTGTTGGAAAGTTCTTAGCGGTAACCCTTCTTGTCCTGCAATTAGCGACGAGCGGAGGTACTTTCCCAGGAGAATTAAACATAGCTGTTCTTAGCAAAATTGGACAGTTTCTCCCAATGTCTCATTCTCTTAGAGGATTACAAGATGTTATCTCTTTAGGAGATTGGTCGCAATTACAAATGCAAATTTTAATATTGTTATGTTATCTCGTTGTTGCCGGTGGAATTGCTTGGATCACGAGTCATATACAGCATAGAGAAACGAATGTAGAACAAGTTTCTTAAGATGAAATAAGCTATCCGATTTTTTCGGATAGCTTATTTTTTATTTACGTTCCATTACTGCAAAGTAATTATTTTCATTATCAGCAAAGTTGAATGCTCTACCAGTAGGTAAATCTACAACCTGTCCAACTGTGACATTTTTCTCAGAAAGATCTTTATATAGACGGTCTAAGTCATCTGAGAAGAACATAAGTGAAGGTGTATTTAGGTTTAGTTCAGGTTGCATCTTCGCGATTAACGCTTTATCGTGAAGGACGATGCTTGTTCCTGCTTCTTTCGCCGGTGCAATTTCAATCCAGCGGAATCCGTTTCCGTTATTTTCTTCCGCAATGATTTGGAACCCTACTTTTTCTGTCCAAAATTGTACTGTTTCGTCTTGGTTATTTACATATAGCATAATTTGTCCAACTTGATTAATCATAGGTGTCTCTCGCTTTCTTTTTATATGCGTATTATTATATCAAATATATGGCTTGAATAGTTTTTTATGATTTTTTCGGAATACAACCTTCGTCCATTTCATCTTTGTTGTAGGAGAAGGTCCTGTAATCCAAGTATGAAATGGTATTGTGCTACAAATGACCATTGTTGAAATAGAGATAATGGCCGTTAACACAAATAGTAATAGGGTATATAATATAGTATTTTCTTGCAGCGTGAATAAGGAAAGAAGTTTTGTGCATAGTTGCAAGAAGAATAAATGAGCTAAATAAGCACCATACGTGTAATTTCCAATGAAACGTAACGTTTTATATAAGAAACCACGACGCTGTACTATCATAATAGATAACACATACAGTATGATAATTTCGCATACGATATATAAAAACATAGATGGCTTTAAATAGGTAGAAACAGTTAAATGAATAGAGTTTGCTCCGTAAAAACTAAACAACTCATAATTGATGAATAAAAATAAGATGAAAAATAATATTGTTATAAGCGGGATATGTTTCATGACGAATAGACGCCAAGTTTTTAGTGCTACAGCGGCAATGCCACCCATAACGAAATAGAATGAGTAGAATAGAAATGATCGATCTGTATAATGTAAAATTGTTGAACTTGTTAATTTTTCTCCATTAAAAATATAGTGAGAAGAGAACCACATTAATAGAAAATATAGGCAAGCGAAAAAGGTCATATATTTATATATGTCTTTTTTATTTTCTGTTCGTTTTTGAAACCAATAAAAAAGTGTGCATAGTAAAGGGAACAATAAGTGAATTTGGAACATCATAATAACGTACCAAAGATGGGGCGCGGCTGTTCCGAGTAATAAACTTTTTATTCCGCCTTGTAATGTAATAAGATCATTTGTTGTTAATAAGTAAAGAATAGACCAAAAGAAATAAGGAATGAGTAAGTGTGTCGCTTTTTCAGAAATATATTCTTTATATACTAATTGCTTCGTATAGTGACGAATTAAGTGAAATCCAACGATAAATATGAATGCTGGTGCTGAGAATTTTGCAAGATTAAATAGCATACCCATAATGAGGGATTGCTCAAGTGAGACATTTCCTTGATTCATTGTATATAATAACGAACTTTGCAAAACGACAGCGAGAAATGCAATGCTTTGCAAAACTTTAAATTCAGGTGCGCTTTGTGTCATTATTTCCATCTCCTTTTCCATACATGATTATAGTACGGAGAATGGATAATGGATGTGGAATATTTGTGAAGATTGTAACAAATTTGTGGCGAGAGGAAATATCAACTTATCAACAAATAAAGAAAGAGGATGCTCTAAACGAGCATCCTCTTTCTATTAAGCAAATTTGTTTTTGATCCAATTCTTACCTTCTACAAGGCGAGCTGTCATTACCGCACAAGCGTTATCTGCTGTTACGTTTAACATCGTTGCAGGTGGATCAATGATTGTACTAATTGCTGCGATAATTGGCAGTGCTTCTGGCGGGAAACCGTATAGAGATACGATTAACATTTCACCGATCATACCGCCGCCTGGAATAGCACCCATTACTGTTCCTACTAATAGAGAAACAACAAGTGCGATTGCTAATGTTTTCGGTCCTTCGAATTCCATGTTGAAAATACCGAATAAGAAAGCAATTTTTAATACGCCACCTAAAACAGAGCCGTCTTTATGAAGTGTAGAACCAAGAAGGACAACTGTTTCACGAACGTCTGAAGAAATACCCATTTTCTTCGTTGCTTCTAAGTTCGCTGGAATACTTGCGGCACTACTACAAGTTGCAAGTGATGTAACTGTAGGAGAGACCATGTTCTTCCAAAATACTTGTACACCTTGTTTGCGACCTGCAAGGTATGCATAGAATGTGAAGAATACAAAGAAATAAATTAGAGAAGCAGGATAGTATACCATTGCTGCTCGGAAGTAAGTTCCAAGAAGTTGTGGTCCGAATTCGCCAACTAATGCTGCAAAGTAAGCAGCAAGTCCGATTGGGGCGTAGTACATAATGAAAGATACAACCTTCATTGAAATCTCTGCACCAGCCTGTAGGAATGTAGCGAATGGCTTTCCTTTTTCGCCAACTGCTGAAGTTGCAATCCCCATTAAGATAGAGAAGAAAATAAGAGCTAACATATTTTCACGAGATAGTAACTTCGAGAAGTCAGATACTGTTAAAATACCGACGATTTGATCTGCAACACTAACAGCTTTGCCGGCTTTGTCAGGTTGTGTTAATTCTAGTACAACACCTTGTGCTGGCGGGAATATTTTCACAACAATAATCATAAAAATAGCAGCTAAAATACTTGTAAATAAGAAAGTCCCAGCCATACTAGACATAATTTTACCGAAACGTTTTAATCCATCCATATTAGCAATAGACGATGCGATGCTAAAGAACACTAGAGGTACAACAATCGTAAACATTAAGTTTAAGAAAATGTCACCAAGCGGCTTTAAAGCAACTGCATCGGCACCCATGAAATAACCAATGAAACCACCAATTAGGATAGAAGATAATAAAATAAGTGGAAAGCGATATGCCTTCATAAATATATCCTCCTATCAATTAAAAAAAGTCATACTGAATCATTATAGCGAGTTAGAGTTCTCTTTACTAGGAGAATACGGATAGATGGAATAGCGCGAAAACCAAGAAATTTTTGTTTTTAAGCTCGGCATACAGCAGGAAATCTAGACATATATATTTGTAACCTAGTGGTGGCAAGGAGTGCACCATAATTTAGGTAGAGAAAAAAGGGGAGGGAAGCGGGATGAATATTTTACTTTGCTGTGCAGCGGGAATGTCTTCCAGTTTGATTGTTACAAAGATGGAGAAAGCAGCAGAGGCAAGAGGGATAGAAGTGAAAATCTGGGCAGTATCAGGTTCTGAAGTGAATAGTCATATTGATAAAGCTGATGTCCTTTTACTTGGACCGCAAGTACGTTATTTATTACCGAAAATGAAAGAATTATGTAAGGATAAAGGGATACCTGTTGATGTCATTCAATCTGTTCATTACGGACTTTGTAATGGAGAAGCTATCTTGCAAGCAGCTTTGTCAATGAAACCATGAGGAGAGTGGGATAGATGATACGGTTTTTAGAGAAGTACGTGATGCCAGTAGCAGGGAAGGTTGCAGAGCAGAGGCATTTACAAGCAATTCGAGATGGAATTATTTTAACGATGCCTTTCTTAATTATTGGATCGTTTTTCCTCATTATTAGTGCACTGCCAATACCCGGATATAACGAGTTTATGGCAGGTTTGTTTGGTGAGAATTGGCAGAGAGCTTTAGGGTATCCAGTTAGTGCAACTTTTAATATAATGGCTTTAATAGCTGTTTTTGGAATCGCTTACAGGCTTGGAGAGTATTATAAAGTGGATGCTTTAGCATCCGGGGCATTGTCGCTTGTGACGTTTTTACTTGCGACGCCATTTCAAGTTGCATATATTATACCAAGTACAAAAGAAAGTGTACTTGTAGAAGGCGCTATCCCAGCTGCATTAATGGGAAGCCAAGGGTTATTTGTAGCAATGATTATTGCACTTATATCTACTGAACTTTATCGATTTATTGTACAAAAAAAGATAATCATAAAGATGCCAGAGACAGTTCCACCAGCTGTCACGCGTTCATTTGCGGCACTTGTTCCAGGATTTATTGTTGTAACAGTTATTTGGATTTTACGCTTAATTATAGAAAATACTTCTTTTGGCAGTATCCATAATATTGTAGGACAAATTTTACAGGAACCACTTAGTGTACTTGGTGCTAGTCTTTGGGGCGCAATAATAGCAGTTATTCTCGTTCATGTTCTTTGGTCGTGTGGAATTCATGGTGCTACTATTGTTGGTGGTGTAATGAGCCCCGTTTGGTTGTCGTTAATGGATCAAAACCGAGTTGCTTTTCAAGCTGGGCAAGATGTACCAAATACGATTACGGCACAGTTTTTTGACTTATGGATTTATATGGGCGGTTCTGGTGCAACGCTTGCTCTAGTTGTTGGAATGTTACTATTTGCACGAAGTCAACAATTAAAAAGTTTAGGGAGATTGTCAATTGCACCTGGTATATTTAATATTAATGAGATGGTAACTTTTGGTATGCCGATTGTGATGAACCCACTTTTACTAATTCCATTTATATTAGTTCCAGTTGTGTTAACAATTGTTTCGTACTTTGCAATGGAATGGGGATGGGTCGCACGTCCGAGTGGGGCCGCTGTACCTTGGACGACACCTATTCTTTTTAGTGGATATTTAGGATCGGGCGGGAAAATTTCAGGTGTTATTTTACAACTTGTTAACTTTGCGCTAGCATTCTTCATTTATTTACCGTTCTTAAAAATATGGGATAAACAAAAACTGGCGGAAGAAAAGGGGGAGTAAAGAACTAAAATGGATACGATAGAGACGAAAGCTTTTCATTTAATCTTGCATGGGGGAAACGCGAGAAGTTGTTCAATGGAAGCAATTGATTGTGCGAAGCGTGGGGAGTTTACAGAAGCTGAAGCTAAATTACAAGAAGCACTAGAGGAATTAAAAGAGGCGCACCGTGTACAAACGGAGCTTATCCAGAGAGAAGCTGGTGGTGAAAAGACCGAAGTTACTCTTTTAATGGTACACGCACAAGACCATTTAATGAATGCAATTACGGTGAAAGAATTAGCGAGTGAGTTTGTAGAGTTATATAGGAAGATGTCGGTGGATGAATGAACCTTGCTTATGCAAGGTTTTTTTATCTCGAATTAACGGGCAGTAAAACTCCCACTAATTAAAATTTCATTTTATGTATGTGCCTGTACCATCAGTGGAATGTTCATCCCACTGATGGTATTTTACAATCCTCCTTTTTTCGGATGAGTAAGAGTTATAATTAATCGGCAGTAACAATTTCTCCTATACCACGAATTAATCTTTTTATATGCATCCGTTCCGGTTTTAATATATTTACGATATAATCAATCGCTATTTGTGGTTCAACGGTTGTACCGCAAGTATAACAGTCAATAGCTGCAAAATTTTGTTCCGGGTAAGTGTGAATGGAAAGATGGCTTTCTGATAATAACACTAATACAGTAACACCATATGGCTGGAACTCTTTTTTACTTACGTTTAAAACATGGGCACCAGAGTAATCTGCAGCTGTAACTAGATGATATTCTAAAAAGTGCATATCATCTAATAGGGAAAAGTCCACTCCCCACAAATCTACTATTATATGCTTGCCAAAAGTAGAATATTCCATAGGGCAGCACTCCTTACTATAATTTCGTCAAAACTTCATTTCCTGTTTGTAGCATTGATGTAAGATAAGATTTGATTCTGAATTTAAAAGAGCGAGGTTACGTTGTTCTAGATGTTCTTCTTTAAATTGAAATAAAGGAAAAAGAAGAGCAGGCAATGTTCGAGGAGTTGGTACTACATATAATTGTTCAATTTGATCGAGTACATGTGCAGAATTAGTAGCAAGATGAAATCCCCAGTCAGTTCCGAAAGAAGGAACGATTGTATGATAGCTTTTTACAGTTAATCCAGCGTGTTCAATTGTATTACCGATACTCCAATATACTAGAGGTGCATCAGCAGGTGAATTAGATTGACAGACGAAAGCACCATCTTCTGTTAAGAATGTAGCTATACGAGCAAATAGTTCGCTTGTATATAAAGTACTTAACAACTCTGTCGCTGGGTCTGGAAAATCAATAATGATTACATCGTATAAAGATGAAGGTGAATTTAGAAATTCTTTTGCATCGCATACGTGCACGTTCACTCGATTATCAAAAAAAGCATTTTTGTTTAAAGATACTATTTCTGGAACATTACGTGCCATATTAATCATCGCCTCGTCTAAATCAACAAGGTCTACATGTAGCACAGTTTCATATTTCAAAACTTCTCGTAAGGCAAGACCATCGCCACCACCTAATATGAGAACACGTTTTGGATCGATTACTTTTGACATAATTGGATGTACAAGTGCTTCATGATAAATTTGCTCATCAACGGAACTAAATTGTAGTTGCTTGTCCAAGTATAAGCGAACATCGTTTACTTGGACTAAATTAATATTTTGATAATTACTTTTTTCTTCAAATAGGTTCGTATGTTCACCAGCTTGTATTTCCTTTAGAGAAATTTCATCCCACACATCTAAGCTGTGTGAATCTGTAGGTACTATAATTACATTTTCCGATTGTACTTGCTTATCTTGCTTATTCTGCTCATCCTGTTTGTCCTGTTTATCTTGTTTTTCTTGTATATCATGCTTGTCCTGCTGTTCTAGTTCAAATTTGTCAGAGTCTAATTCAGAACGCTTGTCTTTTTTATAGCTTGTTATTCTATAAATCTTTATTTTGCTTTGTTTTCTATGTTTTGGCATAGGAATCCCCTTTCGAATTGTGTTATTTTATTCTATTTTATGTAATTTAGTAGAGTGTGCTTGGACAATGGATAGAAGAGTGTGTTTAAGAGAGGTTTATTTTTCACTAGATTTTCACGCTAAAAAATTTTTTTAGTGTTTTTTTATTTTAAACACAACTAGACAACTAAACACTAATCTATTTTCATACAGTTATGTGTTAAAAGCGTGTTGTTTTATAACACACTGTGTGTTTTTTGGACGACACACTAATTGAAAGCGTTAACACACAAAGAAAACAGTCGAAAAAGCACTGATTTTAGTGGTTTTAAAAAGTTGGCACGCTAATTGCATTAATAAATAGCGTAAAGAAAAATAAATAAAACATAAATTTTTTATACTACACAAGGGGGATTTTCAAATGAATATTTTATTATGTTGCTCAGCAGGGATGTCTACAAGTTTACTAGTTACAAAAATGGAAGCGGCTGCAAAAGCTCGCGGTTTAGAAGGCAAGATTTGGGCTGTATCTGGGGATGCAGTAAAAACGAATATCAATCAAGCAGATGTATTATTACTAGGACCACAAGTTCGTTACATGCTTTCTTCAATGAAAACGCTTGCTGATGAGAGAAACGTTGGAATCGACGTTATCAATCCAATGCACTACGGCATGATGAATGGAGAAGCAGTTTTAGATCACGCATTAACACTTAAAAAATAATTAGGGGGGAAGCGAAATGCAAAAGTTTATTGCATTCATGGAGAAATATATTGTTCCTGTCGCTGGTAAAATCGGATCGCAACGTCATTTAGCTGCGATCCGTGACGGATTTATCGCAGTTATGCCACTTATTTTAGTTGGTGCACTGGCATCACTAATTAATGGTTTTCCATCTGAGGCTTTCCAAGATTTCATGAAAGGTTTGTTTGGTGAAACGTGGAAACAAGTTGGCGGTGGAATGTGGACTGGTTCTTTCGCGATTCTAGCACTAATCATAGCATTTACAACAAGTTATAACTTAGCAAAATCTTACGGCGTTGATGGTTTGTCAGCAGGTATTATTTCATTTGGTGCGTTAATTATTCTTACGCCAACAACACCGAAAGAAGGCGGATTGAACTTAGCTTGGACAGGTGCACAAGGGTTATTCGTAGCAATTATTGTAGCACTCCTTGTTACTGAAGTATTCCGTTTCTTCGTACAAAGAAACATTACTTTTAAAATGCCTGATGGAGTACCACCAGCAGTTTTAAGATCTTTCGCAGCTATAGTTCCAGCATTTGTTATCTTAACAGTAGTTGCAGGTATTCAATTAGCAGTGAAGTTAGCTGGTACAAGTGTTCATGAATTTATCTTTAATACGATTCAATCACCACTGCAAAGTTTAGCAGGGACATTACCAAGTGCAATTGTCATTGTACTCCTTGTTCATCTTCTTTGGTTCTTCGGTTTACATGGTCCAAATATCGTTGGTGGTATTATTGAGCCGTTATACTTACCAGCATTAGAGAAAAATATGAAGTTATTCCAAGGTGGCACATCTGCATTTGATGTTCCAAATGTTGTTACAAAACCATTCTTTGATACTTTCGTATATCTTGGTGGTTCTGGTGCAACATTAGCGTTCTTAGTAGTTGTATTACTTGTAGCAAAAAGTGCACAATTACGCGGTGTATCTCGCTTATCAATTGGTCCAGGTGCATTCAACATTAACGAACCAGTAATCTTTGGTACACCAATTATTTTAAATCCAGTTTTATTCTTGCCGTTTATCATAACACCAATTGTATTAGTAATTACTTCTTATACAGCTATATCTATTGGTTGGGTACCAAAAACAGTTGCAATGATTCCATGGGCAACACCACCAATTATTAGTGGTTATCTTGTAACAGGTGGACATCTTTCAGGTGCAATTCTACAGTTATTCAACTTTGTAATTGCGATGGTAATCTACTATCCATTCGTTGTATTATGCGACCGTTCTGTTGTTCGTACTGAAAAAGCAGCAGCACAAGGAAATAATAATTCTGTACCTATGTAACATAGTAATTGTTCTCACAGACAACATAATCTGTGAGAACAATTACCTTTATATCATGTTCAAAAAGATGAAAAACATCTATATGAACACTAAACTATCATTAATAAATTCATACTTTAATAGACATGTTCAAACTGAAGGGGTATTTAAATCGGTTGAACCTTATAGAGAGGGCGGTAATTATGATGACTACAGCAGAACAAATTCCATTCCAATTGATTTTAAATAGTGGTAACGCACGAAGCTTTGCGATGGAGGCACTTCAATTTGCCAAACAGGGGAAAATGGTAGAAGCAGATGAAGCGATGGTAAAGGCAAAAGAAGCGATTAATGAAGCGCATCATTTCCAAACAGAGCTCATACAATCAGAAGCAAGAGGAGAAAAAACAGAGGTTAGTGTTCTTTTAATTCACGCACAAGATCATTTAATGAATGCGATTACAGTGAAAGAATTAGCAGCAGAGTTTATCGATCTTTATAAAAAGCTTGAAGCGAAAGGGGAATAAAACATGACTGGAATTAAAATTGCTACAATCGGCGGTGGATCTAGTTATACACCAGAGTTAATTGAAGGATTTATTAAGCGTTATGATGAACTGCCTGTTCGTGAAATTTGGTTAGTAGATATTGAGGCAGGAAAAGAAAAGTTAGAAATCGTTGGTAACTTAGCGAAACGTATGGTGAAAAAATCAGGTTTACCAATCGAGGTACATTTAACACTTGATCGTCGCGAGGCATTAAAAGATGCTGACTTCGTAACAACACAACTTCGCGTTGGTTTATTAGAAGCACGTGCAAAAGATGAAGCAATCCCATTAAAATATGATGTAATCGGTCAGGAAACGAATGGTCCTGGTGGTTTATTCAAAGCGTTGAGAACGATTCCTGTTATTTTAGATATTTGTAAAGATATGGAGGAGCTCTGTCCGAATGCATGGTTAATTAACTTTGCAAATCCAGCTGGTATGGTAACAGAAGCTGTTCTTCGTTATACAAATATTCAAAGAGTAGTTGGTCTATGTAACGTTCCAATCGGAATTCGTATGGGTCTTGCAAAATTACTTGAAGTAGATGCGAGTCGTGTTCACGTTGATTTCGCAGGTTTAAATCATATGGTATATGGATTAGACGTATATTTAGATGGCGTGAGTGTAATGGACCGTGTGTTAGAGCTTGTGACAGATCCAGAAAAGCAAATTACGATGGAAAATATCGCAGCGCTTAACTGGGAACCAGACTTTATTCGAGGACTTCGTGCAATTCCATGTCCATACCACCGTTACTACTACAAAACACGTGAAATGTTAGAAGAAGAGAAAGAAGCTTCTGTTGAAAAAGGTACACGTGCAGAAGTAGTAAAACAATTAGAAAATGATTTATTTGAGTTATATAAAGACCCGAACTTAGATATTAAACCACCACAATTAGAAAAACGTGGCGGAGCTTATTATAGTGATGCAGCATGTAGCTTAATTACGTCTATTTACAATAATAAAGGTGATATCCAGCCTGTTAATACACGAAACAACGGAACAATTGCAAGCTTACCACATGATTCAGCTGTTGAAGTGAACTGTATTATTACGAAAGAAGGCCCAAAACCAATTGCAGTGGGAGATCTTCCAGTACCAGTTCGCGGTTTAGTACAACAAATTAAATCATTTGAGCGCACAACAATTGAAGCTGCTGTTACAGGGGATTATCATAAGGCGCTGCTTGCTATGACAATCAATCCACTTGTACCATCAGATAAAGTTGCAAAACAAATTTTAGATGAAATGTTGGAAGCACATAAAGAGTATCTTCCGCAGTTCTTCAAAAAGGTAGAGAAGTAAAAGCGGCGCTATTTAGCCCGCTTTTTTTATTCTATTAGGAGGTATTATGATGATTAAGTTAATTGTAAATGCAGATGATTTCGGTCTTACAGAAGGTACAAATTACGGCATTATTGATGGGCATATAAATGGACTTGTAAATTCAACGACGATGATGATGAATATGCCAGGAACAGAGCATGCGGTACGCTTAGCGAAAGAGTACAACCTACTCGGAGTAGGCGTACATCTCGTATTAACGGCAGGAGAACCACTGTTAAAGGATGTACCGTCACTCGTAGGGGAAAACGGATCGTTTCATAAACAAAGTGTTGTAAGGGAAGGGAATATAAATCCAGAAGAAGTTGAGAGAGAATGGACTGCTCAAATTGAGAAGTTTTTATCTTACGGATTAACACCAACTCATTTAGATAGTCATCATCATGTGCATGGTTTACCGATCTTACATGATGTTCTTGAGAGATTAGCGGCTAAATATAATGTTCCGATTCGTCGTTGTGAGGAAGATAGAGCGGTGCATCCATTTTCTGATGTGTTTTACAGTGACTTTTATGCGGATGGTGTGACGGAAGATTACTTTGTGAAGTTAAAAGAAAGAGTACAAGGTGAACAAACGGTAGAAATTATGGTTCATCCAGCATATATTGATCCAGAGCTTGTGAAGCGTTCTTCTTACGTAATGGATCGTGTGAAGGAATTGCGTATTTTAACAGAGAGTGAGTTGCCAGAAGGCATAGAGCTTGTGAAGTTTTAATAGAAAAAACGACGGCTACATCATGCCGTCGTTTTTTATTTATAAAATGGACAGAATATATCCGCCAAAGGCTCCCAGTATAACGATAACCCAAGGTGGTGTTTTCCAAAAAGCTAGTAAGCAAAAAAGAAGCGAAGCGAAAACGAAATCTGAAGCATTTATAACTGTACTCGTCCAAATAGGATCGTAAAAAGCGGCAATTAAAATACCAACAACTGCGGCGTTAACACCAAGTAGTGCGCCTTGTATGAATGATATTTTTCTCACACTGTTCCAAAATGGTAAAACACCAATAACGAGTAAGAAAGCAGGGAGGAAAATCGCAATTGTTGCGAGTGTTGCCCCAAGCGTCCCGTTTAATACTGCTCCTATATAAGAGGCGAATGTAAATAGTGGTCCTGGTACTGCTTGTGTTAATCCGTATCCAGCTAGGAACTGTTCTTTCGTCATCATTCCGTTTTGTACGAACTCACCTTCAAGAAGGGGCAGCACGACGTGTCCTCCTCCAAATACAAGTGCGCCAGAACGATAGAAACTATCAAATAAAGCGATGTAATAAGAAAACGGTCTTAATATCGGTAGCAGCAGTAATAGTCCAAAGAATAAGACGAGACAAGAAACTGCTATCTTTTTTGAAATAGGTACTTTTATATTTTGTGATTGGCTAATTGGTTGGTTGCGATATAAAAACCAGCCGATAAAGCCACATATTATAATAAGGATGACTTGTGTCCAACTACTTGGCCATAATAAGGCAATTGCGGCAGTTACAATCGCAATCGTCGCACGGTTGCGATCTGGAGTTAACTTTCGCGCCATTCCCCATATGGCATGAGCGACAATAGCTACTGCTACAAGTTTTAGTCCATGAATCCAGCCAGCACTTCCAAGATCGAACTGATTAAGGAATGAGGCGAAGAAAACCAAAACAAGTACAGACGGTAAAGTGAATCCAATCCATGAAATAATAGCCCCTAATAGTCCGCCTCTTAATAATCCAACCCCCATACCGACTTGACTGCTGGCAGGACCAGGAAGGAATTGACATAGCGCTACTAAATCTCCATAGCTTCGTTCATCCATCCATTTTCTTTTTTGCACGTATTCGTGGTGAAAATAGCCGAGATGAGCGACAGGACCGCCGAATGAAGTAAGTCCTAATTTAAATGAGACGAGAAAAATCTCTAATAATGTGTGAAAGATGTGTTTGTTTTTTTTCAAAATAACCTCCTATAATGTTTTTCTATGTGCATTATACAAGAGACTTTCAATCTACAGGAACGATTTTAATGTAAAGATTTTGTGAATCTTTTCTTTGTAATTAAAATTGAAAAAGTCATAAATGATTATGTCTAAACCATAAAGTAGTAGAAGTAGTGCTGGGAAATTTATATAAGGAGAATGCCTTATGACAACACATTTCTTTGCCAGGTTAACAGGTAAGAGGGAAGTGCCTCCTGTAAATACAGAAGCTTTTGGGGTAGCAGAGTTTATTTTTAGTGATGATTTAACGAAATTGCATTACAGAGTAATACTAAAAAATATAGAAAAGGTTACATCGTGTCAAATTCATTTAGGGAAGTCTACTCAAATTGGTCCTGTTGTTTTATATTTGTATGGTCCACTGGAGCAAGGGATTAGTTTGAACGAGGGAAGTATTACTGGTGTAGTGAATGTAGAGGATTTTGAGGGACCTTTACAAGGGAAATCATTTGTACATTTACTTCAAGAAATTATTCAAGCAAATGTATATGTTAATGTCCATACGAAATCACAAAAAAGAGGAGAAATAAGAGGGCGAGTTAGAAAAGTAAAGAAGTAGATGAAAAGGCTGTCCATATGTTGGAACAGCCTTTTCTCATTATATAAGGTGCTAGTTTTAGCGATTATTGTCGGTAAATCGATATGTTTTGAAAATCGCTGATATAATCTGAGTTGCGCCGATATAACTCACGTTACGGTCGATATTTTTAAAAACGGCCTCAATTAATTTTTAACAGGCTGATTTTTAATAAAGAAGTCCATAACGTAAAATACTTCGTCATCAGGTATTTGTATTTCAAATGTATTTTCAATCGGTTGCAATGCTTTTTTTACTTTCATATACATCCAGTATTCATCTTGTCTTCTTTTCTCTTTATCAGGGTGAGGAAGAAGGCTTTCTCCTTTTTGAAGACGGTCAACCATACAGCTCATATGCAGAATAACCCCCATTAAGCTATCAGGAGTTAGCTGTAAGGAAATTAATTCTTGAATTGTATTTAATGCGTAACGAATTGTTTTAATAAGTAATGCCCCATCGTTACGCTGCATTTGTTGTTCAAGAATATCCGCCATTTTTGCATATGTTTCTTCATACGTAATTAATTCTTGAATGGGCTGAATCGCTGTGTAGTTTACGATGTCTTGGAAATGATATGTTAAGCACGGCACTTGCACATCGAAATTCGTGACGATACAAATGATATTACGCTCTTTTTTTATGTTCTCGATCATTTTCGTTAAATCTTTTTCATGGACGATACTAATCGGAATAATTTCAATTAAGTCTTTATCAAATCGTAAATAGTTCTCTAACATTTTTTGAATAGCTAAAGCACTTCCTTCACCAGTTAAACAAGCTGTTAAAATAACAGATTTCATTGGAGAGAGAGGTTTTTTCTTTTCTTCTTGTACGTTTAAGTAAAACGGTGTTAAATTTTTTACTGTTTCATACAGCGCATCTAATGAATAACCGAGCTGAGCTTTTCGAGCTGCTTCTAGTGCATGTGGTGTGCTCGTCATCGAGAGAACACGTACAGGGATTTTGAACTCCGTTTCTAATATGTCACCGATATAAGCAAGTGACCCCATATCGACAAGTAAGAGAAGCCCATTTACATTTTGTAGTGTTTTCATATACACTTTCACACGTTCCAAGAAATCTTTCGGTGATTCGTGTAACGGCATATCAATACCGGTTACTTCCTCAATACCGAGAAGTTCGTTTGCAACGTTTGCCATTTCAGTTGCGATGCCATTACCGTGTGCTAATATTAATACTTTTACTTCTGTTTGTGAGGCAGGAATTGGATCAACAACGAAGAACATTGTTAAAAAGCCAGCTTCATCAATAGGCATTGTTATTTGTAATTCTTCCTCCAGTAGTTGAATGCATTGCATAGCTACGGAAAAAGCTTCTTTATATTTCGTACGAATTTGATTTAATTGTGGGTGATGTATTTGTTTTCCGCTTTGTAAACGTTGTAGAGTTGTCTGTACATGTAAACTTAAAGCAAGAAATACTTTTTCATCAAACGTCTTAGATAAATGCTTTTCAGCAAGTTCCGCTATTTTTTCACATACGGAAACGATATTACGATCCACAATTTTAAAAACATTTTCATGGCTTGTTTTTTTGGATATTTGGTTAAAATATTGTACGAAAAAGCTTTGAACATCATTTTCTATTAGTAATTCTAATTCTTCCTCTTCAATACCACGTGCTTGAAGTTCTTCGTATTTATAGTCAATATAATCGTAAATAGAAGAGCGTTTTTCATCTTCTGTTTTATGATTACTCCAACCTTCCTCACCTGTAAATACAAATGTTTCATTTGGTATTTGGTATAAGTGACGGCTCTTCCTTTCAATGAACAACCCTTCTTTCATATACCAAGGTAAATCTGTACTTGAAACATAGACAGAATCACGTTTCTTTGTGACCAAATCAGAATAGGCTTTCGCACAGGCAATTTGAACATCTGTTTTTAATTGACCGATGTTATTGGGACAATTGTAAAAGACGAAAGCACGCATTGCATTTGGGCTAACGTGAATGTCTTTTCGCAGACGAATTGCTTCATTTGTGAAAAATAGCTGTAGTAAAGCAAAGCGCTCTTTATGTGTACGCTCACGAAGTGGTGGCAGCGTAACAGTCATCGGTATACGTCTTGTAAATGTTTTTAATAAAAATGAATTTGGTTCTTCTGTTGTTGCAGTAATGATTAATACTTGTGCTTTACGTTCGTTCTCTGTTTCTCCAAGGCGGCGGTATACTCCGCGGTCAATAAAGGTGAAAAGCATTTCTTGTCCCTCTGGAGGCAGGCGATGTACTTCATCTAAGAAAAGAATTCCTTCATGTGCTTTTTCAATTAACCCTTTTTGATCACTTGCTCCTGTATAAGCTCCTTTTTTAATCCCAAATAATTGCCCGAGTAGTAACTGTGGATTATTTGCATAATCAGCACAGTTAAAGACGATAAATGGTGCATCTTTGGGAAGCTGTTCAACTTCAATTGCATATTCGTGCATTAAAGAAGCAAACATAGACTTTCCGACCCCTGTTTCTCCCAGTAGTAAAGTATGCATACCGTTTGGAGGATAGAGAATAGAAGCTTTCGCTTTTTCAATTGCAATTTTAAGGCTCGTATTTTCAATTGCAAATGTATCCAATGAAGTTATGTCTTTTGAATGCGTTTCCAACGAAGTGTTCGTTTCTATGTAAAAACGAACAGGTCGCGTATTTGTTTTTAATAAACGTTTATCTTTTACAAGTTTGTTTAAATCGCTACTTACATTGGCGCGATCTAGTTGCAGAAATGTAGCGAGTTCTGATGCGGTTACACCTTCTGTATAATTACCTTTTTGTATTGCGTTAAAAATGAGATCTATTCGTTTCATTTCTATTCACCTCGAAACTTCATCACTATTTAAAATTTTACACAAAAATGGGAAGGGTGGGAAGAGAAAAATAAAACAGCTTTAGCACATAGGCACTAAAGCTGTTACAATCTTGTGTCTTTCCAAAAATTTACCTTGAGATGAGAAGAAGGATTATAGGGAAGAAGTTTGTATCCTTGTGACTGTAAATAATCAATTACTTTTGGCAGTATTTGTACGGTTACACTCGAATCATGCATTAAAATGACTTCGACTTGTTCATCACTTTGATTACGTACTCTTTCGAGTATGGCAGAAGGATTGTCATAGCTTTTCCAGTCGTATGTATCGATCGTCCAATCCCACATTTTATACTGGGCCGATACAAGTGCGTCACGGTAATTCTTTTTTAAGTAAGGCATACTACCATATGGAACGCGAACGAGATGTGTATTTAATTTCGTAACTTGCTGGACAATGCTTTGTGTTTGCTCCATTTCTGCAATTAAAGTGGAAGGGTCACCAGTGTAAAGGCGTTTTACATCGTGTGACATACTGTGAAGTCCGATATAATGTCCGTCTTTAATTAATCGTTGCATTGTCTTTTTATAATGTGGTACTTTTCCACCAATAACAAAGAAAGTTGCTTTTCCGTTCTTTTCTTTTAAGATGTTTAAAATTTGTGTAGTATATTTGTTTGGCCCGTCATCAAATGTTAAGTACGCAATTTTTTGTGTAGGAGAAGTTGTTTCAGTATTTGGATGATATTCAGCAGGAATAACAGTTGTTGCTTCAGTATTAGATGATACGTACATAGTAATCGTTAAAAATAAAATAATACATTGAAATACTCGCTTGATCATAACATTCACCCTCAGTTTGACAATCAAGATGTAAAAAAGAAAACTTGATACTTTTCTTATTATGTATATCTTTCTCCAATAGAGGAACTCTCAAACAATCTATATTTTGGAAATATAAAATGAGAATAAAAAATAGCACCCTCTTATAAGAAAGAGGATGCTATTTGAATATTTCATAATTGAAAAGGCTATACTACAATTAGTCTTCTCGTTTTTTCACTTTTTTATAAAAGGAAATGATTGGTTTGTAGCGTTCATGTACAAGCCCGATTATTTCAGCGATGATTTCTGTGAAGAAAATCAAAGCGAAAAGAAGAATAATGGATAGCCATAACGTTGCACTAGTGAAAATAATGGCATTTACACTAAAGAAAATACCGAATGCGTATATAATTAGTACCGTTTTGCGATGAGAGAATCCCATTGCAAGTAAGCGGTGATGTAAATGAGATTTATCTGGTGCTGAAATAGGTTTTTTATTTACGATACGACGGATGATTGCAAAGATCGTATCAAATATAGGTACACCTAAAATGATAATTGGAACGATAAAACTGAATAACGTTACACTTTTGTATAATCCAAGTAACGATATAACAGAAATACAGTATCCTAAAAATAGTGCTCCTGTATCTCCCATGAAAATTTTTGCTGGATGGAAGTTGTAGAATAAAAATCCAATTGTACTTGCTAATATAATTAATGCGAGTGGCAATATAATAGCTGTTCCAGTACCCCATGGGCTAGTGAAGGCCATATATGCTAGCGTTGCAAGTACGATAGATGAAATCCCAGCAGATAATCCATCTAAGCCGTCAATTAAGTTGATTGCATTTGTAATACCTACAAGCCAAAATACTGTAATTGGATAAGCAAGCCATCCAAGTTCAGTATCCCCAAGGAATGGGATATATAATACTTGCACTAATAATCCACTTTTTACAATCATAATGGCAACTAACAGTTGTCCACCGAATTTTACTCTCGCAGATAACTCGTACATATCATCTAAAATTCCGATGATTACAATGATAATCGCACCTAGCGTTATCGATAACATTCTTTGCTCATATAAGCCGCCGACAACAAATCCTACAGCTACACCAATAAATATTGCTAACCCGCCAAGACGTGGCATAATCTTTTGGTGCACTTTACGTGCGTTTGGCTTATCTGTCGCTCCTATTTTAAAAGCTAATTTAATAACTAAAGGAGTAACGACGAGTACAGTGATGAAAGATGCCAAAATGGCATAAATCACTTGTGAGTCCATTAATACCCCACCCTTTATAGTCTAACGTAATTTTTTTTTTTTGAAAATATATTTATCTGAAAATTATGATGTTTATTTACAGGCTCATAACATATGGTATCACAAAAAGATTAGAATTCAATCTTTTTTTCTTTTTACGGTTAATGGAAGCGAATAGAATATATGACAATTGTATATAGAATGTTGAATCATATAAGAAGGTTAATCGTACTGGACTTCGGAATGTGACATTTTCTCTTTTTCTTCGATAGTGAATACTTTTATTTCAGTATTATAAGTGTTGCACGTAGAAATGAGTAAGTCTCGTGTTAAAATGTGGGAATTTATTACGCGTAAACTGGCAGCCTCATTCTTACTGATTAAGTTTTACTTTATAGTGCATTTAATTTTACAAAAACTTTAAAAAAAATAAGAGAAGTAATTCATATAATGAAAAAGGAAAAGGGTTTTCTCATTTTTAACGTGAGAGGGGGAAGCGCAGGGAGAATTCTAATTTTCATATCTTTTCTATTGTAAATTCCTGTGCGAAAAAGAAATGAAAATTACGATAGTAGGTACTGGGTATGTTGGGTTGATTACAGGAGTAGGATTGGCAAAATTGGGGCATTCAGTTATATGTTTTGATATAGATAATGAAAAAATTGAACGGATAAAACAAGGGGATTTACCTATTTATGAGGTTAGATTACATGAATTAATAAATTATGCATATGAGAATAATGCTTTAACTTTTACATCAAATAAAGAAGAGGCATTTGATGATGTAGAGTTTATATTTATTGCAGTTGGAACACCACCTTTATTAGATGGGACGGCAGACTTAACGTATATTCAGAGTGCTTGTAACGATATTGGATTATATGTGACGAACGATATTATTGTTGTTACGAAAAGTACAGTTCCAGTAGGTACAAATGATGTAATGAAGGGATGGATTGAGGAGAAATTAAAAGGGAGGCATACAGTACATATCGTATCGAATCCAGAGTTTTTGCGTGAAGGTTCAGGTATTTATGATTTCTTTCATGGAGATCGTATTGTAATTGGAGCGGATAGTGAGGAAGTAGCAAGAAGAGTAGAGAGTTTGTATAGTGAATTATGTTTAGAAATGTATGTTACAGATATTAAAAGTGCAGAGATGATTAAATACGCGTCGAATGCCTTTTTAGCTACAAAGATTAGTTTCATTAATGAAATTTCAAATATATGTGAGAAGGTAGGCGCGAATGTATTGGATGTTGCCAAAGGGATGGGAATGGATAAGAGAATTGGTGCATCTTTTTTAAATGCGGGCATTGGCTACGGAGGGTCGTGTTTTCCGAAAGATACGAAAGCGTTGGTGCAAATTGCGGGAAATGTTGCTCATGATTTTCGTTTGTTAAAAGCGGTTATTGAAGTAAATAATAAGCAACAGCTGCTATTGATTGAAAAAGCGAAAAAAGTTATGAACATGAGTAAAAAGCGGATTGCAGTTCTTGGCGCATCCTTTAAACCGAATACGGATGATATTAGAGAGGCATCATCTCTTATTATAATAGAAGCATTACTTAATATAGGTGCAGAAATTGTTCTTTACGACCCAAAAGCAATTCAATATGTAAAAAATATATTTGGAGATGCTATACAATATAGTAGATGTATAGATGAATCAATTAGAGATGCGAGTGCGGTTTTTATCGTAACAGAATGGGAAGATATTCAAACTTATCCGTTAGAAAAGTACGTACAACTTATGAGGGAGCCTATTTTATTTGATGGGAGAAATTGTTATACTGATGAAGATGTTAAGAAACAAAAGATAGATTATTACTCGGTAGGAAGAAAAAGTATTTGTAATAGAAAAGTTTCTGTTATGCGTTAAAAAGGGATGTACTCATGCATATTTTTATATGTCATAATAGAAGCTGTAATTAGTGAAAGAAAAGAGGCAATCACATGACTGAACGTTTAAAAGTAATGACAATTTTCGGGACACGTCCAGAAGCAATTAAAATGGCACCTCTTGTATTAGAGTTGCAAAAACACCCAGAAAAAATTGAATCGATTGTGACTGTAACAGCACAGCATCGCCAAATGTTAGATCAAGTATTAAGTATCTTTGGAATTACGCCAGATTTCGATTTAAATATCATGAAAGACCGCCAAACTTTAATTGATGTTACAACGCGTGGTTTAGAAGGTTTGGATAAAGTAATGAAAGAAGCGAAGCCGGATATTATACTTGTACATGGTGATACAACAACAACATTTATTGCAAGCTTAGCTGCTTTTTATAATCAAATTCCAGTAGGTCATGTTGAGGCGGGCCTTCGTACGTGGGATAAGTATTCTCCATACCCAGAAGAGATGAATCGTCAATTAACAGGTGTAATGGCGGATCTTCATTTCTCACCAACAGCAAAATCAGCAACGAACTTACAGAAGGAAAATAAAGATGAGTCACGTATTTTCATTACAGGAAATACAGCGATTGACGCGCTACAAACGACTGTAAAAGAAACATATAGTCATCCTGTACTAGAGAAACTTGGGAATGATCGTCTTGTACTTATGACAGCTCACCGTCGTGAAAACTTAGGTGAACCGATGCGTAATATGTTCCGTGCAATTAAGCGTCTTGTTGATAAGCATGAAGATGTACAAGTTGTGTACCCTGTTCATATGAACCCTGTTGTTCGTGAAATAGCAAATGAAATTTTAGGTGAACATAACCGTATTCATTTAATTGAGCCGCTAGATGTAATTGATTTCCACAATGTTGCAGCTCGTTCATACTTAATGTTAACGGATTCTGGTGGTGTACAAGAAGAAGCTCCATCACTTGGGGTACCAGTTCTTGTTCTTCGTGATACAACAGAGCGCCCTGAAGGTATTGAAGCAGGTACGCTGAAATTAGCAGGAACAGACGAAGAGACAATCTTTGGTCTTGCTGATGAGTTGTTATCAGATAAAGAAGCTCATGATAAGATGGCGAAAGCATCTAACCCTTACGGTGATGGTCGTGCATCAGAGCGTATTGTAGAAGCGATTTTACAACACTTTAATAAGTAAATAAAAAGGGCCCAATCGGATAGATTGGGCCTTTTTTTTTACGGCTGATTGCGCATAATCCACTCTGCATGAGCATTTGTAGAAGGTGGCGGATCAGTTGGTGTTTTATTTTGGTTTGTCTCTTTTTTTGTTTGTTCGTTAGAGTTAGAACTTGAATCAGGATTTGAGTTGTTTTTTGTAGTTGGATTTTTTGCTTTTTCTCCTAATTCTTTTTCAATTTCGTTACGCACCGTTTCTACACTGATTGGATCTGGAAGGAAGTAATAAATACCGCCTATCTTTTTGTCTTCGCCTTCAAGCTTTAACGTTTGCATTGTAGAAGGATCAAATCCAGAAAGTTTATTGTAAAGAGCAAGTCCGTCTGAAATAGGAATGTCGGTTTTTATATATTTTCCAACGACAGCTGTTAAATCTTTAATTTTAAATACAGTAGAGGTGGAGTTTAGTTTATGAGCAACAGCGGCCAGTAATTGTCTTTGTCTAGCAGCTCGACCATAATCGCCATTTGGATCTTGCTTTCGCATACGGACGTAAGCAAGTGCTTCTTCACCGTTTAAGTTTTGCTGTCCTTGCTTAAATTGAATTTTTTTGTAGTAATCCACGTCAGAGCGCTCCCAGAAATCGAAGGGTACGTCAACGGTAACGCCGCCAACAGCATCAACGATACCTTTAAAGCCTTGGAAATCAATTTTCAGATAATGGTCTACAGGAACTTTTAGAAAGCCTTCGACAGTTTTGATTGCCATTTCTTCTCCACCGTAAGCATGGGCAGCGTTAATTTTGTCTTCCTTATTTTTGCCAACAATTTTAACTCGAGAATCACGAGGAATACTCATAAGTGAAATCTTTTGCGTTTTTGGATTGACTGTTGCAAACATTAATGAGTCTGTACGACCATTTTGACCATCTGTCGCATAATCTTCTATACCCATAATGAGAATTGTAAAAGGTTCTTTTGTAATTTCTACATCTTTGTTTCTTAAATCTGATTTTTCACGAGTAAAACCACTATACATCCCCATAAGAGAAGAGTAAGAATTTAACACATAAACTCCTATGCTGCCAAATAAAAATGCGAAAATAAGGAAGAAGAAAAGTTTCCTTCTTCGCTTCTTTTTTATTCTGCTATTTTGGAGATGATAATAACGTTCTTCCATATATAATCTCCTTAGTTCGTTAGTTCATTTGTAGGGAAGTAATTCACTACATTAATCTTTGAAGGTGATAAATGGGTTATGCTTAGATAACATCTTGTTCTAAGTACAACATATCTCCTTCTGTAATTGTACATTTCCCGTTTGTTAATTCAATCATCCAATCTGTAAATGCTTGTTTGCCGTCTTCTTCTACATACGTATCAAATGTGACATTTTCTAGATAATGAATATCTTTAATGGCATATTTTGAATTGCGTAATTCATTTTCCACTTTGCCAAGTAATGTGTAATCAATCTCGGTTTGCATCACACGCATTAGTTTTCGCTGGACAACACCGACATGATTAATGCCTTCGCTTGTACACTTTCCATATGCACGAATTAATCCACCTGCACCAAGTTTAATGCCACCAAAATAGCGTGTTACGACAACAACGGTATCTTTTAGTCCACGTTTTTTTAGTACTTCCAGCATTGGTACGCCAGCTGTACCGCTAGGCTCGCCGTCATCATTTGCTTTTTGAATATGATCTTGTTCGCCAATTAAATAAGCGGAACAATTATGTGTTGCATTCCAATGTTGTTTTTTTATTTTTTGTATAAATTCTTGAGCCTCTTCCTCAGTCGTTGCTCGGCTAATATAACAAATAAATCTTGATTTTTGAATGACGATTTCGTGTTCGCCGTAGTCTTTGATTGTTAAATATTGTAATAGCACTTGTGTACGCCCCTATCTATCAAAATGACTAGTACTTTCCATTTTAAAAGCGAGCCTTTTTATATTCAAACATTTTTTCTAAATATGCTGAAGTTTTTGGTGAGTATTTTATCTTTTTGTTGTAATTTGTCGAGATGGTAGGTATAATTTCAACCGGCATTTTCATGTATGGATGCACCATTTGTAGTTTTCGTGTAAAATTAGGAAATAAAACTTTTTATAAGGCAGGTACGAAAATGAAAATAGCTATTGTTACTGATAGTACGGCATATATACCGAAGCAAATTCGTGATGAACTCAATATATATATGATTCCATTAAACGTTGTGTTTGGAACAGAATCTTATCAAGAAGAAGCTGAAATTTCAGCAGATGATTTTTATGTGAAAGTACGTGAACAAGAGGAACTTCCAAAAACTTCTCAACCAGCAATCGGAAAGTTTGTTGAGCTATATGAAGAACTAGCTAAAGATTATGATGCAGTTATTAGTATTCACCTATCAAGTGGAATTAGTGGTACATATCAAACATCAACGACAGCTGGACAAATGGTAGAGGGTATTGATGTATACACGTATGACTCTGAAATTAGTTGTGAAGTACAAGGATTTTATGTGCGTGAAGGTGCAAAGTTAGCAAGTGAAGGAAAGAACCCAAAAGAAATTATCGCTCGTTTTGATGAAATGAAGAAAACGATGGACGCCTATTTTGTAGTTGATGATTTACATCATTTACAGCGTGGTGGTCGATTGAATAGCGCGCAAGCTTTCATCGGCAGTCTGTTACAAGTGAAGCCAGTTTTATATTTTAGAGATAAAATCATTATTCCGTTTGAAAAGATTCGTACACGTAAAAAAGCATTAAAACGTATCATTGAAATTTTTGATGAGCAAGCAAGTAAAGGTGTACCTATGGAAGCAGTTATCATTCATGCGCAACGTGAAGAGGAAGCGAATGAATGGAAGAAAGAATTAGAAGCAAAATATCCTCACGTCACAATTCGTACAGGTTATTTTGGAGCTGTAATTGGTACACACTTAGGTGAAGGTGCATTAGGTCTTGGATGGTATACGAAGTAATAAAGATATAAAAAGCTCTCTTTTTAAGAGGGTTTTTTTACGGGTATGTTACGTTTAGTTGACAAGTTAATATTTGGAAATGGTAAAATGTACGTAAAATAAAATAATGAGGAAAGTTTTATAACTTACTTTTTACAAGAAACTATATTATAATAGAAGAGAGGTGAAACATATGGAGCATAATTCTTGTTTATGTCCAAAGTTTGAGTCAGCTTTTACTCTGCTTAGTAAGAAGTGGACTGGCTTAATTATTAAATCTTTGCTTGAAGAGTCGAAACGTTTTAGAGAAATCGCAGATATTATCCCAAATATGAGCGATCGTATGTTGTCAGAGCGTTTAAAGGAATTGGAAAGCGAGGGCATTGTAGTTCGTAATGTCTATCCAGAAGTACCAGTTCGAATCGAGTATGGCTTAACTGACAAGGGAAAAGCGTTAGAAAGTGTTATGGATGAGGTCCAAAATTGGGCTGAGAAATGGATGAAGTAGTATTTCATTTGTATTCGTATTCGTATATTTAATAAAACGTAAGGGATTCCTTACGTTTTTTCTTTGTTTATAGAAGTGAGAAAAGTATATAAATTTCTACACATACATACAAAAATATACGCATTTTGCGCTAGAGCTACATATAATATTACATTTGTTTTACAAAAACGTAACATTAGCAAAAAAAATCCCGAATTATGGTATAAATTTTATAGGTTATATACGGAAAAAGAAAAAAGAAAGCGGTGTAAAAAATAAAATGAAAAAGCTAAAAATGGCATCTTGTGCATTAGTTGCAGGATTAATGTTTTCTGGGCTAACACCAAATGTATTTGCAGAAGATAAAATTTCTGACGTGAAATCACAAATTAACACACAAAATGACACTTTACATAAACAACAACAAGAACGTGATGAATTACAAAAACAAATGAATGACTTAAACAAAACAATTCAAGGTTTAGATAAATCTGTTCAAGAGAATGCTGCAAAGCTTGATGAAACAACGAAAAAAGTTGCTGATACTGAGCAATTAATTGAAAAGAAAAATAAAGATATTGCAGAATTACAAACAAAGATTGCAAAACGTGAAGAGCTATTAAGAAAGCGTTTAGTGGCACTCCAAGAACAACCAAATACGAACGTTGTAACAGAAGTTCTTGTAAACTCTAAAAACATTGCAGATTTAGTTGATCGTTTAACTTCTGTTTCTAAAATTCTTGAGTCTGATGAAGATATCATGAAAACACAACAAGAAGATCAAGCTAGTGTGAAAAAAGATGTTGCAACGGTAAAAGAGAAACAAAAAGAATTAAAAGAAGCACAAGCTCAAATTGAAACTGCTAAGAAAGATCTTGACGCTGAAAAAGCGAAAAAAGAAACTGCAGTAAATGATTTAAGCGGTAAAATGGAAACAGTTGTAACTACAATGACAAGTACGGAAAGCCAATTAAAAGAGCTTGAACAACAGGCATTAAAATTACAACAAATTGCTGAAAAAGAAGCGCAAGAAAAAGCTGCACAAGAAGCTGCTGCTCAAAAGCAAGCAGAGCAAGCCGCTAAAGACGCGCAAGCTCAGCCAGCACAGCAACCAGCGGCGGCTCAACCAGCACAAACGCAAGCTCAACCAGCAGCTCCAGCAAATAATGCTGTACAAGCTCCAAAAGAAGAGTCTAAAAAAGAAGAACCTAAAAAAGAAGAAGCGAAAAAACCAACACCAGTAGTAACAAATGATGGTGGCGGAAGACAAGATGTTGTTGAAAAAGCTAAAGGTTTAGTAGGTCTAAAATACGTATGGGGTAGTGCGTCAATTTCAAACGGTGGTTTTGACTGCAGTGGTTTAATCTCTTACGTTTACGGTTTAGGTCGTCAAGATACTAGAAGTCTATGGAGTTCTGTACAAAAAATTAGCCCATCTGAAGCGAAACCAGGAGACCTTATCTTCTTACAAGGCACATATAGAGCGGGCGTATCTCACGTTGGAATTTACATTGGTGGCGGTCAAATGATTCATGCTGCTGATGAGTCAACAGGTGTTACTTATGGTAGCGTAAATAGCTCTTACAACCAAAAACATTTCTTAGGTTACGGAAGATTATAGAATTATAATTCAATGAAAAACGTGTATAAAGTCGATAGCTTACTATTTTCTAAGTAGGTTATCGGCTTTTTTGAGTTTTTACGAAATGATGAGAAAGGTTTATAGTAGTGCTGGAGGTGATTGTTGATGCTAGCGGGGAAACAGTTGCTATTAGAAGAACTTTCTTCAGATTTACAGAGGGAATTAAACGATTTGAAAAAGAAGGGAGAGATCGTATGTGTACAAGGTGTAAAAAAGAAGAATTCTAAATATATGTGCCAACGCTGTGGAAACGTAGATCGGTGGCTATTTGCGTCGTTTTTATGTAAAAGGTGCAGTAAAGTGTGCACATATTGCCGGAAGTGTATAGCGATGGGGAGAGTAAGTGAATGTGCTGTACTTGTTCGCGGGATTGCTGAAAGAAAGAGAGAAAAGAATTCAAATTTGTTACAGTGGAACGGGACGTTGTCTACTGGCCAGAATTTGGCGGCGCAAGGAGTTATAGAGGCTATTAAGCAAAAAGAATCATTTTTTATTTGGGCTGTATGCGGGGCTGGGAAAACAGAGATGTTGTTTTACGGTATTAACGAAGCGCTTCAAAAAGGAGAAAGAGTTTGTATCGCAACGCCAAGAACGGATGTTGTTTTGGAATTAGCACCGAGATTACAAGAAGTATTTCCATATATAAAGGTAGCGGCTTTATATGGAGGGAGTGTAGATAAAGAAAAAGATGCAGTACTAGTCGTTGCGACCACGCATCAATTATTACGTTATTATAGGGCGTTTCATGTCATAGTTGTAGATGAGATAGATGCTTTTCCATATTGTGCAGATCAAATGTTACAGTACGCGGTAAAACAAGCGATGAAAGAAAAAGCGGCGCGTATTTATTTAACTGCGACTCCAGATGAAACGTGGAAGCGAAAACTTAAACAAGGTAAACAAAAAGGTGTTATTGTTTCTGGACGATATCACCGTCATCCGTTGCCAGTTCCTCTATTTTGCTGGTGCGGAAATTGGAAGAAAAGCCTCAACCGTGAAAGAATTCCTCGAGTTTTAATACAATGGTTAAAGATGTACATAAACAAAAAGTATCCTGTTTTTTTATTCGTTCCCCATGTACGATATATAGAAGAAATAAGCTCGTTATTGAAATCATTGCATAATAAAGTTGAAGGGGTACATGCAGAAGATCCGATGAGAAAAGAGAAAGTCGCAGCGTTCAGAAAGGGAGAAATCCCATTATTAGTTACAACGACAATTTTAGAGCGAGGCGTAACGGTGAAAAATTTGCAAGTTGCAGTTTTAGGGGCGGAAGAAGAAATATTTTCAGAAAGTGCGCTCGTACAAATTGCGGGCCGAGCAGGGCGGAGCTTTGAAGCACCGTATGGAGAGGTCATTTATTTTCACTATGGCAAGACAGAGGCGATGGTGCGCGCGAAAAAACATATTCAAGGTATGAATAAAAATGCGAAAGAACAAGGATTGATCGATTAATGCATTGTTTACTTTGTGATGAGTGTTTTGTAGAAAAGGTTAGTTGGTACACTTTTTTTGTAAAGTGTCATAGAAAATATATATGTGATAGATGTGAGCAGAAACTTTCCTATATTATAGGAGAAATTTGCATGGAGTGCGGGCGACCTTTAGAATTTGTTCCTGCCTCATTTCAAGAAGACGGTATTTGTATAGATTGTATAAGGTGGATGAAAGAGGAGAAGTATCGTTCTTTTAAAAACCGTTCGTTATATATGTATGATGATGAGATGAAAGAAATAGTAGCGCAGTTTAAGTTTCGGGGGGATGCAGAGTTAGTGCACATTTTTTATCGTCCTTTTCGAAGTTTATTTCAAAAGTGTTTTGCCAATGTCTCAACTGTTATCGCTGTTCCGCTTAGTAAGGAAAGGGAAGTTGAACGTGGTTTTAATCAAGCTGAGTTATTAGCAACTTGTTTGCCTGTCAAAATTTCTTATCCATCATTAAGAAGAAGGGAAACAGAAAAGCAAAGTAAGAAGACACGTAAAGAAAGGGTGTCAGGAAGCAATCCTTTTTATTTTCAGGGAGAAGAGATGTTTTCTGGGCAACATATTTTACTCGTTGATGACGTGTATACGACAGGGATTACAGTTAGGCAAATCGGAAGTTTGTTATATGAAAGAGGGGCAAGGGAAGTATCTAGTTTGACACTTTGTAGAAGTTAATATGACAGTGTCGAAAGGGATAATAAAAAGGCGATAAGTCTTCTTTGACTTCATATGTTGTCATTCGTTATAGTCAAAATATGGGGCGAATGCCCTGATTTTTAGAGTGAAGGGAATGGAATGAACATGCAAGGAAGAGTGAAATGGTTCAATGCAGAAAAGGGATTTGGGTTTATTGAGCGTGAAGATGGTGACGATGTATTTGTCCATTTTTCTGCTATTCAACAAGATGGGTATAAGTCATTGGAAGAAGGGCAACAAGTAGAGTTTGACATTGTAGATGGAGCACGTGGACCACAAGCAGCTAATGTTGTGAAACTGTAGGGTATATTGTTTTGGGAAGAGAAAGCTGCGTTTGTGGCAACGTTATATATATGTAGTAGAACCTCTTGTTTTTCGCAAGGGGTTTTTGTTATAGGGTAAGTTGTCAAAAAGTTGTTTCTTTTCTGTAACGAATTGTCCACAGAAATATTCGTTATTCACGATGTTAATAGGATAAAATAAAGATAGAAACGATGCATCTTTTCATTTCAACAAAAAACGATAAAAAAATCGCAATTCCACTAATTTTTTTAAAAAAGTTAGAAGGAGTTTTTAAGCCAATGTCGAAATTATAGTACATAGGCTTGAAAGGAGGAATTCATCTATGAAATTCAACATTCGTGGTGAAAATATTGAAGTAACTCCAGCATTAAAGGAATATGTAGAGAAAAAACTAAGTAAGTTAGAGCGTTATTTTGATACATTCCCAGAGATTAAAGTTAATTTAAAAGTATACTCTGACAAGCAACGTGTCGAGGTAACAATTCCATTTACTGATTTATTACTTCGTGCAGAAGAAACTAATAGCGATATGTACGCTGCTATCGATTTAGTAGTTGATAAAATTGAGCGACAAATTCGTAAACATAAAACAAAAGTAAATCGTAAGTTACGTGAGAAAGGTTCTATAAAAACGAACTTTATCCTTCCGGAAGCAGTAGCTGTTTTGGATGAGGTAGAAGAAGATGAATTAGAACTTGTACGTACAAAACGATTCGATTTAAAACCGATGGACGTTGAAGAGGCAATCCTACAAATGGATATGCTAGGACATAATTTCTTCGTCTTCACAAATGCTGATACAAATGAAACTAATGTTGTATATGGCCGTAAAGATGGGAAATACGGTTTAATCGAAACTAAATAATAATTCGAAAGCGCAGCTGAATGAGGCTGCGCTTTTTTTGCTGAAAATAGATTTTTAAAAAACTTTTCTTAATTTAGAACGAGACAATCGGCCGATTGTTGTCATAGTTATAAGACAAGTGTTACAATTATCATTAGGTATATACATTTTAGTTTTTTTAATTAGGAGAAAAATTGGCATAACATACATTTGATTTTTATAACGACTGATTGTAATAGAGAAAAAGAAAAACAATCGGAAGTTTTATTTTAATAAAAAGAGGAGCGTATTTCCTATGATCGGTATTTTAAAAAAGGTGTTTGATGTAAATCAACGCCAAATTAAACGTATGCAAAAGACAGTTGAGCAAATTGATGCATTAGAGTCATCTATTAAGCCACTAACTGATGAACAATTAAAAGGAAAGACGCTTGAATTTAAAGAACGTCTAACAAAAGGTGAAACAGTAGATGATTTACTACCTGAAGCTTTTGCAGTTGTTCGCGAAGCGGCAACTCGTGTTCTTGGAATGCGTCCATATGGCGTACAGTTAATGGGTGGTATTGCCTTACATGAAGGGAATATTTCTGAGATGAAAACGGGTGAAGGTAAAACGTTAACATCTACATTACCTGTATATTTAAATGCTTTAACAGGAAAAGGTGTTCACGTTGTTACAGTCAATGAATATTTAGCACAACGTGATGCGAGCGAAATGGGACAACTTCATGAGTTCCTTGGCTTAACGGTAGGAATTAACTTAAATAGTATGTCACGCGAAGAGAAACAAGAGGCTTATGCTGCTGATATTACGTATAGCACAAATAATGAGCTTGGATTCGATTACTTACGTGATAACATGGTTTTATATAAAGAGCAGTGCGTTCAACGTCCACTTCACTTTGCTATTATCGATGAAGTCGATTCTATTTTAGTCGATGAAGCACGTACGCCGCTTATTATTTCAGGACAAGCTCAAAAATCAACAGAGCTATACATGTTTGCAAATGCATTTGTTCGTACGTTAGAAAATGAAAAAGATTATTCATTTGATGTGAAAACGAAAAATGTAATGCTAACAGAAGATGGTATTACGAAAGCAGAGAAAGCTTTCCATATTGAAAACTTATTCGATTTAAAACATGTAGCACTTCTTCACCATATTAATCAGGGGCTTCGTGCACACGTTGTTATGCATCGTGATACAGATTATGTTGTACAAGAAGGCGAAATCGTAATTGTAGACCAATTCACTGGTCGTCTTATGAAAGGTCGTCGTTATAGCGAAGGATTACACCAAGCGATTGAAGCAAAAGAAGGTGTAGAAATTCAAAATGAAAGCATGACGCTTGCAACAATTACATTCCAGAACTACTTCCGTATGTATGAAAAATTATCTGGTATGACTGGTACAGCGAAAACAGAGGAAGAGGAATTCCGTAACATTTACAATATGAACGTTATTGTAATTCCGACAAACAAACCGATTATTCGTGATGATCGCGCCGATTTAATCTTTAAATCAATGGAAGGTAAGTTCAATGCTGTTGTTGAGGATATTGTAAATCGTCATAAAAAAGGACAACCTGTTCTTGTAGGTACAGTTGCAATTGAAACTTCAGAGCTTATTTCAAAAATGTTAACGCGTAAAGGTGTACGTCATAACATCTTAAATGCGAAAAACCATGCTCGTGAAGCAGATATCATTGCAGAGGCTGGTATTAAAGGTGCTGTAACAATCGCGACGAACATGGCAGGTCGTGGTACAGATATTAAGCTTGGAGACGATGTGAAAAACGTTGGTTTAGCAGTTATCGGTACAGAGCGTCACGAAAGTCGTCGTATTGATAATCAGTTACGTGGTCGTGCTGGTCGTCAAGGGGACCCTGGTGTTACGCAGTTCTACTTATCGATGGAAGATGAATTAATGCGCCGATTTGGTTCAGATAATATGAAAGCAATGATGGACCGCCTTGGTATGGATGATTCTCAGCCGATTGAAAGTAAAATGGTTTCTCGTGCGGTAGAATCTGCACAAAAACGTGTTGAAGGAAATAACTATGATGCACGTAAGCAGTTACTGCAATATGATGATGTACTTCGTCAGCAACGTGAAGTTATTTACAAACAGCGTCAAGAGGTAATGGAGTCTGACAACTTACGCGGCATTATTGAAGGTATGATGAAATCTACAGTAGAACGTGCTGTTGCTCTTCATACACAAGAGGAAATTGAAGAAGATTGGAACATTAAAGGTCTTGTTGACTACTTAAATACAAACCTTCTTCAAGACGGAGATGTAAAAGAAGAAGAATTACGTCGCCTTGCTCCTGAGGAAATGAGCGAGCCAATTATTGCGAAATTAATTGAGCGATACAATGAAAAAGAAAAGCTTATGCCAGAAGAGCAAATGCGTGAGTTTGAGAAGGTTGTTGTATTCCGCGTTGTAGATACGAAATGGACAGAGCATATTGATGCGATGGATCACCTTCGTGAAGGTATTCATTTACGTGCTTACGGTCAAATCGATCCACTTCGTGAGTACCAAATGGAAGGGTTCGCGATGTTCGAGTCAATGGTTGCTTCTATTGAAGAGGAAATTTCTCGTTACATTATGAAAGCTGAAATTGAACAAAACTTAGAACGTCAAGAAGTTGTTCAAGGTGAAGCTGTTCATCCTTCTAGCGATGGCGAAGAAGCAAAGAAAAAGCCAGTTGTAAAAGGTGACCAAGTGGGCCGCAATGATTTATGTAAATGTGGTAGTGGTAAAAAATATAAAAACTGCTGTGGTATCGTTCAGTAATATAGGACGATAGCTTTGGCTGTTTTGCAAACTTTTATATCAAAAATGTATAATTAAGAAGGATTAAACTCTCTCCGTAATAAGTGGAGAGAGTTTCCCTTGTTTTCATACGAAAGTAACAGCAATTACATAGAGGTGAAGGAAATGGAATTAGTAGAAATTAGACAGGAATTAGAGAAAATGGCTAAGCGATTAGCGGCTTTTAGGGGGTCTCTTTGACCTCCCTACTAAGGAGAAACAAATTGCAGAATTAGAAGAGAAAATGATGGGCGCAGGATTTTGGGATGACCAACAAGGCGCACAAGCTGTAATTAATGAAGCGAATGCGTTAAAAGATATGGTTGGAAAGTTCCGTCAGTTAGATGAGACGTTCGAAAATTTAGAAATCACGCATGAGCTTTTAAAAGAAGAGTATGATGAAGATTTACATGAGGAATTAGAATCAGAAGTAAAAGGCTTAATTCAAGAAATGAATGAGTATGAGCTTCAGTTACTATTAAGTGATCCTTATGATAAAAATAATGCGATTTTAGAATTACATCCAGGTGCAGGTGGAACTGAGTCACAAGACTGGGGTTCTATGCTATTACGTATGTACACACGCTGGGCTGAAAAACGCGGATTCAAAGTAGAAACGGTTGACTATTTACCAGGTGATGAAGCTGGTATTAAGAGTGTAACTTTATTAATTAAAGGTCATAACGCTTACGGTTACTTAAAAGCAGAGAAAGGTGTACATCGTCTTGTACGTATTTCACCATTCGATTCTTCAGGGCGTCGTCATACATCATTCGTATCTTGTGAAGTTGTACCAGAGTTCAATGATGAAGTTGAAATCGAAGTACGTACAGAAGATTTAAAAATTGATACGTACCGAGCAAGTGGAGCTGGTGGACAGCACGTAAATACGACAGATTCAGCAGTTCGTATTACACATACACCGACAAATACGGTTGTAACATGTCAGTCGGAGCGTTCTCAAATTAAAAACCGTGAGCATGCGATGAAAATGTTAAAAGCGAAATTATATCAAAAGAAACTAGAAGAGCAACAAGCAGAATTAGATGAAATTCGCGGAGAGCAAAAAGAAATCGGATGGGGTAGCCAAATCCGTTCTTACGTATTCCACCCGTATTCTCTTGTAAAAGACCATCGTACAAATACGGAGGTTGGTAACGTACAAGCTGTTATGGATGGAGAGATTGATCCATTTATTGATGCTTACTTACGTTCTCGCATCTAATAAGCGAAAAAAAGCCAACGAAATTGTTGGCGCATGCTGAGGACAATAGAGGATATAAAGAATTTGATTTTATTTTTATAGATGAAGTAAAGAGGAAGAGAAGTTGGAAACGACAACTTCTCTTTTTGATGGGATTATATGTAGATTACAATGCTGTATATTGTTTTGTAAAAAGTAGAGAATAGTAAAATAGAGCGGTAATATGGTAAAGATTTATATAGAACTTTCTAATTTTCCTTTTAAAAAGGATGCTTTATAGGAGTTTTTTAAGTTGTTCACAGAATTGAAACAACTTATGAAAGCATTATTTTATCAAGGTTCTCACTGTATTTTTGAGGAATATGAAATACACCTTAGTTTTTCTATATAAAGATAATGCTTATAATGAAAATGAGTGTGTTAGGAATAAAAAGAATATCAACAATGGGGAGCGATAGAAGTGAAAAAGAAATTGTTGGCTATTGCGCTAGGGACATCGGTTGTTTTTGCTTTAGGAGCATGCGGAAATAAAGAAGAGAGTAAGTCTTCGAAACAGTCTGCAAGCACAGACAGCGCAGAACAAATTTTCCAAAGAAGTTGTGCGGGATGTCACGCAACAGATTTATCAGGGGCAACTGGACCTGATTTAAGAAAAGTAGGCGGTAAGTACGACGCTGCAGATATCGAAGAGATTATTAAAAAAGGCCGCGGTTCAATGTCACCAGGACTTATTCAAGGTGAAGATGCGAAAAAAGTGTCTGAATGGTTAGCTGAACATAAATAAAAAAGGTGAAATGGACGAGTTGATAATATAGTCAACTCGTTTTCCTTTTTTCTGGTATGTAACATAACTGTAACAAAAATGTATCCAAATTGGAAACCGTTTGATGTTACAATGGGGTTTGTAGAATTTTGCTGAAATATATTACATAGAGTGGTATTGCTTATGAGAAAGCATAAGTAAACTATCTTCAACAAGGATGACTAAATGAAAATGAAGGATGTCTTTTGTTTTCAGATGTACAGAAAAGTATTTCGAAAAAAATCATTAAGTATTGGGTGATAAATAATGATAAAAATGACGAATGTTTATAAGGAGTACCCGAATGGTATGAAAGCCATTGCTGGTCTTACAGTTAACATTAAACAAGGTGAATTCGTATACGTAGTTGGACCGAGTGGAGCCGGAAAATCTACATTTATTAAAATGATGTATCGTGAAGAGAAACCATCTACAGGATCTATTAATGTAAATGGACTTACTATCGAAACATTGGCAGAAAGAGATGTTCCGTATTTCCGTCGTCAATTAGGCGTGATTTTCCAAGATTTCAAATTGCTACCTAAATTAACGGTATATGAGAATGTTTCGTTTGCTTTAGAAGTAATTGAAGAAGAACCGGATGCAATTCGTGAGCGTGTAACAGAAGTTCTAGGTCTTGTAGGCCTTGAAGATCGTGCAGACGCACTTCCAAGTGAGCTTTCGGGCGGGGAGCAACAACGTGTGGCTATTGCAAGAGCAATTGTAAATAGACCAAAGGTTGTAATTGCCGATGAGCCAACAGGTAACTTAGATATTGAAACAGCTCTTGATATTATGAATATTTTTACTCGCATTAATGAGCGCGGCACAACGATTGTTATGGCGACGCATAATGCAGATATCGTAAATACAATCCGTCATCGTGTAATCGCGATTGAAGGCGGAAAAATTGTTCGAGATGAGATTGAGGGAGGATACGGATATGAAGGCTAAGACCCTTAGTCGACATTTGCGAGAAGGTGTAAAGAATCTATCACGTAACGGATGGATGACATTTGCTTCTGTTAGTGCAGTAACAGTTACATTATTACTTGTAGGTGTCTTTTTAACAGCGATTATGAATATGAACCATTTTGCGACGAAAGTAGAGCAAGATGTAGAGATTCGTGTACACATTGATCCAGCTGCAAAAGAAGCGGATCAAAAGAAATTAGAAGAAGATATGAGTAAGATTGCAAAAGTAGATTCTATTAAATATTCTTCTAAAGAAGAAGAGTTAAAACGTTTAATTAAAAGCTTAGGTGATAGTGGAAAAACGTTTGAGTTATTTGAACAAGATAACCCACTTAAAAACGTATTCGTTGTAAAAGCGAAAGAACCAACCGATACAGCGACAATCGCGAAGAAGGTTGAAAAAATGCAGTTTGTTAGTAATGTTCAGTACGGAAAAGGGCAAGTTGAACGATTATTTGATACTGTAAAAACTGGTCGTAACATTGGGATTGCGTTAATTGCTGGTCTTTTATTCACAGCGATGTTCTTAATCTCTAATACAATTAAAATTACAATTTATGCTCGTAGTACAGAAATTGAAATTATGAAACTTGTTGGTGCAACAAACTGGTTTATTCGTTGGCCATTCTTGCTAGAGGGGTTATTCTTAGGAGTATTAGGATCAATTATTCCAATTGGCCTAATTCTAATTACGTATAATTCGTTGCAAGGTGTGTTTAATGAAAAACTTGGCGGAACAATTTTCGAGCTTCTACCATACAGTCCATTCGTATTCCAATTAGCTGGTTTACTAGTGTTAATCGGTGCTTTAATCGGTATGTGGGGAAGTGTAATGTCAATTCGTCGCTTCTTAAAAGTATAAAAAGTTGCAAACATAATTCGTACAAGCTTATCATATAGTAGAAATAGGTAAAGGCATCACACAATGTGTGATGCCTTTTGCTACACCACCTGTGTGTTTTGGAAAGGGGAATTCCGCATTGAAACGTAGAGTTGCAATTATTGGAATGGTTGTTGCATTTTTAATTGGTGCTGGCGGAATGTTTGCAGGCATGTCTGTATTTGGGGTTAACCCATCAGAAGTAACGCAAACAATTTCGAGTGGGAATGCTAGCACTGCGCAAGGGAATTTGGCAAAAATTAATGAGGCGTATGCACTAATTGATTCACGTTATGTGGAAGACGTGAAAGATGAAAAGTTAGTTGAAGGTGCAATACAAGGTATGTTGTCTACGCTGAAGGACCCTTATTCCACGTATATGGATAAAGAAACAGCCAAACAGTTTAGTGAATCGCTTGATCCCGAATTAGAGGGGATTGGGGCTGAGGTGAACAAGACGGACGGTAAGCTTATTATCGTATCGCCAATTAAAGGTTCACCAGCAGAAAAGATAGGAATTAAACCGAATGACCAAATTTTATCTGTAGATGGAAACAGTGTGAAAGACTTATCACGTGAAGAAGCAGTATTAAAAATTCGTGGTAAAAAGGGAACGACTGTCGCAATTGAAATTAAACGTGCGGGAGTAACTGATCCGATTGTATTTAAAATTAAGCGTGAAAAGATTCCGATCTTTACAGTGTTTAGTTCTGTGAAGCAAGAGAGCGGAAAAGATATCGGTTATATGCAAATCACTTCTTTTGCTGAAAATACAGCGAAAGAATTTAAGGATCAGTTAAAAGAGTTAGAGAAGAAAAATATAAAAGGCTTAGTTATTGACGTGCGTGGTAATCCTGGTGGCTACTTAAATAGTGTAGAAGATATACTAGGGGAAATTATGACGAATAAAAAGCCGATGCTACAAGTAGAGCAGCGAAATGGTGAGAAGAAGAAATTCTCTACGGAACTGAAAGAGAGAAAACCATATCCAATTTCAGTATTAATTGATAATGGAAGTGCTTCTGCTTCAGAGATTTTAGCGGGTGCGCTAAAAGAAGGAGAAGGATACGATTTAATTGGTGAAAAGACATTTGGTAAAGGTACTGTCCAGCAAGCTGTTCCATTTAAAGACGGCAGCAACATTAAATTAACGATGTTTAAATGGTTAACGCCGGATGGGAACTGGATTCATAAAAAAGGAATCGCGCCAACAGTAGAAGTGAAGCAACCAAATTATTATCATGCGACACCAATTCAAATTGAAAAAACACTTTCATACAATTCAAATGATGTACAAGTAAAACATGCTCAGGAAATGCTTAAGAGCTTAGGTTATGTACCAGGTCGTGAAGATGGATACTTTAGTAAAGAGACAGAATCGGCTCTGAAAGCATTCCAAAATGCAAATGAAATGGAAGTGACAGGACAGCTTGATAAAAAGACAGCTGAAGCGATTCAAACTAAAATTATCGAAAAAATCCGTTCTGGAGAAAATGATCTACAATTACAGTCAGCATTAAAATTAATGGCAAAATAAGAAGAAATACAGGCAGTTTGCTGCCTGTATTTTTTTGTGTTAAACAAACGTTTGTTTAGTTATGATAATATAAAAAGAAAGAATGATATAAATGGTGGTGAATGAGTTCGTGGAGGCGTGGATTTTTGAAATAATGCGGGCAGTTGGACGTTTTTTCTTACACCCTGCTGTCTATATATTTGTAATAAGTAGTATCTTCGTTGGATACTTACGTATGTTAAGAGAACGAAAAGATTTTTCTTTTAAAGTTTATGATATTTGGTTTGAACTGCGAACCTCTCTATTTGCAGGGATTGGATACGGATTAGTAGTATCTATTATTACGATTGGGCTTGGACTTGTTGTTTCTAAAGCAAGCTTATGGGCCATTTTAATTTGGACGTTACTATTTGGATTAACGGCTATGTATCGATATTTATCGGCGGCTTATACATTTAGCATTGCGATTGTATGTGTTCTATTATCTTCTAAGCTACCAGTTTCCTTTTTACAGCTTCGAGAAGGTGAAGAGAGTACCATTGTATCCCTTGTTATTTTACTAGGCGTTATGCTTATTGTAGAAGGCTTATTGATTTCTAAAAACGCAGTAGGATATTCGACGCCGAGGATTAGGCAGGGGAAGCGTGGATTAAAGATTGGTTTACACGAATCAAAGCGTTTATGGATCGTTCCTATTTTTATTCTTGTACCGGGTGATGCGGTAACGCAGTTTATTTCATGGTGGCCTGTCGTTTCAATAGGTTCAAATACATATTCTCTATTCCTCGTTCCATTTTTAATTGGATTTATGAGAAATATTAAAAGTTATGAGCCGACGGAAGCTTTATTATTTACAGGAAGACGGGTTTATGGGTTAGCAGGACTTGTGCTCGTTTTAGGAATCGCAAGTTACTGGTGGCACGTACTTGCAATTATCGCGATGGGAGTCGCTATGCTTGGGCGTTTCACAATTTCGATGCAAGAAAAAATTGCCGATGAAACAAGACCAGCGTATTTTGCTGCACGCAATGATGGGCTCGTTGTACTAGATACAATTCCAAATACAATTGGAGCAGAGCTGAAATTACTGCCTGGAGAAATTATTACGAAAGTAAATGGAGTCATTCCAAAAAGCGCCGAGGAATTTTATGATGCGCTTCAAACGAAGACGACAGGAGCATTTTGTAAATTAGAAGTATTAGATACAAATGGTGAGCTTCGTCTTGCACAAACTGCATTATATGCTGGTGGACATCACGAATTAGGTATTGTATTCGTTGAACAGGAGCATGAGTGGGATTCGGAAGCGATGTAACAAATAAAAGAAGAGGTTGTATAACATTGTAGTTATATAGCCTCTTCTTTTTTGATTTACGGTTTTACTTGAGCGTAATGTTGCACAACAAATTCACGAAACGTTTGTGCAGCAAGTGATAAGTAGTGTTTTTCATTCCATACTAAATGAGGTGTCCATTGGCAAACGGGTTCTTCAAGCTGGAGAAGCGTTAGCGGTGGTAATTCCTTTTTTGCTGCGATTGGTAAAAAAGCAACGCCAAGTCCAGTGCGTACTAAGCCGCTTATTGCTGCAGGTTCATCTCCTTCACATACAATGTTAGGCGTAAACCCGGCTTGTCTGCAGAAATTGTCTGTAATCTCACGGAAGCTATACCCTGGTTTTAGGGAGATAAAAGGATCGTTTGCTACTTCACTTAGCTTGATACGGTCGCGATCTTTGAGTCGATGTGTACTTGGTACAGCTAGTACGATCTCTTCAGTCATTAATGGAAGACTATAGACTCCTAGTCGATCAATAGGTGAAGGTGTGAGACAAAAGTCGATTTCGCCTTTTTCAAGAAGCTGAATTTTTAATTCCTCTGTAGATGCTTGTGTTATACGGAAATTAATGTGTGGATATAAGGCTAGAAAAGGCGCTAGCAATTCAGAGACACGATTTAAAGTTGTAGTAGCTACTAAAACACTTCCTCGTTCTAATCCAGCCATATCTGTAACTTGTCGTTTACCAGTTTCCAGAGCCTCAAGGGCCGTATCCACTTGTTTGAGAAAAGTTTTTCCGAAAGCATTTAGGCGAATTTGACGCCCAATTCGGTCAAATAAGGGAACTCCTACTTCCTCTTCTAATCGAGCGATAGTAACGCTTAAAGCTGGTTGAGAGATATGCAGTTCTTGTGCCGCTTTTGTTATATGTTCCGTCCGAGCGACTGTTTTAAAATACTTGAGCTGCAGTAATTCCATAAAATATGTTCACCTTCTCTTATATACTTGAAGTTATTAATATGATAATTATTTTATATTTTTGTTTATCAATAATCAATTTTATAATATGAGTGTGAAAAGAAATACTGTAAAAATTTATATATAGATAAAAAATGAGATGGATAATTTTGGATATTCAAAAATATTTAGAGCATATTCAATCTGAAAAAAGAGAGGTGAGTTTCTCTTACTTATCTCATCTTCAAAAGCAACATGTACTCAACGTTCACTTTGAGAATCTTGATATTCTTGCAAGAAAACCTCTATCTTTGCGTAAAGAAGATTTATATCAAAAAATTGTTCATGCGAAGCAGGGTGGCGTGTGCTACGAGTTAAACGGAATATTTTATTTTCTGCTAAAAGAATTAGGATTTGATCCCTATCTTATGGCAGGGACTGTATATGTAAGAGAAGGAATGTGGGCTCTTGAAAATGCTCATTTATTCATAATCGTATCAATTGATAATAAAGAGTATTTGGTGGATGTAGGTATGGGCGGTAATTCACCACGAATTCCTGTCCCGCTGAATGGAGAGGAAGTTGTGGATAGTGATGGTCTTTACCGAGTAAATAAAGACGAGACAACATCATTTTATTATTTGCAAAAAAAGACTGATGATAAGTGGGAAATTCTATATCGTTTTGAGCAGCCTTCTCATAAATGGAACCTAGAGAACATTCATCCAATTTGTGTTTTAACTGAAACAGCTCCAGATTCGATGTTCAACAAAATGTATTTCCTTTCAAGAGTGACAGAAAATGGGCGTATTACTTTGCTAGGAGATATGCTGATTATCGTTAACGGAAAAGAGAGAATAAAAGAAAAACTAAAAAAACATGAGATTGAAGAAACGGTTCGTCGTTATTTTCAAATCCAAATATAATGAGAAAATTTTAGGGAGGGTTTATGTATGACTTTAGATTTACAAGTTCAATCGTTTCTTGCGCAAGGTGGAAATTTGAATACACTTACAGGAGAAGAGCACGGAGAAGCAAAAGCTGTATTTAAGGTGGAAGATTTCTATATCCCTGTGAAGGACGGTGAAATTAAACTTCGAGTTTATACACCGAATGAAAAGGAATCATTACCTGTTTTTGTATATTTACATGGTGGTGGATGGGTAGCAGGAGATATTCAGGCTGTAGATACTTTATGCCAAAATATAGCGCATGACGCGGAGTGTATAGTTGTTGCGGTAGAGTATCGCTTAGCTCCTACGCATAAATTCCCGGTTCCGTTAGAAGATTGTTATGAAGCTACTAAATGGGTAGCTGAAAATAGTTCTATGCTTAATGCAGATAAAACAAAAATCGCAATTGGTGGAGATAGTGCTGGTGGAAATATTGCAGCAGCAGTTGTTATTATGGCTCAAAAATTCAACAATCTTTCATTGGTGGCTCAAGTATTAGTTTATCCTGTAGTTGATCTTACTTTAACTTTCAAAGCACAATCATATCGAGACAATGCTGAAGGTTATTTACTTACAACTGAAGGAGTTTTTTGGGCAACACAAATGTATTTACGTGACGAAATTGATAGGTACAATGTCTTTGCATCCCCTTCAGTGAATAATGAGTTAGAGAATTTGCCACCAGCGCTTATTATTACAGCGGAATATGATCCACTACGAGATGATGGCGCTGCATACGCAAAACGTTTAGAGGCAGCTGGGATTCCTGTAGAATATAAGTGCTACGAAGGGATGGTCCATGGTTTCTTCTGGATGGCGGGCATTATGGATAAAGGTCTCCAAGCACGATTACAAGTTTCAAATTATTTAAAGAGTGTATTTGTGGGGAAATAGAAGGGCATCTCTACTAGTAGAGCACCTTTGTTTTAATAAGATACGTAACATATAGAAAAAAGCCTAATTTCTCATTGGTATAAATGGGGAGTTAGGCTTTTTCAGATTTGTTCATTTTTGTAGTTTCATAGACGGATAACTTGAATAATTATTTGATAATGGTTATCATTTAGAGAGTCTTTTTAATTTTGGAAAATGGAGGTAAAATATGCTGCGTAAATTTTTCTCGTACTATAAACCGTATAAAGGTTTATTTATACTCGACTTTTCTTGTGCGGTTGTCGCAGGATTATTAGAACTCGGCTTCCCGCTTATCGTAAATCAATTTATTGATAAGTTATTGCCAGGGCAAAACTGGACGCTTATTTTATGGGCTTGTTTCGGTTTACTCGCAGTTTATATGTTAAACGCAGGCTTACAATATGTCGTTACATATTGGGGACATATGCTTGGTGTTAACATTGAAACAGATATGAGGCAGAAATTATTTGATCATATTCAAAAGCTATCATTCAGATTTTTTGATAATAATAAAACAGGTCATTTAATTTCACGCCTTACAAACGATTTAATGGAAATTGGGGAAATTGCTCACCATGGACCAGAAGATTTATTTATCGCCGTAATGACTTTAGTTGGGGCATTCTCATTTATGATGATGATCAACTGGAAGTTAGCGTTATTAACGTTCTTCGTCATTCCATTCCTATTATGGTTAGCGCTGTACTTCAATAAAAAAATGACAGGTACATTTAGACGTTTATTCTCAGATGTTGCTGATTTTAATGCATGCATTGAGAACAATGTAGGGGGCATTCGTGTTGTACAAGCATTCGGAAATGAAAAGTTTGAGAAAGAGCAATTCGCTGTGAACAACGCTCGTTTCCGTACAACGAAATTAATGGCGTATAAAATTATGGCTTTAAATTCATCGATTAGTTATATGCTCATGCGTCTCGTAACGCTCTTCGTCTTAATATGCGGTACATGGTTTGTTCTGCAAGGAGAATTAACGTACGGTGGATTTATCGGATTCGTTCTATTAACGAATATTTTCTTCCGCCCAATTGAAAAAATTAACGCGGTAATCGAAAGCTATCCGAAAGGAATCGCCGGTTTTAAAAGATATGTAGAGCTTCTTGAAACAGAGCCTGACATTGTAGATTCTAAAGATGCAATGGAAGTGAAGCATGTACACGGTGATATTCAATATAACAACATTACGTTTGGATATGAAAACAAAGAACCGATTTTAAATGACATTAGTTTGAAAATACATGCAGGTGAAACAGTTGCGTTCGTTGGACCATCAGGAGCTGGGAAAACGACGTTATGTAGCCTATTACCACGTTTTTATGAGCAATCATCTGGATCGATTCAAATTGATGGAATTGATACGAAAGATATGACATTATCTTCACTTCGTAAGCAAATTGGAATTGTGCAGCAAGACGTGTTCTTATTTTCAGGAACAATTCGTGAAAATATCGCTTACGGAAATTTAAAAGCATCAGAAGCTGAAATTTGGCAGGCAGTAAAACGTGCGCAATTAGAAGATTTAATTTACTCACAGCCGGACGGTTTAGATACTGTTATCGGTGAGCGCGGCGTGAAACTTTCAGGTGGACAAAAGCAGCGTCTAGCTATTGCTCGTATGTTCTTGAAAAACCCTCCAATTTTAATATTGGATGAAGCAACTTCTGCATTAGATACAGAGACAGAACTTGCGATTCAAAAATCGCTTGCGGAGCTATCTGTTGGCCGTACAACATTAGTTATCGCTCACAGACTTGCAACGATTAAAAATGCAGATCGCATCGTCGTTGTAAATAAAGATGGTATTGCAGAACAAGGTTCACATAATGAATTAATTGAGCAAGGTGGAGGATACAGTAGGTTATACGAAGCTCAGTTTAGTTCGTAAATATAATTTGTACAGAATTAGTGCACCATAAGTAGGTAAAAATCTCATATGGGAGGCTATAAAGTATGATTGTAACAACAACGTCTACAATTCAAGGAAAAGAAATTATTGAGTATATCGATATCGTCAATGGAGAAGCGATTATGGGCGCGAATATCGTTCGTGACCTTTTTGCCTCTGTCCGTGACGTTGTCGGCGGTCGTGCTGGCGCTTATGAAAGTAAATTAAAAGAAGCGCGTGACATCGCAATGGAAGAGATGAAAACTTTCGCAAGACAAAAAAATGCAAATGCAATTGTCGGTATCGACGTGGATTATGAAGTAGTTCGCGAAGGGATGCTAATGGTTGCAGTGAGCGGGACTGCTGTTCGTATTTAAAGTAAAAAGCCGTGCTAATGCACGGCTTTTTATATTCTATGTCGAAGTTTCAATATTTCTTGGGAAATGCGGAAGGCCTTGTCGATATATAGGGAAGACATTAGAGCGCTTCCTTACATTTCCGGATTTGAGCTAATAATGTTTCGTATTCTTGGTTGAGAGATGTGATGTCATCGTGATGATTTTGTATGGAAACTCGGCCAATGATTTCTGTTAGTTTTGTTTGTAATCGTAATAGTTCTTGTTCAGTAACGTTTACAGAATCCCCCGTTGTTCTTTTTGTGTATTGTTCGTAATTACCGTGGAATACCCTTGGTTCACTCTCGTCTACTTGTAGAATATGGTCTGCAACAGAGCGAATAAAGGCACGATCATGGCTAATGAAAAGTATTGTACCAGGGTATTCTTGTAACATGATTTCTAATTCTTCTTGCGTCGCTAAGTCTAAATAGTTTGTCAAACTTATTTCAGCTTGTGATTTTTGAATTCGTTATTATAAACTTGTGCCTTAGCTAGCGCCTCAGCATCGTTTTTAATTTCATCCAGTCCATTCGCATCTCCAATAACATAACCTTCAAATGAAGAACCAACAAAATCAAAGATATATTGGAATTGAGCAATAAGCGGTAATGCTTTTAGCTTTGGATTATCCCCGCCAACGATGACAACATACATTTTTTTGCCTTTCATTTTTTCTTTGAAATGAAGAGATGTATCGCGCAAGCTTTGTGACCAGCGATCAACAAAGTTTTTCATATGTCCACTCATTCCGTACCAATATAATGGTGTAGCAAAGATAATCGTGTCGTGCTCTAGCATGCGTTTGGTTAACTGCTCATAGTCATCATTTACGGATTGGAATCCTTCTGCATCATGACGTTGGTCTGTAATAGGATAGACGGTATGATCACGCAAATAAATTTGTTCTGTTTCAATGTCCTCTATCATCATATGTGTTAAAGCTTCTGTATTTCCGTTTTGTCTTGAACTGCCATGTATAACAAACATGTAATCATTCCTTTTCTTTTGCTTGTTTTAGGAGTGAAACGTGTTTTTGCAAATTCGCTTGGATGTTGGAAAGTAATGTGATTTGCTTTGTTACTTCATTGAGTTTATCTTCGTAAAGCGTAAGGATACTGCTACACGGATTGTCGTACAGGTGCGGTTCAATTTCAAGGCAGCGCAGCATCCTTGCCGTCTCTTCTAAATTTAAGCCAATTTGTAAGTACATTTGAATAAGCTCCACTTTTTCGATGGCACTTTCATCAAAATCACGGTAACCATTTGCAAGGCGCTTAGAAGGGAGTAAGCCCTTTTCTTCGTAATGTCTTAGTGATCTTTCACTAACGCCAGTTTTTTTTGATAATTCTCCAATTCGCAATGCGTTTCACTCCTTCTACATGTATTGTAAACCTTCACACTAATGTGAGGGTCAACTCTGTTTTTTCGCAAAAGAATCTACATGATTTAAGAACACTTGAATGGCTTTAGATGGAATGAAATATTTACCGCGTACGATGGAAAACGGACGGATTAGTTGTTCATTTGGAACTTCGACGTGGAATAGTTCTTTTGCTAATAGCTCTTTCCGTACAGTCCAATCAGAAAGGATAGCGATGCCAAGCCCGGCACTAACAGCTTCCTTTACGCTTTGGATACTACTGAATGTAAAGAATCGTTTCATTTTTAAATGGTGTTGATGAATAAAGCGGTCACTATAAGCGCGTGTACCAGAACCACTTTCTCTTAATACCCATACTTGATCTTGGAGTGTACTTTCATTTATTTCATTTGTGCGGAGTAATGGATGATTTGGCGGGACGACGAGCTTCATTTCATCTTGCATAAATGTTTCAACATCTACGTCGGCGTATACGACTTGTCCTTCCACTAGGCCGATATCAATTTGATTAGAGCGAAGGCTTTGCAAAACGTCTTCTGTATTTGAGATGAAAGTATGAACTTCGACGTGTGGATTTTCATTCGCATAGTTAGCCAGTATTTTTGGAAGTAAGTATTCGCCAATTGTAAAACTAGCACCAATGCGAAGTGTTCCTGTTACAACGTTATGTAGTTCATTAATTTCTTGTTTAGCATCTTCGTAAAGAGAGAGCATTTGCTTTGCATGTATATATAATATGTTTCCAGCTTCCGTAACTTGGACGTGCTTCGGGGAGCGTTGAATAAGTGTAGTGTCAAATTCGTTTTCTAAGTTGCGTATATGCATACTTACTCCAGGCTGTGAAAGGTTTAATAATTCTGCTGCACGGGAGAAGTGTTTCTGTTCAACGACAGTAACAAAAATTTTTAAAATGTCTACGTTCATATAATGGGCTCCTTTCTTTTTCTATCATCTTATCATAAGTATTTCTGATGATAGAGATTTGGTATTGGTATTAAACTTATTATAGAAACTTTCTTATAATGTAAGTAGAAAGAACATGCATGTTCCAATACGATTATTGGAGTGGTTCAAAATGGAACAAACACTTGTTATACAAAAGAAGAAGCGTTTTGGATTTTCGCAAGGAATTGGGATTACATTATTAATCGCAATTGCCGCGAAATATTTAGCAGAGCTTCCATTTTTAAATATTATGGGACAATTAGTAATTGCTATTCTAATTGGGATGGTTTGGCGCGCTGCAATTGGAGTTCCTCACGATGCGATAGCAGGAACGAACTTTGCGAGTAAGAAGTTGCTGCGCTTTGGGATCATCTTACTTGGAATGCGATTAAATCTTGTTGATATTGCGAAGGCGGGACCGAAAGTATTGGTCATCGCGGCGGTTGTTATTACATTTACTATTTTTGTTGTATACGGACTAACGAAAGTATTTAAAGTAGAAAAGAAACTTGGGATTTTAACAGCATGCGGTACGGCAATTTGCGGCGCAGCCGCGGTCGTGGCAATTGCACCGCAAGTCAAAGCGAAGGACGATGAAACAGCAGTTGGGGCAGCAATCATCGCGATTTTAGGTACCATATTTACGCTTATTTATACGTTATTATATCCAGTGCTTGGTTTATCTCCGTACGGTTATGGTGTATTCTCAGGTGCGACGCTTCATGAAATCGCTCATGTCATCGCAGCTGCGGCGCCAGGAGGAAGTACTGCTGTAGACATCGCAGTTATTGTGAAGTTAACGCGCGTAGCAATGCTTGTGCCAGTAGCGATTTTAATTGGTCTATGGTTTGGTAAGAGTGAAGGTAGCAAAGAAAAGAAATCGTGGCGCGAACTTCCAATACCATGGTTCATTTTCGGGTTCTTAGCGATGAGTGCAGTGCATTCGCTCGGGATTATTCCAGAAGTTGTTGCGGGATACATTGTTGTTCTTGCTTACATGCTTATCGCAATGGCGATGGCAGGGCTCGGTTTAAATGTAGAGTTTAAAACGTTCCGTAAATTAGGAAGTAAAGCATTTGTGGCGGGGCTGATTGGCTCGGTTTGCTTATCGGTTCTTGGATACGTTCTTGTATATGCGTTAGGATTTATGTAGTAGAGGAGAAAGCTGTTCCCGAAGGTGTTTGGGGACAGCTTTTTCTTATGATTATAGTAGCGCTACGGATGTCGATATATTTGGAAAATCGCCGATATAAATGGAGTTGCGCTGATATATTTGGGAAATCGCCGATATATTTCAAGTTGCGCTGATATATTTAGAAAATCGCTGATATAAATTGAATTACTCTTGTACTTTGTTAGAGTAGATGTTCAATGAAACATTTTTCTAAAATTTGTAAAGATATCTTTACTTATAACTGGAAAATATTTATAATTTAAGTAAAGATATCTTTACTTTTGAAGGTGGATCCTATGGGTGTGAAAAATAAAATAAAAGAGTTAAGAAAGCAAAATCATATAACACAAGTTGAAATGGCAAAGGCGATGCAGGTGACGCGGCAGACGATAGTGGCGATTGAAAATCATCATTACAATCCAAGTCTAGAGTTATCTTTAAAAATTGCCAAATATTTTGGAGTGAAGGTGGAGGAAATCTTTACGCTGGAGTAAGGGGAGAGAAATGGTAGGAAAACGAGCATAGCGATAGGGGGAATAAAAAATGCAGGATGAGTTTGAGAGATTTCAGTCAGATAAAGCGTTTAAATATGTAGGGTTATTTTTTACGATTAGTTTAGCGATATGGAGTTTATATAATTTAATTGTTGATGGAAATGCTGGTATGCCGTTTGTTTTATTTGTACTAGGGCAGTGGGTGTATTTTCTTGTGAACTATTGGCCGAAGTGGAAATATAGAAATCGAAAAGAGGCTAATCATGTATGAGTAAGAGAGAGGTCATGAGATTCGTAGGGAGTTTGCTTGTAGCAGGAATTCTTTTAAATACGAGTTTAATGATTTTAAGTATTTCGTGGGGAACTATTTTTATATCGAATGTAGCGCTAGTCATTTTATATGGAATTTCGGAATATAAAGAGCAGAAGCGTTTGAAAGAAGAGGGAGTACCATCAATTGATGAGCGAGTTGTGAACAAGATGAAGTTATATTTTATGATTTGTATTACAAGCTTCGTTTTCTTGTTTATTATGTATCTTTGTGTAAATAAGTATTTAGATAGGCAAGCAGTACATGTAACTGAGCTATTATATATTGCTATTTTTGGTGTATTAATTAGTATCGCATCAACGAGTGTGTTAGCAACAAGGAATAATAGATAGAAAAAGGGGAACTGGGATGGGATTACCGGTGTTATGTGTCGCTACAGCTATATTTTCGCTTCTTTGGGGAATGCAAAACTTTTCTCGTAATCCAGTGCCGAGTATTTGTATTATGATTGGTACTGTAGGTTTATCGTATTATTTATTATTATTAGCCCATTATCATAAAACGGCAACGAGTGTTGTTGTTGGAGCACTTATTTTATTTTGTGGGCGCGCCATACAAAAGGGGTTATTTCCATAAAAGCTGTTTATACATTTTGTATAAACAGCTTTTTGTATTTTTTTACAAAAAGCTTGAAAGTTACGTAACGTCATCTTTTATAATGAAAGGGAAGAGGTGATGGTAGTGATTTCAATACAAGAATTGACGAGAGAAACAGGGGTTACAGTACGTACACTACGTTATTATGATCAAATAGATTTATTAAAGCCGAGCGGAAAAACAGAGGGTGGACATCGGTTATATAGTGAAAATGACGTTATTCGTTTGCAACAAATTTTATTTTTAAAAGAAATGGGATTTTCATTAAAAGAAACTGCGAATATGTTAGTAAAAGGTGAGCTGGATTTAAAAAATTCGCTTGAAAAACAACTTCGGTTTGTACAGGAAGAACAAAAGAAATTTAATCGAATGGAGAGTGTTTTACAAGCAGTTGTTTATTCGGTAGATGTGGAGGGAGAACTCGATTGGAAAGTTATGTTTGAACTGATTCAGCTTTCGAAGCAGTCTCCTCGTATACGTGAAATATTTCAAAATGAAGTATTTTCAAAGGAAGAACAAAAATTGCTTCATAATTTACCAAACATGAGTAAGGAAGATCCGAATGTTTTAGAATGGGTAGATTTATTAAAGCAATTACGCACTTTTATGAAAGACGGTAAAGAAGCTGCTAGTGATGAGGTACAAGGGGCAATGAAGAGATTAATGCAGAAGTGTTTAGAAATGGCTAATGGTGACGAAGCGTTTTTAGATAAGTTATGGGAAGTTAGAAAATCGAAGGAAGATTCACAGAAAATGAGCATGTATCCAATTGAAGAAGAACTTTTAGTGTATATGGATGAGGCTTTTCGTATTTATGATGAAAGGGAGAAGGATAAATGAGCATACTCGCAGAATATCGTTGGTATTTTTTAATTGGGGCAGAAATTGTATTTTGGTTATCAGCTATCGGTTTCTTTTTACTTCGCTACGGATTCCGTTTGAAAAAGGCGAGTTTTATTATGGGAATTGTACTCCTCGTAAATGAAGTGTTTATTTTAACTTTAGGAATAGTGGACTATTATCAAACAGGAAAGTTCTCTAACTTTCAAATTATTACTGTAATTATTTTATTGTATGCAGTTTTCTACGGGAAAAAGGATTTGAAGAAGCTTGATATATTTGCACAAAAATCAGTTGCGAAATGGCGTAATGAACCGGCGCCTATTATTGAAGAACAGGTAGAATTAACAGGCATGGCCTATGCAAAGCAGGAAATAAAAAATTGGGTATTACATCTTGTTTTATTCGTTGGTGTGCACATTTTCTTTTTCTTCGCGTATGGATTTATTCCATTTGAACAATGGGGTAATTGGTTAGAATCGGGAATCGTTTTAAATAAAGCTGCAAGTCGCGTGAGCCAAGTGTGGGCGATTGTATTTTTAGTTGATACAGCAATTTCATTTTCATATGTGATTTTTCCGAAGAAGGAGAAAGGAAAAGAAAAGCTACTTTCATAGTTGACAGTAGCTTTTCTGGTATACAAATAATTTTTATAGGAGAGGATGACAATAGAAAAAAGAATCAGCTGTATATGTCTATTTCTCTTTAGTTTAGTAGCATGTTCACCATCTAGCACTACAATTGATAAGAAGAATGATGTCATTGTAAAGGGAGCAGGAACTTCCAATCTAGATAAATTCGAACAGTTCGTTATGAACGTTGATCAAGGGAAAGTTGATAAAATAAGAATTGTACAGTATACCGATGAAGGTGACCCGGTTTTTCAAACGTTAGAGCATAGTGGGAAAGATATCCTTTATGTGTTAGATAGTAGACAAGACAAGTTTGCTGGTGACCATAAAGGATTACATAAAGATAGTTGTAAAAGTATTGTTAAAGAGCAGCGCGAATCAGAAAGTACTTATCGGTTAACAGATTGTACGAATGAAGATGGACGCAATGGATATGACTTATTATATGTATCAAAAAAATAGAGTTAGTAGAGGAAGGAAGTATTTACTCCTTCCTTTTTCTATGTGTATATTGTCGAAAACTTTACCGAATATCTGTTCGTTTTTTTAGGTTTTTTATAGGTATTCGTGGTAAAATAATAATACAGATTTTTATGAGGAGGTCGGATTTTCTTGGAACGTCAATTTGAAATTGTCTCAGCGTATTCCCCGCAAGGTGATCAGCCGGTAGCTATAGAGAAGCTTGTAGAGGGAATTAATAGTGGAAAGAAAAAGCAAGTGTTGCTTGGAGCAACAGGAACGGGTAAGACATTTACGATTTCAAATGTCATTAAAGAAGTGCAAAAGCCAACACTTGTTATGGCTCATAATAAAACGTTAGCAGGGCAGTTATATAGTGAGTTGAAAGACTTTTTCCCGAATAATGCAGTTGAATATTTTGTTAGTTACTACGATTATTATCAGCCAGAAGCGTATGTACCACAAACAGATACGTTTATTGAAAAAGATGCGCAGATTAATGATGAAATTGATAAATTGCGTCACTCGGCAACGTCTGCATTATTTGAACGGGACGATGTAATTATTGTTGCGAGTGTTTCTTGTATATATGGCTTAGGTTCTCCAGAAGAATACCGCGAGCTAGTTGTTTCGCTTCGAGTTGGTATGGAAAAAGACCGTAATCAATTGCTTCGTGAACTTGTTGATGTACAGTATGGACGTAATGATATTGATTTCAAGCGTGGTACATTCCGTGTGCGAGGAGATGTAGTTGAAATCTTCCCGGCATCACTTGATGAGCATTGTATTCGAATCGAATTTTTCGGTGATGAAATCGATCGTATTCGTGAAGTAAATGCGTTAACAGGTGAAGTATTAGCAGAACGTGATCATGTAGCAATCTTCCCAGCATCTCACTTCGTTACACGTGAAGAAAAGATGAAGGTCGCTATTGAAAATATCGAAAAAGAATTAGAAGAGCGTTTAAAGGAATTAAATGATAACGGCAAGTTGTTAGAAGCGCAGCGTATAGAACAGCGTACACGTTATGATTTAGAAATGATGCGCGAGATGGGATTTTGTTCAGGTATTGAAAACTACTCCCGTCATTTAACACTTCGTCCAGCGGGGGCAACGCCGTATACGCTATTAGACTATTTCCCGAAAGATTTCTTAATCGTTATGGATGAATCGCACGTATCAGTACCACAAGTAAGAGCGATGTATAACGGGGACCAAGCGCGTAAGCAAGTGCTTGTGGATCATGGATTCCGTCTGCCGTCAGCTTTAGATAATAGACCGCTCACATTCGATGAGTTTGAAGAGAAAACGAATCAAGTTATTTATGTTTCAGCAACGCCAGGACCGTATGAGTTAGAGCAGTCGCCAGAAGTAATAGAACAAATTATTCGTCCAACAGGGCTTTTAGATCCACCAATTGATATACGACCAATTGAAGGGCAAATTGACGATTTATTAGGAGAGATTCAAGATCGTATTGCAAAAAATGAACGTGTATTAATTACGACTTTAACGAAGAAAATGTCAGAGGATTTAACGGATTACTTAAAAGATGTAGGAATTAAAGTTAACTATCTTCACTCTGAAATTAAAACGTTAGAACGTATTGAAATTATCCGCGATCTTCGCCTCGGTAAATTTGATGTACTTGTCGGCATTAACTTATTGCGAGAAGGATTAGATATTCCGGAAGTATCACTTGTAGCTATTTTAGATGCTGATAAGGAAGGGTTCTTGCGTTCAGAACGTTCATTAATTCAAACAATCGGTCGTGCCGCGCGTAATGAAAACGGCCGCGTTATTATGTATGCAGATCGTATAACGAAATCTATGGGAATTGCGATTGAAGAAACGAAGCGTCGTCGTAGTATACAAGAAGCTTACAATGAAGAGCATGGTATTACGCCGAAAACGATTCAAAAAGGCGTTCGTGATGTTATCCGTGCAACGACAGCTGCTGAAGAGACAGAAACATACGAAGCAACTCCTGCTAAGAAAATGACGAAAAAAGAGCGCGAAAAGACAATTGCGAAGATGGAAGCAGAGATGAAAGAAGCAGCAAAAGCGTTAGACTTCGAGCGTGCAGCTGAACTAAGAGATTTACTATTAGAATTAAAAGCGGAAGGGTGAAAAAAGTGAGTAAGAGCAAGGATTTTATCGTTGTAAAAGGTGCTAGAGCACATAACTTAAAAAATATTGATGTAACCATTCCGAGAAATCAGCTTGTCGTTGTAACGGGATTGTCTGGTTCGGGGAAATCATCATTAGCATTTGATACGATTTATGCAGAAGGGCAGCGCAGATACGTAGAATCATTATCTGCGTATGCGCGCCAGTTTTTAGGACAAATGGATAAGCCAGATGTGGACACGATTGAAGGATTGTCACCAGCAATTTCAATCGATCAAAAAACGACGAGTCGTAATCCACGTTCAACTGTCGGAACGGTAACGGAGATTTATGATTACTTACGTTTATTATTTGCACGAATTGGTACGCCAATTTGTCCGAATCATGGCATTGAAATTACGTCACAAACAGTAGAGCAGATGGTAGACCGTGTTCTTGAATATCCTGAACGTACGAAATTACAAGTGTTAGCGCCTATCGTTTCTGGGCGAAAAGGTGCGCATGTAAAAGTACTTGAAGATATTAAGAAGCAAGGTTATGTTCGTGTTCGCGTTGACGGTGAAATGCTTGATGTATCTGAAGATATTGCGTTAGATAAAAACAAGAAGCATTCCATTGAAGTTGTAATTGACCGTATTGTTGTAAAAGAAGGGATCGCAAGCCGTCTTGCTGATTCACTTGAAAGTGCATTAAAGCTTGGCGGGGGACGAGTGTTAATCGATGTTATGGGAGAAGAGGAACTTCTGTTTAGTGAACATCACGCTTGTCCGCATTGTGGTTTTTCAATTGGAGAATTAGAGCCGCGTATGTTCTCATTCAATAGTCCGTTCGGAGCATGTCCTTCTTGTGATGGACTTGGTTCAAAGCTAGAGGTAGATTTAGAGCTTGTTATCCCGAACTGGGATTTATCATTAAATGAACATGCGATTGCACCTTGGGAACCGACAAGTTCACAATACTATCCACAACTTTTACAATCTGTATGTAATCACTACGGCGTTGATATGGATATTCCTGTGAAAGATATACCGAAAGATTTATTTGATAAAGTGTTGTACGGAAGCGGGGAAGAGAAGGTTTATTTCCGCTATGTAAATGAATTTGGTCAAGTAAAGGAAAATGAGATTTTATTTGAAGGTGTTATTCCAAACATTGAACGTCGTTATCGTGAAACGAGTTCCGATTACATTCGTGAGCAAATGGAAAAGTATATGGCAGAACAAGCTTGTCCAAAGTGTAAAGGTGGACGCTTAAAGCCTGAGAGTTTAGCTGTATTTGTTGGCAATAAAACGATTGCTGACGTAACGAAGTATTCAGTTCAAGAAGTACAAGAATTCTTCTCGAATGTAGAGCTAACGGAGAAGCAACAAAAAATAGCTCATTTAATTTTAAGAGAAATTCAGGAGCGCGTTGGATTCTTAGTGAACGTTGGTTTAGATTATTTAACGTTAAGTCGTGCTGCAGGAACTTTATCAGGTGGTGAGGCGCAGCGTATTCGTTTAGCGACGCAAATTGGTTCTCGTCTAACTGGCGTACTTTATATTCTTGATGAGCCTTCAATTGGTTTACACCAGCGTGATAACGATCGTCTTATTCGTACATTGCAAGAAATGCGCGATTTAGGTAATACGTTAATCGTTGTTGAACATGATGAAGATACGATGATGGCTGCTGACTATTTACTTGATATAGGGCCTGGTGCAGGTATTCACGGTGGACAGGTCGTTTCAGCGGGGACGCCGGCTGAAGTTATGCAAGATGAGAATTCATTAACAGGGAAGTATTTAAGTGGTAAAGAGTTTATTCCAGTTCCACTTGAAAGACGTAAAGGTGATGGACGTAAAGTAGAGATTGTCGGCGCAAAAGAGAATAACTTAAAGAATGCGAAAATGTCATTCCCACTCGGTACGTTTGTAGCGGTAACAGGGGTATCTGGTTCTGGTAAAAGTACGATGATTAATGAAGTATTATATAAATCGTTAGCTCAAAAGTTATATAAAGCGAAAGCGAAGCCAGGTACTCATAAAGAGATTAAAGGTCTTGAACATTTAGATAAGGTAATTGATATTGATCAATCACCAATTGGTCGTACACCACGTTCTAATCCAGCGACGTACACAGGTGTATTCGATGATATTCGTGATGTGTTTGCACAAACGAATGAAGCGAAAGTGCGCGGATATCAAAAAGGACGTTTCAGCTTTAACGTAAAAGGTGGCCGTTGTGAAGCGTGCCGTGGTGATGGAATTATTAAAATCGAAATGCATTTCCTACCAGATGTGTATGTTCCGTGTGAAGTTTGTCATGGTAAACGATATAATCGTGAAACGTTAGAAGTGAAATATAAAGATAAGAATATTTCTGAAGTGTTAGGGATGACAATTGAAGATGGAGTAGAATTCTTCGCCAATATTCCTAAAATTAAGCGTAAACTTCAAACGCTTGTAGATGTTGGGCTTGGTTATATGAAATTAGGTCAACCAGCAACAACATTATCTGGTGGGGAAGCACAGCGTGTGAAATTAGCTTCTGAATTACACCGTCGTTCTACAGGTCGTACGTTATACATTTTAGATGAGCCAACGACTGGTTTGCATGCGCATGATATTGCACGTCTTCTAGAAGTGCTGCAACGTCTTGTTGAGAGCGGTGAGACGGTACTTGTAATTGAACATAATTTAGATGTAATTAAAACAGCGGATTATATCGTTGACCTTGGACCAGAGGGCGGAGATAAAGGTGGACAAATCGTTGCTTCCGGAACGCCAGAGCAAGTAGTGAAAGAAGAACGCTCATACACAGGTAAGTATTTAAAAGAGATTTTAAATCGTGATAAAGCAAGAATGAAAGAGAAAATAAAAGAAGTAGAGTTATCGCAATAAGTTTATTGATGAAAACCGAGTGGAAATGACGCTCGGTTTTTATTTTACGAGGAAAAACTGGTAAGCATGTTAGTAGGTATACAAGCATGAAAGATAGAATAAGTTGATATAAGTGTTTGTATCATACTTGCGTTTATTATCTATTAGCGTATGATGAAATATATATGTTTAAAAGGATGTGTGACGAAATGAGATGGATTGTATCACTTCTTGTAAATAGCGTTGTGTTAATCGCTGTATCGGGACTTTTAAAAGGGATTGCACCAGATGCATTTTACGTAGCAAATATACAAACTGCAATTATTGCGAGTATTATATTGGCGGTTTTAAATGTGTTCGTAAAGCCATTTTTAATTTTAATTACGCTACCAATTACTGTTGTAACTTTCGGCTTCTTCTTAATTGTTATTAATGCGATTACGTTAAAAATAGCAGATTCATTATTAGGAGATGCTTTTAATATATCAGGATTTGGTGTAGCGATTGTTGCGGCAATTTGTATTTCAATTTTTAATATGATAATTGAAAAGGCAATTGTTGAACCTCTATATGAAAAAAAGAGAAAGTGACAAAAAGAAAAACATTTCATTATTCGTATGAAATGTTTTTTTCTATTTATTAGAAACCGTATTTCTTGTTTCCAGAAAAAAATGGTACAATATCCGATAGAATGGAATTTTACATCAAACGAGACTGAACCCGCAGCGGAGTGGAGGTTTATACATATGCCGAAAGTAAGGACAAAAGATTTAATTGAACAATTTCAATTGGAGTTAATCAGTGGTGAAGAAGGCATTCATCGTCCGATTGATACAAGTGATTTATCACGACCTGGAATTGAAATGGCAGGATTTTTTACATATTATCCAGCAGATCGTGTGCAGCTTCTTGGAAAGACGGAGCTTACGTTCTTTGACACGTTAACGTCAGAGCAAAAACAAGAGAGAATGAAAGCGCTTTGTACTGAGGAGACGCCATGTATTATTGTAACTCGTAATCAAGATGTACCAGATGAGTTATTACAAGCATCACGTGAATCAGGTATGCCTTTATTACGTTCTTCTCAAACGACAACTAGATTATCAAGTCGTTTAACAAACTATTTAGAAGGTAAGTTAGCACCAACAACTGCTGTTCATGGTGTGTTAGTAGATATTTACGGTGTTGGTGTTTTAATTACAGGTCAAAGTGGTGTTGGTAAAAGTGAGACAGCTCTTGAGCTTGTAAAGCGTGGTCACCGTCTTGTTGCGGATGATAGTGTAGAAATTCGTCAAGAAGATGAAGACATGTTAGTCGGAAGCTCACCAGATTTAATCGAGCATTTATTAGAAATTCGTGGTCTAGGTATTATTAACGTTATGACGTTATTCGGTGCAGGGGCAGTACGAAATTATAAGCGTATTACACTTGTTATTAATCTTGAAATTTGGGATCAAAAGAAAAATTACGATCGCTTAGGTCTTGATGAAGAGAAGATGAAAATTATTGATACAGAGCTTACGAAGATTACACTTCCAGTTCGTCCTGGTCGAAACTTGGCTGTTATTATTGAAGTAGCAGCGATGAACTTCCGTTTAAAACGTATGGGAGTCAATGCAGCACAGCAGTTCTCTGAACGATTAATGAGTGCAATTGAGTTAGGAAATCAGGAGTAAACTTTGGAGAGGGAGGTCATATACATATGCTGTTAGCTTCTGTACCACAGCTTGACCGTGTAGCTATCCAACTTGGGCCATTTCCTGTGTATTGGTACGGGATTATTATCGGTACAGGTGTGCTATTAGGTCTTTGGCTGGCAACTCGCGAGGGAGAAAGGCTAGGTATTCCAAAAGATACATTTGTTGACCTTGTATTAATTGCAGTACCGATCGCTATTCTTTTTGCGAGAATGTACTATGTTATTTTTGAATGGGAATATTACGCACAAAATCCGAGTCAAATTATTAATATTCGTCAAGGTGGTTTGGCGATTCATGGTGGTTTAATCGGGGCTGTTATTACAGGCGTTCTTTTTGCGAAACGACGCGGACTTTCTTTCTGGAAGTTGGCTGATATTGCTGCACCAAGTATTTTACTAGGACAAGCAATTGGCCGATGGGGAAACTTTATGAACCAAGAGGCGCATGGTGATGAAGTAACGAGACAGTTTTTAGAAGGTCTTCATTTACCGGATTTTATTATTAATCAAATGTATATTGAGGGTGTGTACTATCATCCGACGTTTTTATATGAATCATTATGGAATTTTGCAGGCGTAATTTTACTACTTGCATTAAGAAAAGTGAATTTACGTCGCGGGGAATTATTCTTCACATATTTAATTTGGTATTCAGTAGGACGCTTCTTCGTAGAAGGCTTACGTACAGATAGTTTAATGCTAGGACCACTTCGTATTGCACAAGTAATGTCAATTGGACTTGTTGTTATTTCTATTATTTTCATTATTGTGAGACGAAAAATGGGGCAAGCTGATAAAAGATATTTAGAAAATTAGAGACAAGTAGCATCTTATTATAAGATGCTGCTTCTTTCATATTCAGGAAGGCGAAAGGACTAAGGCGATGAGAATAAATACAGTTTTATTTGATTTAGATGGAACTTTAATTAATACAAACGAACTTATTATTTCTTCTTTTTTACATACTTTAAATACATATTATCCAAATCAATATAAGCGTGAAGATGTGTTGCCATTTATCGGTCCATCTTTGCATGATACTTTCAGTAAAATTGATGAAAGTAAGGTTGAAGAGATGATTACAAGTTATCGCGAATTTAACCATGATCATCATGATGAATTAGTAGAAGAATATGAAACTGTATATGAAACAGTTCGAGAGTTGAAGAAGCAAGGTTATAAAGTTGGTATTGTTACAACGAAAGCGAGACAAACCGTTGAGATGGGATTACAGTTGTCAAAGCTTGATGAATTTTTTGATGTTGTCGTGACAATTGATGATGTAGAGCATGTGAAACCACATCCAGAGCCACTTCAAAAAGCGCTTGAATTATTAGATGCAAAACCAGAAGAAGCATTGATGGTTGGGGATAATCATCATGATATTGTCGGTGGTCAAAATGCGGGGACGAAAACAGCTGCGGTTTCATGGACGTTGAAAGGTAGAGCGTATTTAGAGGCTTACAAGCCGGACTTTATGCTAGATAAAATGAGTGATTTGCTACCGATTTTGTCTAATATGAACCGTTCATAAAGGTCCAAGTAAGTTAGTAGAGGAGCGAGCTAAGTGCGACGGACAACGCGCTATCCTGTTTCAGGAGAAAATTCATTATGGAATGTGTATAAAACAGTGTCTTTTTGGAAGGTAATGAAAAACTTTATTATTATCCAAATTGCACGTTACACGCCATTTTTATCTGTGAAGAATTGGTTGTACCGCACTTTTTTACGGATGAAAGTAGGAAAGAAAACATCATTTGCGCTTATGGTAATGCCGGATATTATGTTCCCAGAAAAGATAACTGTGGGAGAGAATTCGATTATTGGCTATAACACAACGCTTTTAGCACATGAATATTTAATTCGTGAATATCGACTTGGGGAAATCGTCATTGGAAATGAAGTGATGATTGGAGCGAATGTAACAATATTACCAGGTGTGAAAATTGGAGACGGTGCGACTGTCTCAGCTGGCACACTTGTTCATAGAGATGTACCGAGCGGTGCTTTCGTAGGTGGAAATCCAATGCGTATTATTTATACGAAAGAGCAAATGACCGCCAGAGAAGGTTCATGGTGAAAATGTAACATTTCTCCTCTTTTTTTATGAATAAAAAGGAAATAATTGAGTATAATATACTGTTTTGTTTTTTACGGAATCGTTTATACTTATAGATAGAAGAATGTGTGAACGAAGAAAACAAAAAACTGGAGGATATATGGGGAAAAATCAAAGGATATATAAGGAGAACGGACAAGTTATCTCTTTTAATCAATTAGCGGACTTCTTTTATAAAAAAGGGATGAGAGCTTACAAAGGACAAAAATTGCAAGATGCAATTAAATATTTTCGAAGAGCGGCACAAAGTGAGAAGGAGCCGTTTATTTTATGTCAATTAGCAACAGTATTATCTGAGGCTGGTGAATATCAAGAGTCGAATCAAACCTTCTTAAAGTTAGTTAGATCTAATCCTGAACTTGAACAGTGCTATTATTTTATTGCAAATAATTATGCATATATGGGGTTATTTCAACAGGCGAAGAAATATGCGGATCGCTATTTAGAAGTTGCAAAAGAGAAGGAATTCGTAGAAGATACATTAGAACTTCTAGAGATTATGGAAGAAGAAGCAATGGGTGCGGAAGAGATTGAAGATGAAGATGATTTAATTGTTATGCAGGAAGAAGCGAATCGTTATATTCGTAATGGACAATTAGAAGAAGCAATTGCTACATTAGAAATTGTTACGAAAGATTATCCGGAATTTTGGTCAGGTTATAATAATTTAGCCATTGCACATTTTCAATCGGGTAATGTAGACAAAGCGCTGAAGTTAACAGAAATGATTTTAGAGAAAAATCCTGGTAATATACATGCGCTTTGTAATACACTTATTTTTCTATATTCAATTGGAGAGCATAAACAAGTAGAAGCATTAGCGGGACAGCTAGTTTCAGTATATCCAATTTCATTTGAACATCGTTTGAAACTGGGAACTACACTTGCAACAATTGGTTATTTCGAGCATGCATATAAATGGTTCAAACTATTAAAGCGTCAAGGATATGAGGGAGACGTTAGTTTTTATTATTGGTTTGCATATTCTGCTTATATGGTGAAAGATCAGCAACTAGCTGAAAAAATGTGGCAATATGTCGTGGAATTGCATCCTGATAAAAAGGGAAAAGAACCGTGGAATGTGCTGAATTTAGCAGATGAAGGACAAAACGTGTTATTTGAAGAATTACGAAAATCATTTCAGCAAAGTGCGACGCTAGAAGAACAAATGCTAGCTTTATATTTAATGAATGAATTGTCAACGCCGGAGAAGGTGGGATTCTTCTTTGATATAACGCAAGCGAAGAACGGTGTTCCCATCGTATCACAACTTGCAAAGTACTTCTTTTTACTTAATAGTCATAAGAGTATTCCAGCTGATTTACAGCAATTCGAGCAGTGCGCGAGAATCGCGGATGCATTATACAATTATACGAAAAAAGATGATGAATTAATTGAAGAGTGTTTACACTTTTGGTTTTGTACGTTCATACGTTTATATACATCTGGAGACATATTTACAAATGTGTACGGCTGGTCAGCTGCGATTGAATACATTGTACGCGGCGAACAAGGAAATAAAATGACACAGTCGGAGCTTGGAGATGTATATAATGTATCTGTAGCGACTGTCCGAAAGTATGTGCAAGCTGTTAAGCGTACGCACACATAAGATAAGCAAATCATTGGGAAAAAAATGATGCTAACAGTATAATGAGGGTAACTTAATTGTGTAGGAATGGATAGGAGTGAATAGTGTGTCAGAAGAAAAAATTTATGATGTCGTTATTATTGGTGCAGGACCAGCTGGTATGACAGCTGCAGTATATACATCTCGTGCAAATTTAAGCACATTAATGCTTGAGCGTGGTATTCCAGGTGGCCAAATGGCAAACACGGAAGATGTAGAAAACTACCCAGGTTATGAGTCTATTTTAGGACCAGATTTATCAAATAAAATGTTCGAGCATGCGAAGAAATTTGGTGCTGAATATGCATACGGTGATGTGAAAGAAGTCATCGATGGTAAGGAATACAAAACAATTATTGCTGGTAAAAAAGAATATAAAGCACGTGCAATTATCGTTGCAAGCGGTGCAGAGTATAAAAAAATTGGTGTACCGGGTGAAACAGAACTTGGCGGCCGCGGTGTATCATATTGTGCAGTATGTGACGGAGCATTCTTTAAAGGAAAAGAACTTATCGTAATTGGCGGCGGAGATTCTGCTGTTGAAGAGGGTGTGTTCTTAACGCGCTTCGCATCAAAAGTAACGATCGTTCACCGTCGTGACACGCTTCGTGCACAGAAAATTTTACAAGACCGTGCTTTCCAAAACGAAAAAGTAGATTTCATTTGGAACCACACGATAAAAGAAATCAACGAAGCAAGTGGTAAAGTAGGAAGTGTAACACTTGTGGACGTAAATAGTGGAGAAGAGAAAGAAGTCAAAACTGACGGCGTATTCGTATACATCGGTATGTTACCTTTATCAAAACCATTTGTTGAACTAGGTATTACAAATGAAAATGGTTACCTTGAAACGAACGAGCGTATGGAAACGAAAATTCCTGGTATTTTCGCAGCTGGTGATGTTCGTGAAAAAATGCTTCGTCAAATTGTAACTGCAACAGGTGACGGTAGTATTGCAGCGCAAAGTGCACAACATTACGTAGAAGAATTATTAGAGGAATTAAAAACTGTATCAGAAAAATAAGGGATAATATACCTTGTGAGAAGAAAGCTACCGACAGGAGCTTTCTTCTTTTTTTGTGTGAAAATGTCAAAGTTTTGTCAAAAAATATAAGGATTATAAGCTTTCTTATTGATATACTGGACTTTACGGAAAAAATCACTATAAGAAATGAGGAATTTATTCAGTATGGAATGGCGTAATATATATCGTGGATTTTGTATGGGCGTTAGTGATTTAATTCCTGGTGTGAGCGGCGGTACAATCGCTGTTGTGTTAGGGATTTATGAACAATTGCTTGCGGCAATTAGTGGATTCTTTAGTCGTGAATGGAAAAAACATTTAGGATTTTTAATTCCACTTGCAGCTGGTGTGGCAGCGGCATTTTTAACGTTAAGTCACGTTATTAAATATTTACTTGCAAATCATTATGAACCGACTCAATTTTTCTTCCTCGGTTTAATTATTAGTATATTACCGATGTTAATGAGGGAAGCTGATGCAAAGTCGTCGTTTAAAGGTAAGCACATCGTTTTATTAATAGTTGCAGCAATTCTTGTTGCGATTACAGCTTTCTTTAAACCAGATAAGGCAGCAGATCCAATTACGACGTTAACAATTTTAAATGCAATTGGTTTATTTTTCGCAGGATGGATGGCTAGTATGGCCATGCTGCTTCCTGGAATTAGTGGATCGTTTATTTTATTAATTATTGGTGTGTATCCAACAGCAATTAACGCTTTAACTACACTTAACTTACCTTTAATCGTGGTTATCGGTGCTGGTGTTATGGTTGGATTTGTTGTAAGTAGTAAAGGCATTAGTTTTTTATTAGATCGTTATAAAAGTATGACATTTGCGGCAATTATTGGACTTGTAATCGGTTCGATTGTAATTGTATTCCCTGGGATTCCGACTGGTGGATTTTCAATTATAAGTTCAATCATTACCTTTATTTTAGGATTTGCGATTGTTACTTATTTCGGTAAGAAATAAGGGCTTTAATCCCCTTGGCGATAAAAATCGTTAAGGGGATTTTTCATGCTATTCATTCAAAGTATAAGCATTTACATTGCTTGTTATAGAAAGCTTTTTTAAAATTGCTGAGTAGCATATGCTTAGCGAAAGAGGACTGGCTCCTTCGTTGTAGCAAACTGTTTTTGATAGTATAATGAAAGAAGTATGCAGTGAGAAATTTTACTGCAAGTAGCTGAGGTGAAGAAACATGCAAAGAGTGACAAACTGTGTGTTAATTAGAGATAATGAAGTACTCTTACTCCAAAAACCTCGCCGAAATTGGTGGGTTGCACCAGGCGGGAAAATGGAGCGTGGTGAGACTGTAAGAGATTCCGTTGTTCGCGAGTATCGTGAAGAAACAGGTATTTATTTGAAAAACCCAGCGTTAAAGGGGGTCTTCACCTTTGTCATCCAAGAAGGTGATAAAGTTGTTTCTGAATGGATGATGTTCTCCTTTTTAGCGACAGATTTTGCAGGAGAAAACAAACTAGAGAGCGAAGAAGGCATCATTGGTTGGCATACATTTGATAAAATTGATGATTTAGCAATGGCGCCAGGAGATTATCACATTATTGATTATTTAATTAAAGGAAATGGCATAATCTACGGTACATTTGTATATACCCCAGATTTTGAGTTGCTTTCATATCGATTAGATCCGAGTTAAACCGTCAAGGAGAGGATACAATGACAGAGAATAATGATATAAAAATGGTAATTATTACAGGGATGTCTGGAGCCGGAAAAACAGTAGCTTTACAAAGTTTTGAAGATTTAGGATATTTTTGTGTGGATAATTTACCACCGATGTTATTGCCGAAGTTTATTGAGCTTATGGCGGATTCAAAAGGGAAAATGAATAAAGTGGCACTTGGTATTGATTTACGTGGCCGCGAGTTTTTTGAACATTTATGGGGAGCACTTGATGATTTATCAGAACGTACATGGATTATTCCTCATATTTTATTTTTAGATGCGAAAGATAGTACGCTTGTAACTCGTTATAAAGAAACGAGACGTTCGCATCCACTTGCACCAACTGGTTTGCCGTTAAAGGGAATCGAAGCAGAGCGTAATTTATTAACAGATATGAAGGCACGAGCGAATATTGTGCTTGATACATCGGATTTAAAACCGAAAGAATTACGTGAAAAAATTGTTCACTTGTTCTCAACAGAAACTGAGCAAGCATTTCGTGTAAATGTTATGTCATTTGGATTTAAGTACGGTATTCCAATTGATGCAGATTTAGTATTTGATGTTCGTTTTTTACCAAATCCATATTACATTCCACATATGAAGCCATTAACAGGACTAGATGAAGAAGTTTCTTCGTATGTACTGAAATTTAATGAGACACATAAGTTTTTAGAGAAGTTGACGGATCTGATTACTTTCATGCTGCCTCATTATAAAAGAGAAGGCAAAAGTCAACTTGTAATTGCAATTGGATGTACAGGTGGACAGCATCGTTCTGTTACGCTTACAGAATACCTTGGGAAACATTTGAAACCAGAGTATAGTGTTCATGTATCTCATCGTGATGTGGAGAAGAGAAAGGGCCATTAAGGGATGAAAAAAGAGAGAAAGCCTAAAATTGTCATCATGGGAGGCGGAACTGGACTCTCTGTTTTATTAAGGGGATTAAAGCAATATCCTGTTGATATTACAGCAGTTGTTACAATTGCTGATGATGGTGGCAGTTCGGGTAGATTACGTGATGAGCTAGAAATTCCACCTCCAGGTGACATCCGTAACGTACTTGTTGCGTTATCGGATGTAGAGCCACTGGTGGAAGCTTTATTTCAGCACCGTTTCACAACAGGAGACGGACTGAAAGGTCATGCGTTAGGAAATCTATTGTTGGCAGGTATGACCTCGATTACAGGAGACTTTTTCCATGCAATTACAGAAACAAGTAAAGTATTAAATGTCAGAGGACGTGTATTACCAGCAGCGAATCAAAGTGCGGTACTTCATGCGGAACTTGAAGATGGGGAAATTGTAACAGGTGAATCAAAGATTCCTTATTACGGAAAGAAGATTAATCGTGTCTTTTTAACTCCAGAAGATGTAGAGCCATTGCATGAAACGTTGGCTGAGATTAAACGAGCTGATTTACTTGTTTTCGGTCCTGGAAGTTTGTATACGAGTATATTGCCCAATTTAGTTGTTAACAAAATTGGAGACGCTGTTCTTGCTGCAAAGGCGAAGAAGGTATATGTATGTAACGTTATGACACAAGCGGGTGAAACGATGGGATATACTGCTTTTGATCATGTGCAGGCGTTACACGATCATTTAGGGCAACCATTTATCAATACTGCAATTGTAAATAACCGTGAGATTCCTTGTGAATTACGCAAGTCATATGAGGAAGAAATGTCTACACCAGTTGTAGTGGATGAAGAACGTTTTGTTGAAAATAATATTGATGTTATTCAAGAGGGATTAGCGAAGTATGATGATCATGTTGTAAGGCATGATACGTTAAAGTTAGCGTCCATTTTATATTCATTGTTATAAATATGCGTTGCCTCGTTTGAGGTAGCGCTCCTCATTCATATAGGACAAGAATTTTGTTCCATAATAATCGTATAAGGAGGTGTTGACTGTGTCATTTGCATCAGAAACAAAGAAAGAGTTGACGAATCTTGAGATGAAGGAATGCTGTGAGAAAGCAGAATTATCAGCGTTACTTCGAATGAACGGGTCGCTTTCTTTTTCAAACCGTCGTCTATCTATCGATATTCAAACGGAAAATGCGGCAATTGCAAGAAGGATTTATACGCTTTTGAAAAAAGGATATGACGTGACGGTAGAATTGCTTGTCCGTAAAAAAATGCGCTTGAAGAAAAATAATGTATATATTGTGCGGCTTGTTGAGAAGTCTCGCGAAATATTAGCTGATCTTCATATCGTTCGAGATGACTTTTCATTTATTCGAAATATATCACAAGAATTGATTGAGAAGAAATGTTGTAAACGATCGTACTTACGTGGCGCATTTTTAGCAGGTGGTTCAGTAAATAACCCAGAAACATCATCTTATCATTTAGAAATCTTTTCGTTATATAAGGAACATAATGATGCTATATGTGAACTGATGAACGGATTTGATTTAAATAGTAAGACGTTGGAAAGAAGAAAAGGGTACATTACGTATTTGAAAGAAGCAGAAAAAATTACAGAGTTTTTAAATATTATAGGTGCTCATAATGCACTTTTAAGATTTGAAGATATTCGAATCGTACGTGATATGCGTAATTCTGTAAATCGTTTAGTGAACTGCGAAACAGCTAATTTAAATAAAACAATTGGTGCAGCACTAAGACAGATTGAAAATATTCGTTATATTGATGAGACAGTTGGTCTTGATATTTTGCCGGATAAATTACAAGAGATTGCACAATTACGAAGAGATTATCAAGATGTAACATTGAAAGAGTTAGGTGAGATGGTATCCGGGGGGAAGATTAGTAAGTCGGGTATTAATCATCGTTTGCGTAAAATCGATGAAATCGCAGAGAAATTACGCGCGGGGGAAACGTTAGTAAAAAAATAAGAGGTTAAAGGGGAAATGAAGCTGTGGTTCAAAAACGAGTTCAGGTTTCATTAAAAAACGGTTTACAAGCACGTCCGGCTGCGTTGTTTGTACAAGAGGCAAATCGCTTTCATGCAGATATCTTCATCGAGAAAGATGGAAAGACAGTAAATGCAAAGAGCATAATGGGGATTATGAGCTTAGCAATTGGAACTGGAAGCATGATAACAATTACAACAGAAGGTTCAGATGCAGAAGAGGCTTTAGAAGCATTAGCTGCATATGTACAATAAGAAGCTATCGCGTATATGCGATAGCTTTTTGTTTTGTTGTTTGTGCGGATTAGCGGGGAGGGGTATTTAGCTGGTTTGTCCTTGTCGGAGATTGTCGGTAAATCGATATGTTGTGTCGAACCGTTGATATATTAAAAAAATCGTTGATATAATTTAAGTTTTGTTCGATATAATTGAAAAATCGTTGATATATTTAGGTGAATACCAGGGTGGGTATCCAGAAGGAGGTGCATGATAATAAAAAAGCACCCTGTAATAGGGCGCTTTTTTTATGTATCCAGCTCCAGCGGCTAGAATCTCCGGTCGCTTCGCCCCTTCATTCGAGGCAAAAAGCGCCTCGGAATCAGGTGCTCCATCGCCCTGCGATTCTAAACGAGCCGCTTTCGCTTTTAGTTATTAACGATTTGTAAAGATCTTATCGATTAAACCGTATTCTAAAGCTTTTTCTGCTGTCATGAAGTTGTCGCGGTCTGTGTCGCGTTGTAGTACTTCAAGTGGTTGACCAGTGCGGTCAGCAAGAATTTGGTTTAGTTTTTCACGTAAGAATAGGATACGTTTTGCAGCGATTTCGATTTCAGTCGCTTGACCTTGTGCTCCACCAAGTGGTTGGTGAATCATTACTTCACTGTTTGGAAGTGCATAACGTTTTCCTTTTTCACCTGCTGCAAGTAAGAATGCACCCATAGATGCAGCCATACCGATACAGATTGTTGATACTTGTGGTTTAATAAACTGCATTGTATCATAGATTGCCATACCCGCTGTGATAGAACCACCAGGGCTGTTGATGTAGATGTGAATATCTTTTTCTGGATCTTGAGATTCCAAGAATAAAAGCTGGGAAACGATTGAGTTAGCTACGTTGTCATCAATTGCACTACCAAGCATAATGATGCGGTCTTTTAATAGTCGAGAGTAAATATCGTAAGCGCGTTCTCCACGATTTGTTTGTTCAATTACTGTAGGAATTAAATTCATCTGTTATTTCCTCCTTATAAAGCTTTCTTAGTCTTATAATACAATTATGGTCAATAAAGGTCAAACGAAACCACTTTAAATCAAAAAAATATGTAGTTGTACCATGAAATATTCGCTATGTTTTCGAAATTCCCTGCTTATGTATCTTCAACATCATAACCGAATTACATAAATTTAAACGTTACGAAAACTGGAGAAAAAAGAAAAGAACGCCTTTTAACTGAAGCGTTCTTTCGATAATTAGTCTTTTAAAAGATAGGTTACTTTATTTAAAATCTTTTCGATTTGTTTCGCGTTTTTACTATACATTTCGCTTGCTGACTTCGACTTTGTTTCTAGGGAAAATAGTTCAAGATCAGCATGACATTTTTTTAAAGATGCTAATAATAAAGGTTTGTTTTGAGGAGAAGGCATTTGGAGTTTGTCATTGTAAATGTCGATAGTAAGTTGTCCGTATGAATCCACTTGACCGAGGAAGACATTTTCAATAACAACACCGATTTTTTCTAATTCTGAATGTAGCCAAGCGCGGTTATGTCCGCTTGCTGAAAGAGGTTCATCTAGTACATTTCCATCCATAATAACAGTTTGTGGTTCTTTCTCGTTTGGTACTTTTAAACCGATGTCTTTTGCTGTAAGTGGCTGAGAATCTTTCTTTAATAGTACATTTAATTCTCCGCTCGGTTCTAAGACAGCAAATTCGACTTCAGCTACGCTGAACGCACTTTTTCCACGGAGAAGTTCCAGTAATTCGTCACTCGTATATTTTTCTTTCTTTAAATTATCTTCGAGTATCTTTCCGTCTTTTATTAATACGGTAGATTTTCCTTCAAAGAAGTCCCGAGCTGTTTTGTTCTTTAAAGAGAGGATTCCTGTTAAAAAAGGTACCACAGCGAAAATGAGTATTGCAAAGACACCGTGAAAAAATTTTGAATCGAGCCCTGTAGATACTTGGGCAGCGATGTCACCAATCGTCATTCCGGCTATGTATTCAAAAAAGGAAAGCTGAGAGATTTGTCTTTTCCCTAACCATTTCGTAATAGCGAATAAAATAATTAATATGAATACAGAGCGAAGAATGACAAGTGTCCATTCCGGCAGGTGAGACATAGTCGTTTCCTCCAGTCTACTTAAAACCCTTTATATTGAGGTTCTTCACGTTCTAATACTGAAATTCTATCCTTTAAATCAGCGATGACGCTGTCCATTTCTAACATACATTCATGAAATACGCGTTTTGATTCTTCGTCTTGTGAATTTAATGAAAGGGAGCTTAAACTTGCTTGAGCGCCTCTTACACTAGCAAGGCAAGTTTTTACGCTAGCGATAACAGTCATATAAACACCTCTTATCCTTTCGGTTTGAATAATAATGCTCCAATGAAGCCGAAAATAATAGCTGCTGATACACCGGCGCTCGTTACTTTAAACATGCCGGTAATAACGCCAACGATGCCATGTTTTGCAGCTTCTTCCATTGCGCCATGAACGAGGGCATTACCAAAGCTTGTAATAGGTACAGTTGCCCCGGCTCCAGCGAAATCAATTAATGGCTCATACAAATTAAATCCATCTAATATAGCTCCAGCAACAACGAGTGTTGCCATTGTATGAGCGGGTGTTAGTTTGCCGACATCAAACATAAGTTGGCCGATTACACATATGAGTCCGCCAATGACGAAAGCCCAGAAAAAAATCATTGCGTTGCACCTCCAAATTCAATCGAAACGGCATGAGCGATACATGGAATTGTTTCTTCTTGTTGGAATGTAAGTGGAGATAGTAAAGCGCCTGTCGCAACGACAAGTATTTTTTTGAACTCTCCTCTTTTCATTCGGTTTAATAAATGACCATACACGACTGTTGCGGAACATCCAGGCCCGCTAGCACCAGCTATGACAGGTTGTCCTTCTCTGTAAATGATAATTCCGCAATCTTGAAATTGTTCGCTCGTTACTTTCGTTCCGTGTTTATGTAGTAAGTCATAAGCAATTTCGCGTCCTACATGTCCGAGATCGCCTGTTACGATTAAATCGTAGTAAGAGGCATCAATTTGGCGTTCACGTAAATGGGCTTCAATTGTATCAACTGCAGCTGGAGCCATTGCGCCTCCCATATTAAACGGATCTGTTAATCCCATATCAATCACTCGTCCGATTGTTGCAGAGGTTACTCTTGGACCGTGTCCAGTATCGCTTAAAATAGCGGCTCCTGCTCCGGTTACTGTCCACTGTGCAGTAGGCGGCTTTTGTCCGCCGTATTCGGTAGGGTAGCGGAATTGTTTTTCTACAGCAGTATTATGGCTTGAAGCTCCAGTTAATAAATATTTTGCACCTTTTGCATTTACGATACTTGCCCCAAGTGCTAAACCTTCCATAGAAGTAGAGCAAGCCCCGAATAGTCCGAGATAAGGAGTGCCAAGTGTGCGGCAAGCAAAGCTTGTTGGAGTGATTTGATTAATTAAATCTCCTGCGAGTACGAATTGAATATCGTCTTTACGAAGTTCTGCTTTTTCAGTAGCGCGGCTACAAGCTTCTTCGAATAAAATTTTATGTGCTTTTTCATAGGAATCTTGTCCAAGCCATAAATCTTCATGAAGGATATCGAAGTCTTCTGGGATGTTCCCCTTTGCTTCAAATGGTCCACCGACAACCCCTGTTGAGATAATGACTGGTTTGTTTTCAAATACCCACGTTCGGTGTCCTTGTAACATTTATAGCCCTCCCCATTGAACGAGAATAGTTTTAATAAGTGCGATGACGAAAGCGGAAAATACACCAAATAAAATAACAGAACCAGCTAGTTTAAACATATTGCCGCCAACGCCAAGGACAAATCCTTCCGTTCGATGCTCAATACATGCGGCAATAACAGAGTTACCAAATCCAGTAACAGGTACAGCTGTACCTGCTCCGGCAAACTGTCCAAAACGATCGTATATACCAAATCCAGTTAGTAACATGGAGATGAAAATGAGAGTTGCGACTGTTGGATTGCCTGCTGAGCGTTCAGTGAAATCAAAATATGTGATATAAAAAGTAGAAATGAGTTGTCCGATGAAGCAAATAAAACCACCGACGAAAAAGGCTTTTATACAATTTTTTAAGACAGGTCGTTTCGGTTCGCGTTCTTGTTCGAATTTTTTATACTCCTGTTGTACAGGGGTTAAGTTTTTATCTTTACTAGCCATTGCAATCCTTCCTTTTCTTTTAAAAAGCGTTAAGTGTTAGACTCCATTTTTTTACCAATGAATTTTAATTGTTTATTAATTTCATCTTTAGATACTTCTTTTTCCTTAATTTTTCTTTCGAGTTTTTCGAGTAACATAAAGATTTTTTTATCTGTACTGACACGAACATCGAAAGTAGGGTGCTCATCACTTAGCTGCTTTTGAAGCTTTTTACGAAGAGGTTTTAATCCAAACCTTTCGTGATGCTCAGGTGTAATTGCTATGTAGAGATCTAAATTTGAATTCACTGCTGTGCTTTTTATAATTTCATCCATAGCGAGAGCTCTTTTTTTCGCTCCTTGTGATATAGATTGATTAAAGGATTCCGTACTCGTCTTTGTTAACTTTGGACCTTTTTCTTTCTCCGTTCGTTTTGCTTCTTCTTTCACTTTTTTATCTAAAGGACTATTATCACATCCGGTAAAAGAGCTAAATAGAAGTGCAAATAATGCGGTTATGAGGCCGAGTTTTCGCATAATTATCATTCCATTTCTATTGCAATATGTAATGTGATAGAAAAAGGATGACTGCATATCATCCTTTTTCTATTTCACAGCAAGACTGATTCGTTATTGCTGTGAGTATTGTGGTTCTTCTTGTTGGACTTCTTCAACGCGTGGGTTTAAAGAATCGATAATCGTTTGTGTTTGCTGCGCAGCTGTTTGGAAAAGTTGCTTCGCTTGTTGGTTATCCGTATCAAGAGCGAATCCCTCTAAGCTAGCTTGTGCACTTTTTAATCCAGAAACAGTTTGCTTTAGTTTCGTAATTACAGTCATTGAATGAAGCCCCCTTTGGAATATCAATTCAAAGATTATAATTTGTGAGTTGGGGTGAATTTATGATTGGAAAATTTAGGGGTGAAATAGATTTTATATGCCTTTAGCTAAGATGCATAAGGTATTACGGGGATATTTTTATTGATTTAGATGGATTTTATTGCTATTATTATGAGAAGAAAATGAAGTGTTTTCTATAATCATGCGCCCATAGCTCAGTCGGATAGAGCGGTGGTTTCCGGTACCACGTCTGCCGGGGGTTCGAATCCCTCTGGGCGCGTCAAAAAGTCCTAACTTACGTTTTGTAGGTTAGGACTTTTTTGTTTATCTCATTATTTGAGGGTTAAACAAAACAAACTGATGGAAGTCTCATTTTATATGTGTACTTTCAAAATGCCTTGTCTCATTGCTTCTGTTAAAGCTTCGGAGCGTGATCCTACTTTTAATTTTTTGAAGATTTTTGTTAGGTTGTATTCTACAGCTCTTGAACTCATGTACAGTTCATCAGCAATTTGTTTATTGCTACTTCCTTTAGAGACGGATTCTAAGATTTCTAATTCTTTTTGTGTAAGAAGAGCGGTTTTATTTTCAAGTTGTTGAGTCGTTATATCGTCTGTACGTAGTTGACGTAATAACGAAATAGGAAGTAAAGTATATCCGTTTACAGCTGCACGAATTGCCATTAATAGCTCTTGCTGAGAAGCTGATTTACTAATAATGCCGCTGATACCAGAGTTTATTAATAAATTGAATTGGGATACGTATTCAAAACCTGTATATAAAATGATTTTTGCATCTGTTTGAATATGTAATATTTTCTGGGCGAGTTCAATACCACTGCAATTGGGCATATTCATATCCAAGAGGTATACGTCAAAAGGTGTAGCATCACTTTTTATAAGTGCTTCCTGTTCATTTAAAATATATTCTGCTTGCATATCTTCTTCTAATTCAATCATGCTCTTTGTTCCTTCGCCTACAATTTGATGATCATCTACAATTAATACTCGAATCATTATTTACCACCTCGGAACTGTAATGTTTATTTGAAGTCCTTTTTTTGCTTCGGATACTATATGTATTTCTCCACCAATTGATTGAAGCCTTCCTTTTATACCGGAAAGCCCCATATGCTGCTTAGGAGAGTGGGGAGTGTCTATATTAAAACCTTTGCCGTTGTCTCGGTAGTCTAGGAAAATACAGTTATTCTCTTCCCATAAAAAAATCGATACGATGGTTGCCTCGGAATGTTTATCTGCGTTTGTTAGTAGTTCTTGAATGATGCGATATAAAGATAAAATTTTGTCAAAATCGTAATGATGTTCTTGAATTGATTCATGATCAAATTGAATTTGAAACTGCACACGTAATTGTGTTTGGGCTAGCAATTCTCTTAATGCACCAATTAAACCAGCATCTGATAAAAGTGATGGACGCAATTCATTACATGTGTCGCGAATTTGTTGTATTACATCGTGCATACCGAAGTGGATTTTTTTTAGTTCATTTTTTAATTCTAGTGGAACGGATTTGTTTTTTAGTAAAGAGTCTAGTTTGCGGTACCATACAATTTGATCTTGTAATGCAGAGTCGTGTAAATCTGAAGCAAGTCGGCGCCTTTCTTGTTCAGAAATTTGAAAGAGTAGGCGTGATAAGCTTGCAGAATTTGTTTTGGATTCTAAACTCTCCTGCTCTAGAGAATGAATAATTTCATTAATGGTATACAAGTTTTCGTAAATAAGACGGACGTATGTCGTGACAGTGATGAACCATGATTTTTCATGCGTATTATATTTAATATTATTCACTTTTGTTCCAATCCAGATGTAGTGTTTTATATGTTTAGTAGAGTATAAGTAAATACCGATGCATCCATCATCCTCTAATAAATCATTAATTAGTAATGCTGCCATACTCCATTTTTTCTTTTTAGAAAGTGTGAAATCTTTCGTTTGTCCATATCCGTTGCATCGTGTATATGTGTTTTCTTTCATATCATATTGAACAAATTGAATAAAAGAAGGTTTCAACATCGAAACGATTTCATTAGTGAATTTTTTCTCTAACTCTTCTGTTTTCATAATAGATGATAGCTGTGCGGTAAACTGTTCAATATTTACGTATAAGTTTGTTTTAGTCCGAAAGAGGTGATTACGAAATGTAAAATCTAATCTTTCTTTTAATATGAGAAATAGAATATTTAACGGAAAAATAATAATAAAACTTTGCAGCAGTCGAGAGAGAAAATTGTCTTTGTAATAAATGCTCCAGCTCGTAATGATTGCAATTAATAGAGTTGGGATTAATGACAGAAATGCGTAATACCGTAAACGATCAAATACAAAATCTACATCAAAAATCTGCTTCGTCGCTACTAAATAAAAATAACCGATTGGAAGAGCGATTAGGAACATAGCTCCAATATCTGCTGAGAGAATCGGTGTACTGAATATTGCATCTGGAAGGGCATAGAGTGTAACGAACGGAAAGAAGGCAATGGAATGAATCGTGAGCATTAATTTTAAAAATGGTTTATGTACTGTATTGTGATATTTGATATAGGCACGGATTAAAAAATATATGCAAAAGATAATATTTATTGAAAGGTAAATTAGTTCTAATCCATCGGTATTAACTACGGGAAATGGAATGAACATCGTTAAAATAGAGAGTGATAGTAAAATAATGCCAATTGCAATATCGATTTTTAGAAATCTCATAGAAATGACGTATAGTTGCTTTTTCTTGAATAACTCATTCAATAATAAAATGAGAGACATAGGTGTACCTTGAAATACAATACTTAAAATAATGAGGGCGATAAAATCACCTTTACCAGATTCAACTGCGATTAGAAGACTTGAGGAAGTCATGAATAGAAACGTAATCAAAAAGAATGTTTCCCGGCTCAAAGGCTTCTTTGTATAAAGAAAAATAGATAACCCTAAACAAATAAAAACGAGTAGGAAGGGAAAGTATATAGAAATAATTTTGTCACGAGAATCAATAAAATGTTGTGTTCCTTTATAAGTTTGGATGATATCGCCTTTTTTAACTTGTATTTCAGATGCATTTAGTGATTGGTTTTGATATCCAGGAAGTATTCCTAAATGAGGCTTTTCTTTATTTATCGAATAGATTATATCGCCTTCTTTTAAGTCCGTATGAAAAGCCCAACCGGAGGATTTAATTTTTGCTATTGTGTATGTAGCTGAGTCTGTTTTAGAAATAAGAACGCCACTATATGGTTGGTTTATTTTATATAAGATATAGCCTTGTAAACAAAAATACAGGATAGTTACACATAAAATGAAAACGAAGTTACGTTGTATCTGCAACGGTTTGGACACCTCTCTTTGTAGGTATATCGTTTAATTTCTGAATATTTTTATAATAACATTTAAGAAGTTTTCATACAATCAACTTCATCTGTTGAAATTGCGGTGAACCACATAAGAGTGGTTCGCTTTTTTTACGGTAAATACAGTACGGATTGCGGACAATAGCATCAGAAAGAAGTCTATGATAAAGATACAACTTAACAAGTCAATGAAGGAGGAAATAGTTATGAAAAAGTTTTTGTTGATGGTAGGCGGGATGGTATTAGGAATGGCGGTTATTTATTTCGTAAAAAGCTAAAAGGAGCTGTTATGGATGGCATTTGAAATTCAAGGTTTAAATAAAACATTTGGTGAATATAAAGCTGTTGATGATTTAAATATACGTGTAGAAGAAGGTGGAATTTTAGGGATGCTGGGCCGGAATGGTGCTGGTAAGACGACAACAATTCGTATGATCTTAGATTTAATCAAACCGGATAGCGGCCAAATTCTATGGAATAATCGCCCTTTTTCAAAGAAAGACTTGTCTATCGGCTATTTACCAGAAGAGCGTGGATTATACCCGAAAATGAATGTAGTGGAGCAATTAGTGTATTTCGGCAAGTTAGAAGGAATGCCAGCAAATCTTGCAAAAAGGCATGCGTTACAGTGGCTAGAAAAATTAGAAATGACACCACATTTAAAGAAGAAAACAGAGGAATTGTCAAAGGGAAATCAACAAAAAATCCAATTGATTTCAGCGATATTGCATAATCCGGAATTCATCATACTAGATGAGCCATTTAGTGGATTGGATCCTGTAAATGCAGAGATGTTAAAAAATGTTGTACTTGAGTTAATCGCGCAAAGAAAAACGATTATCTTTTGTAGTCATCAAATGGACAGTGTAGAAACGTTCTGTGAGGAAATTTGTATTATGAAAAACGGTCAAATTGTATTATCGGGTGCCTTGTCAGATATTAAGAAAAGTTATCAATACAAATATATGACGTTGCAAACGGAAGGGGATATTGAACCAATTCTTAAGAAGAAAAATTTCAATTTTGAAAAAGTTAATCGTACGTTCATGATTAAAGTTAATGATGGAGAGGATGCATTTTCGCTGCTTGAAGATATTAAAACTAAACAATATATCCGAGACGTTTCTATTAAAGAACCTTCTTTACATCAAATCTTTGTTGAAAAGGCGGGTGCATAAGTAATGAGGAATTTCTGGATTGTTTTAGGGCAAACGTACTGGGATCGTGTGAGGACGAAAATATTTATTGGGATGACATTGTTATTAATAGGAGGAGGGATATTCTTATTCTCTTTTCCAACTTTAGTACAAAAGTTTTCTGGAGAGAAAGAAAAAGCAAAGGTTGTATTTATTTCTGAAGCACCTAATGTTACGGTGGATCAATCTAATCTTAGTAAAGCTCTTCCGGAATGGGATTGGTCTTTAGGAGATAAAACAAAATTAAATCAATATAAGCAAGAATTGTTAGATAAGAAAATCGAAGCGCTCTTTATATTAAAAGAGGGCGTGGGTGCTGAACCAGTATTAGATTACTTTATGAAGCTGGATAATCCTAAGTTGATTCAAAGTGCACAGGTATTTGTACAAAATCAGTATTTTCAAAGTGCGGTAGTTAAACAACAGTTATCAGAAGAGGCTGTGAAATCACTGACGATGAACGTGCAAGCGAAAAAACAAAACTTAAATAACGAAGAAACAAGCTCATTCTTACTGGTGTATTTATTAGTGGCGATTATGTACTTAGCAATTACTTCGTATGGAAATGCGATTGCTACAGCGGTAGCGTCAGAGAAGGCGTCGCGTGTTATGGAAGTGATGGTAACGAAGGTGTCGCCTGTTCACATGGTCTTTGGGAAGATATTAGGAGTCGGTCTTGCTAGTTTGACACAGTTATTTATTTTCTTCCTTAGTATGGCGCTATATATTAAATCTGGAATTTTTAAGGTATCGGATTCGTTTTTTGGAGTGAATATTGATGTAAATATGATTACAGGTGAGCATGCTGCATATTTCTTGTTATATTTTGTTCTCGGTTACTTCGTTTATGCGGCACTTTTCGCAGTGTTTGGTTCTATGGTAAGCAGGCCAGAAGAATTATCCGGAACAACGATGCCGATTACTCTTATATTGATGGGAAGCTTAGTGGTGGAGTTATTAGTAGTACTTGATAACCCTGAAGGGCTAGTATCAAGGGTGACATCATATGTTCCGTTTACAGCCCCAATTAGTATGGTAGTTAGGATTATTAATGGATCCGTTGGGAGTTTAGAAATTATTACATCTATGGTTGTATTACTGGCTAGCATCAGCTTAATTGCTATGTTTGCAGCGAAGGTCTATCCGAAAGGTGTATTAAGAAGTGGTAAGAGCCTTAAATTCATTCAATTGTTAAAAAATAATTAATTGCAGGGGGGAATAAATTATGGGATTTTTTTCGAAAAGAAAACAAAAAATGATGGATAGTAATAACGAGAGAAGCGTGAAAAAAATAGTTGAGTTGTCTGTGGAAGAGATGAGAGGAATTCAAGGAGCGTCTAGTGAATCGAACGATTATCTCTATGATTCCTATGTAATTAGGAATCAAAGTTCCTTAGCTTTAAATAAGAGGTTTCTTTCTTAATTAAGTATCGTAAAAGAGTAGTTAGGCATAGTGAAGTGTCACTATACCTAAACTGCTCTTTTTATTTTGGAATTGAACAGAGATAAATTTAATGTTGTTATATATAAAATTAAGGGTTACTATTAGTATGTGGTAACAAATAATTGAGTTTATTATTTTCTTTCAATATTATTCAAATTTAGGTTGTAAGTTGTAAATCTCATTAATACATATAAATTAATAATATTTTGGAATGGGTGTCTGCGTGAGGATTCTCCTTTTACCAAACTTATTGTACAATAGAAACAAGGGGGAGATTAGTTTGAAGGCAAGTCTTTTACAAGAACAAAGCTTACGTTTGGCAATGACACAAGAGTTAAGGCAAGCGATTACAATGCTCCAGTATAATGTACAAGAATTATCGGAGTTTTTGTATGAGCAATCGTTAGAGAATCCCCTTATTGAGTTAGGTGGTTTTGAGAGGGAGAAGAAAAAGAGCTCTAACAACAGTAAAAGTACCAGCAAACAAGTCGAGAATCAGATGGAGATCTACAGTGTGGATTCTACAACGATTCAGCAACATTTATTAAATCAAATACAGTATTATAAAATAGATGAAGAAGAGCGAAAAGTAGCTTCTTTCATTATTATGAACATGGATGGAAATGGATATTTACAAGAAACGAATGAAGAGTTAGCAGAGCTCCTTTCTGCGCATATTCATGTAGTCGACCGCTCTGTAGAGCTTGTCCAATCACTGGAACCAGCAGGGGTAGGGGCGCGTAATATTCAGGAATGTTTAACCTTGCAATTGAAGCGCTTACAAAGACAGAATGGATTAGCAGAAGAGGTTGTAGAAGATCATTTCGCTTATTTTGTGAAGAAAGATTGGCGAAAGCTCGTTCAAGTGTTGAAATGTAGTAATGAGGAATTACAGAGTGCGGTAAATTGTATAACGTCATTACAACCAAAACCAGGTCTTGCGTTTTCTTCAGATAAACCACTTTATATTGTGCCTGATATGGCGGTGAAAAAAGATGGCGATCGCCTCGTTTTACAAATGAATGAGAGAAATATGCCGAGAATTGAAATTCATTCTGAATATAGTGCGCTTCTTAATAATAGTGAAAGTGAAGTAGCATCTTACATATCAGAAAAGTATCAGCATGTGCAGTGGATTATGCGCAGTTTGAAGCAGAGAAAACAGACGCTGCTGCAAGTAATGACTATTATTATGGAAAAACAACGTGATTTCTTCTGGAAAGGTCCAGAGTATTTAAGACCTCTCGCTTTAAAAGAGGTAGCGGAAGAGTTAAGTGTGCATGAATCGACAATTAGTCGTGCGACGCGAAATAAATATGTTCAAACACCACACGGTTTATTTGAGATGAAATCGTTCTTTAGCAATGCCGTTTCGACGACTGAAGATGAAGCAGTTTCTACAAAACGTGTAAAACAATTTATTCAAACGCTAATTGGGGCAGAGGATAAGAAAAAGCCACTTTCAGATCAAAAGATTTCAAAATTATTAGAAGAAGAGCATGAAATTGTTATTTCTCGAAGAACAGTGGCGAAGTATAGAGAACAAATGCATATCCCAGCTTCGTCATTACGAAAAACGATCGGATAGGTGAAGAAGATGAAAGTTGTACTGTATACTAAAAAAGATTGTGGCCTTTGCGTGAAGGCGAAACAAGTTTTACAGGAAGTACAATGTGAATATTCTTTTCAAATCGAGGAAATAGATATATATGAAGATAATGACCTTTTAGAAAAATATCACTTAATGATTCCGGTTGTAGAAATGGACGGAAAACAAGTAGAATATGGTAACATTCACAAAGGTGTCATAATAAACTATATAAAGAATGCAGTTAAGAGTTGAATAAGTTTCTATCTCCTGTTACAATAATACACGTAGCAGGGATTATTTTTTTAACCTATGTGGGACACAAAATGTCACTACGGGACGTAAAGTGACCACGAAGGAAAAATGAACCGATGTAGTGAGGAGAAAAGATATGCGCTCATGGATTCAGAACACAAAAAAATTATTACCTGATCTGCTACCTGTTATGCAAACGAGAATGCAAATTCTTCAATACATTAGGCTCATGCAGCCGATTGGAAGAAGAAACTTATCAGCAAGTCTCGGTATGACAGAACGAGTATTGCGAAGTGAAGTTCAAGTTTTGAAAGAACAAAACTTAGTTCACGTCGCTTCTTCTGGAATGACTTTGACAGAAGAAGGAACAGCTTTAGTTCTTGCTTTGGAAGACTTTATGAAAGAAATTTCCGGGTTAAAGGTTTTAGAAAAGCAACTTAAGGAAACATTAGACTTGGATGAAGTTTTCGTTGTCCCTGGTGATAGTGATGAATCACCTTGGGTCAAACTGGAGATGGGCCGTGCTTGTGTGACTTGTATAAAAGACCGTCTGACAGCGAATAATATCGTTGCTGTGGCTGGAGGAACTACGCTAGCTGCTGCTGCGGACATGATGCAACTTGATTGCAAAGATTTACATATGCTATTTGTCCCAGCACGTGGTGGAATTGGAGAAGGCGTCGAATTAGAAGCCAATACCATTTGTGCCAAGATGGCACAAAATACGATGAGTAATTATCGCTTATTGTATGTTCCAGACCATGTTAGTAGCGAAGCATATGCGTCTATTGTGACAGAGCCTTCCGTGAAAGAAGTTCTTGAGTTGATTCGATCTTCCAATATCGTCATTCATGGAATAGGTGATGCGTTAACAATGGCACGTCGCAGAAGTACTTCAGAAGCAGATTGGTTAAAGATTCAGGCAAGCGAAGCAGTTGGCGAAGCTTTCGGTTACTACTTTAATGAAGAAGGAAATGTTGTTCATAAAGTAAGAACAGTTGGTATGCAACTAGAGGATTTACAAAATGTATCTCACGTTGTTGCAGTCGCTGGAGGTTCTTCAAAGGCAAAAGCAATACAGGCTGTAATTAAACAAGGGCACACTTCAATTCTAATTACAGATGAAGGTGCAGCAAAACAGTTAACAAAGGGTTTTACCCTTTAATATAATCCCCCAAGGAGGAAATTCAAATGACTAAAATTGGTATTAATGGATTTGGACGTATCGGACGTAACGTATTCCGCGCAGCTCTTAACAACTCTGAGGTAGAAGTAGTAGCAATCAACGACTTAACAGATGCTAAAACATTAGCTCACCTTTTAAAATATGACACAGTTCACGGAACTTTAAATGCAGAAGTATCTGCTAACGAAAACAGCATCGTTGTTAACGGTAAAGAAATTAAAGTTATCGCTGAGCGTGACCCAGCTCAATTACCATGGAGCGACTACGGAGTAGAAGTAGTAGTAGAATCTACTGGCCGTTTCACTAAAAAATCAGACGCTGAGAAACACTTAGGTGGATCAGTTAAGAAAGTTATCATCTCAGCTCCAGCTTCTGACGAAGATATCACTGTAGTTATGGGTGTTAACCACGAACAATACGATGCAGCTAACCACAACGTAGTATCTAACGCTTCTTGTACTACAAACTGTCTAGCTCCATTCGCTAAAGTATTAAACGAAAAATTCGGCGTAAAACGCGGAATGATGACAACAATTCACTCTTACACTAACGACCAACAAATCTTAGACTTACCACACAAAGATTTACGTCGTGCTCGTGCAGCAGCTGAAAACATGATCCCAACATCTACTGGTGCAGCTAAAGCTGTAGCATTAGTATTACCAGAACTTAAAGGTAAATTAAACGGTGGCGCTGTACGTGTTCCAACTGCTAACGTTTCTCTAGTTGACCTAGTTGTTGAACTTGACAAAGAAGTAACAGTTGAAGAAGTAAATGCAGCATTCAAAGCAGCAGCTGAAGGCGAATTAAAAGGTATCCTTGGATACAGCGAAGAGCCATTAGTATCTATCGACTATAACGGATGTACAGCTTCTTCTACAATCGATGCATTATCTACAATGGTAATGGAAGGTAACATGGTTAAAGTACTTTCTTGGTACGATAACGAAACTGGTTACTCTAACCGCGTAGTAGACCTAGCAGCTTACATGACTTCAAAAGGTCTTTAATTCTTAATTATATAAGTTATCAATGACAAAACGAGGGAGAGGGTTTGTTCCCTCTCTCTCTTCTTTCGTTTTAAAAGCAAATGTGTTAAGCTTTTGAGTGGGTTTTGTCAATCCTAACTAGTAGTCGGAGGGAAATCCAATGAACAAAAAATCAATTCGTGACGTAGATTTAAAAGGTAAGCGTGTATTTTGCCGCGTTGATTTCAACGTACCTATGAAAGAAGGCAAAATTACAGATGAAACTCGTATCCGTGCAGCTCTTCCTACAATTCAATATTTAGTAGAGCAAGGTGCGAAAGTTATTTTAGCAAGTCACTTAGGCCGTCCAAAAGGTCAAGTAGTAGAAGAAATGCGTTTAACTCCAGTAGCAGCACGTTTAGGTGAGCTTCTTGGTAAAGACGTTAAAAAAGCGGACGAAGCATTCGGACCAGTTGCACAAGAAATGGTTGCAGCAATGAACGAAGGCGACGTATTAGTTCTTGAAAACGTACGTTTCTATGCGGGCGAAGAAAAGAACGATGCAGAACTTGCGAAAGAATTTGCAGCACTTGCTGACATCTTCGTAAACGATGCATTCGGTGCAGCTCACCGTGCTCACGCTTCTACAGCAGGTATCGCAGACTACCTACCAGCAGTATCTGGTCTATTAATGGAAAAAGAGTTAGATGTACTTGGTAAAGCACTTTCTAACCCAGAACGTCCATTTACAGCTATTATCGGTGGTGCGAAAGTAAAAGATAAAATCGGTGTAATTCGTCATCTATTAGACAAAGTAGATAACTTAATCATCGGTGGTGGACTTGCTTACACATTCGTTAAAGCTTTAGGTCATGAAATTGGTCTATCTCTATGTGAAGACGACAAGATCGAACTAGCTAAAGAATTTATGCAACTTGCAAAAGAAAAAGGCGTAAACTTCTACATGCCAGTTGATGTTGTAATCACTGAGGAATTCTCTGAAACTGCAACAACTAAAATCGTTGGTATCGACTCTATCCCTTCTAACTGGGAAGGCGTGGACATCGGTCCTAAAACACGTGAAATTTATGCAGATGTAATTAAAAATTCTAAGCTTGTTGTATGGAATGGACCAATGGGTGTATTCGAAATGACTCCATTCGCAGAAGGTACAAAAGCAGTAGGACAAGCATTAGCAGATGCAGAAGATACATACTCTGTTATCGGCGGTGGTGACTCTGCAGCAGCTGTTGAAAAATTCGGTATGGCTGATAAAATGAGCCACATTTCTACTGGCGGCGGTGCGTCATTAGAATTCATGGAAGGTAAAGAGCTTCCAGGTGTAGTTTGTCTTAACGACAAATAAGTAGCAGCCAAAGAAAAAGGACGGTGCAAAGCATGCGTAAACCAATTATCGCAGGTAACTGGAAAATGAATAAAACTCTATCAGAAGCAGTTAGCTTCGTAGAGGAAGTTAAAGGTCAAATCCCAGCAGCTTCAGCTGTTGATGCAGTAGTTTGCTCTCCAGCTCTATTCTTAGAGCGCCTTGTAGCAGCAACTGAAGGAACTGACTTACAAGTAGGTGCACAAAACATGCACTTCGAAAAAAATGGTGCATTCACTGGCGAAATTAGCCCAGTAGCACTTAGCGACTTAAAAGTTGGCTATGTAGTACTTGGCCACTCTGAGCGTCGTGAAATGTTTGCTGAAACAGATGAGTCAGTAAACAAAAAGACTATCGCAGCATTTGAACATGGTTTAACACCAATCGTATGTTGTGGTGAGACTTTAGAAGAGCGCGAAAGCGGAAAAACATTTGATCTAGTAGCAGGTCAAGTGACAAAAGCACTTGCAGGTTTAACAGAAGAGCAAGTTAAAGCAACTGTTATCGCTTATGAGCCAATCTGGGCTATCGGTACAGGTAAATCTTCTTCTTCTGCAGATGCAAACGAAGTATGTGCGCACATCCGTAAAGTTGTTGCAGAAGCTGTTTCTCCAGAAGCTGCAGAAGCTGTTCGTATCCAATACGGCGGTAGCGTAAAACCAGAAAACATTAAAGAGTATATGGCACAATCTGACATCGACGGCGCTTTAGTTGGCGGTGCTAGCTTAGAGCCAGCTTCGTTCTTAGGTCTTCTGGGGGCGGTAAAATGAGAAAGCCAACAGCTTTAATCATTCTTGACGGTTTCGGACTTCGTGAAGAAACTTACGGGAATGCTGTAGCACAAGCTAAGAAACCTAATTTTGATGGTTACTGGAACAAATTCCCTCACACAACGCTTACAGCTTGTGGCGAGGCAGTAGGTCTTCCAGAAGGTCAAATGGGTAACTCTGAGGTTGGTCACTTAAATATCGGTGCTGGCCGCATTGTATATCAAAGCTTAACACGTGTTAACGTTGCAATTCGTGAAGGTGAGTTCGATAAGAACGAAACGTTCCAAAGTGCAATTAAAAGCGTAAAAGAAAAAGGTACTGCACTTCATTTATTCGGTTTACTTTCTGACGGTGGTGTGCACAGTCACATGAATCACATGTTTGCTCTTCTTCGCTTAGCAGCTAAAGAAGGCGTTGAGAAAGTATACATTCATGCATTCTTAGATGGCCGCGATGTTGGACCAAAAACAGCACAAAGCTATATCGATGCAACAAATGAAGTAATTAAAGAAACAGGAGTAGGACAATTCGCGACTATCTCTGGTCGTTATTACTCCATGGACCGTGACAAGCGTTGGGATCGCGTAGAAAAATGTTACCGTGCTATGGTGAATGGTGAAGGCCCTACTTATAAATCAGCAGAAGAGTGTGTAGAAGACTCTTATGCGAACGGTATCTATGATGAATTCGTATTGCCGTCTGTAATTGTTAACGAAGATAACACGCCAGTTGCAACAATCAATGATGATGATGCAGTTATCTTCTATAACTTCCGTCCAGACCGTGCAATTCAAATTGCTCGTGTATTTACAAACGAAGACTTCCGTGAGTTCGATCGTGGTGAAAAAGTACCTCACATTCCAGAATTCGTATGTATGACACACTTCAGTGAAACTGTAGATGGTTACGTGGCATTCAAGCCAATGAACCTTGATAACACTTTAGGTGAAGTTGTTGCGCAAGCGGGATTAAAGCAACTTCGCATCGCGGAAACTGAAAAGTATCCGCACGTTACATTCTTCTTTAGCGGTGGTCGTGAGGCTGAATTCCCAGGAGAAGAGCGTATCTTAATTAACTCACCAAAGGTTGCAACGTATGACTTGAAACCTGAAATGAGCATTTACGAAGTAACGGACGCTTTAGTAAATGAAATCGAAAATGATAAACATGATGTTATCATTCTTAACTTTGCGAACTGTGATATGGTTGGCCATTCTGGGATGATGGAACCAACAATTAAAGCAGTAGAAGCAACTGACGAATGTTTAGGAAAAGTTGTAGAAGCGATTCTTGCAAAAGATGGTGTAGCACTTATTACTGCTGACCATGGTAATGCGGATGAAGAATTAACTTCTGAAGGCGAGCCAATGACAGCTCATACAACTAACCCGGTTCCTTTCATCGTTACTAAGAACGACGTAGAATTACGTGAAGATGGTATCTTAGGTGATATCGCTCCAACAATGCTTACACTTCTTGGTGTTGAGCAACCGAAAGAAATGACAGGTAAAACAATTATTAAATAATTTGCTTATATAAAAAGGAGAGAATTTATTATGTCAACAATTATTGATGTTTATGCTCGCGAAGTCCTTGACTCTCGTGGTAACCCAACTGTAGAAGTAGAAGTTTACACAGAAAGCGGCGCTTTCGGACGCGCTATCGTACCAAGTGGTGCATCTACTGGTGAGCACGAAGCAGTAGAATTACGTGACGGTGACAAATCTCGTTACCTTGGTAAAGGTGTTGTTAACGCAGTAAACAACGTTAACGAAATTATCGCTCCAGAAATCGCTGGTTTCGATGTAACTGACCAAGCTGGTATTGACCGTGCTATGATCGAATTAGATGGCACTCCAAACAAAGGTAAACTAGGCGCTAACGCTATCCTTGGTGTATCTATGGCAGTAGCTCACGCAGCAGCTGACTTCGTAGGTCTTCCATTATACCGTTACCTTGGTGGATTCAATGCAAAACAATTACCAACTCCAATGATGAACATCATCAACGGTGGTTCTCACGCTGATAACAACGTTGACTTCCAAGAGTTCATGATCTTACCAGTTGGTGCTCCAACATTCAAAGAATCAATCCGTATGGGTGCTGAAGTATTCCATGCACTTAAAGCTGTATTACATGACAAAGGTCTTAACACTGCAGTAGGTGACGAAGGTGGATTCGCTCCAAACCTTGGTTCTAACCGTGAAGCTCTAGAAGTAATCATCGAAGCTATCGAAAAAGCTGGTTACAAAGCTGGCGAGAACGTATTCTTAGGAATGGACGTTGCTTCTTCTGAGTTCTACAACAAAGAAACTGGTAAATATGACCTTGCAGGCGAAGGCCGTACTGGCTTAACTTCTGCAGAAATGGTTGATTTCTATGAAGAGCTTTGCAAAGACTTCCCAATCATCTCTATCGAAGATGGTTTAGACGAAAACGACTGGGATGGTCACAAATTATTAACTGAGCGTATCGGTGATAAAGTACAATTAGTTGGTGACGATTTATTCGTAACTAACACTCAAAAACTTGCTGAAGGTATCGAAAAAGGTATCTCTAACTCAATCTTAATTAAAGTTAACCAAATCGGTACTTTAACTGAGACTTTCGAAGCTATCGAAATGGCTAAACGTGCTGGTTACACAGCAGTTGTATCTCACCGTTCTGGTGAAACTGAAGATGCTACAATCGCTGACATCGCAGTTGCAACTAACGCTGGCCAAATCAAAACTGGTTCTATGAGCCGTACTGACCGTATTGCTAAGTACAACCAATTATTACGTATCGAAGACGAGCTAGGCGAAGTAGCTGTTTACGATGGTGTAAAATCTTTCTATAACATCAAACGATAATTGTAGAAAATAAACGACAGACCGTGAGAAATCACGGTCTGTTTTTTTATGCTAAAATTGTTCACCCGTCATAAGTGACATGAAATGTTTGAAGAAGCGGTTATAATCAAAATCAATTGCTATTTGATGACTCGGCCAATCAATAAATGGTTTAGATTCTCCTAAAGAGCGAAATTCTCCAATGCTTGCCCCCTGTGCATAAGATTCTGTCATGACAACGATAGGTGATTTGTGATAGGTAAACATAGAGTTATCAAGTAAAGCGAGTATTGGTATTGTGTCATGGAAGGGGCTCCCCTTTAAATGTGGTAGGGCGTCTTTATAATATCCGTAGTAATAATGATCAAATAACGGTTTGACAAGTGGAGCTTTTCCTTTCGCCTCAATGTATTCGGCCATTTCTGGTGTAATGATGGAGTATTGAGTGACGTTTAATGGGTATATGTACATGTTAGCTATGGATTGAAGGACTATATTAGCGGCAGTAGGATCGCCATAAAAGTTTGCTTCGGAAATAGGGGTAACATTACCAGGATGTAAAAAGGCACCGCCCATTACGTAGTAAGATTTAATTTGTTTCATCAACTGTTTGCACATGATAAACAAAATTGCTAGGGAGGTAAGTCTTCCTAAACTCACAATAATTAATTCATCTTTATACTGTTCAATAAGAGGAATAACTTCAAAAAAATTCTCCATTTCTCCGTTAGTCACATTCACCTTTGGAATAATTGGACCGAGCCCCTGTTTTCCATGTACATCCGTAAAAAACGCAGGTGGGGCACCAGTAAGGGGACGTTCTGAACCACCGAATATCTTGATATTTCTATTCTTTGTTTCGTTATTAAAAAAATGAGCATTTTCTACGGCCATTTTTTTTGGAACATTGCCGTAATCAGCAACGATACCGACGATTTCTACTTCATCGATAAAGAATGCTAAGAGGAGAGCCATCGTATCATCAATCCCAGGATCACAAAAAATGAGAACTTTTTTGGGCATATGTTCACCACCTATCTTGTTTATCCCGTACAAACCAGCTTGGTGAGGGCTAATAATCAATAAGGATGAGGGGAATCTCATGGATTAAAGTTTCACTTTATATATATGTAAGTTTAAGAATAAAAAGATTATTTTATTGAAATAATAGTCTTTTAAATTCAGAAAATAAAAACTTTTTATATTAGGTCAAGGTTTTTGACGTAATTTTCGTTTAGAAATGCAGTCGTATCAAGGTTGTAAGCGTATAACATAGGCTGTTTTTGCTGTCAAGTTGATAAATTGCAGCTTTTTACAATTTATACTATGATAAAGATATTAACAGAAGATCGTATAAACATGAGGGATGATGAACATGAAATTTACAAAGATTCTTGTCCAAATTGCTGCTCTTTACGTGTTTTATATGGTTGGAACTTGGGTGCAAGAAATGTTAAATATTCCAATTCCAGGAAGTTTGATTGGGATGTTCCTCTTACTTGTTTTACTTAGCCTAAAAGTTCTTCCAGTGAAATGGTTCGATTTAGGAGCAGAAACACTCGTTGCTATTATGCCGTTTTTATTAATTCCGCCAACGCTTGGCCTAATGAATTACGGTGCTTTTTTTATGAGTAAAGGAATTTCTCTTTTCATTACAGTTGTAGCGAGTACATTTTTAATTATTATTGTCGCAGGACATACAGGACAATATCTTGCGAATAGGAAGGAAAGAGAGTCGCGATGAACCAAATATTAATCGGAGTCGGTTGGGTTCTTTTTACGGTGCTATTATATCAATTATCTAAAAAAATCTATAAATTATTTCCAACACCATTCACCATTCCAATGCTTGTAGCAACTGGATTAATGGCTTTCCTATTTATCGTGCTTGATATACCATATCAACATTATATGGAAAGTGGTGGTGGCTGGATTGCAAAGCTACTTGGACCCGGTGTTGTAGCATTTGCAATTCCTCTTTATAAACAACGTCATGTTCTGCAAAAATATGTTGTACCGATTGCTGGCGGGGTATTAGTAGGTACAACAGTTGCAATCGCTAGTGATTTTGCGATTGCTTCACTTATGGGAACGGATAAAAGCTTAATCTTATCGTCATTACCAAAATCGGTGACAATGCCAGTTGCGATGAGTGTTTCAGAGCAAGTCGGTGGTGTACCTTCCTTAACAGCAGCTTTCGTTGTTATCGCAGGTATTACTGGAACGATTACAGGACCCCTTTTATTAAAATGGAGCCGTGTTACAAACTCAGTTGGTAAAGGTATCGGATTTGGATGTGCTTCTCATATTATGGGCGTGATGAGAGCGATGAAAAATAACGAACATGAAGGTGTTATTGGATCGGTAACAATGACATTAACAGCAATTTTGACATGTTTACTTGGACCGTTATTTGCGATGATGTTTATGTAATAGAAGAAAAGCGAGAGCGCCTCTATAGCTCTCGCTTTTCTATAGAATTTATGCTACAGTTACAATAACTGAATCTTTGTAGGAGGTACGCCAAGTGCATACGTTATTATCAGTTTTACTTATTATTGTATCGATTTTAATGATTGTTATGGTACTTATGCAATCTAGTAATAGCTCAGGCCTTTCAGGTGCAATTTCAGGCGGTGCGGAGCAATTATTTGGTAAGCAAAAGGCACGTGGAATTGAAGCGGTATTAAACCGTATTACAATTGTTTTAGCTGTATTGTTCTTTGTATTAACAATTGGTGTTACGTACTTCAATTTATAGAATTGAAAGAAGAAGCGTTAGTGAATGGTACTAATGGTTCTTCTTTTTTTGTTTTGCTATTTGAAAGATGTTTCTAATTAGATTATAGAAATACAAATATGGTACACTAGATATAGAAAGAATACGACTAGATTACAGAAGAGAAAGAGGAGAAATACATGATGAAATTAGCATCTCCGAAACCATTTACATTTGAGGGTGGAGACCGCGCTGTTTTATTACTACATGGATTCACAGGGAACTCAGCTGATGTACGTATGTTAGGGCGTTTCTTAGAAAAGAAGGGCTATACTTGTCATGCGCCAATTTATAAAGGGCACGGTGTACCACCAGAAGAGCTTGTTCATACAGGGCCTACAGATTGGTGGCAAGATGTAACGGAGGCATATCAGCTTTTAAAAGATAAAGGTTTTGAGAAAATTGCTGTTGTTGGATTGTCACTTGGCGGCGTATTTTCTTTAAAATTAGGTTATACAGTACCGGTTTTAGGTGTAGTACCAATGTGTGCACCGATGTATATTAAGAGCGAAGAAACGATGTACCAAGGTATATTGGCATATGCCCGCGAATATAAAAAACGTGAGCAAAAATCACCTGAACAAATTGAACAAGAAATGTTGGAATTCCAAAAGACACCGATGAATACATTAAAAGCATTACAACAATTAATTGCTGACGTACGTAACAATGTGGATATGATTTATGCACCAACATTTGTTGTACAAGCACGTCATGACGAAATGATTAATACAGATAGTGCTAACATTATTTATAACGGTGTAGAATCTACGTTAAAAGACATTAAATGGTATGAAGACTCTACGCATGTCATTACACTTGATAAACAACGTGACGAGCTACATGAGGATGTATATAACTTCTTGGAGCAACTAGATTGGTAAGATCTAGTTGCCTCTTTTTTTCATAAGGAATTTTTTGTGAAAACTGTAAAAATCATAAGGGGAGTATTGAAGTTTCACTTTATACATCCCCTATCTTTCGGATACACTAAATAATATAAGGTTTTAAAGGAGGTATTTTTGCTTGGAAGAAATCATACAAGAACATATTGATAAGTTGTTATTATTTATGAGAGAAGAAGCGTATAAACCGCTAACGATACAAGAGTTAGAAGAGGCATTTGGGATTGAAGGTTCTGAGGGCTTTAAAGATTTCGTAAAGGCACTTGTAACGATGGAAGAAAAGGGACTTGTTATTCGTACTCGTAGCAACCGTTACGGTCTTCCTGAAAAGATGAATTTAATACGCGGTAAGTTAATTGGACATGCACGTGGTTTTGCATTCGTTGTACCAGATGAGAAGAAAACGGGAGACGATGACCTTTTCATACCGCCTACAGAATTAAACGGTGCGCTTCATGGCGATACAGTATTAGCACGCCTTAGTTCCCAATCGAGTGGTTCGCGTCAAGAAGGTTCAATTGTACGCATTTTAGAACGCGGAACGAAAGAGTTAGTTGGTACATATACAGAATCGAAAAACTTTGGGTTCGTTATACCTGACAATAAGCGCTGGACAAGTGACATTTTCGTATTGAAAAGTGCATCTATGGGCGCTGTAGAAGGTCATAAAGTAGTTGTGAAAATTACGAGCTATCCAGAGAATCGTTTAAGTGCAGAAGGTGAAGTTATTCAAATTCTAGGTCATAAAAATGATCCAGGAGTAGATATTTTATCTGTCATTCATAAACATCACTTGCCTTTAGCGTTCCCTGAAGAAGTGATGGAACATGCAAACAGTGTACCAGAAACGATTTCAGAAGAAGATTTAAAAGATCGCCGTGATCTACGTGACCAAATGATCGTAACGATTGACGGTGCAGACGCAAAAGATTTAGATGATGCTGTTACAGTAACGAAGCTCGAGAACGGTAACTACAAGCTTGGCGTTCACATTGCGGACGTAAGTCATTACGTTCAAGAAGGTTCTCCAATTGATGTTGAAGCAGCGGAAAGAGCGACGAGTGTGTATCTTGTTGACCGTGTAATTCCGATGATTCCACATCGTCTATCTAACGGTATTTGTTCATTAAATCCGAAAGTAGACCGTCTGACATTATCTTGTGAAATGGAAATCAACAACTTAGGTGATGTTGTTAAACACGAGATTTTCCAAAGTGTAATTAAAACGACAGAGCGTATGACGTATGCTGACGTAAGAAGCATTTTAGAAGATGAGGACGAAGAGTTAATTAAGCGTTATGAGCCATTAGTACCGATGTTTAAAGAGATGGGCCAATTGGCACAAATTTTACGTGAAAAACGTATGCGCCGTGGTGCAATTGACTTTGACTTTAAAGAGGCGAAAGTATTAGTGGATGAAGAAGGAAAACCGACAGACGTTGTCATGCGCGATCGTTCTATATCAGAGAAGTTAATTGAAGAATTTATGCTTGTTGCGAATGAAACAGTAGCAGAGCACTTCCACTGGATGAACGTACCATTCATGTACCGTGTCCATGAAGATCCGAAAGAAGATAAGCTTGAGCGTTTCTTCGAGTTTGTAACGAACTTCGGATATGCAGTAAAAGGACGTGCGAATGAAGTGCATCCTCGCGCGCTACAACAAATTCTTGAAATGGTTCAAGGACAGCCAGAAGAAGTAGTTATTTCAACAGTTATGCTTCGTTCTATGAAGCAAGCTCGTTACGATGCGGATAGTTTAGGACATTTCGGTTTATCAACTGAGTTCTACACACACTTCACATCACCAATTCGTCGTTACCCAGATACAATCGTTCATAGATTAATTCGTGAATACATTATTAACGGTAAAGTCGACAACGAAACGCAAGCAAAATGGCGTGAAAAATTACCTGAGATTGCAGAGCATTCTTCTAATATGGAACGTCGTGCTGTTGAAGCAGAGCGTGAAACAGATGAGATGAAAAAAGCAGAGTATATGGTTGATAAGATCGGTGAAGAGTATGACGGTATGATTAGCTCTGTAACAAACTTCGGTTTATTCGTAGAGCTTCCAAATACAATTGAAGGTCTTGTACACGTTAGTTATTTAACGGATGATTACTACCGTTATGACGAGCAACATTTCGCTATGATCGGAGAACGTACAGGAAACGTATTCCGCATCGGTGACGAAATTACAATTCGCGTTATTAACGTAAACAAAGACGAGCGTGCAATCGACTTTGAAATCGTTGGCATGAAAGGCACACCTCGCCGTAAGTTCAAAGATCGTCCAGTCGTTATCGAGCAGCCAAGAACAGGCAGAAAGAAACGCGGTGGACGTAGCGAGCGCAGTAATGAGCGCGGCGGTGAACGTGGCACAGGTAGAAAATTTGACCGTGGTGGTAAAGGAAAAGGAAGAGGATCTGCATCTGCATCCGCTTCTGCTAGCCAGCCGGGAAAAAAAGATGGTAACGGTAAGAAGAAAAAAGCATTCTTCGAAAACGTACCAGGATTCAAGAAGAAAAAGAAAAAGCGTAAGTAAGAAAAGAGTGGCTTCGCTTTGATGAAAAGCGGGGCCGTTTTCTTTTTTCTTCGTGGCTTGAGAGCGAGCCACTTTCGCTTTTTATCGGAATCCAGCTACAGTGGCTAGAATGTTCGGCGGCTTCACTTCTTCCCGAGAGGCAAAGAGCGCCTCAAGGTCAGAAGCTCCATCCATCTCACATTCTGAGCGAGCCACTTTCGCTTTTTATTAACATTTGTTACAATAGTAAAAATAGAGGAGGGACGTTATATGCCAAAGGGTACAGGTAAGGTTATTGCACAGAACAAAAAAGCATTTCATGATTATTTCATCGAAGAAACATACGAAGCAGGGCTTGTCCTTCAAGGAACGGAAATTAAGTCGATTCGCGCTGGACGCGTAAACTTGAAAGATGCGTTTGCACGTGTACATAATGGTGAAGTATGGGTTCATAATATGCACATTAATACGTACGAACAAGGGAATCGTTTCAACCATGATCCACTTCGTACGAGAAAATTACTTCTGCATAAAAAAGAAATTGATAAACTAGCGGGCGCTGCGAAAGAAACAGGTTACGCATTAGTTCCACTTAGAATTTATTTGAAAAATGGATTTGCAAAGATGGCACTTGGTTTAGCAAAAGGTAAGAAGCAATACGATAAACGTCACGATTTAAAAGAGAAAGAAGCGAAACGTGAAATTGCACGCGCGTTCCGTGATCGCCAAAAGATGTAATACAGATATTTACATTTGTAAAATGGAGCGCGTATGTTATAATAATTTATGTAAGGTTGTTGCACATTGAAAAACAGCTCTTAGTAGCTATCACGATATTTTCTTCGTATGCTCCATTTTTATCATGGGGACGTTACGGATTCGACAGGGATAGTTCGAGCTTAGGTTGCGAGTCGAGGGGATCGGCCTCGTTAAAACGTCAAAGCCTATAATTGGCAAACAAAACAATCTTTCTTTAGCTGCTTAATTGCACTAAAGGTTCCTCCCTCCATCGTCCATGTGGTAGGGTAAGGGACTCAAACTAAGTGGACTACGCCGGAGTTCGCCGTCTGAGGACAAAGGAAGAGAACAACCAGACTAGCAACTTGGAAGCCTGTCGATAGGCCGAAGAGTTCGCGAAATGCTAATATATCGACTACACTCGTAGAAGCTTAAGTGCCGATATTTTTGGACGTGGGTTCGACTCCCACCGTCTCCACCAATACATATTTGGTGGTTTTTTTATTTTATATATAACAAGAAGCATAAGGCGGCCGTTTTGGCCAACTTATGCTTCTTTTAGTTTACGGCCAACTTATGCTTCCAATATAAAAAAATGGGTTAATAAGTCAGCTCTTTAGTTCATATAAGGGTCCCGCCAACCAAATGACATACAAAAAACGCCATCCTTTCCTGTGATTCTACAGAAAGAATAGCGTATTTTTTCATTTTTTGGGGTATTTTATTTTGTTAACTTGATAGCGATGTGGTGCTACTCCTAAGTATGAAAAATTTATTTTGGAAGCCTGATTTTATTCTCTAATCCTATAACCCGCATTGGTCCTTGTAAGGTTAGTTTAGTTAACAAAGCGGCCATAAAAGCAGGACTATATTTCATACCATTTTCTAGCCAAGTACTAATGACACCTATATGTGCTGAAGTAATATAGCTAGTAAAAATCTCCTTTGGAATACCTAATTCTTCATCAGATTCTACAATAGAAGATAATAAATCACCATATACTTTTTCTTGAACAATTTGTAACATACGACGTCGGAATTCTGGTAACCCTCTATCCCCTAACATCACTTTAAAAAAATCATGATTTTCGGCTATATATTCAAAAAGCCTTAAAAAAGAAAGTGGTGGATTATGTTCATTAACTTCTTGGATTGTTCCATTTATTTCTTTAGGTTTTACTCGTTCTATTAATTCTTCTAACGTCTCATCCATACTTTTCAAAAGAAAATCCTGCTTATCTTGGTAATGTAAATAAAACGTGCCACGAGTAAGCTCCGCTTTATCTGTAATATTTTGAACAGAAATCGTATTCAAATCTCTTTCTTCCAGAAGCTCAATAAGAGCATCCCTTAAATACCTAGTAGTTCTCTTTACACGAGGATCAATTTTTTTATTTTTAGACATAGTTCCTTCTCCTTGTCTATAATTTCAAATCTTTTGGACGATATGTATCGAATTGTCTTTTATAAGACATTATAGAGTTTTTTGCACATTGACCAAAATCCATAACTTGATAAAATTATTATATACAAAGCGTTCATTAATTGACAATAAGTAAACTAATGAACATATTGTATAAAATACAACATGAAGGGAACGATTTATTATGAAAGCATCACGTCTTATTGATGTTCACCATCACATTATTCCAGAGGAATACAGTTCAACTCTTGAATATTTTGGAGTTGCAAAATCAGGAGGCATGCCTATCAAAAAATGGACTCCTGAAGATAGCATTGCAATGATGGACCGTTTAGGAATTGAAGTTGGTATCGGTTCTATTTCCGAACCTGGTCTAATTCCTGTTGCAAATCCTGATTTAGCAAAAAAACTTGCTCGCAGTATTAATGAATTCCAAGCAGAAATGATTGCTAAATATCCAAAACGTTTTGGAGGCTTCGCATTTTTACCACTTCCACACGTTGAAGAATCAATTGAAGAGTTAAAATATGCCTTAGATGAACTTAAACTAGACGGCGTTGGTTTATTATCTAACTATAATGGTCATTTTCTAGGTGACCCAATCTTTGACGAATTAATGGATGAATTAAACAAACGTAATGCAGTAGTATTTATTCACCCTAGTGCACCAGTTGAAGCAAGCCCACGCGCAAGATTCTTAACAGCGGACTTCATGGCAGAGTTTACATTCAATACAACTCGTGCGGCTGCTAACCTTGTGTTAAGTGGTACAATCGAACGTTGTCCAAATATTAAATTTATCCTTGCTCATGCAGGTGGTACACTTCCATATTTAAAATGGAGAATCGGACAATCTTACCGTTCAGCTAAAGTTTGGATGAATGATCCATTAGTATCTGAAAGATGGACAACACTAACAAAAGACCCTGAAGAATATATCAGCAATTTCTATTTTGAAACAGCAATTTCTACTCAACCAGCAACTTTTGAAGCTTTAAAAGATACAACTGATTCATCACACATTTTATTTGGTAGTGATGCACACTATGCTCCTGAAGACTGGACAAAAGAAATGATTGAAAGAATTTCTAATTATCCAAACTTCGATGATAAAACTATCGAAGACATTTCAAGAAATAATGCTCTTAAACTCTTCCCACGCTTTAAATAATGGTTTAAATACGGGTTTAAATAAAGACAAAAGGTACAGATAAAAATAAACGCTAGTCATAATGAATGGACACCCCGACGAATGTCGCAGGCATTTTAAAAAGCTCAATTTGAACATCACTGTTTGAATTGGGCTTTTACTGTTTATTAATTTGTATAACTTTGGAGCGAATGAAAATAAATCATGAAACAAAGAAAAAACCTGTTATTATTGCATTACTCATTGCAACAGGAATGTTATCTGGTAAAAAAGAAAAACATTTTTTTGCACAGTAGACAAGTTGAAGCAGAAAATTAAGCTAACTTTGTAGAATAACCTAACTACGTTTAGGTTCTAGATGAAAAATTATAAAGAAAAACACGGAGGTGCTCTTATGAGTATACGAAATAAACGATTCGCTTATGGAAAAAATCAGTTGCAGTTTGGGGATCTGCGTCTCCCAGAAGGAAAGGGGCCTTATCCAGTTGCAATTGTTCTGCACGGTGGATTTTGGAAAAATATTTGGGGCTTAGATATGATGGAACCTGTAGCAAAAGATTTGGCGTCAAGGGGTATAGCGACTTGGAACATTGAATTTCGTCGTGTTGGCGATGAAGGCGGAGGATGGCCAGGCACTTTAATTGATGCTGCAAATGCGACCGACTATTTACAACAAATAGCGGAAGAAAATCATCTTGATTTAGGCCGGGTTATTGCTATTGGGCATTCTGCAGGAGGTCATTTGGCTTTATGGTTAGCGGGTCGTAAGAAACTACCGGAAAATAGTGTTTTAAGAATTACTGATCAACCGCTTTCTCTTAAGGGAGCAATAAGCTTAGCAGGAGTTAATGATCTTGCACTAATGGATGATGTCCATCATTTACGTCTATCAGAATTCGGTAAAGAAAATAACCATCCTGTAACTGATTTGTTAGGCGGGACACCGAAAGAGGTTCCAGAGCGTTATGAGGAGGCTTCTCCAATTCAATTATTGCCCCTTCAGGTTCCACAAGTTCTTATTCACGGATCACTCGATATTAATGTGCCAATCGGAATTAGTTATAACTACAAGCGTGTAGCAGATGCTTCTGGGGATCAAGTGAAAATGGTGGAAATACCATCCGCAGAGCACTCTAAAGTGATCGATCCCAATGTGGAAGAATGGTCGTATATCGTCACAGAAGTTATCAACTTATTAGATATGGGGCAATAACACCTAGCCATCAATATAAGTTTGTATGAGCTTAATTTCATAAAGCAGCTTTAGTATTATAAACTTATTTTTAAAGCTTGATTTGTTGTCCTTCCATGCCCATCAAGCTGAAACTTTAATTTGCTGTTTTGTGAATTTTGCTGTCAGCTTATGGGTTAATAATTAATTTACGGCCAATTTATGCTTCCAATTCTGTTGAATAATTAGATAACCATCTACAAAAATAAGTGTTTTCTGGCCAACTTATAGGTAAAGTGACATTGTATGATATGAAACATAATTTTCCGGTTTGGTGAGGTTATGGTTCTTTTTGTTTTGTAATTTTATAAAATGTTTAAGTTGATGGAGCGTTACCCCTGAAATAGAAAATGAAGAAATGGGTATTGATGATAAGCAAGTAGATACTATAGATACTCGTAAACGAGCGATTGGTGATTATTTATTTTTATTACACTTTATTCAAATGTTTATATATTTTGTCTTTTTATCCATACCTATTGTAAGATTATATAGAGTTCTCCTAATAAGCTGTTTTAATGGATTATTTAGGGGTTTTAAATTTATAAATCTTAAATTGTTTTTTCGGGATAATTTTTTATCTAAATAAGTTATATTGAAGTAGAGGTGAACCATCGGTGAAGCAGGTGTTGGTGATTAAAAATGAACGGTCTTCAGCAAAGAAAATCGTAAGCGGTCTAACGCAAGAAGGCTATTTCATTTTAAAACTTCACAATGAAAACGAAGGTTTAAATATAATATATGAACAAGATTGGGATATTATCATATTGGATTGGGATTCATTAAGTATACCGGGACCAGAAATTTGTAGACAAATACGACTTGTTAAAACGACACCGATTATTATTGTGACCGACAATATTTCTAGTAAGGATTGCGTAGCAGGGTTACAAGCAGGAGCAGATGATTATATAAGAAAACCATTTGCGAAAGAAGAATTAGTAGCAAGGGTTCAAGCGATTTTAAGGAGAAGTGATTGTAACCAGCAAAAGGAGATAAACTTTTTTCAGTTTAAAGATCTCTTTGTTGATGCATCTAGCAATATTGTGAAAAAAGGTGGCGAAAACCTCTCGCTTACTAAGCGGGAGTACGATTTACTTGTATTTTTAATCAAGAATAAAAACACAATATTGAGCCGTGAAATGCTTTTGAATCAAGTATGGGGATATAATGTAGTAGTAAATCCAAATGTAGTAGACTTATATATTGGGTATGTAAGAAAAAAGTTAAAGTGCGAGAAGAAAGACAGATATATTCAAACGATACATGGTAGAGGCTATTCAATGATTGAATGATAAAATAAGGTAATAGAAAAAAGAGTAAAACTGTTTCATTCAGTTTTACTCTTTTTTCTATTAAACCTAATAATCAAATAGTTTCTTAGAAGTATTAAAAGACGTAAAAAAATGGATTATAAAAATATTAGCTATTAATGGGCGTGTTTTGTAGAGGAAATTATGGCTAATCAATACGCCCGACTGCACATATTACTTTCTATGCCTGATTTTATGAATTCGCACCATTCACAAGATTTTCACAGGATTAATGACTATACTAATTAACAGGATGTTCAAATGAAAATGATTATCAATAGCGATTCAATTGAATAAAAGTTACCTTCTAATTCAATCTATGGATGTCATCATTTTCGAAATAAATTACACTATAAGGAGTATACATATGAAAAAATCTATGCTTTTAAAATTAGTGAGTATTCTAGCAATTTTTACTTTAATGTTAGTGGCTTGCTCAGATTCAAGTAAAGAAACTTCGAAGGCTAATAATAAAGATAATGGTAGTGATAAGTCAAAAACGGTTGAAATCACTGATGCTCATGGAACTGTTAAAGTCCCTGTAAACCCAAAGAATGTAGTTGCTTTGGATAACAGAACGTTTGAAACTTTATCTGATTGGGGAATTAAATTAGCGGCTGCTCCAAAGGATATCATGCCTGCTGATTCAGCATATAAAAAGGATGAAAAAGTTCAAAATATTGGGAATCACCGTGAACCAAATCTTGAAATTATTGCAGCGGCAAACCCTGACCTTGTAATCGTTGGTCAAAGATTTGCTGACCATTACGAAGAAATCAAAAAATTAGTACCAAATGCAGCAGTTATTGATCTTAATTTTGATGTTTCTGAGAAAGCTACTAAGCCTGGCGAAAACTTAGTAAAAGGACTTAAAGATTCTACAATTACTTTAGGAAAAATCTTTAATAAAGATAAAGAAGCTAAACAATTAGTAGCTGATTTTGATAAATCTATTGAAAAAGCAAAATCTGCTTATAACGGAAAAGATAAAGTTATGAGTGTTATCGTTACTGGTGGTAATATTGGTTTTGCTGCTCCACATTCTGGTCGTGTTTGGGGACCAATGTATGAAATTTTCGGTTGGACTCCAGCGTTAGAAGTTTCAAATTCTACTGCAGGTCATAAAGGTGATGACGTTTCTGTTGAAGCTATTGCACAAACAAATCCTGATTGGATTTTCGTATTAGATCGTGATGCTGCAACATCTGATGCAGCTAAGTCAACACCTGCTAAGGATGTTATTTCTAAATCACCTGCTCTTCAAAACACAACTGCTGTTTCTAAAAAACAAGTTATTTATGCACCAGAAGATACTTACACAAATGAATCAATTCAAACTTATATAGAGTTATTTGGAAATATGGCAAAAACTTTAGCTAAGTAGTGTAAAGGGGTACGAAACAGTGTCAAAAAATATGATTTCTAGGGTTGAGAATATTTCTCAACCCCAGTTTTATAATCAAAATAAAATATGGACAAAACCTTTTATAATAGCAGTTATAGTTGTTATAATTTTAGGGATTATATCACTGTTTACTGGAGTTTATGATATACGTGGACAAGAGGACGGGACAGAGATGTTTTTCATAACTCGTGTTCCGAGAACAGCTGCATTAATGCTTACTGGAGCTGCGATGGCGATGGCAGGGCTCGTAATGCAACTCATTACACAGAATCGCTTTGTTGAACCTACTACAACGGGGACTATTGAATGGTCAGGCTTAGGCCTGCTTTTTGTGTATTTATTATTTCCTGCCCCGACTTTAGTTCAAAGAATGACTGGTGCAATCATTTTTTCTTTTATAGGAACTATGATTTTCTTTCTATTTTTAAGAAGAGTTAAGCTTCGTTCGTCTTTAATTGTTCCGATTATTGGATTGATGCTTGGAGCAGTAATTTCTGCAGTGTCTACTTTTTTAGGACTCCTTTTTCAAAAGACGCAAAGTATTGAAACTTGGTTTGTAGGTTCATTTGCTAACATTCAGGTGGGAAGATATGAATATTTATGGCTGATTGTTATCATTACTTTTCTTATTTTTATGTATGCTAATAGATTGACTTTAGCTGGACTAGGAGAAGATGTCGCAACAAGTCTTGGAGTTAATTACAATAGAATTGTTCTTTTTGGGACTGCTCTTATCTCTGTTGCAGTTGGAATTGTTGCAGCTGTTATCGGACACTTACCTTTCTTAGGATTAATTGTGCCAAATATCGTTTCAATGTTTAGAGGTGATGATCTTAGGAGTAATTTACCTTGGGTTTGTGTGATCGGAATGGGATCAATAACTGCCTGTGACATCATTTCTCGAACAATTATACAGCCTTTTGAATTACCTGTTTCTTTAATACTTGCAACAGTGGGAGCAGTCGTGTTTATTACTATTTTATTGAGACAAAGAAAACCAAGGAGGCTACGATGATCACATTAGAATATAGAAAAAAAGAAAATGTCGAAATCGATTCTAGCCTTCATAATGAAAGTAGATCAGCTAGCGCTTTTCGGTCTAAGAAGGAAGCAAGACGTTATTGGATTTTACTGATAACATTGATTGCTTTAGGTCTTCTTTCTTCATATGGACTTTTAGTTTATAACAATCCAGTTCCGATAGATTCACCTTCTTTTATCCCAGTCGTTAAGAGAAGGATAGTAGCTATTGTTGCAATGATTATTGCTGCGGTTTGCCATAGCTTGTCGACAGTTGCTTTCCAATCTATTACGAATAATAAAATTATTACTCCATCGCTTTTAGGTTTCGAATCACTTTATTCAGCAATTCAAACGAGTACAGTATTCTTCTTTGGTGCTAGTGCGTTAATAAATTTTAATGGAATTGGATCATTTTTATTCCAAGTTGTTGTTATGGTCTTCATGAGTTTGATACTTTATGGATGGTTACTTTCCGGTAAATACGGGAATTTACAACTTATGCTTTTAGTTGGAATTATTATTGGTACCGGGCTAAATTCAGTGTCAACTTTCATGAGAAAACTACTTGCGCCTTCAGAATTTGATATTTTACAAGCAAGATTATTTGGTTCTGTTAATCATGCAGATCCTGCATATTTTCCTATTGTAATTCCTATGATCATAATTGTAGCGGTATTAATTTTTGCTCATTCTAAGAATTTGAATGTTTTATCACTAGGAAAAGATGTTGCTACTTCTTTTGGAGTTAAATACCAACCTAGTGTAATTTATACGCTTGTATTAGTAGCTATTTTAATGTCCATTTCAACAGCTCTAATTGGGCCACTTACTTTCTACGGCTTTTTAGTGGCAACTTTGAGTTATCAGGCAGCGTCAACTTATGATCATAGATATATTTTTCCGATGGCTTTTGCTATAGGATTTTTAATAATGACGAGCGCATACTTTTTAATGTATCACGTATTCCATGCTCAAGGTGTAGTTTCAGTTATTATTGAATTATTCGGTGGAATCATATTCTTAACTATAGTTTTAAGGAAGAGGGCTTTATGATAAAAATTGATAATGTTAAAAAGTTCTATACTGATAAGGTAAAAATAGGACCTTTGGATATTGAAATACCAAAAGCAGGCTTTACTTCTTTAATTGGACCAAATGGCGCTGGAAAGTCAACGACACTTTTGATGATTGGCAGACTTTTAGATATGGATGAAGGTCAAATTCAGGTAGCAAATATGGATGTTTCTGAATCCAAATCAAAAGACTTAGCAAAAGTTTTGACTATATTGCGACAAGAAAATCATTTTGTAACTAGGCTTACTGTGAGACAACTAGTTGGATTTGGGCGCTTTCCTTATTCAAAGGGAAGATTGACTAAAGAAGATGAGGCTACCATCTCTAAATATATCGATTTCTTAGATTTAACTAGTTTAGAGAATAGATATTTAGATGAGCTTTCTGGTGGTCAAAGACAAAGGGCATATGTAGCGATGGTATTGTGCCAAGAGACGGAATATGTACTTTTGGACGAACCTTTGAACAACCTTGATGTTGCTCGTTCTGTTCAAATGATGGAGCATTTAAGACGTGCAGCTAATGAATTTGGAAGAACAATTTTGACGGTTATGCATGACATAAATTTTGCAGCTAAATACTCGGATAAAATTTGTGCTATGAAAGATGGACAAATTGCTGCTTTCGGAACAGTAGAAGAGGTTATGGACCCAACACTTTTGACAGATATTTTTGAAACAAAAATAGAAATTATTAATGGTCCTTATGGGCCAATCGCAGTTTATTAGTTATAAAATGTGAAAAAATACTGTAGCTTGCGTAGATTATGCAAGCCACTCTAGTTGAAGTTGCTGTCTGTATTTTATAGGCAGCAGCTTTTTTTATGTGATTACTCATAAAATGCAAAAGAATGCTTCACCTTTTCAAGTATGTACCAAACGAAAAAAATATCTCTGTATAATTTTTCAAAAGAATTCAGCTTGTTTTTTTATATGTAATATTGCATATCAGAGTGTATTGATAAAAGTGTAAGGGGTCACTATAATGAGGGCATAAAGATAAATCATATTTTCGTAGCAATAAAAAGGAGGAAATAATATGGAAATCGCAATGGCAGTTTTAAAATTTGTAGGTGGCGTAATCCCGTTAATTCAAGAACTTTTAAAAGCATTTATGTAAATTTATTAGTTAGCAATCATTTATCAATAATTATCATATTTTACTAAAAAAGAACGGGGTGATTTTTCTGAATATTAAGAAAAACACTAAAAGAAGAAAGTTCCTTGCATGTTTATTAGTTAGTCTATGCACTATTAATTATTCATCTATTTCCTTCGCAGAAACACAAGCAAGTAATGCAACTGATGTAACCAAAAATGCTAGTGGCATTGATACTGGTATAGCAAATCTTAAATATAATAATCAAGAGGTTTTAGCTGTAAATGGTGATAAAGTAGAGAGTTTTGTTCCGAAAGAAAGTATCAATTCAAATGGTAAATTTGTAGTAGTAGAACGCGAAAAAAAATCACTTACAACGTCACCAGTCGATATTTCAATTATTGATTCTGTAGTGAATCGCACGTATCCAGGAGCTGTACAACTTGCAAATAAAGCTTTTGCAGACAATCAACCAAGTTTATTAGTGGCTAAGAGAAAGCCTTTGAATATTAGTATAGACTTACCGGGCATGAGAAAAGAAAATACAATCACTGTCCAAAATCCGACATATGGTAATGTAGCTGGAGCAGTAGACGATTTAGTATCTACTTGGAATGAAAAGTATTCTACAACACATACGTTACCTGCAAGAATGCAGTATACGGAATCTATGGTTTATAGTAAATCACAAATTGCAAGTGCTCTTAATGTTAACGCTAAATATCTTGATAACAGTCTAAATATTGATTTTAATGCGGTTGCAAATGGAGAGAAAAAAGTGATGGTAGCGGCGTATAAGCAAATATTTTATACGGTAAGTGCTGAACTACCTAACAATCCATCCGACCTTTTTGATAATAGCGTTACTTTTGATGAGTTAACTCGAAAAGGCGTAAGTAATTCGGCTCCACCTGTTATGGTTTCAAATGTAGCTTATGGTAGAACGATTTATGTAAAATTAGAAACAACATCTAAGAGCAAAGATGTACAAGCTGCTTTTAAAGCCTTACTTAAGGATAACAGCGTTGAAACAAGTGGACAGTATAAAGATATTTTTGAAGAAAGTACCTTTACTGCTGTAGTATTAGGCGGAGATGCGAAAGAGCATAACAAGGTTGTTACTAAAGATTTCAATGAAATCCGAAATATTATTAAAGATAATGCTGAATTAAGTCTTAAAAATCCAGCATACCCAATTTCATATACAAGTACTTTCTTAAAAGATAATGCAACCGCTGCTGTTCATAACAATACAGATTATATTGAGACGACAACTACAGAATATTCAAGTGCTAAAATGACACTTGATCATTACGGTGCTTACGTTGCTCAATTTGATGTATCTTGGGATGAATTCACATTTGACCAAAAGGGTAACGAAGTACTAACACATAAAACATGGGATGGTAGCGGAAAAGACAAAACGGCTCATTACTCTACAGTTATCCCTCTTCCACCGAACTCAAAAAATATAAAAATTGTAGCAAGAGAATGTACAGGTCTTGCATGGGAATGGTGGAGAACAATTATTAATGAACAAAACGTTCCATTAACAAATGAAATAAAAGTTTCAATTGGAGGAACAACATTATATCCAACAGCTAGTATTAGTCATTAAGTATAAAAAAAGCGCCCTATAAGTAGGGCGCTTTTTTACTTAGTCACAAATTTTATTCCTCTATTTGCCGGGCAGCCCGATTGATGAGGGCTGATTAATAATGTAATTCCTAATATAGTTAATCGGCGTTGATTTACTTCTTCACGTAAAATGGATTGAAATGAAATTCCTATTACTTGGACAAGTGTTGCTAAAAGTGTGGAAATTGGAGGAATAAAACTTTATGTTCCTTTGTTTTGGGCCAACTTAAGAAACTTTTGTAAAATGATAGGATTACAAAAATGTAATGTGGGTGTAAGGAAACTGGATTGTACCATCTTTATGGTTAAAGCATACTTAAGGTAAGGAAGATTTATATTTTAACGGGTATAAATCTTACAAGTAGAATAGAAAGGTTAGGTATTATCATATGAAATGGATCATGAGAATTTTTGTGTTATTAGCTATAGTAGGAGGTGCTTTCTACTATATGAAGTCAGGGAATGGATACTATTTGACTAAACAATATTATGTAAAAGTAACGACTGATTCTAAAGTAGAAAACGAAAAATTGAGTAATGGAGAAGTTCTTACGTATCATGTTTACGATGAGAAGGTGTACGATAAAAAAGGGGAAGAAAGAGAACTGAAAATTTCCTTGCAAAATGAATTGGAAAAAAATCAATATTATTTGATTGATTGGGAAGATCGCCGTGGGATTGTTTCTAAAATAGCTAAAGTGAATCAAGCAAAAATAGATAAAGATATTTTAGATAAGTTGAACGCAAATTCATAATATTTCAGGATAAGTTAATCAAAAGCTGTGTTAGCGTAAGATTTATAAGAAAAAGGTATTATAGCAAAAATAAAAGAGATTATTATAAAACAAAAAAGACCGAACCGTCTGGTTCTGTCTTTTTTTAGGAATGAAGAATGAATTTTACAAATGATGTGGCACAAAGCTGGATTGCTACAATTGGGATGACATGTATGAATAGTGGACTGTAACACTTATGTAGATGGTTTGCAGAGATATAAAATCAATATAGAAGAGGAGTATTATTCTAGATGACTTATGTAACTACAATTTTATCAATAGCGGGTATCGTTATCATGTCTTTAGCGAGGATTAATTTTAAAATAAGGGCGTTTGCTAATAAACCAGCTTGGGGTGGCTTCACTCTTCCCTTAATTCTAATTGGATTTATTTTATTTTGTATCGGTATGTTTTTAGGTTTTGTAAATCATCAACTATAAGGTGGGAATATTGTGAAGACGAAAAGCTACATGTTTTTCGTCTTTTCGTTCTCTTGCTTAATAAGAAAGATCCTGCAACTCAGTACAGGATCTTTAATCAAACGTATTTAAAAACTAAATTGTGGTTTCATATCACCTTTATAAGGTTCATGTTCAACGAATATAGTTATATCCTTACCAGCTTGGTCTTTACCAGTTCTTTTATACGTAAATTTATTCTTATTTAGTTCAGTAAGTTCAAGAGCAGCACCGTATTTGTTATTTCCAATTGAAACATGGGCTCTTATTTTATTTTCGTGTACAACATCGAAGTAGCCATAATCACCGCGGCTTTGACCTGTTTCGCTATTGAAAAACTCATATTTATTAGATTTGTCATCAAATTTTGCTAAACTTATAAAATTCGAATTAAACTGTGTTACATCGTTACCAGCTTCGTCTAATACCTTTGTTCCGTGCCAAAGGGTACCGCCTAAAATTTTATCTCCATCAACGTTTTTAATAATATCTCCTGTAGTCGTGTTCAGCTGCTTGTCCGGATCAGTGAAAGAAAGTTCTTTTTCTTTATATGGAACATGTTCAACGAAAACTTCTACATCTTTACCGTTAGCGTCTTTCCCCATTCGTTTATAAGTAAATACATTTTTATTTAGTTTTGTCATGTCAACGACAGCTTGATACTTCATTGATTCTGAAATCAATATTCTCTTCTTCCCATCATTTGTGACAAAGAAAGTGCCTTTATCGCCACGACTTGCACCTGTTTTAGCATCAAAAAATTCATATCTGCCGGATTTCGCATCATATTTTGCAAGACCAATGAAGTTTGCATTCTCTTTTGTTAAGTCATTCTTATCTTTGTCATACACTCGTGTACCTTGCCAATTTGTCTCGCTAAGAATATTAGCCATTTTTTGCCCTTTAGTTAATTTATTTTCCTTTTTTGTTTCTTTAGCAACTTGTTCTTGTTTTTGTTTCCCATGATTTTCTTCAGCTTTAGTACCAGCACACCCTGTTAATGCTAATGTGAATCCGAGCAGTACGGATGATAGTGCTTTTGCTTTTTTGTTCATGTTTTATCGTCTCCTTATTTTATGATTTCAAGTAGTACGGTTAGCGATTATAGTAGCAGTGCGTCATATATGAACTTAGTTGCTACGTTTCTTATGTTAATCCCCGACTATAAACTGCCTCTAAATAAAACATTAAAAAAAGATAAACTAATTCCTAAAAAATGTTCATATTTATAAAAAATCGCTAGCTTGCTGTAGTGCCTACGAGTAATCCAAAAAATACATTGTAAAGAAGAAGGAAAGCCGCTAATAATAATGTAATTGATAATTGTAGCTATGCGGAAGTAAAAACGTTGTGAAACGATTTGGGGGTATATAGTTTCAGTGTGAAAAAAGTGAAAGTTGCTATAAGTACAAATGGATTTTGTGGACTTCACGGCAAAGTTATAGATAGAGTGGCATTGCAGGGTTAAAAACCATAACTTTGCTGGAGGAGCGGGTTATGGTTTTTTTATGAGGAAATACGATTTTAAGTTTTTGCTGAAGGTGTTTTTCTAGGATATGCTGTGAGTGATTGGAGTGAGGTAGTGTCAGATATTGTCGACCAATCGATATATTGTGAGTTGTGATAGATATATTGGAAAAATCGTTGATATATTGTGAGTTATGATAGATATATTGAAAAAATCGTTGATATATTTGTAAAGGGGTGTTTGAGGTGATTGTGAAAGAAAGAAAAATGCCGATTTATATAAGACAGTTAGAAGCACTGCTTAGAAGGTTACCTGTACATCATCCAAAACGAAATTTAATTGGAGAAAACTTGGCAAAACACATGGCGGGGTATAAAGGGGAGCAAGCAATTGATTATCCACTTAGTTTTATTTCTGAGAAAGAGTATAGTGTTTTACATGATGTTCGCTTGTCTAATCATGATCAATACTTTCAAATTGATACTATTATCATTTCCACAAAGTTTCTTCTTTTTCTTGAGATAAAAAATATAGCAGGTACATTAATGTTTGATGCAAAGTTTAATCAACTTATCCGAATAACAGAAGGAAATTCAGAGGGATTTCCAGATCCGGTTTTACAAATAAAAAGGCAAGAAATACAATTAAAGAAATGGTTAAGCTTACATGGATTTTCCTCTAGTCTTCCAATCGAGTCCCTCGTTGTTATTAGCTCGCCTCGTACCATTATAAAATCTTCAGATGACAATCTTCTTCATACAATTATTCATAGTGCAAATTTACCTCATAAAATAAAGTGGTTTGAAAGTAAATATAAGAGAAAAGTTATAGATAATGTAGATAGGCTCATTCATCAAATACTAACGGAGCATTCTCCACTTCAACAAAATATACTTGAGCAATATAAAATAGAAAAAGAGGAGTTGTTAAATGGAGTACAATGTGAGAAATGCTTAGTTATTCCAATGGTTAAAGTGAAGAAGGGCTGGCGTTGTACAAGTTGTAAAGATTTTTCAAAAGTGGCACATGAGGATGCTATACGAGATTATGCATTGCTCATTAGTACGACATGTACGAACGGTAATTTGAAAGAGTTTCTCCATGTTTCGTCGGGTATGGTTGTAAACAGAATTCTCCACACACTAAATCTCCCCTACACTGGCAACAACAAAGGACGAATATATGATTTAACTTCTTTCCAATCGTAATTTTGCTATAATAAATAAGTACTTATACGAAGGGGAGTCTAAAGAGAAAATGAAGTCATTTAATATCGATCATGTTATAGCTAGTGTTTTGCAATGGATATTAAATATAGCTTTAATTATATTATCCATTGTGTTATCGATTTTCTTAGTGAATGAGACAATTACGTTTGTGCAGTATATTTTTTCGGCAAAAGAGTATACGTCTTATAAATTGGTTGAAAGTATCATCGTTTATTTCTTATACTTCGAGTTCATTGCATTAATTATTAAGTATTTTAAATCGAACTATCATTTCCCGTTACGTTATTTTATTTATATCGGAATTACGGCCTTAATTCGATTGATTATTGTGTCTCATGAGGAACCGATGGAGACGTTATTATACGCAGGAGCAATTCTTGTTTTAGTTATTGCTTTATACATATCGAATATGAGAGATTTGAGAAAAGAGTAGTAGTAAGTTTGCACTACTTTTTTACATCTTGACCTTCAAGTTGCTTGAAAGTTTACAATGAAATTAGGGCGTTTGAAATCGAAAAAAATTGAGAAATTAAGTGAAGAGGTTTCTTTTACTTGGAGGTTATAGGAATGAATCAGGAATTGAAGTTACGTCCATTGGAACGAGAAGATTTAAAGTTCGTACACGAACTGAATAATAATGCGCATATTATGTCATATTGGTTTGAAGAGCCGTATGAGGCATTTGTGGAGCTGCAAGACTTATACGATAAACATATACATGATCAAAGCGAACGCCGATTTATCGTTGAGAAAGACAATGAAATGGTTGGATTAGTTGAGTTAGTAGAAATCGATTATATTCACCGTAGAACAGAATTCCAAATTATTATTGATCCGAATTATCAAGGATATGGTTATGCAGTAGAGGCGACGCGTTTAGCAATGGATTATGCTTTCGCTGTATTAAATATGCATAAGATATATTTAGTTGTGGATAAGGAAAATGAAAAAGCAGTACATGTTTATAAAAAGGTTGGATTTATGGTAGAAGGCGAACTTATCGATGAGTTTTTCGTTGATGGTAACTATCATAATGCGATAAGAATGTGTATGTTTCAGAAGCAATATTTTGAAAACAAGTAGTTGAAAGATTCGGAAGTAATGTTGACGCTTCGTAAAACCGTATGCTAAAATCCCTTTTAAGTATTAAGGAAGGTGCAGAATATGCTTTATATAAAATTTGTAAAACTCATTAGAAAACTTTGCTCCGCACAAATGTATACGGTGAAGCGTTGTACGGAGCTTAATCAAGGGGTATAAATCCCCTATATTCATCGGCTGAATAACTTTTCTAAAAAAGTATAGTTTATCTATGCTTATTTCGTTATGGTTTTTCAGCTGGTGTATAAAATAGATTAAGGGGCCATAGACAATGCTTTGTCTATGGCCCTTTGTGTATATTATTCCGATGAGTCTTTACTGTAAATTGGAGTAGTATAGAAAAAACCACGAAGCAGAGGGCTAGTGTCGAATGACGCTATCTCTCTGCTTTTTTAATTTCAGGAAAAGAGGAATAAAAATGAGTTTACTTAAAGTTGAAAGTTTATCACATAGTTTTATAGATAAAGTATTATACGAAAATGCTTCTTTTGATTTGCATAAAGGGGAGCATATGGGAATTGTTGGACAGAATGGTGCAGGGAAAAGCACATTAATGAAAATATTGGTGGGGGAAATTATTTCTGATAAGGGAGACATAAAGTGGCAACCTAATATTCAAATTGGGCATCTTGATCAATACGCTGAAATTGATGAGGTTTATACCATTTCACAATATTTAAAGAGAGCTTTTTATGATTTGTATGAAATGGAAAAGAGAATGAACAAGTTATATGAAGAAAGTGCGATGACTGGAGATGAAAATCAACTATTGAAAGCGGCAGAAATTCAAGGACTGCTCGAGGCTCATGATTTTTATTCAGTAGATAGTATTACGAATAAGGTGGCATCCGGCTTAGGTATTGATGTGATTGGGATGGATCGTGTTATTGGTGAATTAAGCGGAGGGCAGCGTGCAAAGGTAATTTTAGCGAAGCTCTTATTAGAAGAGCCTAATATTTTATTACTAGATGAACCGACGAATTTTCTTGATAAGGAGCATGTGGAGTGGCTTGCTAATTATTTAATGAATTTTGAAGGAGCGTTTATTGTCATATCACATGATTTTGATTTTCTGGAAAAGGTAACTTCTTGCATATGTGATGTAGAGTTCGGGACAGTTAAGAAGTATTACGGCAAATACTCAGATTTTGTAAGGCAGAAGGAGCATTTGCGAAAAGATTATATTCGCCAATATTATGCACAGCAAAAGAAAATTGAAAAAACGGAAGAGTATATTCGTAGAAATATTGCTGGGGTGAATTCAAAAATAGCGCAAGGTCGTAGAAAACAATTACAGCGTATGGAAAGAATTGCGCCACCAAGTTTTACTCATAAACCGTCTATTCATTTTCAGGAACTTCCCATTTCAGTTCAGACAGTTCTTGAAGTAAATAACCTTGAAGTTGGTTACGACTTCGCTCTCTTACCAAAGTTGAATTTTTCAGTAATGGGTAGGCAAAAACTTGTTATTACAGGTTTCAATGGAGTAGGAAAATCTACTTTATTAAAAACAATCGTTGGAAATATTGATAGTATTTCTGGAGAGTTTCACTTTTCAGAGCAAATAAAGATTGGATATTATGAGCAAGATTTAAATTGGAGCAATGATTCTTTAACGCCGCTTCAAATTATTTCAGAACAGTTTCCTAAACTGAATATGAAGGAAATACGCCATCATTTAGCTGCGTGTGGAGTGAAGGATACGCACGTTTCGCAAGAAATTCGTACGTTAAGTGGTGGTGAACAATCGAAGGTGAAACTGTGCGGATTATTATTATCACCTTGTAACTTATTAATTTTAGATGAGCCGACAAATCATTTAGATGCAGAAGCGAAGGAAGCTTTGCAAAAGGCGCTAATTAAGTTTAAGGGCAGCATTATACTCGTATCTCACGAAGCGAGTTTTTATCTTGATTGGGCAGATAGCATCTTTCATATAGAGACAGGATTAGTTAAGGGGGTGTGAAACATATGAGTGAAAACAATTGGAAAACGAAAATTATATTATTTTTGACCGCTCAAACTATTTCGTTGTTCGGTTCCTCTCTCGTACAATACGCGATTATATGGTATATCACCCTTACAACATCATCAGGAGTGATGTTGACTATTTCAACTGTTTGCGGTTTTCTACCACAAATTGCGATATCTTTGTTTGCAGGTGTTTGGATTGATCGTTATGACCGTAAAAAGATGATTATGTTATCTGATGGAATTATAGCGATTGCGACGTTAGTTTTAGCAATTTTATTTTTAACAGGATATAAAAGTATTTGGTTACTTTTTATTGTGTTACTCATTCGTTCAGCTGGAACAGGAGTACAAACGCCAGCTGTAAATGCATTAATTCCGCAAATCGTTCCGAAAGAGTATCTTATGAAAGTAAATGGAATAAATAGCAGTATTACATCTTTAATTATGTTTCTTTCTCCAGCAGCAAGTGCGATGATTCTTTCTATTGCCAGCATTGAAACAACATTTTTTATTGATGTTATTACGGCTATGATTGGAATTAGTATTATGTTTATCATTCAGGTGGAAGGACATGTGAATGTAGAGAGTAAGCAAAAATCTAATCTACAAGGAATTAAAGAAGGATTCTCTTATTTAAAAGAAAATGTATTTATTAAAAGGCTAATCGTTTTATTAATTATCGTCATGATTTTAATAAGTCCAGCTGCTTTTTTAACACCTTTAATGGTAACTCGTTCTTTCGGGGCCGAAATGTGGAGACTTACTGCTAGTGAGATGACCTTTAGTGCGGGTGCGGCAGCTGGTGGCGTATTAATTGCGGCGTGGGGTGGTTTTCGTAATCGTATGTATACAACAGCGCTAGCTTGTGCATTATATGGACTGCTTATGATTGGACTCGGAATAGCACCAATATTTATTATATATTTAGTCTTTAATTTTTTAATTGGTATAACGATGCCGTGCTTCAATACACCAGTTACTGTGTTATTGCAGGAGAAAGTAGAACCATCAATGCACGGACGGATGTTCAGTCTTGTACAAATTGCGAATTCATGCGCGCTTCCTCTAGGAATGATAATATTTGGGCCATTGTCGGATATGTTTAGTGTAGAGATTTTGTTAATTTATGCTGGGATATTCGTGCTATTTTGCGCAATGTATATAGTATTAAGCAAGAGGTTTGAAGTGTAAATATTTATAATACAGAGGGTTTGCGAAGTGATTTAATATGCTTCGTAAACCTTTTTGTTATTAGTTTAGTCAATAATTATTTATCGTTAAACAATAAGTAATTATTGACTGTTAATGTTTTTTTAGATAATATGATGTTAACGATTTAAGGAGAATTACATAAGTAGAGGAGAATGTGAAATGAAAAATAAATACGTAGTAGCTATTTCTTTCATGATTTTAGCGATTATTTCTTTAACTATACATGCTTCAAACAGTAAAGTAGGAGCGGATGGATTCCTTGAAGAACCTTTCTTTTTCCTAGTACCGATAAGTTATGTATTGTTCCTTAGTGGTATTGGCGTATTATTATTTGGATTTATTACTTCAAAGCTGAAAAAGGGCAATAAATAGGGGTTACCAATAGGGACAAAATACTCACTATGAAATAGAAACATACCATATGGAAGAAAAAGAATAAGTGAGATGAATCATGATGAACCATCATTTTTATAATGGAAGACAAGTAGGAGCAGCTATTACGCTGGCTGGGGCACAGGGAACAATTCATGCTATGAATCAAGCTATTCAAATGCAACAACAAGCATATTTTGCACAAATGATGCAAAGTCAGTATATGCCGTATTCACAGCTTCCGATGCAAATTGTACATTACGATGTACATCCAGCTGGTTTATTTTCTATTCCATATGGCGGGACATATTTCTTATGAAAGAAAGCGACTCAATAGAGTCGCTTTTTTTCATATTCCGCCTAGCTTCATTCCAAGGAATGCGAAGAGGATACCAATTATGTACGTAGCGCTTAAGTATAAAAGGAAAGTGCTAATATTTTTTCGATTGAGAAGTTGAACAGCTTCTAGTTTAAACGTAGAAAATGTAGTGAATGCACCCATAAATCCAGTACCTAATAATAGTTGCCAGCCTGTAGTAACTCCGTTGCCGATTATATATCCAAGTAAAAACGCCCCTGTTATATTAATAAGGAATGTAGCAAGTGGAAATTGTGTTTTATTTCTTTTCTTAAACCAATTGCTAATTGCAAATCGTGTAATCGCACCGAAAAATCCTCCTGTTGCGACTAATAAGGCTTCTATCATGAGTAATCACCTTCCGTAAGAGATTTCTTAATTAAGAAATCTCCAAGTGTATAGCCAAGGCCAGACATAATGAGGCCACCAAGTATGCTACATGATACATATAAGAAGGCTATGCTCCACTCAGAATGATTGATCAATTGCACAGTTTCTACACTAAATGTTGAAAAAGTCGTAAAGGAACCGATGAATCCAGTTCCGATGCCTGTGATGACCTCTGAAGGTAAGATGTTTAGCCGGGCGATATAAGTAGTTAGCCACGCTAAGAAGAAGCAACCGATTAAGTTAATGAGTAATGTTGCTAATGGAAATGAATGATGCCAAAATGTGGTGATATTAAGACCTAAATAATAACGAGAAAGAGCTCCTAATATACCGGCAATGCCGACGATAATATAAATCAATTTTCTCACCTCTTTAAATAGATTGCTCAAAAAAATAGACTCCTACCAGTATGTATACTGGTAGGAGTCATTAGCTAAGCAGCGTTTATGGCGAACTCCATCGCCTAGGATTATTACATATAGTGTACTAAATATACCGTTTAAATTCCAGTGAGGAGGTGGGTGTAACGTTTCTTTTTTTGATGTCTGAAGGTTTTTCAAGTAATTAAAATGGGATCGATTACTTATCAACTAAATATAGTGATATACGGTTTTAATTATGATAAAATGTTTCTTATGTGTGTCGTTTTGTTTTATTTGACTGAAAATAAAGAAAAATAAATTCGCGTGAAAAGGAGTCATTTATTTGAAGAAATTTTTAAAAATCGTATTTACATGTGTTTTAGTAGTAGCGGGCATTGTAGGAGGATTTCTAGCGTATATGACACTTACTAAAGAACAGCCTGCTGATGTTATAAGCTTGAAGGTGGAGAATAATAAGGAGCGCGTATTAGCGACTGGAAATGAGTTTAAAGTTACAACATTTAATATTGGATATGCTGGGTTAGATAAGGATCAAGATTTCTTTATGGATGGTGGAAAGGGATCTGGTTCAAGTAGTAAAGAGCAAACGGAAACTAATTTAAAGAATATGCTTTCGTTTTTACAAAATGAGAATAGTGATTTTGCACTATTACAAGAAGTTGATATAAAGTCACTTCGTTCATTTGATGTAAATGAACATGAATTTTTGAAAAAAGGATTACCTGATTATGTTTCGTCATTTGGCAAGAACTACGATACGAAATGGGTTCCAGTGCCAATAATAAATCCAATGGGATATGCGGAGGCTGGATTAAGTACGTTTTCTAAATACACTGTTCAAGAAGCGAAGAGGTTCCAGCTTCCTGGAATGGAGCCTTGGCCAAAGCGTTTGTTTGATTTAGATCGAGCAATTGTGGAATATAAAATTCCTGTTAATAATGGGAAACATGTTAGACTCGTAAATTTACATTTGTCTGCTTATGATGAAGGCGGGAAAATTAGAAAACAGCAAGTAGAGTACTTAAAAGAATATATGAACAAGCATTATGAAAATGGTGATTACGTAATAATGGGCGGAGATTGGAATCAATTAGTTTCAAACGCTCAATTAAGTGATCCGAAGTTCGTGAAAGAGCGCCCTGAGTGGTTAGTAGAGTTACCGAAGGACTTTACGGACGGTGGCTTTAAGTGGGCTGTAGATCCGTCTGTTATGACTGTGAGAGATGATGTAAAGAAATATGTAGAAGGTGAAAATTTCGTCACTATTATTGATGGCTTTATCGTTTCACCGAATGTAGAGATTGTAAATGTACAAGGGAAAGATTTAAAGTTTGAAAATAGCGATCATAACCCAGTAAGTGCGGTATTTAAACTGAAGTAATTGATATGTATAAGTAGAAGGTGGGGCTTCATATGGAGTGGTTAAAGAGGACTTGTTTTTCTAACCTTGAGAAAGAATCACAGAAAAATCATTTATTACTGTTTATAACGATTTGTAGTTTCTTTCTTGGGATAATCGCAATTGGGTATTATGGATATATTTTTACAGAGAGAGCAATAGCGTTTTGGATTTGTGGTATTTCTGTCGTTGCATTTGGAACGCTGTTTACTTTTATAAAAAGTATGGAATCAGCGTATAAATATATCATGACATTTATGTTGCTTACAATGTCTTACATTATGGTACAAGCTTTTAATGAAAGCCCGGCTGTATTTCAAATGGTCTATTTTACATTAGCTGTTTCACTTATTTACTTAAGTGAGCGTCTCATTTTAATTCTTGGCGGGGTAGCTGTTGTGATCACATTTATCCTTTGTAGCTATTGGCCGGAGCAATTTTTTGCTTATACAGCCTCGTCTGAAGCTGCTAATTTCGCAAGTTTGTTAGCGATTGTAACAATCGCTATGTGGGGCGTCACGAAAATCGGTTCTAATTTGCTCCTTCGTTTAAGTGATGAGAAGCAAGAAGTAATGAGAAAAGCTCAGGAGTTAGAAGAGACGCAAAGACTTATTGAAGAAACAGTTGTGAAACTAGATAGTAATTTCAATCATTTAAGACAAAATATGAACACGTCGATGGAATCGATGAGTGAAATTAATTTTGCCTTTGAAGAGGTGGCAGTTGGTACGCAATCACAATCAGAGATGATGTATCGTTCGGTAGAAGTATTGAATGATATGGAGGGAAATATTGAACAAATCATCTCTCAAGTAAGAACTGCATCGGCTCGTGTGGATGAAAGCTTAGAAATTTCAAAAGGTAGTGTACATACTCTAAGAAATTTTGAAATTAACATGAGAAGTTTAAATGATGTTGTTTCACAGTCTGGAATTATATTTAGAGATTTAATGATGCAATCGAAACAAATTAATGAAATTGTAGATGTAATAACGAATATTTCAAGTCAGACGAGTTTGCTAGCTTTAAATGCAAATATTGAAGCTGCGAGGGCAGGCGAGCATGGAAAAGGTTTTGCTATTGTAGCGAGTGAAGTGTTAAAGCTTGCTGAAGAATCAAATCGTTCTGCGGGAAGAATTCAAGGGATTTTGAAGGAGTTTAGTAATCAAGCAAGTAAGGTAGAAGTACAAGTAGAAAAGTCAGAAAGAGTACAAGAAGAATGTAACGAGATGTTAGCAAGCGTTTTAACAAATGTAACTGATTTAGGGAAGTTTATTGATGCGATTAATGAAGTAATGCGAGAGGTTGTTGTTCATCAAGAAAGTTTCCAAGTTAAAACGACGAATATCGTAAAGGATGTTACGCATGCTTCTAACGTAATTCAGCAAACTTCTACAGCTACAGAAGAAGTGCTAGCGAGTGTGGAAGAAGAAAAACATCGAAATGATACGTCAGTGAAGACGTTACAAACTGTTAACGAGCAAGTGAAGTTGTTAGAAGATATTTTAGAAAAGTAATATTGCTTGGAAAGAGCACGAATGATGTGCTCTTTTTTCATTGAAACGAATACTTGATAGGAATTTAATTGCTTTTCTGCGCGTTTTCTGCCAAGCTTAAGGAGATAAAATTCAGCTAATAGCGGAATTAAAATACTTCAAAGAAAGAATTAAATAGGTGACGCATATGATCGAAGTTAAGACTTCTGAACTTAGTGATGGAGAATTTAATAGAGGTGTATTTGCAACTCGTGATATTAAAAAAGGTGAGTTGATACACGCAGCACCAGTTATCTCTTATCCGAATGAACAGCATGAACATATTGAGAAAACATTACTTGCTGACTACGCATTTGAGTATGGAATCAATCATACGGCAATCCTTTTAGGATACGGTATGTTATTTAATCATTCATATACACCGAATGCAACGTATGATATTGTCTTCGAGAACCATACGTTTAACTTCTATGCTTATAAGGATATAAAAGCAGGAGAAGAAATTTTAATCAATTATAATGGTGAAGTTGATAACGATGAGCTGTTATGGTTTGATAAAGAAAAAGAAGAGAACGAAAAGTAATATAAAGAGTATAGAAAGAGCACATTCTGTCGGATGTGCTCTTTTTTTATTTATGTAAATAAAGTAAAAAGTACAAAAAAATACCACTTTCTTTTTGTGTGGTATAGTAAGATACTGAGGGATAGTGTTTTGAAAAAGTCACATATTTTACAAATTGTTGTCTTTCTGATGACATGTCAAGTTTAGTAGTCCATTTGGGTTGCTTTATTATGCAATATATATTTTAATATGAGTGGCACCTCTTATAAATTAAGAGGTTTATAGGTGTCTCGAATTGATTTTGGGTACACTGTATCCACCACTTTAGGTTCTTTCATGTACGTGGGGATATTATGGGCCCGTATAACGGGATAAAATGAATATAGAAATAGAGGAATCGTAAAATGAATATGCAAGAGGTTTATAAATATTTAAGTACGGTATTGCCTGAAGGACATGTTAAACAAGATGAAATGTTAAAGAATCATACGCATATTAAAGTTGGCGGAAAAGCAGATGTTTTTGTTGCGCCTACAAATTATGATGAAATTCAAGAAGTTATCAAATATGCGAACGAATATAATATTCCAGTTACGTTTTTAGGAAATGGATCGAATGTCATTATTAAAGATGGTGGAATTCGCGGGATTACAGTAAGTTTAATTCATATTACAGGTGTTACTGTAACAGGAACGACGATTGTAGCACAGTGTGGTGCAGCAATTATTGACGTATCACGTATTGCCTTAGACCATAACTTAACGGGTCTTGAGTTTGCTTGTGGTATTCCAGGTTCAGTTGGCGGAGCATTATATATGAATGCTGGTGCATACGGCGGTGAAATTTCGTTTGTATTAACAGAAGCTGTCGTAATGACAGGTGATGGAGAGCTACGTACTTTGACGAAAGAAGCATTTGAATTTGGATATCGTAAGAGTGTATTTGCGAACAACCATTACATTATTCTTGAAGCGAGATTTGAACTTGAAGAAGGTGTACATGAAGAAATTAAAGCAAAAATGGATGATTTAACGTTTAAACGTGAGTCAAAACAGCCTCTAGAATATCCTTCATGTGGTAGCGTATTTAAGCGCCCACCAAATAACTTTGCTGGTAAGTTAATTCAAGACTCAGGACTACAAGGTAAGCGAATTGGTGGAGTAGAAGTTTCTTTAAAACACGCTGGGTTTATGGTGAATGTTGATAACGGAACAGCACAAGATTACATCGATTTAATTCACTTCGTACAAAAGACAGTTGAAGAGAAATTTGGCGTGAAGTTGGAGCGAGAAGTAAGGATTATTGGAGAAGATAAGGAATAAAGAAATACGTATGAAGATATGAATTATTTTAAAATAATATTTGGGTATTGTTGACAATTTGTTTTCAATTCAATATAATGGCTAATAATTTAACAAATAACATACGTTGAAAGAGCCCAGTAGCAGTTTGTCACTGTTAACGAGAGAGCTAGGGGTTGCTGGAACCTAGCACAAACAAACTTGTGAATTACACTCTGGAGTATCTTAGGTAATGCTAAGCGGACTGGCAATCGATATTATTGCTAAGAGTGGTATGAGTAGCTATGCTATTTATACAAACTGGGTGGTAACACGGTGAATAATCGTCCCTATGTCATAGACATAGGGATTTTTTGTTTTAAAAAAATAAAGGGGATGACAAAAGATGAATATCATTGATGAGTTAGAATGGCGCGGCGCCGTTAATCAACAGACTGACGAAGAAGGCTTACGTAAGCTAGTAGAAGAGAAAAAGATTTCACTATACTGCGGAGTTGATCCGACTGGTGATAGTATGCATATCGGACATTTGATTCCGTTTATGATGATGAAGAGATTCCAATTAGCTGGTCATCATCCTGTTATTTTAATTGGCGGGGCAACAGGAACAATTGGTGATCCGAGTGGACGTCAATCAGAGCGTCAACTTCAAACGTTAGAAGTGGTTCAGCATAATGTAGATGCGTTAACAGCACAAATGAAAAAGCTATTTGATTTTGGTGGAAATAGCGAAGTGAAGATGGTAAATAACTATGATTGGACACATGAAATAAATATTATTGAGTTTTTACGTGATTACGGGAAAAACTTTAGCATCAATAGCATGTTAGCGAAGGATATTGTAGCAAGCCGTTTGGATACAGGTATTTCTTTCACGGAATTCACGTACCAAATTTTGCAAGCGATGGACTTCCATCATTTATACACGAAAGAGGATGTTCAACTGCAAATTGGTGGTAGTGACCAATGGGGAAATATTACGAGTGGTTTAGATTTAATTCGTAAGTTAGAGGGTCATGAGGCGAAAGTATTCGGATTAACGATTCCGTTATTATTAAAATCGGACGGTACGAAGTTTGGTAAATCAGCGGGTGGTGCGGTTTGGCTTGATCCTGAAAAAACGACACCGTTTGAATTTTACCAGTTCTGGGTAAATACAGATGACCGTGACGTAATTAAATACTTGAAATACTTTACGTTCTTAACGAAAGAGCGTATTGATGAATTAGCAACGAAGGTAGAAGCGGAACCTCATAAACGTGAAGCGCAAAAAGTATTAGCGGAAGAAATGACGAAGTTTGTTCATGGAGAAGAGGCGTTCCTGCAAGCTGAGAAAATTACAGCAGCGTTATTTAGCGGAGATATTAAATCGTTAACAGCTGATGAAATTGAACAAGGCTTTAAAGAAATGCCAACATTTCAGTCTTCAAAAGAGACGAAAAACATCGTAGAATGGCTAGTTGATTTAGGAATTGAACCATCTAGACGACAAGCGCGTGAAGATATTAATAACGGAGCGATTTCTATGAATGGTGAGAAAGTAACAGATGTGGGTACAGATGTTACTGTAGAAAATTCATTTGATGGACGATTTATTATTATCCGTAAAGGGAAGAAGAATTACAGTCTTGTGAAGTTAGGCGAATAGTTTGTGTGAAAGGATGGGAGTAGGAAGAATACTTCCATCTTTTCGTATACACAATTTGGACATAAAATAATCAGTAAATTTAGATAATTAAAAGGGTTATACGATTCTTCTGCCGAATAAATAAGTTAGAGAAAATTACGGATAAAAATAGCCCGAACCATGCAGGGCATGATTCGGGCTTATATTCAGATTAGTAAGCTAAGCTGAATAGACCTTTAATGTGTGATAAGTAACGAACGTTACTTGCTTCTTTCATTAATGATGCTGGTAAGCCTTTAAGTGGAGTATTGCTTGCTCCAATTGTAGCAACCGCATCTTTACGTCCTAGACTAGCAAGTGTTCCAGAGTTTACAGGTGCGAACTCTTCGAATGCTTTGCCTTCTAGTGCTGCGTATAAGTTGTATCCAATTAACTCACCCATTTGCCAAGCGATTTGTGCAGTTGGTGGGTATGGACGTCCGTCTGGAGCGAAGACAACAGCGCTGTCTCCAGCAACGAATACGTCTTTGTGAGAAGTAGATTGTAGGTATGCATCAACTGTTGCACGTCCACGGTTAACTTCAAGACCTGATTCACCGATTAATGGGTTACCTTGTACGCCGCCCGTCCAAACGAATGTGTTAGCAACAAGTTTTTGACCGTCTTTTAAGTCGATTTCGTTGCCAGCAACGTTTGTTACAGGAAGACCAGTTAAGAATGTAACGCCGCGCGCTTCTAGGCTAGTAGTTGCACGTTCGATTAAGTGGTCTGGTAATACTGGAAGGATTTTTGGACCTGCTTCAACAAGAAGAAGTTTCACTTCTTTTGGATTTACGCCGTGGCTTTTTGCAAGTTTAGGCATAATGTCAGCAAGCTCACCAACTAGCTCAACGCCAGTTAATCCGCCACCACCGATTACGATTGTAGCATCAGCTTCGTTTTTCGTTTTCGCGTATTCACGAATACGGTCTTCAACGTGTTTGTAGATTTTATTTGCATCAGCAGCAGATTTTAATACCATGCTGTTTTCTTCTAGTCCTGGAATACCGAAGTAAGCAGTTTTACTTCCTAAAGCAACTACAAGTGCATCGTAAGATAAAGTAGTGCCGCCAGCTAGTTTGATTTCTTTGCTATCAACTGAGAATGACTCAACTGTTGCGATTTTAAGATCGATATCTTTACCTTTGAAAAGCTTTGTAAGTGGCATTGCAACTGCTTGCTCAGACACGTTACCAGCTGCAAGGCGGTGTAGTTCAGTGATGATTTGGTGCGTTGGGTATTGGTTAATCACTGTAACTTGTGCTTCTGATTTACTGTAATATTTACGTACGTTTAAAGCGGCAAGAAGACCGCCATAACCAGCGCCTAAGATGACAATTTGTTTTGACATAGTATGATATCCCCCGTCTTTACTAATTGTTGTTATAAGTTAACTTATTTATTGTTACGTTCTGCACTAATTTGAAGATATGCGTTCACAAAGCGGAACATTTTTTGTGCTTGTGGATCTTTTAATAATTTTAATAGACCGAACAGGCCGATAACTTCGTTGCTTTCGTCAGCACGATCTTTCGCTTCGATTGCAGTAGCAGCCATGCTTTTCACTGTATCTTTTACAGGTTCTACAAGCTCTGTGATTGCACCAACAGTGTCGCTTTTTAATACTTCATCAGTAGCAACAGTTTGAGCGAAGTCATAAGACTTAGTTAAAATGTTAACAAGCTCAGTTAATTTTGGAAGCTGTTCTACTAGTGTTGTTAATGATTCTTGTACCTCAGGTTTTAACAACTGATCAAGTACATCAAGTTGTCCTTGGCTAGCAGAAATTTGTACAGTTTCTTGTTCTGGCTTTGTTTGAGTCATAGTTTCTGGCATCTCCAATTCTCCTTTACGATAGCAATACTCTTATTTTTTATAAGTAAGATAGTAAACGGTTACGAAACTTTATACAAAGTTTCACAAAACACAATAAAATGCCTTTAAATTTATGACAGCAAGTAAGCTGACATAAATCTAAAACCATAACGTCTTACTTATTATTTATGAACTGTCCGATACATGGCTTGTCCGCATAATGGAAAAGCTCCGTTACCGGAAAGTGTATATAATATATATCCTATATTATATACTATATACACCTATGTTAACATAAAAATGATTCCTAATTATTTGATATTGAGTGTATAACGTAGTGCTGACAAGGTATGAAAGCGTATAAAATATTTTGTTCCAGTTAGAAATGTACATATATATAAAGAAAAAAAGGAAAAAATGAACCAATTCATGTTCGTTTTTTCCTTTTTCCTATTATTCACCTTCTGCAATTAGCATCGATGTGTTACCTTCTTTTTCAAGATGGCATTCGCCCCAAGAACAAAGAGAATCAAGAATGGATTCTAAAGACCAACCGTAGTCAGTAAGAGAATATTCTACTTTCGGTGGGACTTGGTTGTATACTTTTCTTTGAATGACCCCGTCGTCTTCTAATTCACGTAATTGCTGTGTTAACATTTTTTGTGTAATACCAGGCATGGAACGTTTTAGTTCACTCGTTCTCTTTGTACCTTTCGTTAAGTGACAAAGGATAACAACCTTCCATTTTCCGCCGATAACTTCTAAAGTCGCCTCTACAGGAATATTGTATTTCTTCATATGAAATCCTCCCTTTGTAAGTAAAATAAGTTAAATCATACAAATGTTACTTTTTAGTACCTATAGCACTTTAAAGTACGTACTTTTTATTGTGTTAAATATGTTTCATAATAGCACATGTAAGAGGCAAATGAGTAGTACGGTACCAAAAAGTGACTATGTTACTTTTTAGTGCCTATCGTACTTTAAAGTGCGTTCTTCAAAAAAGGAATGAAACCATTCATAATAGCATTTGTAAGTATGAAATATATTTTTTAGAAGATAAAAGGGCCTTTTTATCATACTATTATGATTGGATTTCTTGTAATAAGGAGGAATTCAATTGAGTTCATATACAGTACCATCTTCGGAAGCTCAGACGAGCCGAAGAAGTATGTTTGCTTTATTAGCGCTAGCAATTAGTGCGTTTGGGATTGGTACGACCGAGTTTATTAGTGTCGGTTTACTACCATCTATTTCAAAAGATTTAAATGTTTCGGTTACAACAGCCGGTTTAACGGTTTCCTTATATGCGTTAGGAGCGGCAGTAGGAGCTCCTGTTTTAACAGCGTTAACGGCTAGTATGTCGCGAAAGACATTATTAATGTGGATTATGGTTATTTTCATTATTGGTAATGGCATTGCGGCGGTAGCAACAAGCTTCACTGTATTAATTATCGCAAGAATTGTATCTGCGTTTGCACATGGTGTGTTTATGTCAATTGGATCTACAATTGCAGCTGCAATCGTACCAGAGAATAAACGTGCTAGCGCAATTGCGATTATGTTTACTGGATTAACAGTTGCGACTATTACTGGTGTGCCAATTGGAACATTTATCGGTCAACAATTTGGCTGGAGAGCGTCATTTATGGCGATTGTTGTAATTGGAATTATTGCTTTCATCGCAAATAGTATACTCGTCCCATCTAATTTAAAAAATGGTGTACCTGTATCGTTTCGTGATCAATTTAAATTAATTAAAAATGGAAGACTATTACTTGTTTTCATTATTACTGCACTTGGATACGGCGGTACATTCGTAACATTTACGTATTTATCTCCGTTATTACAAGAAGTAACAGGATTTGAAGCAAGTACTGTTACTATCATTTTATTAGTGTATGGAATCGCAATTGCGATAGGGAATATGGTCGGCGGAAAATTATCGAATCATAATCCGATTCGAGCGCTATTTTACATGTTCTTGATTCAAGCGATTATATTATTTGTTTTAACATTTACAGCGCCATTTAAAGTAGCTGGATTAATCACAATTATTTTCATGGGACTATTCGCATTTATGAATGTTCCGGGGCTACAAGTATATGTAGTTATATTGGCAGAGCGCTTTGTTCCTAGTGCGGTTGATGTTGCTTCAGCAATTAATATTGCCGCATTTAACGGAGGGATCGCTTTAGGTTCTTATATAGGTGGCCTTGTAACGAATTCATTAGGATTAATCCATACTGCTTGGGTAGGTGGCCTTATGGTAGTAGCCGCTGTTATTTTAACAGCGTGGAGCATGACATTAGAAAAAAGAGATCAAGTAAAATAAAAGGAGAGAAAATAAAATGAAAAACTTACAAAGTAAAACAGTATTAAGTAATGGTGTAGAAATGCCTTGGTTCGGTTTAGGTGTATTTAAAGTAGAAGAAGGACCAGAACTTGTAGAAGCAATTAAATCAGCAATTAAAGCAGGATACCGCAGCATCGATACAGCTGCAATTTACGGAAATGAAAAAGCTGTAGGTGAAGGAATTCGTGCAGGTATTGAAGCGACTGGTATTGCAAGAGAAGAATTATTTATTACTTCAAAAGTATGGAACGCAGATCAAGGGTATGAAACAACAATCGCTGCATACGAAGAGAGTCTAAAAAAATTAGGACTAGATTATTTAGATTTATATCTTGTTCACTGGCCTTCAGAAGGAAAATATAAAGATACATGGAGAGCGCTAGAAACACTTTATAAAGAAAAGCGCGTACGTGCAATTGGTGTAAGTAACTTCCAAATCCATCACTTACAAGATGTAATGAAAGATGCAGAAATTAAACCAATGATTAACCAAGTAGAATACCACCCTCGTTTAACACAAAAAGAACTACAAGCTTTCTGTAAAGAACAAGGTATTCAAATGGAAGCATGGTCACCACTAATGCAAGGTCAATTATTAGATAACGAAACATTACAAGAGATTGCTGAGAAACATGGTAAAACAACAGCGCAAGTTATTTTACGTTGGGATCTTCAAAATGGAGTAATCACAATTCCAAAATCAACGAAAGAACACCGTATTATTGCAAACGCTGATGTATTTAACTTTGAATTAACGAAAGAAGATATGGAAAAAATCGATGCGTTAAATCAAAATCATCGCGTTGGTCCAGATCCTGATAACTTCGATTTCTAAGATTAAGGTAAGAAAAAAGAGTGCTTAAAAGTACTCTTTTTTTGTGCATAAAAATAGTTTCTAAATAAATACTACTTAGTATTAAGTTTGTTATTAAGGGGCTGTAAACATGAATATAAAGCAATCGTTCAAACTTTTAGCTATGTTTTTAAGTGTTTTATTTGTGTTATTCCCACTTCAAAAAGCATTCGCAGAAGTGATGGACCATACAAAGTATCAAATGGATTGGAGTTATAGTAAGTCCAAGAAGAAGCCAATTCGAACAGAGCTTATTAAAACGGCAGATGGTAAAATTGCTTTTTGCTTAAATGTAGATTTGAAATCTCCAAGCGGTCAAGATTTACCGGAAATGGGGAAAGTGGATATTAATGTGTACCGTGTACTATTGAATGGATATCCACAAAAGAGTCCACAAGAATTAGGGGTATCTGATTGGAGAGAGGCGCATTACGCAACGCAGCTTGCAGTGTGGAATGCGTTAAAACAAATCGATATTAATGATTTAGACTTCCGTAATAAAAATGTAGAAAAGGTAACGAAAGATATCGTTGCAAAAGCAAGTGCTAGTGAAGAACTACAAGAAATTACGATGAGTGTAACTCCTACAGAAGAACAACAAGCAGTCTTAAAAAATGATTTCTTTGAAACAGGCTTATATACAGTAGAAACAAATGCAAAAAGCGGAACGTATAAAGTGCAAGCAACAGGTGCACCAGCGGGCGTGAAATTTGCAAATGAAAAAGGCGAAACAAAAACAGAATTTAATGTAGGAGAAAAGTTCCGCATTTTAATTCCGAAACAAACACCAGCTGGTGGATTTAGCTTTAAAGTATCAGGAAATTTAACGAAATTACAAGGGATTGCGCATAAAGGTACACCGACTATTCAAAATGCAGTAGTATTACTTGAGCGTAGTGAAGAAAAAACAAGTCCAGAGTTAGCGGTAAGTTGGAAAAAGGCTGAGGCTCCAAATAAACCAAATAAGCCATATACTCCAAATGAACCGCATAAACCGAATCAAAAGAGATAATGAAAAAGCATTGGTATATGCCAATGCTTTTTCATATGAATTCTTTAAAGATATATCAAGATAATAATCAATCGAGTGAAACACTATTTTAACGTTTGAAGAAGTATTTAAAAATAATAAAATATGGAGAAATCTAAACGTTACAATAAATGGATTTTATTCACGAAATTGTAACATTATTCTAATTAGAGAGGCTATCAAACAAAGTGTAAAGCGTGTACAATTCAGTTGGAAAAACTACCTATAGATGGTCATATATGAAGAAAATGTAAAACTCTATTGTTGTTCACATTTTTAGATGTATAGATGACAATACTGAAAAATATCTTTTACTATTCTCTTTTTTATGTAGCAAGAGAACTCATCACAAATAGAGAGAAGTGAGGAGGGCATATTACATAAAAATTTTACAATGTAAGAAAGCGAATACATGGAGGGAAATGCGGTAGTAATAGATACAGGTGCGCGAGGTGTTAGTCTATTCGTTAAATGTTTTTATAAAGATAATAGGATTTTTCATTAAACGAATATATAGGATGGTTTGTCTAAAAAAAGGACAGGGGACACAGATTATGTCAAAGAAGAAAAAGAGTAGGGTATTAGTAGCAGGTATATGTATATCTACATTATTATCACCAGTAGCTTTCGAAGCATCAAAAGGATATGCGGCGCCTTTGGAAGAGAATAAAGGTGGGAAATTAGAAGAGAATAAATTTGAGCAGAGAGTATTTCAGTTGCAGGGGAAAGGTAGCGTAGAAGAAGAAAATAATCGTTTAAGAGTTACTTGGAAACTTTCCGCTAATGAACCGACTGGAATTTATGCAGAGCCAAATGAAGAGATTACAATTGACATAAAAGGAACGCAGTCTATCCAAGCTTTTATTGGAACGAGATCTTATGATGAAAAGGACCCAGAGGAGTTTGATTTAAAACCAGGAAAAAATGTTATTTCATCTTCAAGAGGCGGTATTTTATATTTTTATAATATGAATAACGAAGGAGAAGTAACAGCTTCCGTTACAAATGGTGGTAGTCACTTTCCTTTATTTATTTTAGGTAAGCATACGAAAAAAGATTGGGATGAAATGTTAAAAAAATATAAGGATCCTTATGCAGTTGAATTAAAAGGTGAGAGAAGCTTAATTACTACTACTTACGATTCTGTGCAGAAATATATGAAGAATACGGATCCAACAGATTTAATGAAATTGCATGATAAGATTATCCGTTTAGAAAACGCAGTGGCAGGATTATCTGAGGACAGTGTTGGGGTTGCAAAATCTCCAACTCATTATGTTCAGTTTGTTGAAAAACGGAAGCCTGCTAAAGGGGACTTTATGTTTGCGAAACATTATCATACAGGATATATTCCAACTGCAATGAATAGAGTTTTAGATATAGAGGTACTTGAGAAGGATGGATGGGGACCGTGGCATGAAGTTGGTCATTTACATCAGCAAGAACCGTGGAAGTGGTCTAAAGTAAGGGAAGTAACAGTAAATATTTACTCATTAGCTGTTCAAAAGGCGTTAGGGAATCAATTAGAAATGGATGAGCACTATAAAAACTCATTTGAGTATTTAGAGAAGCCTAAAGCAGAAAGATTCATTGATGACATTAATCCTCTTACAATGTTTTGGCAATTAAATGTAGTGTATGGAGAACATTTTTATCCTTGGTTACATCAAGCTTATCGTTTGTTACCTCAGAGTGAAATGCCTCATTCTGATGAAGAGAAAAAGCAGCTATTTATTTATATGACATCAAAAGTGGCAGGGCAAAATTTAATTCCTTTCTTTGAGGAGTGGGGATTAACACCAAATGATGATATTAGAGAGAAAATAGAAAAATCAAAGTTACCTAAATTAGAAAAGGAAATCTGGAAAGCTACAGATAGTAATGATATTCGTGAGAAGCAAGTTGAACTGTATAAGGTTCCGTATGGTGAACCTGCTAATGAAGTACAAAATCTTTTAGTTGGTACAGATTCTGACGAGAATGAAGCAAGTAAGCTTGTTCGAAATTTAGGTGAGAATGTAAAAGTAACAGGAAAGATTGTATGGCCTAAATTAGAGAATGGGAAACAGGAAGTGTTAGTAGAAATTGGGGATGAGAAAGGAAATAAAAATTCAATTCCTGTCCAAGTTAACGGATTTTATGATGACAGTATAGTTTTTCAAGGACTTTCAGATGATGTAATGTCGACAGTGACACTTCACCACAATAAGAAGAAATTAAATGTAAACTTTACTAATAATGAAATACATTACCGTTTTGAAAAAGAAGAATATATGGGCTTAACGCTATATGATCGAAATGGGATTGAAAAGAAACGTGTATCAGCAGAAGGACAAGAAACGGGAAAAAGATTTGCGATGGAACTAAATGAATTGGATTTTGAATATGGTGATGTAATAAAAGTATTCCACGCAGAACCAAGCCGTTTGAAGTGGTTTAAAAATAACGAACTTGTAGATCAAGGAAAAGTTAAAAATAAAAAAGAGAAATTATTCCAAATAACTGAGCAAGGGTTCGAATTAAAAGATAGTTTACAAGAAGTGACGGCGAAACTGCAAAAAGTAGTAGTCGGAATGGATGTAGACAAACTAGATCCGAAAGAATTCGTACAAGTAAAAGATGGAGAAGTGGTTGGTTTTGTAGAAAAACCAAATACATCAAAAATTGGAGAACAAAAAGTAAAAATAGAGACGAAGGATGCTTTTGGAAATAAGAAGATAACAGAAGTGCCGCTTGAAGTAATTTATGGAGATAGTTTAGTATTTCATGCTAATGATAATGCAATACGTTCGGTTGTAACATTGCAACATGATAAAAAGGAACTGCACGCAACGTTTACAGGTAATCCTGTTCATTATCGTTATGTAAATGAAGAGTATATGGGGATTACGCTATATGATCAAAATGGGAACACAAAAAAGCGTGTAACAGCGGAAGGACAAGAAACTTCAAAGAAATTTGCGGAGCAAGTGAGTGGAATGCAGTTTGAATATGGTGATGTAGTAAAAGTATTCCATGCAGAACCGGACCGCTTGAAATGGTATCAAAATAATAGCCTTGCTGGCCAAGGTAAGGCGAAAGTAGAAAAAGAATTATTCTTCAAGGTAACTGAAAAAGGCTTTGAAAGAATGGAAACTTTACAAGAGGTAAAGGCAGTACCACAGAAGGTAGTAATCGGAACAGATGTAGAGAAAATAAATGCAAAAAACTTTGTTGAAGTAAAAGATGGAGAAGTAGTTGGATTTGTAGAAAAACCAAATACAACAAAAATCGGTGAACAAAAAGTAAAAGTAGAAACGAAAGATCGATTTGGAAATAAGAAAGTGACAGAAGTTCCTCTAACAGTAACATATGGAGATAGCCTACTTGTATATGGGCTGAGCTATAGAGATGGTGACTTGAAATCAATTGTAACTTTGCATCATGATACGAAAAAACTGAGTGCGACAGATACAAAGAACCTAATTCATGATTACTTTAAAGATGAAAAGTATTTTGAATTCACATTGTACGATAAAGAAGGAAGAGTGAAGAAAAATATAGCAGTAAAAGGTTTAGAGAATACGCAAGAATTTGCTAAGGAAGTAAATGGAATTGCATTTGAGTATGGAGATGTAGTGAAAGTATATCATGCGGAATCTTCTCGTTTACATTGGTATCAAAAAGATGTATATGTGGGCGAAGGAAAAAGTAAAGAGATAAAGGAATTAGTCTTCAAAATAACTGAAAATGGATTTGAAAGATTAGACGGTGAGCAAACAGTAAAAGCAAATCCGCAGCAAGTAGTAATCGGAACAAATAGCGAAACGCTAGACGCGAAGAACTTTGTTGAAGTACAGGGTGGAGAAGTAGTAGGGTTTGTAGGGGAAATAGATACGACAAAAATTGGTCAGCAAAAAGTGAAAGTAGAAACGAAAGATCGATTTGGAAATAAGAAGGTGACGGAAGTTCCTGTAGAAGTGACATATGGGGATAGTCTAGTCTATCAAGGTGTGTCCGATGTTACACGTTCAATTGTTACGTTAAACCACGCTGAAAAGAAATTACATGCAACATTTACAAATGAGGAGATTCATTATCGCTTTGTAAATGAGCAGTATATAGGCCTTACGATTTATGATCAAAATGGAAATAAGAAAAAGCATGTAACGGCAGAAGGACAAGAGACTTCAAAGAATTTTGCTGGGCAAGTAAATGGAACGGCATTTGAGTATGGAGATGTGCTGAAAGTATACCATGCGGAACCGAGTCGTTTGAATTGGTACAAAAAGAATGAGTTAGTTAAAAAAGAGGATGCGATGAAGGGGCAAGAAATATCCTTTAAGATTACTCAAAATGGATTAGAGCAAGTGCAATAATAAGAAAAATCTCGTAAAACATAATGTTTTACGAGATTTTTTTATTATTCAGCTTCAGAAACTACTGTGAAGCGTTCGTTTACATGTTTTGGATTTTCGATTTCATCAAGTGCTGCAACTGCGAAGTCTTCGTAACTTACGTAGCTATCACCTTTTGCGTTCACAAGAAGGTTGTCTTTACCAGATTTATAAGAACCAGTACGTTTTCCTAATGCGAATAGTGCAGAAGGGCTGATGAATGTCCAAGTGATATCATTTGTTTGTTGTAAGATTTCTAAGTTTTTACCTTGGTTTTGAGCTGTTGCAAGGTATTCTTCCGGGAAACCTGGTGTCTCAAATACACGTGTTGTTTTCTCTTCGTCTACAAATAAGCTTCCAGCGCCACCAACTACAAGTAATTTTGTGTTAGGTGCACCTTTCATCGCTTCAATTAGTACGTTTCCTGCATCTACGTGAAGGTGTTCTTGTCCTGCTGGAGCACCGAATGCATTTACAACTACATCGAATGCTTGCAAGTCGTTAGATGTAAGAGAAAATACGTCTTTTTCTAAAACTTTTACGTTTTCTTCTGTAATTTTTGCAGCGTTTCTTACGATTGCAGTTACTTCATGTCCGCGATCCAATGCTTCTTTTAAAATACGACTTCCTGCTTTACCAGTTGCTCCGATAATTCCGATTTTCATAATAAATCCCTCCAAAGTGTTTTGTTAAAGTGTATATCTGAAAGTAAATGAATTTGTTGTAATCAGGTTTGTTACAACCTGTTGTAATCATTATAGTTACAGGTTGGTATTTTTGTCAATAGGGTTGTTTGTGAATTTATTTTTTGTTTTAGTATGCACAGTTAGAGGGAGGGTAGTCAGTCATAAGGACATTGTTACTGTGAACCTGGCTAATATTTGGAAATTGCAAATTGTCGAAAAATGTTGATTTTTGAATGTTTTTTAAATATAATTCGTTTTATGGAGAAAAGGAGGGGTTAATTGTATGAATATTTTAGAGCAATTTATTTCATCAACAAATACAATTCTTTGGTCATATATTCTTATTGCAATGTTAATTGGTTTAGGTCTTTATTTTTCTATTAAATTGAAATTCGTACAAATTACTCATTTAGGGGAAATGGTTCGACTAATGAGTGATGGATTAACTGGAAAGACGCGTAAAAAAGGTAGTGTATCTTCTTTCCAAGCGTTTTGTATGAGTTCAGCAGCTCGTATTGGTATCGGTAACTTAGCTGGTGTAGCATTAGCTATATCTATGGGAGGACCTGGAGCTGTATTTTGGATGTGGGTTATTGCGATTATCGGGGCTTCTTCAAGTTTCGTAGAAAGTACGCTTGCCCAAATTTATAAAGTAAAAGATGGCAGTGGCTTCCGTGGTGGTCCTGCTTATTATATGGAAAAAGGTTTAAATAAACGTTGGATGGGAATTTGGTTTTCTATCCTTATTACAGTTAGTTACGGTTTAATTTTTAACTCAGTACAAGCGAATACAGTAACATTAGCGTTTGAAAATGCATTTGGTTTAGAACGTTATATTGTTGGTATTGTATTAGCTGCATTAGTTGCGGTTATTATTTTTGGTGGTGTAAAAAGTATTGCACGTATGTCGGAAATGATTGTTCCGCCAATGGCGCTTGTTTATATTGCGGTAGCTATTTTTGTTGTCATTAAAAACTTCTATTTAATACCAGATGTGTTTACGGAAATCTTTAAAGGTGCATTCGGTTTAGATTCAGCTGTAGGTGGCGGTATCGGTGCTGCGATGAAATATGGTATTCAGCGCGGATTATTTGCGAACGAAGCAGGTATGGGTAGTGCGCCGAACGCGGCAGCAACAGCTGATGTAACGCATCCAGCAAAACAAGGTTTTATTCAAACGATCGGCGTTTTAGTAGATACATTCTTAGTATGTACATCAACAGCATTTATCGTACTATGTTCTGGTGCATATAAAGTAACAAATTTAGAAGGTATTGAATTAACGCAAAATGCATTAAGCTCACAAATCGGCCCATGGGCAAGTAGCTTCTTAGCGATTATTATTTTCTTATTTGCATTTAGTTCTCTTTTAGGAAACTACTATTATGGTGAAACAAATATTGAATTTATTAAGCAAAGCAAAACGTGGTTAACAATTTACCGTATTGCGGTAGTTGGAATGGTATTATTCGGTTCTGTTGCGACGCTTCAAGTTGTATGGAATATGGCAGACTTATTTATGGGTCTAATGGTAATCACGAACTTAATTGCGATTACACTTCTTGGCCGATTTGCGTACGCGGCATTAACAGACTATGTAAGACAAAAGAAACAAGGGAAAGATCCAGTCTTCAGTGCAGATTCTATTCCTGGTTTAACGAATACAGAGTGCTGGGATAAGCCAGTGGTAACAGATAAAGAAAAAGCAGTGTAATTGAAAAGGCGAGCATCGAGGTAAATTCGATGCTCGCCTTTTTTGTTGTAGTAAATGATGAAAAGGGTGAGGGGTAATTATTAATATAACTTTTTTGTTTGTTTCTCTCGTTATTTGTGGGGAACGTACTGTTTTAAAAGTATGGCTGGTCGAATAGGATAAGTTATTAAGTATTGGATAAATGCATGTAATGGCTATATTTTCATGTAAAAAAACTCATATGTTAAAAGAGTTAACGCACTCATGTTATAAAACCTAACATAAAGTTCTTGATTACTAAAAGTTTTTAGAATATAATTTTCTTATTGTTAGGAAGAGGGGGGCAATGCAATTATGGATTTTTTAGCTAAGGTAATTGGGGATATAAATAATATCCTTTGGTCATATATCATTATTGCGATGTTAATTGGGTTAGGGCTCTATTTTTCATTTCGTGTGAAATTTGTCCAAGTTCGTTACTTCGGTGAAATGATTCGTTTGCTTGGGGATGGGGCAAGCTCGAAAACGAGGAAAGCGCAAAAAGAGAAGAGCGGCGTATCATCATTTCAAGCGTTTTGTATGAGTACAGCTTCTCGTGTAGGTACTGGTAACTTAGCTGGTGTAGCTATTGCGATCTCAGCAGGTGGTCCAGGAGCAGTATTTTGGATGTGGTTAATCGCGGTAATTGGGGGTGCTTCTGCATTTGTAGAGAGCACATTAGCGCAAATTTATAAAGTAAAAGATGGGAATGCATTCCGTGGGGGCCCAGCGTATTATATGGAAAAGGGTTTAAAGAAACGCTGGTTAGGTGTTGTGTTCTCTGTTCTAATAACAGTAAGTTTCGGATTGATTTTTAACGCTGTACAGTCTAATACTGTAGCGGCTGCCTTTGATGGGGCGTTCAAAACAGATAGTAGATTAGTAGGTCTTGTTATGGCTGGTTTACTTGCAGTTATTATTTTCGGTGGAGTAAAACGAATTGCTCGCGCGGTTGAAATGATTGTTCCAGTAATGGCAATTATTTATGTAGCAGTGGCATTATTCGTTGTTGTAACAAACATTACGGCAATTCCATATGTATTTAAAGAAATTTTCTTACATGCTTTCGGAATTAAAGAAGTAGTAGGCGGAGGATTAGGAGCTGCGATTTTATTAGGGGTAAAACGTGGGTTATTCTCAAATGAAGCAGGTATGGGTAGTGCGCCGAACGCAGCAGCGACTGCAAACGTAACGCACCCAGTTAAACAAGGTTTCATTCAAACTTTAGGGGTATTTACTGATACATTATTAATTTGTAGTTGTACAGCATTTATTATTCTTTTATCAGATGTGCATAATGCAGCTGATTTAAACGGAATTCAATTAACGCAGCAGGCGTTAAGTCAACATATCGGTCCATGGGCTTCTATATTTGTAGCAGTTGCAATCTTCTTGTTTGCATTCAGTTCATTAGTAGGTAACTACTACTATGGTGAAACAAATATTGAATTCTTAAATGGAAGTAAAGTGCTATTAAATGCATACCGTATTGCTGTACTTGGTATGGTTATGCTAGGATCTGTAGCGACAATTCAAATCGTTTGGGATTTAGCAGATTTATTCATGGGTATTATGGCTGTTATTAACTTAGTAGCAATTGTATTCCTTTCAAAGTACGCTTTCGCAGCGTTATCAGATTATATTAAGCAAAAGAAACAAGGGAAAGATCCAGTCTTTTATGCGGAGTCTATTCCAGGTTTGAACAATACAGAGTGTTGGGATGAGTCAGCGGTAGCTGATAAAGAAAAAGCGGTATAATGAAAAGGGCATCAAGTGAAATTTGATGCTCTTTTTTTGTTTTATTCAACTATTTGCAGATAGTAAAAGACGAACATTCATAGACGTTTTATAATAAAATGTAATTTTTTAAAGAAAAGTGCGGATATGATTTGTGATTTGTGTTAGAATGGAAAATGCCTTTGAAATAAGAGGTTTTATGATCTTTCCTATCCGATTGAAGATTTTGGAGGAAAAATGGAAAGTTCGGATTATTTCTTGTTTTGAATGGTCAGACGTTCAACGTTAATGAAGAGTTAAATGGAGGATTTTATTAATGAAGTTTGTTATGTTCCTTGTAGGATTACTCGTTGTATTTGTACTCGGTTTTCTTATAAGTGCCGATCGAAAGAAGATTAAGTATAAACCAATCGCAATTATGCTTATTATTCAGCTAGCATTATCTTATTTCTTATTAAATACGCAAGTTGGTTATATTTTAGTAAAAGGAATTTCAGATGGATTTGGCGCACTTCTTGGATATGCGGAAGCTGGAATCGTTTTCGTATTTGGTGGTCTTGTTAATAAAGGAGAGGTTTCATTCTTCTTAACAGCGTTATTACCAATCGTATTCTTTGCGGTTTTAATCGGAATTCTGCAACACTTTAAAATTTTACCGATATTTATTCGTGCTATTGGTACGTTGTTAAGTAAAGTAAATGGTCTAGGAAAACTAGAATCATATAACGCAGTAGCAGCTGCCATTGTTGGACAAGCAGAAGTATTTATTACAGTAAAAGATCAATTAAGTAAAATCCCAAAACATCGTTTATATACATTATGTGCATCTTCTATGTCGACAGTGTCGATGTCAATCGTTGGTTCTTATATGAAAATGATCGAACCGAAATATGTAGTAACAGCACTTGTATTAAATTTATTTAGTGGTTTCATTATCATTCATATTATTAACCCGTACGATATTACAGAAGAAGAAGATACACTGAAATTAGAAAATAAGAAAAAACAATCATTCTTTGAAATGCTGAGCGAGTACATTATGCTTGGTTTCACGATTGCGATTACAGTAGCAGCTATGTTACTCGGTTTCGTAGCATTAATTACAGCAATCAATAGCTTGTTTGATACAATGTTCGGTATTACATTCCAAGCTATTTTAGGATATATTTTCTCACCATTAGCATTCGTAATGGGCATCCCGCAAGCAGAAATGGTAACAGCGGGACAGATTATGGCAACAAAATTAGTATCAAACGAGTTTGTTGCGATGCTTGATCTTGGAAAAGTAGCTGGTGATTTATCGGCTCGTACAGTTGGTATTCTTTCTGTATTCCTTGTATCATTTGCGAACTTCTCATCTATCGGAATTATTGCAGGTGCAACAAAAGGTATCGATGAAAATCAATCAAATGTTGTATCATCATTCGGTCTACGCCTTGTGTACGGTGCGACATTAGTAAGTATTCTATCAGCGATTATCGTTGGTGTTATGTTATAAAAAAAGGATGGCTCTAGCTCATAGCTAGGGCTATTTTTTTATGGTAAATTTACATGAAAAAACCAATTAATTAGGAATATATTAACATATAAAAATCTTTTAAAATTTATATTGCATTTCGTCTAGATAACGCTTACAATTTGATTTGTAGGTGGTATCAATTTCAGACTTTCAAGTATGGTAGGAGAGAAGAAGCTACCTTTTATAAATTGCAATTTATGTAAACGCTTACTGATTTTAGATGACAGTTGAATAGTTTTAGGGGTTTTAAATTTTTTTAACAACAATGGTCAGACGTCATTCGTTATACGTTATACGACCAATAACTTGTGGGAGAAGTGGAGGATTCACATATGAAGTTCGTAATGTTTCTAGTCGGTTTACTTGTAGTGTTTGTACTAGGTTTCCTTATTAGTTCAGATCGTAAGAAAATTAAATATAAACCAATTGCACTTATGCTTGTCATTCAATTGGTACTTGCGTATTTCTTACTAAATACAAAGGTCGGATTTGTATTAGTAAAAGGGATCGCAGATGGATTTGGCGCTATTTTAAAATTTGCGGAAGCTGGGGTTAATTTCGTATTTGGTGGTCTAGCAAACGATGGACAAGCACCATTCTTCTTAACAGTATTATTACCGATTATTTTCTTAGCAGTATTAATCGGGATCCTGCAACATATTAAAGTTTTACCGATTATCATTCGTGCAGTCGGTTTCCTATTAAGTAAAGTTAACGGTTTAGGAAAACTAGAATCATATAATGCGGTAGCAGCTGCAATCGTTGGTCAAGGGGAAGTATTCATTACAGTAAAAGATCAACTAAGCAAATTACCGAAAAATCGCTTATACACACTTTGTGCATCTTCAATGTCTACAGTATCGATGTCAATCGTCGGTTCTTATATGAAAATGATTGATCCAAAATATGTAGTAACAGCACTTGTATTAAACTTATTCAGTGGATTCATTATCGTTCATATCATTAATCCATATGAAGTAAAAGAAGAAGACGATATTTTAGAATTACAAGAAGACAAGAAACAAACATTCTTTGAAATGTTAGGCGAATATATTATGCTTGGTTTCTCAATCGCTGTAACAGTAGCGGCGATGTTAATCGGTTTCGTGGCATTAATTACAGCAATTAATGGTGTATTCGATTCAATTTTCGGAATCACATTCCAAAGCATTTTAGGATATATCTTCTCACCATTAGCATTCGTAATGGGTATTCCAACATCAGAGATGTTACAAGCAGGACAAATTATGGCAACAAAATTAGTAACGAACGAATTCGTTGCAATGCTTGATCTTGGTAAAGTAGCTGGTGATTTATCAGCTCGTACAGTAGGTATTTTATCTATCTTCCTTGTATCATTTGCGAACTTCTCATCTATCGGAATTATCGCAGGTGCAACGAAGAGTATCGATGGCAAACAAGCAAACGTTGTATCATCATTCGGTTTAAAACTTGTATACGGTGCAACGTTAGTAAGTATATTATCAGCGATTATCGTTGGGGTTATGCTTTAATAAATTAAGAAAAGCAATGAGCGTAGGCTCATTGCTTTTTTTGTTTAACTTGCTTTATCCAAGTCTCTTTTAAAACGTGGTTTCTCTAAATAAGTTCCCAGTCTCCACACAAATTCCACTGGCCCCATTCGGTATTTCTGGAGCCAATAGGTGCTAACGAATAATTGAATCGTATAAATTCCGATGGTTAAAAGAATACCGAAGAAATAGCCGATTTTCCCGTATAAGCCAAATCCATATGCGTAAAAAATGGTTGTTGCGATAATAGATTGCGCTAAGTAATTACTAACGGACATTTTCCCCATGTTCGCCATGTATGTTAGTAGACGGGTTGCTTTTTTGTAATGGAATAATAAAATGATTGTGCTTCCGTAAAAGAAGGTCATAGTTACTGGTGTAAGGCCATCTTGTAACATAATTAAAACCGGGTGTTTTATGAACATAGCTAAGATTTTAATTGTAAAAGAGAAGAGACCGGTGGCAAACCATATTTTTTTGACAGCAGGTATATGTTTACTGACCTCAAATAGCCAGCCTTTTTTCCCTACATACATTCCGAGTAGGAACAGTGGAGACATAAAAATTATTGCGAAAACTGATATGAAAAATAATCCGAATGCACCGTCAATTCCCATGTAATCAAAAGGATTTTCAGTCAATCTAAAGTTGACGTGATCCATATAGCTTCCAGTTTGATGGACTTTATGTTCTTTTTCAGTATAAGGTGCGAAATCATTTATATTTGTAGATGGATCAGTTTGATAAGACATAAGTGTAATAAGTGCGAGTAGAATAATCGCCCAAATAAGCAAAGTTTTCGGTTTTCGATTGATGAATATCATTAAAAAAATCCCTATTATTCCGTATGCAAATAAAATATCTCCCTCCCAAACAAAAGTGCCGTGAATGTAGCCGAGTAGTAAAAGAATGATAATACGTCTTATGTATGTGGGGAAGAATTTTTTTCCTTTTGTGATAATACTTTTTTGTAACAAAATAATGCTAAGCCCAAATAGAAAAGAAAATAGGGATATAAAGTTATGTGTGCCGAAAAATTGAATAAACCAATTAGCACCTTTATCAAGATCGCCAAATAGATAAGTTGGTTTTTCACTGGTGAAGAACCCAAATTGAATTAATGTCATATTGACTAGTAAAATGCCAAACAAAGCAAAACCACGAATTGCATCAACAGCTTCTACACGTTGATTCATTTTTCCTCTCCTCGTATATTCGTTTTTATATTGAAAATAATACCATTTTATATCTGGCACTATGTCAAATATGAGGAAATTTAAGGTGATTTTAAGATAGAGAGCAAACAAAAAAATCACCTTAATACATGTATTAAGGTGATTGAAATATTACTCAGCTGGAGGCGTAAATGTACGTTTCTCTAATTCAGCATCTAGCATAAACAGTGCGTTTGAATCGCTTGTAATACGTTTTAATTTTTGAATGATGCTATCGAATGAAGCTTCTTCTTCAACTTGTTCGTCAACGAACCATTTTAAGAATGTAATTGTTGCATGTTCACGCTCGTCCCAAGCGATATCAGATAAGTTGTAAATACGTTTCGTTACTTCACGCTCGTGCTCAAGTGCGACTTCAAAAGCGTTTAATACAGATTCGTATTCGTTATTCGGATTATCAAATCCAGTAATAATAGCGCGCTCTCCGCGGTCATTAATATAGTTGTAAAGCTTCATTGCGTGGAAACGTTCTTCTTCAGCTTGTACAAGGAAAAAGTTAGCAAATCCATCATAGCTCTCAGCTGTACAGTAAGCAGCCATTGCCATATAAGCATGGGCAGAGTAAAATTCAAAGTTCATTTGTTCATTTAATGCGTCGTGCAATTTTTTTGATAACATAAAATCCCCCTTAGTATTGTGACAAGAATATTATACCATAATTGATAATATTCTCATTTAGATACTTCGAACCTTTTTGAAAGCTTTGCGACGTGTGCGTCCATAATGTCTTGTAAGTCTAAATCATATTTTTGCGAAAGAATAATAAGGTTAGATAGTACATCGCCAAGTTCTTCTTTTAGTTCTTGTTTTAGCTCTTCTTCTGTTTTCGCATCTTCATCAGGGCGATCGCGGCCAATTTCAATAGCACGAACGACTCGTGAAACTTCCCCAACTTCCTCGGTTAAGAAATTTAAGCGAATAAAGGCATTATACTGTGACCAGCTTCGTTTTTCGTAAAATTCCTCAACCCATCTTTGAAATGCAACGATATCCATTTCTTCCTCATCTCCTCAATATGTTGTACAATGTCAATTGTATCATAACAATATATAGTTTCGGGGTGTAGGAATGAGAAAGATTTGTGTGTTTGCAGGTTCTAATTTAGGGGAGAGACCAGAATTCAAAGAGCAGGCAATTCAGTTAGGTAAAATGTTTGTTGAGAACGAGTATGAGCTTGTATACGGTGGTTCATGCGTTGGATTAATGGGAGAAGTAGCAAACGAAGTTCTTCGTTTAGGTGGACGTGTAACAGGTGTTATGCCGCGCGGTCTATTCCGAGGAGAAATTGTGCATACAGGATTAACAGAATTAATTGAAGTAGAGACGATGCATGAACGTAAAGCGAAAATGGCAGAGCTTGCAGATGCTTTTATTGCGCTTCCAGGCGGATACGGAACGTTTGAAGAACTATTTGAAGTTGTATGTTGGTCGCAAATTGGTATACATAATAAGCCAGTTGGTTTATTAAACATAAAAGATTTTTACGGACCAATTTTGCAAATGGTTGAACGTGCAGCAGAAGAAGGATTTATGAATCCATCAAATAAAGAATTGATCGTTTCAGCTGAGACAGCAGATAAACTAATTCATGCAATCCAAAATTATGAGCGTCCTGTTTTGGGAACGAAGTGGAAGCAACTATCATAGCAAATACGGAAACACATGTCGTTTTAATTTAAGATGGCATGTGTTTTTAATTTGGTTAAATATGTTAATGTTTAGATGTAATGTTTTGGGGAAAGGAGAGATAGATGGAGGAGTTCGTATATTTACGTCCGGTTTTTAAAAGTATTTTAGCAGCGTCTATTCTTGTTATGCTAATTGTTTTGAGACAGAAGAAAGAGTTGATTAATGAATTTTCGCTTTGGTTTATCTCGGTATTGTGTATCGGTGTTTCAGCGATAACGTTGTTTATGTCCGGATTTATCGTTGATGAGTATAATCTAGGTGGAGATCCACAATCGTTTTGTATGTTTATTGCGATTGGTTGTATTAGTGGTCTGAATTTCATTATTTATTACAGAAGGCAATAAAAGAGGCATTCCATATTACTTTGGAATGCCTTTATCATTTTGATTGCTTTGTTTTTTATACAGGTACCAGCCACCCCAGCCGCCACCAATTGCTACGACAACGAGGAAAGCATAGTCCTTAACCTCGATACGTATATTGAAAATATTAGCTATAAGTAAGAGAATCCCAACTGTTATTAACGCAAAAAATGCTCTAATTAAGTAGTCTTTCAACTGAACCACTCCCGTCATTTAAGTAGTAAATGATGAATTTGGAAAAGCTAAAGGGTGTTTCCTATATTTTAACATAGATGAGATTGTAATATATTGATAAAAGTAGGGGAGAGGGGCGCTGATATTGTCGTGATTTGTCGGCAAATTGATATACTTTGTCAAATCGTTGATATATTGCGGGTAATGATCGATATAATGAAAAAATCGTTGATATATTGCGAGTTATGATCGATATATTTGAAAAATCGTTGATATAATTTCGTGTACCGTTAAGTGCGACCATTACATAAAAAAGCGACTCTAAACGAGCCGCTTCCGCTTTTAAATGATATCCAGCTCCAGCGGCTAGAACAGTCGGTTGTTTCACTCCTTCATTCGAGGCAAAAAGCGCCTCGTAATCAGGAGTTCCAACACCCTCCTGTTCTGAACGAGCCGCTTCCGCTTTAAAGTCTATTATTGATTCAAGAACGCACGTAGCATCCAAGCGTGTTTTTCTAGTTCTGTGTAGATGCCTAGTAGTAGGTCAGATGTCATTTCATCGTCAGAGTCTTGAGCGATTTCCATGCCTTTTTTCAGTTCGACTAGCATCATTTCGTAGTCTTTCATGATTGCTTCGACCATCCCTTCTGCAGTTTCTCCGTATGCTGCTTCTTGAATAGAAGATAGTTCTAAGTATTCTTTCATTGTTGCTACTGGTTTGCCGCCAATTGCTAAAATACGTTCTGCAATTTCATCGATGTGAGTAGCTGATTCTGTGTAAAGTTCTTCGAATTTCTCGTGTAATGTGAAGAATTGAGGTCCTTTTACGTACCAATGGAAGTTGTGAAGTTTTGTGAATAAAACGCTCCAGTCTGCTACTTGTTTGTTTAATACTTCGATTACTTGTTTGTTCATTATGATCAATCTCCTTTTGAGTTGTTATGTGATATCAATTACTAATTTATAATCATTATAATCTAGTAATCTCTATAAATCAACCCTTTTGCTGGAATTAATTTGAACAAATTATGAACTGTTGTAAATAAAAGGCCCTATTACGGTGAAGTAATAGGGCCTTTGTTTGAGATATGGCTCTTGTTCTAAACGAGCCGCTTGTGCTTTTAGTGATATCCAGCTCCGGTGACTAGACCAGTCGGTCATTTCGCTCTCTCGCTCGAAGCAAAAAGCGCTTCAAGGTCGAGAGCTTGAAGTGTCCTGCGATTCTGAACGAGCCGCTTCCGCTTTAAATGATATCCAGCTCCAGCGGCTAGAACAGTCGGTTGTTTCAATCCTTCATTCGAGGCAAAAAGCGCCTCGTAATCAGGAGTTCCAACACCCTCCTGTTCTGAACGAGCCACTTCCGCTTTTATTTGTTAAACGGCCTTTTGTTTTTCTTCTACATCCTGCCCATCCCAGCACTCTGTATTTTTTAAGCCAGGGATAGAGTTTGCAACGAAGACAGGATCTTTTCCTTGTTTCTTTTGCTTCAAATAGTCTACTAATGCAGCGTAAGCAAATTTGCTAAGGAATGAGATGGCAATTAAGTTTGTGAATACCATTAGTCCCATGAATAAATCAGCTAAACTCCAAACTGTTTTAAGAGCAGCGATTGATCCGAAGAATACCATTCCGACAACTGCAACACGATAAATCATTAACCATGTTTTACTTTCTTTAATGAATGCGATATTTGTTTCACCATAATAGTAGTTTCCTAGAAGTGAACTGAAAGCGAATAGGAAAATAATAATCGCTAAGAAAGTGCTTGCCCACGGTCCAATTTGTGAACTTAATGCGTTTTGTGTTAATTCGATACCTTCTAAATTTGATCCTTTGTAAAGTCCAGAACATAATACGATAAATGCTGTTGATGTACATACTAAGAATGTATCTACGAAAACGCCTAATGCTTGAACAAGCCCTTGTTTTACAGGGTGAGATACATCAGATGTTGCGGCTGCATTAGGAGAGCTACCCATTCCTGCTTCCGTAGCGAATAAACCGCGCTGAATTCCGAACTTGATTGCTGCTCCAATACCACCAGCGATGGCTTGGTCTAAACCGAATGCACCGTTAAAGATTTCCATGAAAATGCTTGGTAACATACTGAAGTTGTTAATAACGACAAAAATAGCCACGCCGATATAAACGATTGCCATTGGCGGAACAATCATTTCTGTAATACGTGAAATGCTCTTAATGCCACCAAAAATAATAACTGCAACTAATAAGGCTAATAGAGCTCCTACGATTGTTCGCTCTAGTCCAAAAGCATTTTCAAACGCTATTGTTACTGTATTTGCTTGCACTGAATTGAAAATTAATCCGTACGCAACTGTAATAAGAAGTGAAAACCAGACGCCCATCCAGCGTTTGTTTAACCCTTTTTCCATGTAATATGCTGGTCCACCACGGAACCTACTTCCATCTTTTACTTTATAAATTTGCGCAAGTGTACATTCTACAAAACTAGTAGCTGCTCCGATAATTGCGATAAACCACATCCAAAATATTGCGCCAGGTCCACCCATTGAAATTGCTAATGCTACACCAGCTAAGTTTCCGATACCGATACGTGCTGCTGCACTTAAGCAAAATGCTTGGAATGGTGAGATGCTATCTTTCTTTTTTTCTTTTCGATTAAACCCTTTACTAATTAAGCTGACCATCTCACTGAAATGAGTAATTTGGACAAATTTTAATTTAAAAGAGAAGTAAAGACCGAAGCCGATTAGCATTGCAATAAGAATATATGACCATAAAATATTATTCGTTACCTCAAGGAATCTGCTAAAGATATCAACCATATAATACACTTCCTTTTTTTCGTAATAAGAAAATTATATGCAAAAAATATACGAGAATCAATTTTTCTAAAAAATTATGTTACTTAAATCATTTTTGTGTTATGATTATGTTACATCGTAATATTTTTAGAATTATTTACATTTTAAAAAACTAAATTTAAAGCGAGAAGGTGGGGATAATTTGAAAGAAAATTCTTTATGGAAAGTAAGCCTTGAGAGTTTGAAAATGAGAAGTAATATATTTTTTATCATTACATCTTTAAGTATCTTTTTAGGGTCCACTTATTATTACAATAAAAGATTTCCAAATCACAAATATCCTGAGTGGTTAGAATTTCTAAAGTTGATTGGATGAATAAAAGACAGAAAAACAGAAAATTAAAATAAATAAGTTATGGAGGAGCTAAAAATGAATATTAGAGAAAGTGAACTTCCAGGTATTGGTTATAAGTTTCAAATCGTTACGAAAGGTAACGAAAAGATGGTAATTGTCATTCATGATGATGGTCGTAGAGAAATGTATCATTTTGATTCAGATCATGAAGAAAGCATCTCAAGTATTTCGCTACGTGACTCAGAGGCGAGACAAATCGCTGCAATATTAGGTGGAATGGTATATAAGCCTAGGGCGTTAGAAAATGTTGAGATGGTTTTTGAAGGTTTAGCGATTGAGTGGTTCAAAGTGGAGAATACAGCTCCAGCAATCGGAAAAACAATTGGCGATCTTGAAATAAGAAAAACATATAGCGTAACAATAATCGCGGTTATGAAGAAGAACATGAAGAAGTTATTTAATCCAGGACCAGAAACAGTAATTGAAGAAGGAGATATGCTTGTAGTTTCAGGTGAGAGAGAAGAAATTAAAAAAATCATTAATGAATTACTTTCAAATAGGGGGGACTGATTAGATGGATACGTTAATTTTTGAAGTTGGTACAGCTTTAGTTTTAGTGGCAATTGCAGCAGTAATTGCTGGAAAATTTAAATTCTCAGTAATTCCTTTTCTAATCGTTCTTGGAATGTTAGTAGGACCGCATGCACCGACAATAGGTGTTATCGATCTCAAATTTATTGAAAGTGCAAGTGTAATTTCCTTCCTTGGACGGATTGGGGTTCTATTCCTTCTATTCTATCTAGGATTAGAATTTTCAATGAAAAAACTAATTAAATCTGGACGCTCTATTGCGATTGGCGGAACGATTTATATTTTAATTAACTTTTCACTTGGTTTGTTATACGGATTTATAATGGGATTCCCATTACTAGAAATCTTAATTATTGCGGGTATTATTACGATTTCTTCTAGCGCTATCGTTGCTAAAGTGTTAGTGGACTTAAGAAGAACTGGTAATAATGAAACCGAATTAATTTTAGGAATTATTATGTTTGAAGATATATTCCTTGCTGTATATTTATCAGTTGTTTCTGGTTTAGTACTTGGAGATCACGCTTCCTTCTTAGGTGCCCTTACTTCAATTGGAATTGCTTTAGGATATATGCTTCTATTCTTTATAGTAGCTAGAAAGGCTACGCCGTTATTAAATAAATTGCTCAATATTAGCTCAGATGAAATCTTTATTATTGTAGTATTTGCTTCATTATTCTTCATTGCTGGTTTTTCAGAAACAATTCACGTTGCAGAAGCAATTGGAGCACTTCTTCTAGGATTAGTTTTCTCTGAGACAGAGCATAGTGACCGAATTGAACATCTTGTTGTTCCATTTAGAGACTTTTTCGGAGCTATTTTCTTCTTCAGCTTCGGGTTAAGTATTGATCCGTTCTCATTAGGCGGAGCGATATGGTTAACGTTAGGTGCTGTCCTTCTTACGATAATCGGTAACTTTGTAGCAGGAATGATTGCAGGAAGACAAGCTGGATTATCTCATAAAGCATCAACAAATATCGGATTAACAATCGTTTCAAGAGGAGAGTTCTCCATCATTATGGCTAATATCGGTATCGCCGGTGGTTTAATGTCAGTACTGAAACCATTCTCAGCACTATACGTGCTTATACTATCCATTTTAGGCCCACTTTTGACAAAAGAGTCGAAGAATGTATATAAATTCTTAAATAAAATCTTTAAGTGGGATACGAAGACTAACTAAACTAAATTTTAAAAAATAAAAGTACAAGATATTTCCTGCTTGTACTTTCATTTTTGTAATGAAAACAGTAAAGAGAGGTACATGATGTTAGGAGAGTTGATCCATTCGGTTTTAGTTTTTTTAGAAGGACTTGGTTATTGGGGAATTATGCTTGGATTAATGCTAGAGGTTATTCCAAGTGAAATCGTATTGTCTTATGCAGGTTATTTAGTATCAACAGGAAGCATTACATTTTGGGGCGCTGTCGCGTTCGGTACAATTGGTGGTGTAATTGCACAACTATTCATTTATTGGATTGGTCGATATGGAGGAAGACCTGTTCTTGAGCGATATGGAAAATATATTTTAATTCAGAAGAAACATATTGATTATGCTGAAGATTGGTTTAATCGTTATGGAACTGGCGTTATCTTTACCGCACGTTTTATTCCGGTTGTGCGTCATGCTATTTCGATACCAGCGGGTATTGCGAAAATGTCACATGCTAAGTTTATTACGCTAACTACATTAGCTGTTATTCCGTGGTCAATTGTGTTTGTATATTTAGGTTTTAAATTAGGAACAGAGTGGGAAAGTATTAATAAAGTTGCGGGGCCATATGTGAAATACTTTGCACTTGCTGCTATTGTTTGTGCAATTGGTTATTTTGTATTAAAAAAAATGATGAAAAAAAAGTGATTACAGAAAAGGAATCTATGTCGACGTAGATTCCTTTTTTATTGGCATTTTTTCAAGGATGAAAGAATACGTTTAATATTTACCATATTGTGGCATACATATAGAAAAAGGGTGCTTGGAAAGGGGAATAAAGAGAAATGGAACTCCAGTTTCAAAATGTATATCAACAGGTAGAGAATTGGTATGTGTTGGATTCGGAGCTTCCTTGGGATGTCAAAAAGTTGAGAGAGGATTTGTTTTCTCTTATTGGAGTATGTAAAACGCCCGTTATTTTTTGTGATACGTGTGATGCAAATGATGTGCTTCTATCATTAGGGGAAGAGGAAGAAGAGTTCCTATTCCCAGTAGGTGGTTTTTATCATAAAGAAAAGCAGTTAATTTTCGTTTGTATGTGGGAAGAGTATGATCAAGTTCTCAAAACGCTACTGCATGAATTCCGCCATGCGATGCAGCATAAGAGAGATATATTGTATGTGGGAAGTGAACGGTACGAAGAGCGGTGGATTGAAAAAGATGCGAGGAAGTTCGCGGAGAGGAAATTAGATGAATATAAGAGTAGAAAGTTAATGTAAAGCATAGTGGAGAAATAGCGCTGTGCTTTTTTTACTTATTAAAAATAAGTATTTGACTTTTATTAAGTTTAGTTCTAAACTAATGATATGAAACAAGCGAGGTGATGAAATGAAAACAGAAGATAGACTAGGGCTACTATTATGGTTTCGTTTGTCACGCTTTTATAATAAGAGTATTCGTGAGACGAATCAGCATTTGAAAAAATGGAATATATCTGCCGCCCAGTTTGATGTGTTAGCTCAAGTTGGAGGACATAATCGTTTAACGCAGCAAGAACTTGGAAATAAGCTATTTGTTACGAAAGGAAATGTAACGCAGCTTTTAAATAAAATGGAGCAGCTTGAGTGGATTTTGCGTGAACAAGAGGGTACTACGAAATATATTTCTTTAACAGAAAAGGGAAGAGCTTTATATGAGGAAATCGTCCCACCTCAAGAAACGTTCCAAGCAGAGAAGTTTCATAATTTAAATATAGAGGAACAAAAGCAGTTATTAACACTATTAAAAAAGTTACAGTAAGAAAAAATTTAAAAATAAATCTCGAATTCGAGATAGTATGAGGTGAAGGATATGTTTAGAAAAGTTGATCATAAAAATATGGGCAGAGCAAATCATGGTTGGTTAAATACACATTTTCATTTTTCTTTTGCCAATTACTATAATCCAAATAACATGAACTTCGGAGCGTTACGTGTTATTAATGATGATCTAGTAGCGGCGCAAACTGGTTTTGATATGCATCCGCACCGTGATATGGAGATTATTTCTTACGTTGTAGATGGTGCTTTAACACATGAAGACAGCATGGGAAATCGCGGAACAATTGAGCGTGGACATGTTCAATATATGAGTGCTGGCACGGGTGTATTTCATAGCGAGCATAATTTAGGCGATGAAACGCTGCGTTTATTACAAATTTGGATTTTACCAGACCGCGCAGATCATAAACCAAACTATGGTGAGTTTAAATTTGATTGGAGCAAGCGTGAAAATGAATGGTTCCATATGGTATCTTCAGTAGAAGGAAATGCACCAATTCAAATTCACCAAGATGCGAATTTATATTCTTTATCATTAGAGGCTGGAAAAGAAATTCATTTTCCAGTGAAAGAAGGCCGTCAATTATACCTTGTACAAATTGAAGGAAGCAGTGTAATAAATGGTGAAACGTTTGTTATGCGGGATGCAGCAGAATCTGTAGAAGAAGATATTCACATTCAAGCGAAAGAGCAATCACACTATTTAGCAATTGAATTGAAAAAACAATAAAAGGTTTATAGAAAAGAGGACATCCGATAGATGTCCTCTTTTTTTGATTGGAATTGTCTGAAAAATGTTTCTCAAATTTTAGGTAGAGGTATCAGCTGGGAAAATAAGAATTGTATAAAAGTGTCAAAAATCTTTATGGGAATGGGGAATGTTATAGTGAAAAAGCAAGTCATTTCATCAGCATTAGCGTTAACTGTTATCGCCGGGGGATTTGGAGCGTTTGGGGCAACGACAACGAAAGCGGAAGAACAAAAAATTCAATATCATCAAGAATTTAAAACACCTGCATACATAGGTGAAGAATGGAAAGCACCGGAAGGACTAGATAAAAAAGAGACAGTCTTTCAATACTTAGAGAGTAAGAAAGATATGTTTAAATTAGCAGGAAATATTGAAAAGCATTTTAATATCGTTGGGGAAGAAAAAGACGCTGAATCTGATACGACACATGTGAAGCTAGTTGAGAAACATAATAACATTCCTGTATACGGTTCTGATCAAACTGTTACACTTGATAAAGAGAATAATGTAAAAGCATTCTTCGGACAAGTTATTCCGAATTTAGATGATAAAAATATTCCTGCAGCTGCAAGCATTACTGCGGAACAAGCAGAAACAATTGCAAAGGCAGATATTGAGAAAGAAATTGGTAAAGTAAAGAGTTATGATGGTGTGAAAAAAGATTTATTTGTATATGAAAAAGACGGTAATTACTATCTTGCATACTTAGTTAAGGCATCGATTTCAAAACCAGCTCCAGGGTATTGGCATTATTTTGTTGATGCAACGAATGGAAATGTTATTGAGAAATATAACGCTGTAGATAACATTACTGGATTTGGTTACGGAGTATTAGGTGCTAGACAATCATTTGAAATTGCTCAAGATACGAAAACAGGACAATTCAACTTGTTTGATGGTAAACGAGGACAAGGTGTTCATACATTTGATGCAGAAAATATGGACGAGAACTGGTTTAATTTATTCTCACAATGGCTTGGATATACAGGAGAAGAAGTTGAAAGTAAATCTAAGTTCTTCGAAGATAAAGCTGCAGTTGATGCGCATGTAAATGCAGGAAAAGTATATGATTACTACAAAAAGACATTTAATCGTAACTCTTTCGATGATAAAGGTGCGAAGCTTATTTCAACTGTTCACGTAGGGGAGAGCTGGAATAACGCAGCTTGGAATGGTGTGCAAATGATGTACGGTGATGGCGATGGAAAAACGTTCATTCCATTATCTGCTGGACTTGATGTTATCGGTCACGAATTAACGCATGCTGTAACTGAACATACAGCAAACCTTGTTTACAAAAATGAGTCAGGGGCGTTAAATGAATCGTTATCTGATATTATGGGTGTTATGGTTGAGAAGAAGAGCTGGGATTTAGGTGCTGATATTTATACACCTGATAAACCTGGTGATGCACTTCGCTCTCTTAAAGACCCAGCGTCTATTCCAAATCCATTAAAACCAAGTGAGGGTTACCCAGATCACTATAGTAAACGTTATACTGGAACAGCTGATAATGGCGGTGTTCATATTAACAGCAGTATTAACAATAAAGCTGCATATTTAGTATCTGAAGGCGGAGATCATTACGGCGTGAAAGTAACTGGTGTGGGCCGTGAAGCGACAGAAAAAATTTACTACCGTGCTCTTACGAAATATTTAACTGCAAACTCTGACTTCAAAATGATGCGTCAAGCTGCTCTTCAGTCAGCTGAAGATTTATATGGTAAAAACTCTAAAGCTGTACAAGCTGTAACGAAAGCTTATGATGCAGTAGGTGTAAAATAATAAGAGAAAAGACCTGACATCCTAGTCAGGTCTTTTCTTTATCCCGCTATCCGCAAATGATGAAATTTCCACTTTATTTAGTCGCGAATACCTAATGCGATTTTCGCTATACGTGACATACGTTCTTTCGACCACGGTGGATTCCAAACGACATTTACTTCTATTTCATTAACTTCAGGTACGTTTGTTGATAATACTTTTTTAACGTCTGATACGATTTGCCCAGCCATTGGACAACCGATAGAAGTCATAGTCATCGTAATGACAGCATTATTATTTTCATCTGCTGTAACATCATAAACTAATCCAAGATTAACGATATCAACACCTAGTTCAGGGTCAATAACAGCCTCTAAATTGGCAAGTAATTTATTTTCAAATGCTTCTTGTGACATAAGCAGCCCCTCCTACACTTTAATGATATCGATTCTCATTATAACGGAAATGAGCATAATGTGCAGGAAATGAGCTCAAAAAAATATCCCTCTTTCAAAGAAGGGATATTTTTTGAACATCTATTCTGTTTTAAAATGAGATACGAGTTGATCTAACTCTTCAACTGTTTGTTTCATTTTTCCAGCAGTTACTGCCATTTCATTCATAACGATAACTTTTTTTTCAGCAGATTGTGCCGTTGCGGCAGTTTCGCTCGATACTTCAGTAGAGATAGAAGCGATGTTATTAAGTGAAGCGTTCATTTCTTCAGCACTTGCAGCCATTTCTTCAGCAGTTGCTGATATATCTTGCATTTGAGTAGATACTTTATTTACTTGTTCTACAATTGTTGTGAAAGAAGTACCAGCTTCACGAATAACATTGATACCTTCAAATGCTTCAGAACGGCCTTGAGACATCATAGAGCTAGCAGTTTCTGTATCATTTTGAATTTGATGTAGTAATTGATTAATGTCTGTTGCAGCTGTTTTAGATTGTTCAGCAAGCTTTCGAACTTCGTCAGCTACGACAGCAAATCCTTTTCCTTGCTCACCAGCACGAGCTGCCTCAATAGAAGCATTTAAAGCAAGTAAGTTTGTTTGCTCAGCAATATTAGAAATAGATTGTACAGCAGTATCAATATATTTCGTATGAGTGATTAGACGTTCAACCACTTCTGACGTAGCATTTACAGCTTCGTGTATTGTTGTCATTTGTGAAACAGATTTTTGGATAACGGTACTTCCATCGCTAGCATGTTCAGATGTGGCAACAGCAAGTTCCGCTACAGATGAAGCAGATTCAGCAATGCGCTGAACACTTACTGCCATATCATCCATTGCAGTTGAACTTTCTTCCATACTAGAAGTTTGTGATTGAATACTTGCATTTAAGTTGGACATCGAGCTTTGGACTCTTAATGTCGCCTCACGTGATGTATTCGTTTTTTCTAGCATATTTTCAGAAGCGGTTTGTACTTCCACTGATGTTTTTTGAACACGATTAATAATATGTTGTAGGTTTTCTAACATTTTATTAAATGATGTTGCGATAGCACCTATTTCATCGTTGCTATTTACTTGTAGACGTGCCGTTAAGTCACCTTCTTGAGAGGCCAATTCTTTTAGTTTCGTGTCAATTTGTTGAATTGGTTTCACCAGTTTACCAGAGAACCACCATGCAAGAATAATTGCAACGATAATACATACAACAAGTGATAAGAAAATAACATATTCGATTAAGAGTGCAGATTGATCAATTTTTTCAATAGATTGTTCACGTAATTTAGCTTGTTCATTACTGTAATTTGTGAAGTCACCAATTACTTTATAGACCGTTCCGTTTTCTGAAGAAGCTACTTGTAAAGCTTCTTCCCATTTTTGTTCTTTTGCAAGAGTGAATACTTTTTCTTCAATGAACTTTCTCCAAGTAGACCCTAATTCCATTGTGCTTTTTACGGACGAAGAAAGATTTGGATTAGAAAGAAGTTTATCTTTTGAATCCTCAAGACGTTTACTCATCTCATTAAACTTGTCTAATTCGACTTGATCATGTTGTAGTAAATAACCTCTTAAAGCAGAGAGCTGTACTTGATAAGCGTCTCCACGCTCTTTCAATTCTGTTGCCAGTGGAGAAATTTCTTTTTGTAATGTTTCAGCTTTACGAGATTGGTCGATAGCAAAAAATAAAATAAATGCTAAGGCGACACCAAATAAAGCGCAAATCGTTCCCATCATGAACATAAGTTTTTTTCTGATACTTACAAAATTCATATAATTAAAAGCCTCCTTTGTGAAATCTTAGTATTAGAATTAATAAATGTAAAAAATTGAAAGAAAGCTTTACTCCAGTTGGAATAAAGCTTTCTTATTTCCTTTAGGAATTATAGCAGACGGAATGAGAGATAGAAAGAGATATTTTAAAGTGAAAAAAGAGAGACTGTAAAACTTTCATTCCTATACCTTTGAGCTCGTGTCATTTTCACTTTAAGCGTTTGTTTTGAAATGAGAGACGAGAACTTCAAGTTCTTGTACGATTGTTTTCATTTCAGATGATTTGTTAGCCACGATACTCATTTTGTTTACTTGATCACCAGCCGAATGCGCTGTTTGTGATGTTTCTGCAGCAACTTCGTTTGAAATAGAAGCGATATTATTTAAAGCTGCGTTCATTTCTTCAGAGCTTGCAGCCATCTCTTCAGCAGTTGCAGACATTTCTTGCATTTGTGTAGAGACTTTGTTAATGTGGTTAACAATTTCTGAGAATGAAGATCCGGCGGTACGAATAACCGTAATTCCTTCAGAAGCTTCTGCTTGACCTTGTGTCATCATATCATTTGCTATTTTTGTATCAGCTTGAATTTGATGAAGTAAATGGTTAATGTCAGTTGCGGCTAGTTGAGATTGTTCAGCAAGTTTTCGAACTTCATCGGCAACAACAGCGAATCCTTTGCCGTGTTCACCAGCACGAGCTGCTTCAATAGAAGCATTTAAAGCGAGCAAATTTGTTTGCTCAGCGATATTCGAAATAGATTGAAGTGCAGTATCAATATGGTTTGTATGTGTAATGAGTCGCTCAACTACTTGTGATGTAGCGTTAACAGCTTCGTTAATTGTATGCATTTGTGTAATAGATTTCTCAATGACTTTATTCCCATCATCTGCTTTTTCTGAAGTTGTGACAGCTAAACTAGTAACAGAAGAGGCGGACTCAGCGATACGCTGAACACTCGTTGCCATGTCATCCATTGCGGTTGAACTTTCTTCAATGCTAGAAACTTGTGAACGAATATTGTGTTCAAGAGCATTCATAGTTTCTTGGGTTCTTGCGGTATTTTCCATAGAAGCGGTTGTTTCGATAAATACATTTTCGGAAGCTTCTTTTACACTTGTTGATGTTTGTTGAACTTGTTTTATTATATGCTGTAAGTTAGTGAGCATTTGATTAAAGGAATTTGCAATGTCACCAATTTCATCTTTACTTGTTACGTGTAATCTAGCCGTTAAATCTCCGTCTTGAGAAGCTAATTCTTTTAACTTCTCATCAATTTGTCGAATTGGTTTAACGAGTTTACCAGAGAACCACCATGCTAATAAGATAGACGTTAATGTACATGTAATAAGTGAGAAGAAAATAATATATTGAATAAGTGATGAAGAAGACTCGACATCAGCAATTAATGCGTCACGTTTCTCATTCTCTTCATTTGTATATTTATTAAAACGACCTAAAAGATCATTTACATAATCTGTTTGTGATAAAGCAATTTTGGATGCTTCGTCCCATTTTCCTTCACGCGCAAGAGGTAGTACCTCATTATCTATGACGCTACGCCATTTTCCACCCATTAAAATAGCTTCTTTCATTCCTTCTGGGAGCTTCTTGTCACTTGTTACTTTCTCTCTAGTATCAGCTAATTTTTTCCCTTCTCGATTGAACTTATCTAATCCTTTTTGATCATGTGATAGCAAATATTCTTGTAAACCAGCAACTTGTGCTTGGAACCAATCGCCACGTTCTTTTAAAATCGTCGCTCTTTTTGATACATCATTTTTTAACGTTTCGATTTCACTTGCTTGATTCATGGCGAATGAAAGAATAACAATAAGAGCAATACTAAATAAAGAAGAAATGCTTAAGAGTGTGAACAGTAGTTTTTTTCGAATACTAACATATTTCATCGTTACCCCTACCCTCATTTAAACTGTTTATTATGATTTATAGATATTTAAAACAAAATTAATAAAAACATTATTATGAAGTTATTAATCTGTTCAATGAAAATTATAGCAGATAATGGAAGGAGTCAGATTAGTATTAGAAAAAGTTCTTAAAATGTATACATTTGTATATCATAAAATTCATAAATAAATATTAGAAATGCTATTGAAATTTGAAATGACATCATGTATACTTCTAATTAGTTGATAACGATTATCAGTATCAACTAAAAACATTACTCTTCGTTATGTTGGTCATACCCCTTTTTGACGACGTAAGTCAGAGACGAAATGTTGAAATATCTTGTGTCCTATTCTACAGAATTATGGTAATCTCCAACCTCAACTTATATGCGTGAGCATGCAAAAAGGATCCTATCCGTGAAGGGATCCTTTTTTGCATGCTGTCGCAATTATTGTATATAGACCAGGGATACGTTCTTCGATTCCTTCTGGTGCAGTAGAAGGAAAGACCCATCTTTGATGAGATCCATGTTCTTCAACTAGTTTTTCGATTTTAAAACGTTCTTCCGCAAGTGTTGTAATGATTTCTCCTAGCGTCCAGCGACGGATGGTTGTTTTAGGTAGCGATTCTTTCTGTGCTTCTGTAAGAAGGATGCTATAAGCAACATCATCTTCAATTAATTCTTCATCGAAATAATTTCCATTGGCCTGAAATGATGGGTGGTCGACTCCTAATAATTTTGTGTAAACAGGATGATAGTCACGAAGTATAAGCATTCCATCTCGCTTAAGTAAAGTAGCAATTTTTTGAAAGAGTGGTTTTAAATCTAGAAAGTAATGGAGTACACCAAGTTCCAGCAATACGATATCAAATGATTCGGAGAGCTGCACATTTAATACATCAGAAACGACATACTGGATAGAGACACCTGCTGCGTCCGCAAGTTCATTTGCATATTTTGCATTACTTGCTGAAATATCAACAACTGTTACGTCAGAGCCTAAAAGGGCAAGTGCGACAGCTTTATTTCCTTTTGAGCCGAGTAAGTTAATAATACGTTTTCCTTTTGGAGATTGTATGTAAGGTAAATAATGTGCTACTTCGCGTGTGGGATCTTCCATAATTTTTTTTGCATAATCCTCTGGCGCCCCATGGCGATTCGTCCAAGCTTCATAAGCAGCTGTATTCCAGCTTTTTTCATTTATAGTGCTTAGTTGTTTTTGGTTCAATGTTATCACTCCTTTTGTGAACGTATAGGTATTCGGCGGGAGGATGGGATTTCCTTTTCGTTCTGGATAAAAGTTTGATTTTTCTGTGATTAAGTCGTACAATACTTGTTATACGTAAAAGCGTTGAAAAGGAAAAGTAGGATGAACACATTCTTTCCAGAGAGCTTCGGTAGCTGAGAAGAAGCAAGAATATTCATTTGAACAATGGCCTTTGAGCTTCGTCCTGAACTTATCAAATGATAATAGTAGGCGGCGACGAGAGTTGGTACTCGTTATCAAACCCACAGTATAAGAGCATATAGCTCCGTACTTGTTAAGGCTAATTATGTGAGTAATTGGCGAAATAAGGTGGTACCGCGACTGTTTATACAGCCCCGCCCTTATCTTTTTTAAGATAGGGGTGGGGCTTTTTATATTTTAAAGGAGGAATGTAAGATGAGTATTTTTATTGGGGGCGCTTGGCCATATGCGAATGGTTCATTACATCTTGGCCATATTGCGAGTTTATTACCTGGAGATATTTTAGCACGTTATTACCGGTCAAAAGGTGAGAATGTGTTGTATGTTTCGGGAAGTGATTGTAATGGAACACCGATTGCAATTAGAGCAAAACAAGAAGGTGTGACAGCGAAGGAAATTGCTGATCAGTATCATGAAGAGTTCCAGCGATGTTTTCGTAGCCTTGGTTTTACTTATGATTGCTATACACGTACAGATAGTGAGCACCATCATGAAACGGTTCAAAATGTTTTTTTACGTTTATTAGAAGAAGGACATATTTATAAAAAAATAGTGGAACAAGCGTATTGTGAAACGTGTACGCAGTTTTTACCGGATCGTTATGTAGAAGGAATATGTCCACATTGCCATGAAGCAGCAAGAGGTGATCAATGCGATGCGTGTTCTGCTATTTTAGATCCTCTCGATTTGTTAGAAAAGAAATGTAAGTTATGTGGTAGTACACCATCTGTACAGGAAACAGAGCATTTCTATTTCGCATTGCATACATTTCAGGAGCAAATTAAAAGGGCTGTAGAAATTGCCAAGCAAACAGGGACATGGCGCGACAATGCGATTCAACTAACAGAGAGATATGTAAAGGAAGGATTACTAGATAGGGCCGTATCACGTGATTTACCAATTGGGGTACCAATTCCAGTAGAAGGGTATGAAGATAAGAAAATTTACGTATGGATTGAAGCAGTGACAGGCTATTATTCAGCGAGTAAACATTGGGCTGAAGAAACAGGGAAAGATGATCAAGAGTTTTGGGATAGCGAAGCGAAAACATATTATGTGCACGGAAAGGATAATATTCCGTTTCATTCCGTCATTTGGCCAGCGGTATTACTTGGAATAGGGGAGGAAGCAATCCCGCGTCATATCGTTTCGAATGAATATTTAACAGTTGAAAAAAGAAAATTATCTACAAGTAAAAACTGGGCAGTATGGGTGCCTGACATATTAGAACGCTATGATCCAGATTCTATTCGTTACTTTTTAACCGTCAACGCACCAGAAAATCGCGATACTGATTTTTCATGGCGGGAATTTATTTACAGTCATAATAGTGAATTATTAGGTGCATACGGGAACTTTGTGAACCGGACATTAAAGTTTATCGAAAAATATTATGGTGGTATCGTGCCGAAGGGAAGTATTGAGGTAGAGCTGAAAGATAAAGTAGAAGGATTATATAAGCGTGTAGGAGAGGCGATTGAGCAAACTAAATTTAAGGTGGCGCTAGAAACAATATTTGATGCAGTACGTTTTACAAATAAATACTTTGATGAAAAGCAGCCTTGGAAACAAAGAGAAGGTGATCCAGTTTCATGTGAAGAAACGATTTATAACTGTGTGTATCTTATCGCTAATTTTGCAAATCTCCTTGAACCGTTTTTACCATTTTCAAGTGAAAGAGTTCGAAACACATTGTCGATTGTGAAACGAAATTGGGAACCGCAAAATACGTTGCCAAGTAGAATTGATAGCGTACAGCCATTATTTGAGCGAATCGATGTAAAACAAATTGAGCATGAGATAGAGAAGCTGTATGGAGCGGTAAAATGAGATAGAGAAAAAGACCTTTCAAGTAAATGAAAGGTCTTTTGTTATGCAGTATGATTCTCTTTCTTATCTTTCAAAAAGAAAAGTACAGCAAGGATTACAAGAATAATAGCTGCAATATCATACGTTATTTTAAATGTAGTATTAAAGTTTAAGTACTCTACGAAAGGAGTTTTCACTGCTTCTGCATATATACAAACGGGAATGAGAAGTAAATCGTAAAATTTCTTTTCTTTCATATATCTTATTAGGAAGAAGATACACATAATAGCAAAAAATACGATGCTTAAAATAGTCATTTATACCTCCAGATAAATTTACTTATTTTAATTGCAGTTATATCTTTTATATAAATTCTGTATTTTTTCAAGCGCTATGCACGCGATTTTGTTTCCTTTCTTTCCTAGCCGTAAGCAGCTGAGGAGTGAAGATCCCAACTAATATGAAAATAATTCCAATCCACTGCATGAACGTTACGACTTCATGTACAAGTGTAATAGAAGCAATAATAGCAGTTGGTAATTCAGCTGCACCTAATATTGTACCAAGCCCTGTTCCAACCTTTGGTACACCGATTGAAAAACAAATGACAGGTACAACAACGCCGAATAATCCGAGGAAGAAAGCATATTTCCATAGACCGGCTTGCAAAGCACCGTCTGTTAAAAAGGTTGGCGGAAAGAATAGGCATACGATAAGAGTAGCGCTTGTTGTCATAAGGAAGCTTTTCGTATAAGGCGGAACATCCGTAGCGACGCGCCCGCTTGCAAAAACATAGAATGAAAAAGAGACAGCAGCTAATAGCCCAAAGATAATCCCTTTCGTAGAAAAACTTTGTCCGAGGCCTTCAAATACACCACCTGCAAACAATGTACCAGCAAATAAAATAAGGATAGATATAATCTTATCGCGGCTTGGAAATGTTCGATTTGCAATTGCTTCGATAATGACACCAATCCAAGTGAACTGAAAGAGTAGGACGACAGCGATAGATGCGGGTAGTTCTTCTACAGAAATAGCGTAGAAAATCCCGGTCATACTCATTGTTGTTCCGACGGTTAGTAAGGAAAAGAATTGTTTTTTTGTTACTTTATGACGTGAAAAGAAAAGAACGAGTAGAAATAGTCCAATCCATCCGAAGACATATTGTCCCCCTAATAGTTGATGTGCTGAAAATCCATTTATGAATCCGAGTTTGAAAATAGTTGAAAGTATGCCATAGCTGCAAGCACCGAATAAAACGAGCAATGAATATTTAAACTTTTCCATAAAAAATCCTCCTTTTAAGTAATAAAAAACGCCCGCTATCCAAATAAGGATAACGGGCGAACGAAACAGAGTCATATACTCTACAAAATTCCGCCACTCATACGAAGTATGAATTTGGGGTATGAAATTGTAGTAGGTTTTTACATTGCTTTTGGGAATACAATAGAACATTTTACACCTTGAGGCGTGTTTTGTATCCCATAAGGAAACTGATGTTTATCTAATATTTGTTTCACGATATATAATCCAAGACCACTACCTTGTACTAAACCGTGTTTATCAGGGTTTGCGCGATAGAAAGGCTCAAATAAATGAGCAAGTTTATCTTCATCAATTTGTGAACCTGTATTTAATACTTCTAATGCGTAACCATTTGGTTTTTCATAAAGCTTTATATATACGTGCTGATGGTCAATTGTATAATGAATTGCATTTGAAATAATGTTAAAAATAGCAGTTTGAATAAATTTAGGATCAGCTAAAATTTGTACGTCGTGTTTAATATTAGATTGTACATTTAATTGTTTTACAGATACAAAGTAATCTACTTTCTTCATAACATCCTCAATAATATTAGATAAAGAAATGACTTCTAAATTAGGTTTAAATTGAGGGTTTTGTATTTTGGATAATTCCGACATTTTTTCCGTTAATATGTTAATGTCTTGCATCATCTCGTAGGAACGTTTCAAATACTTATCTCTATCTTTATAAGCTCCAATTCCGTGAATCATGCCATCTAGTTGTCCCATAACGGCTGCGATTGGTGTTTTTAATTCATGGGATACCATAGACATAAATTCTTTACGAGATTGTTCTAATTGTTGTTCCTTCTTGAGCTCATTTCTTAAATCTTGATTGCTTGCATGTAAATTCTTCACAATATTTGGTACTTGTGAAGCAGCTACTTGCAAATTAAAATCTGTTTGATCTGTATTTTTGTTAAGTAGCTTTTTATCTGAGAAATCAAGATTCATAATATCTTTTAAAGCATCGCTCATATATTGAAAAGGTTTGGCAATTAGTTTTGTATAAATTAAAGATCCGAGTAGTGATAATGCAAGCATTGTCGCGCCAATATGTGGAGCTAATTGCTGCAACGCATCTGCTAACTTTGGATTATCATTTGTATCATTTGTTTTACTTGCTGCATTTTGTGTATGTAAGGCATCATTATTAGCGGCTTTCTTTTCTGCTTCTGTAGGCGGATTAGAAGTGCTATTTTTCCCCGAAAGATTTTGTGTATGTTCTTTTGCCTTTACAGTTTGGCTAGGCTGCAAAAGGTGATTGATAGCTGTAGAAAGAGATTTATAATCTATAATAGAAGATTGGAAATTAGAAATGCTCCCCTCTGACACAGCTTTATTTTGCTTCGTTTTACTTCCGTCGTTTTGCTTATCTGAATCGGCCTGTTCTGTAGTCGGCGTTCCATTTTCTTTCGCAAAACGTTCTTTATCGTAGTTTGAAGCTAGAAAGTAAATAATTTGATAAAGACAAAGTGATAAAAGAATACAAAATAATAAGGTTTTGATGAAAATATTTTTGGTGATGTTGTCTTTGCTACGATTCGATTTTGTAGCCAATGCCTTTCACCGTTTTAATATAAGGAATTCCTAATTTTTTTCTTAAGTTTTTAATATGTGTATCTATAACTCTTACATCACCATAATGTTCATAGCCCCATACCTTATTCAACAAATCACTTCTTGATAATACTTTTCCTCGATTTTGCAGTAAAGTATAAATAATTTCAAATTCTTTTGTTGTCAATTCAATTTGATTACCATGAACATAAGCTGCATATGCTGTAGAGTTTAACATCAATTCATGGAATTGTAGTATAGTTGCAGCTTCTGCTTCCTTCGTTGCTGCCCTTCTTAATACAGCCTCTACACGCTTAATAAATACAGTATAATGGAACGGTTTCGTAATATAGTCATCAATACCTAACTCAAATCCTTTAATTTCACTTTCTTCATTATGTAAGCCTGTTAACATAATGATTGGTACATCAGATTGTCCTCGCATAATTTTACAAATACTATAGCCATCTATATCTGGTAACATTACATCGAGGAGGACAAGATCGTATGAATTTTTTTGGAAAAGAAGAATACCTTCTGTTCCAGCACCAACTACATCAACTGTAAAGTTTTGTGCCATTAGAAATTCACGAATAAGTTCTTGTATATCTGGGTTGTCTTCAATCACCAGTATATGCGTCATAGTAACACCTCCTAAATAACGCTTTTTACTGCAATATTCGAATTCATCATTTTTCGAGTGACTCAGATTGTTTATACATATAATAAGCCCCCGCTATAAAATAATCATGAAGGTAGCAAGGGGAATAGTTTAGTGTTACTGAATAGTTCAGAATTACAGTAGTTCTATTATAGTATGTATTATAAAATTTATAAAACATTATAACTGTATAATTTTAATATCTACGTTTATCAATGTTTAAATATTAGCTAATCAAATCTATTCCTATTATATATGTAAATACAGTTGTTTTGCTACTGTAAATGAATAAATAAAATAAGCCAAGACATAAAATTCTTGGCTACACATAAATCTTGTTTTTAGGCTATTTTACAGTGACAGTAGCTTGTTGCTGAACGCGCTCAAATAACCAGTGTATATCATTGTTATACATACGAATACAACCAAGTGTTGTCCATTTGCCGATTGCTTGATTATTGTTAGTTCCGTGAATCGCATAAGTTGTTCCGTAAGTTCCTGCCATATTTAATCCGAGCCAACGGTCACCAAGTGGATTACGTGGATCGCCGCCTTTAATTTTGCCTGTATAATAAGGGCGATTTTTAATTTTATTTACGATTTGAAAAGTGCCTTTAGGTGTAGGTGTTGCAGCTTTTCCAGTAGCGACAGTAAAACTTTTTATAAATTTTCCATCCTGATAATAATCCATTTTATTTAACTGAGTGTCTACGATTAATTGATCTTTCGTTGTAGCTGCCTCTGCGCTAGAGAATGGAAGAGTTAAAAATCCTAATGATAATAGTGCGCTTAATAATAATTTTTTCATTGTTATTCTCCTTTTACTATCGTAAGAGTCTTACATACAATGAAGTTGTAATCCTCGTAATGCTTTATTTACATTTTCATCTAATGTTTCAAAGAATGTAGTGATTTTGCTGTTGTGTTTGTTGTTGTTATCAATAAGTAATCTTTCATTTAATAAAAGCTCACCACGTAGTCCAAAACTTTGAACTTGAATATTTAGCTCATCTTCATTTTCAGAGATGATTGGTAAGAAATAATGAAAAGCTTTTGTTGGAATGATGTAGCTTTTGCCAATCATGCTTTCTTGATTTGAATTAATCCATTTTTTCGTGACAATTTTAATATTCTTTTTTGAAACGATAAAAGATAGTGTTGTAGATTTTGTTAAACTTACGTCAAATTCACTTGTTTCACATATTTGTAAATTAAAAACGGTTTCATTTTGATGAGATTCAACATTTGTATTAATAAAATCGTGCATTTTATATGCTTCCATTTCGTATTCACCCTTTTTTCAATTTCGAAAAACGACTTATATTTATTCAAATTAATGCTTAGTCATATATTGGTTAAATTTTTCAACAAATTCCGATATAATCTTACAATACATATATGAAGCTAATATGAAGTTAGTATGAGTTTGTGATGGTTTTTTATTGAGAACAAAATAAGAGAGGTTTTTAGTGCTAAAAAATGGATAAAATCTGCATGTTATTAATGCGCCTTTTCGCTATTTCGACTTGAAAAATGATTTTTACTATTTAATAAAGAACGAAAATTACTAGTGTGACCCTTACAAAAATGTAATAAAAATGTAAGCTATTGTGATAGTTATTTCGACAATTTTTTTATACAATAATAGTAAGAAGTTGTACGTGATTGAAAGGAGAGATGACATGGAATGGATTCATGAATTATTTCAGCAATACGGGTACTATGTTGTACTTGTCGGCTTGCTGTTAGAATATATTGCACTTCCGTTTCCGGGAGAGCCAACGTTAGCATATGCGGGATTTTTAGCACATAAGGGTGATTTAAGTTTACCGATTTTAATTATTCTATCCTTTATTGGGACAAGTGTAGGAATGACGATTCAATACTTTTTAGGAAATAAATTAGGTATGCCTTTCATTCAAAAGTATGGGAAATACGTATTTTTAACGCAAAGAAAAATTGACTTAACGAGAATGTGGTTTGATAAGTATGGGTACTTCTTAATTTTTATTGGTTTCTTTATTCCTGGTGTACGTCATTTCACAGGATACTTTGCAGGAATTATTAATTTACCATTCCGTCGTTTTGCCATTACAATTTATTCAGGTGCTCTATTTTGGGTATCATTCTTCTTAATCGGTGGTTACTGGTTAGGTGGAAACTTACATGATATCTTTGGAGTGCTAGAAGGTCATATCGGTAAAATCATTTTTGGAGTTATTGTGATTGTAGCGGTTACGTTAGGTATTCGTTTCCGTAAGCAGTTAAAACGAGTATTACTACAAAACGCAAGTTAATATGAAATCCATTCTATGTCAGAATTTAGGAAGTCAGTGCAAAAGCACTGACTTTTTTATTTTTAAGACTATGTTTAATGCACATTTTACATTCTTTATAGGAATTTGATACAGGATAAGAAATAAGTATCTTGTCAATTATTATAGTCGTAATGACAATTATAATTGACAAAGATAAGGATATTATTTACAATTTTAATTAAATAAATGAAAAAGAGGGAAGACATGAAGCTTCAAAATCGAGTGAGGGAATTGCGAGCAAAGCATCGTTTATCACAAGGGGATTTAGGGAAAGCGATTGGATCATCACGGCAAACGATTAGTTTAATTGAGCGCGGGGATTATGCACCATCTATCGTATTGTCGTTAAAAATCGCACAAATTTTCAATGTACCGGTGGAGGAAATATTTACGTTAGTAGAGGGGGAAGAGGACGATGAAGAGTAAACGAAAAAAACAATTTGATTCTGTGGGGAAAATAGCATTAAGTATGATGGGTGGCTTTTTAACGTCTTATATAGCTTTAAATTTACTCTCGGATGAACCGAGAAAATTATCATCCAATACATTTATAGGTATATGTACTATTTTTGGAATCTTAATGATGTACTATACTTGGAAGAATACACGTATGTTAGCAGAGGCACGCGATGAAGAAGAGAGCGTACAAGGCAGAAAATTAGGCATTATAAGTATATATTTACGTGTAGGCGATATAGTTACGCAGGCATGGTTTGTATATGCAGTTATTACATGTAGACGTGCACTGTTGCAGGATACAAATGTTTCATTTGCGGTGTGGAATTTAGTAGCTTCTATTGTTTGTTTAACTACTGTAGTAATTATCGGACTTATAACAAAAAATCGTTATAATAAGCTATATCCTGAACAAGGTGTAACGTATATGGAATCTATGAAAATGTGGACGAAAAACGCAGATGAAGGATTAAAGCACATTGTGCATGAGGCTGGATATAAAGCGTATGAATTTACGAATACAATATTGGCATATGTATGGTGGGCTGCCGTTATATATACAGCTGCTAGTGATATCGATTTTGTATTAATTGGCTTAATCTCATTTATTTGGATATTGCATCTCGGGAAGTTCATGTACGAAATGCAAAGAAAAATGATTTATTAAGGGGAGAAAAAGGTGGATATTTTAAGAAGGCCAGCTGACTCAATGACAGTGGCGCTAATTCTGTCCATTTTATACGGAGTAATCCGAACTGGGAAATTAGAAGTAATTTTGAACTTATGGGCAATAGTTGGAATTTCATTGTTAGTGTTAGCCATTCATGAGCTAGGACATGTAGTATTTGGTGTAATAGGTGGTTTGACATTTAAATTTATGACAGTAGGACCCATTACTATTCAAAAAGAAAAGGGAAAATTACGCATTCGAGAAAATAAATTGTGGGCGTACTTTGGAGGTGTTGCAACACTAGTACCACCTTCTATAGAGACACCGAATCTTTCGAAAAAGTGGGCGTGGCTCACTTTAGGTGGACCGATTACGAGTTTACTATTTGGTATTACTTCCGGTTACATATATATGGTGAGTTATTATCAATATCTTTTATATTTTTCCTTTTTCCATTTTGCAATCTTTGCGGTTACAATTGTGCCGATAAAAGGAATGCTTATGAGTGATGGGATGCAATTTCTTATTTTAATTAAAGATGATGAAAGAGCTAGAAATCACTTATATGAGATTCAAATATCGAGTGAGTTATTTAGTTATAAAAGACCGAAAGATTGGGATGAAAGGTTAGTAGAATTGAGTGAGGAGAAAATAAAAGAGAATAAAGGGATAAGAGAGATAATGAGTAGACTTATGCTCGTCTTTTTTGCTCGTGCAGATCAAGAGGGAATGGAAAGAGCGATACCGTATATAGAACGAATTGTTCAACTACCTGTAACGAAAGAAAATAAGTTTTTCGTTAGTAGTTTTCATAGTTGGTACCTTTTATATAAAGCCCTTTATCAGATGGATAGTCTGTCTTTGCAAGAAGCAAAGGAACATGCAAAGGCTATTACAAAAATGGACCTAAGTGGATATTACCGTACACAAGGAATTATTAGATATGTAGAGGGTAATATGGAAGCGTCCCGTACTTATATGAAGAAAGCCAATCAAGAATTAAAGAGCGCCGAGAAGAGTGAGATGGGATATTTACAATTAGAAAGAGAATGGTTTGAGCAGCTGAAAGAGAGGGTATCTTACGATGGGTGAGGTATCCTCTTTTTTCTATGTCATCTTATGCCGTTCCATAAACAGCCTAGGACGAGTAAAATGAGATAAGAAGAGCAAAGGTTGGAGGAATTCTAGATGGAAATTTTAACGATTATTTTAATCGTCTTGCTCATTTATGCTGTTTTTAAAGTGGCATATGTAGCATTAAAGATACTCGCGATCTTATTAATTATCTTTTTAATTGTAGAGTTCGGCAGTAAATTGCTTGGTGGATAGGGTATGTTGTGCGTTTTGAGTGTCGAAATTTGTCGGTAAATCGATATCTTGTGTCGAAGCGTCGATATAATGAAAAAATCGTTGATATAAGTGGAGAAACGATCGATATATTTGAAAAATCGTTGATATATTTTAGTGAATACGAAGTGGGGTATATGGAAAAGAAGTTGCTGTGAGGGCAACTTCTTTTTATCGTGATGCGGGGTATGCAAACCAACATGAAAAAGCTGGAAGAGTATCTTCCAGCTTAAGAGTTACTTTCAATTTGGCGACCGCTATCTTCTTCATTGTCTTGTAATAGGTTGAATACGTCTGCTAGGCAGAATGCAATGAACCAAGTCCATAGACCGTGGAAGAAAGCTGAGCTTAATTGAAGTGGTAATGTATAGTTTGTCATTGAGTAGGAAATACATCCACCAACGATTCCGATCATTGTTAATAACATTGTTTTTTGAGCATTTTCTTCTGGATTAAAGAGGAAGTAAATGTATCCGCCTAAAATTGAAGCGCTTACAAGTGTTTCGATTCCATTAAAGATGATATTCTCTCCAAGCTGAGTGTTTGTCCAGAAGCAGATTGTTCCGCCGATAATAGCAAACAGGACAGCTATTGTATATCGTATATATTGATTCATATGTTCATCTCCTTATGTAATAAGATGATTTGGAAGTCAAAAAGGTAGGTATAGTATATTGAAGTGAGTTTTAATTGTACGTATCTTTTTATAAAAAGATCATTGAAGAGTAACTAAGATGATCGGTTGTTTAAACCGTTACGTGTATGGTGTCTGAAATATACCCGACTGCTCGTTTCTTTTTGCTTGTAAAATAAGAGAAACTTCCAAGTCTATATACTCTTTTTTTGTGAGTCTGCTTTCATTATAACACATTTATAGACATAATAATAATAGAATTATCTGATTTTGTAATAAGTGTAAAAAATAAAAAGCGCAAGGAAATACCATTAACGGTGCAGTTTAGTGGAAGAAGGATTTTAATTTATTATGATGAAATATGTAATCAAGGTGAGATCTAAGAATGAGGCTTAAATACTATAAAAAATGTTTTATAGCATGAATGTAAGGGAGGAGAGCTAACTTGGAGTTCACAACAGAAAGATTAATAATTAGACCTTTTAAGAGTACTGATTTACAGGATGTATTTGCTATTTATAATAGTGATGATACATGTAAGTTCCTATTACATAATAAGTGGACTCATGAAGACATGCAGAAAAGATTTAATAAGAAGTTAGCAAATAATGTACTTACTAAAGAAACAATATTAAGTTTGGCAGTTATATACAAAACTAAAGTAGTTGGTGATTTATCCGTATGGTACACAAATATGAAAGACACTGTTGAGATTGGTTATAGTTTTTCAAATGAAGTAGCTAGGAGAGGTTTGGCGACAGAAGCAGTAAGTAGTTTGGTATTGAAATTATTTAATGAATGTAATGTACATCGTATACAGGCTAATCTTGATGCACGTAATACAGCTTCACAAAAATTGTGTGAACGAATAGGTATGAGAAAGGAAGCCCATTTCATACAAGATTTTTGGAATAAAGATGAATGGACAGATAGTATTGTATATGGAATGCTATCCTCCGATTTGTAGTAATAAACTTAGTGATTTTATTATGCTAAAAGGTACGTTAGTTGAATAACAAAGGGCATAACATATTATATATGACTAATATGTTATGCCCTTTAATTTATTAACCTTTTTATATGCGTTTGAAACGGCCGACAATTTCAACTGTTTCAGTAATGTTCATAAATGCTTTGTTATCCACTTGACGGATAATACGTTTCATTTCGCCTAACTCATAGCGAGTCACGACAGTGTAAATCATTTTTTTCTTATGGTTTGTATAGCCGCCGACAGCGTCTACCATTGTCACCCCGCGTATGCCGTGATGTAGTAGTGCGCTTTTTATTTCCTCGCCTTTTTCTGTAATAGTCATTATCGTTAATTTAATATGTTTCGTATGCACAGCGTCGATAACTTTGCTGACTACAAATCGACTAATTAACGTATAAAGTGTAATATCCCATCCGAAAATAAAACCTGCTGCTACAAGTAAGATTAAGTTGAATACAAATATGATTGCTCCAATTGAAACATCTCGATATTTCGCTACAATCAATCCAACAACATCAAAACCACCTGTTGAAGAAGCAAATCGGAATATAATTCCTGAAGCTGCTCCGCAGATAACACCACCGAATACAGAAGAAAGTAAAATATCGTCTGAAACTTGGTGTACCGGGATAATGTTCATCGCTAACGATGACACAGCTACAAAGTAAGCTGTTAAAAAGGTTGTCTTCTTGCCTAAGTAAAAGTGACTTAAAATAAGAAGAGGAATGTTTAGTAAAAAGATAAGTGCACCGATATTGTAGTGCATTAAATAACCGATAATCATCCCTACACCAGCGAATCCACCGCTAATCATATTATGCGGGATAAAAAACATATTCATAGAAATTGCATACAAAATAGAAGCTATAAAAATAACAACCAACTGTATCATAAATTCTAAGTGAAATGTTTTAGCTGCTGGGAAGGATAAAAAGGCGGTGTCGGGAACGTAATCGGCGTCTCCTAGTTGACCCATAGTATGTTTCATCTCCATATTCATTTTTGATTACAAGAAGAGAATAAAGGTTTTTTCAAAAACTGGCAATAGTTTTATTATAATGCAAAAATTTTATAAATTTCTAATAAATCAAGCCTATTCATTGATGTGTGTGAATATGCTAAAGAAAGCGAATACAACGTTTCTTAATTATTGTTTTCTTGAGAAAATATGCAAAATACTTTTTTTGAAAATAAAAGGAAATAGAGAATATTTGCCCGATGTGCTAAAATGACCTTATTAAGGATGTGAAGCGATGGAATTTTTATTGCAGGATGCAATTCTATATATATCGTTTGTAACGACGGCACTTTGTTTATTAGAAGTTTTCTTCCTTGCTAATGTTTCTCGCTTTGTGCGTCAACAAGCATCAAGCGGTAGACAAAGAGCTTTTGCGTTAGTTGATACATGTGAAGATAGTGCGGGAAATGTACCGCTATTTTCTATTTTTTATAAATATGGAATGATTCGTTCTGTACGCAGACAAGAATCAAGTGAAGAGAATGACGAGGTCGGTCCGTATACGCCAATGTTTCGCTAAATAATTACGAAACATTGGAGGAATGAACATGTTAAAATCATACCGAGCTGTGCTCGTTAGTTTATCATTATTATTTGTTTTTGTTTTATCTGGTTGCAGTAATGCAGCCCCAATTGATGCACATAGTACGGGAATTTGGGATCATTATTTTGTATATCCAATCTCGTTTATGATTCAATTTGTTGCTCATCATATACCTGGAGCTAGCTTTGGGATTGCTATCATTATTATGACGCTCGTTATTCGTTCAGCAATGATTCCATTAGCTGTTTCGCAATATCGCAGCCAAGCGAAAATGAAGAAAATGCAACCTGAATTGCAGAAGCTAAAGAAAAAGTACGGTGATGTAAGCAAAGACCTTGAAAAACAAAAGCAGTATCAAAAAGAAATGTCAGAACTAATGAAATCAGGCGGTTGGAATCCACTTGCTGGTTGCTGGCCAATTTTTATACAAATGCCGATTTTCTCTGCTTTGTATTATGCGATCAGCAGAACTGAAGAGATTCGCACATCTTCGTTTTTATGGGTGAACCTAGGACATGCAGATCCATATCATATATTACCGATTATTGCAGCGTTAACGACATTTATTCAGATGAAAGTTTTCCAATCGAATATTACACCTGGAGAACAAGTACAGATGCTAAAGATGCAGCAAATTATGATGCCGGCAATGATTCTATTTATGGGGTTTGCGGCGCCATCAGGACTTGTGTTGTACTGGATAACAGGTAACTTATTTACAATGACACAAACAATTGTATTAAGAAAAATAATGGAACGTGAAGAGTTACAATTACAAAAAGCATAGAGAAACACCGCTCATTACGAGCGGTGTTTTTTTGTTAAATCGTTAAGGAAATGTTAAGAAACCGACATTACTATAGGCATTGTATACGAAAGTGTACATGCATTAGAAATATGAAGGAGGAAATTTCCTATGAAGAAGAAAACAGTTGGTTATTTAGCGATTGCAGGTGCTTTATCATTCGGAATCATTGGAGGAGTCGGCATTCCGGCATTCGCGGCAACGAATACTCCAGCAGTGGATCAGCCTGCAAAAACGGCGAAAAAGGATTTGGATGACGCTACAAAACAAAAAGTAAAAACAATTATGGACGATACAAAGAAACAGTTAGAGGAACTAGGTGTAAAGCTTCCAGAGAAAGAGAAGCGTAAAGACATGTTTGCAGGATTAGATGAACAGGCGAAAGAAAAAGCGAAGTCCATTTTAGAGCAAGAGAAGTCTGGTAAATTAACACGAGAACAAGCAAAAGAAGAATTAACAAAATTAGGCGTGAAGTTCCCGGAAAAGGGTAAGCACAAAGAAATGTTTGCGGGATTAGATGAACAGGCGAAAGAAAAAGCGAAGTCCATTTTAGAGCAAGAGAAATCTGGAAAATTAACGCATGAGCAAGCAAAAGAGGAATTAACAAAGCTAGGCGTGAAAATGCCGGAGAAAGGCAAACATGGAGACATGTTTGCTAACTTAGATGAACAGACAAAAGAGAAAGCGAAGTCAATTTTAGAGCAAAAGAAATCCGGAAAATTAACGCATGAGCAAGCAAAAGAAGAATTAACAAAATTAGGTGTGAAACTTCCAGAGAAAGAGAAGCATGAAGACATCTTTGCTGGATTAGATGAAGCAACAAAAACAAAAGCAAAAGCGATTTTAGACAACGAAAAGAAACAATTAGAGGCATTGAATGTTGATTTACCGCACCATAAGTTTTTTATGAAAAAAGAAGATAAATAATTGATTTATGTATCTTTCGTGTGGGCAACCGGAAGGTACGTGCGAGGACCGATTTCTGTCAGCAGAAATCGGTCCCTTTTAATGATTCAATAAAATTCTTTTCATTGTTAGTATGTATCCGAAGATGCAGTAGAAGATTGCAAAACCGATAAACACTTCCGTATATTGATATTTACCCAATACGTAGAAGGAAACAGCTGGTATAATAGCTACCGCTAAAATGCTATAACCAGGATACTTGTGCCGATGCATGATAGCGAATAGAATAGAGAGAAACGTAGCAATGATACAAAAGACAGCAATCATTATTAGTACACCTCCTAAATGGATTATACCATTTTTAGGGAATTAGAGAAGTTTTGTATGTTCTGTTATAATATAAGAAGAGAAATATTTCCTATGTTATATAAAAAAATATATTGATTTTTTCTAACAATTCAATATAATGAACAATAACTACAAAATTCGACATCAAGAAGTGATGATGAGGACATGATCAATTTTTTACGATTTTCAGAGAGGGAAGCCTTTGGCTGTGAGCTTCCTAATACGGAAAAATGGATTACCACCTCTGAACTGCAGCAGTGAACGAGCATCTAGTAATTGCTTGCCGGCAAAAACCGTTATTTAGACTTGAGAAATTGGTGAAGTGTGTTACTTTACGAATTGAAACAAGGGTGGAACCACGAATACAACACTCGTCCCTTTTTTAGGGAGGAGTGTTTTTTTATTTCATTTTTGCATCACACTAGGATTGGAAGGAGGATACGCAGCATGCATCATGATGAGAAGAACAAAATTGGTTTAACAGTAGCACTTTCTATCGTAGTAGGAACGATTATTGGATCTGGTGTGTTTATGAAACCAGGGAGCGTATTAGATTACTCGGGGAGTTCTAATATGGCCATTCTTGCTTGGGTAATTGGTGGTCTGTTGACGCTAGCAAGTGGTTTAACAGTAGCTGAAATTGGAGCGCAAATCCCGAAAAATGGTGGGTTGTATACGTATTTAGAGGAGATTTACGGAAGTTTTTGGGGATATTTATCAGGTTGGATGCAAACAATTGTTTATGGACCTGCTATTATCGGAACATTAGGTTTATACTTTAGTTCTTTAATGATTAATTTTTTCTATTTAGATAAAGTGTGGAATTTACCAATCGCAATTGGAACGGTTGTGTTCCTTGGCGTTGTAAATAGTATGGGAACAAAATACGGAGGTATCGTTCAAACAATCACGACAATTGGGAAGATGATTCCGATTGTGTTAATTGTTGTGCTAGGTTTCTGGAAAGGGAATAGCGATATCTTTAACGTAGTTGTGCCGATATCGGAAAATCAAAGTATCGGTATGGCAATTTTAGCAACGTTATTTGCTTATGACGGCTGGATTTTACTTGCTTCGATTGGTGGAGAAATGAAGAATCCAACAAAGTTATTACCGAAAGCAATGACAGTAGGGATTTTAATCGTAACGGCTGCTTACGTATTAATTAACTTGGCGTTATTAAATGTATTACCAGCAGCGAAAATTGTAGACCTTGGAGAAAATGCAACAGCGACAGCTGCGGGTATGTTACTTGGAGAATATGGCGGAAAAATTATTAGTATCGGTATTATCGTTTCCATTTTCGGCTGTTTAAATGGAAAGATTTTAACGTTCCCACGTATCCCAATGTCTATGGCAGAGCGTGGACAACTTCCATTTTCTAAGTTTATTGCAAAGGAAAGTCCGAGATTTAAAACACCAGCAAATGCGATTACTGTTGAAATCATTTTAGGAATTATTTTAATGATTATTAGTGATCCAAATAAGCTATCTGAGATTTCCGTATTCATTATTTATATTTTCTACGTAATGACGTTTATTGGTGTCTTCATTTTAAGAAAACGTAATAAGAATAAAGAGCGTGCATATAGTGTGCCGTTATTCCCAATCGTACCAATCGTAGCGATTTTAGGTTCGCTCTTTGTAATTGGTAGTGCAATTATCAATGATCCGGTAAGTTGTTTCTTATCCATTGGAATTGTCTTTACGGGACTTCCGGTGTATTGGTATTTAAATAAGAAGAAAGAAACAGAATGATGGAAGGGTAGGCGTATAATACGCCTACCTTTTTTACTGTAAAAAAATTATACTTGCGTCCATTTTCTATTTTGGTTACTATAATCGTAGTAACCAAAACAGAAAGCGTGGGGAAAGACTTGAATTTTCGTGTTTATATTTTAGCTATCGCGGCTTTCGTAGTCGGAACGGTTGAGTTAATTATAGGAGGAACGCTCGATTTAGTTGCCAATGATTTAGGAGTATCTATTAGCGCAGCTGGTCAGCTTATAACAATATTTTCGGTAGTATTTGCTTTGTCAGGTCCAGTTTTATTAGCTGTGACAGGGAAGTTTGAAAGAAAAACATTGTATGTTGGAGCATTATCGATTTTCTTAATCGGAAATATTATTTCCGCATTTAGTGTGAATTACGGAATGCTAATGTTCTCAAGGGTTATTTGTGCGGCGAGTGGTTCATTAATTATTGCACTATCGGTAACACTTGCGTCTAGTGTAGTAGAACCGCATTTTCGTGCGCGTGCAATTGGAATCATTTTTATGGGAATTAGTGGATCACTTGTACTTGGAGTACCGCTCGGTCTTGTACTCGGAAATGCATACGGATGGCGTGCACCATTTGTATTAATTTCTGTGTTAACAGTTATGGCAATAGCTTGTATTTCATTGTTCTTAACGAAAGTACCACCGACATCGGTATTATCAATAAAAGAACAACTTGCTACTTTAAAAGATAAAAAAATTGTAAGTGCACAGTTAACATCATTTTTGTTTTTAACGGGGCATTTAACATTGTATGCATATTTAACACCGTTTTTAAAAGATGTCATGCATGTTGAAGCAAACTGGATAAGTGTGTTTTACTTTATTTTCGGAATCGCAGCAGTAATTGGCGGCGGGTTCGGTGGATGGCTTGCTGATAAATGGGGATCGAAGAAAAGTATTATCTCGATTATTATCGTATTTGCATGTGCAATCTTCATACTGCCATTAATGACATTCTCATTCCCGCTCTTCATCATTATGATGGGACTTTGGAGTATGCTGAGCTGGGCGATTTCACCAGCACAGCAAAATTATTTAATTGAAATTGCACCGGAATCAGCTGGTATTCAGCAAGGTTTAAATAACTCTGCGCTTCATTTAGGAATTGCACTCGGTTCAACAGTAGGCGGAGTTGTTATTGAAAAATCATCTGTTATGTATAATGCTTGGGTAGGCGGTGGCTTTATTATATTAGCACTGCTTTGCGCGATTTTCTCGATTACGAGAGGACGCTCTACTCAGTTCGTAAAAGAAGAATCTATCGTTTGATAGGTTCTTTTTTATTTGTAAAAAATTGCATGTTTTAGTAGGTAAATGGAGAAAAGGGTATATAGCGAGGTGATAGTATATGGATTATTCAATTATTGGTTTTATATTCATAGTATTGCCATTATTTGTAGTTATCATTGTTTTTAGATGGATTCGTTTCATCTATCAAAATTCAGAGAAACAGGTAGAGCAAAATGAGAAAATCATTGAGCTGTTGATGGAGATAAAGGAACAAAACGAAAAGGAGTCTAAGTGAAAAATTAGACTCCTTTTTATTATTTAATTAGTATCTCAACTTCATCAACAAACTCTTAATTTCATCATCTTCCATAAAGAGATCGTGGTGCTTCTGGGTGATCTTTGCAAGTGCAACGTCGTGATAGAAAAATTCTGTAAAGAACTTTACGAAAGGTTGTGACATTGTTTTCATCGCTTGCCATGACTCTTGTTCTACGCCAGCAAATAAAATTTCACGATCGTCAACGATAAGTAGCAAGTAGCGCTCTAATGCATTAGGTTCTTCAGCTGGGATTAGAAAATGCATGTTTTCTAAGTCTGTTTCTACTTCTCCAACAATAAGGGATTCAATTTGAACACCTTGTTTTGCTTTTTGTTCTAGTAAAGGGAGATATTCTAAAAGAGTATCATTCCAAGCTGAAATACGGATTGATTCTTGTGCACTTTCAATGAGTTCTTTACTTTGAACTCGAATAGAAGATTGCATTTTTAAGCTCCACACACGGTCATCTGTAAATGATTTTTTTGATATATTTGTTTCCAGTTCTTTAATATTTGATTGGAATTCTGTCGTTAATTTTTCAATTGCTAGCTTTAGTGGTAATGCTGTATACAATTTTTTCTTTTCTGAAACAGAATCCATTACCATTCCTTTATCGATTAGGCGTGCTAGCACTTCATATATTTTTGCTTTTGGAACACCTGAATGCTTCACAATCGTTGTAGCATCTAATGGTTCATTGCTTGATACGACAACTTCATAAGCTTGGCTTTCATATTGTGAGAAACCGAATTTTTGTAACATAGTTCCCTCCGAACGAATGAGATTATATTTTAAGGATAATGAACTATTTGTTTTTGCACAAGTGGTAGTCCTTTTTCTAATTGTATTAAGGTGAGAATTAATTTCAATTTTTTAATTTTATCTATTATACTTAATATAATGATTAATAAGATTTTAATTTAATGCGAAGGGGATGCTTTGGGGGAAATGTTAAGAAGTTTACGTTTAAAAATTGCGTTAGTGTTTTCAGTTCTTATTTCTATGATGTTCGTAATATTGGGTACAGCTGTGTATCAATTACAGAAAGAAAAGGAAGTGCGTTCCTTAGACGAGTATTCTCAAAATGCGATGGATCTTGTGACAGAGCAACTTACGACATTTGTTCAAAGAACGGATGAAGATATGGGGTATTACGCGAACAGTGAGATGATTCGTAATATACTTCAAGGTGGGGTTACTCCAGAAGAGGAAGCGTTTTTAACGAAAGAGTTTGTGGAGTATAAAAAGAATCATCCTGGTATTTTAGATTTATATATTGGTACGAAAGATAAAAAAACATTAAGTGCCAATCTTGCTGAAGGTGGGCAAGTGCCAGAAGGATATGATCCAACGACAAGACCATGGTATAAAGATTCAGAGGCTGATGTAAAAAAGGTCCATTGGGGACAACCTTCTTATGAAATTGCAACAGGAAAGTTAAGTGTAGGTGTTTCTAAAGCAATTACAGCTCAAGATGGGTCTGTATTAGGCGTTGTTGCGATGGATGTATCGCTTGGGACGATTCAGAAGTTGCTTCACAATATTCAATACAATAATGACGGAGAAATGTTTATTATAAATGATAAAAATATGGCTCTTGTTTATCCAGAAAAGATAGGAAAAGATGTTTCTAAAGAACCACTTATAAAGAGCTTAAATAAAGAGGTTACAAAATATGCGGTCACTACAATAAAAGGTGAAGATGTAGTTGTTTACAGTCAATCATTTGATACGATGAAATGGACGATAGGAATCTTTTATCCGAAAGAAACGATCGATGGGCTATTAAATAGTACGAGAAATACAGTTATTATAATGGCATGTATTAGTTTATTAGTTGGAATCGTAGCTTCCTACTTGTTCTCAAGAAGATTAGCAAGACCACTGCAACTATTAAAGAATCACGTGCAAAAAGTAGCAGAAGGCGATTTAACGCTGCGAATGAAAGTGACAAGTAAAGATGAAGTTGGAGAGTTGACGAAGCACTTTAATGATATGGTTGAACAAATGAATGAAATGGTAAGTAAAATTAAAAACAGCGTATCAACGGTGCAACAATCAACGAATAGTTTACATTATTTAACGAACGAAACAGTAGCGGCTAGTAGAGAAGTTTCAGGAGCGATGGATGATGTGAGCGGAGGAGCTTCTACTCTTGCGAATAGTGTGGATGAAGTTTCAGCTCAGCTCGAGAATATGGCGGAGTCAGTAGAACAAATGAATAGCTCCGTTGGTGAAATAAAAGGAGTGGCTGGCAAAGCGGAAGAGGCATCTAAGCAAGGATTAAATACAATGAGGAATTTAATCCGTACGAGGGGACAATCATCTTCGATTGTTGTTCATACAGAAGAAGCATCGGATAAGTTAGAACAAAGAGTTGGATCCATTCAAAATGTTGTTGAGCTTATAAAAGGTATTTCGGATCAAACAAATTTACTTGCTTTAAATGCATCGATTGAAGCTGCCCGTGCAGGTGAGCAAGGTAAGGGATTTGCGGTTGTTGCTGAAGAGGTTCGGAAATTAGCGGAACAATCAAAAGAGGCAACCGGAGAAATCACAATGATGATTGGTGATGTACAATTAGAAGTAAAAAGGGTTGTAGAAGTTGTAAGTAAATTGAAAGACATTGCAGATGTGCAAAATAAAGTGACGTCAGAGGCGGAAATGGAGTTCCGTACAATTATGTCAGTTGTAAATACGATTAGTACTTCAGTTGAAAAAATTGTAGAAGAGGTACATAACATAGGTTATGAGCAAGGGGAAATTACAGCGGTAATGCATACAATTGCTGGTACGAGTCAAGAAAGTGCAGCTGTTTCTGAAGAGGTACATGCTGCAACGGAATCACAGGTGAATCATTTAGAAAAGGTAGCTCACACGATGGAAAGTTTGACAGAACATATGAGAGATTTAGAAAGATTAGTCGAGCAGTTTAAAGTGGAAGAGTAACATATTAGTAAAATGATGAGGATTTCGGTAAAATAGACAATGGATATATAAGAAACGATTATAGGAGGAAGACTACTATGGCAATTGTTGATGTATCGATTATTCCAGTAGGAACAGGTAATCCAAGTGTTAGTGAATATGTAGCAGAAGTACAAAAGGTGCTAGAGAAAAATGCGGATCGCGTGAAGTATCAATTAACACCGATGAATACAATTATTGAAGGAGATCTTCCTGTCATTCTAGAAGTAATACAACAAATGCATGAAGTTCCATATACGAAAGGTGCACAGCGTGTTGCAACAACTATTCGTATTGATGATCGTCGTGATAAAGTAAGCACAATGGAGAAAAAATTAAACTCTGTTCGATCAAAATTATAAGAAAAAGCAGCGATCTTCGCTGCTTTTTTCATATAGGAGGTAAATAAAATGAGTGAAAAGTTTAACGAGCAGTTTGATGGTTTACTGGAGAAATATACTGAGCTGTTACTTGGAGAGAGCAATGAAGAGAGAAAAGAACAGGTACAGAAGTGGGCACTGTATTCTTACATAGCTAAGACGATGCCAGCTTTAGTAAAGCATTGGAATGAAACTTATCCAGATGCGAAAGAAGAGATGGTACAGTTAATTACAGATATTAAAAGGCTGAATGAAGAGAAGCGAAATGAGCAATAAAAAAACTTGAGGTAAATATAATCGCAAGTTTTCTGTATTAATATCCTTATATAATTTACATGGAATATAAAGGATTTTATAGGCATGTCGAATATTTTCGACATGCCTATTTTATACCTATTAAACTCCATTTTTCTAAATGTCGAAAAATATTTCAGGTATATTTATAAGCAGAAATATAGGTTTTTAAATGTTTTTATAGTATTTTATAAATTATCTAAATAATTATTTGTATCCAATAATTTTAAACAATGATATAATTTTGAAGAGGGGTAAAAAACAGATAAATTACAGTCATAGGGGTGAATTACATGGAACAATTAATGCGAAATTCGTTTCTTTTCTTATCTAAAAATAAAGCGCTAACAAAACTGGCTAAAAAGTACGGTTTACGCTTTGGTGCAGGTCGCTTCGTCGCAGGGGAGACGATTGAATTAGCGACAGCTGCCATTCAACAATTAAATAAGCAAGGTCTTTGTGTAACAATCGATTATTTAGGTGAATTCGTTGATAATGAAGCGGAAGCAAATGAAATGGCTAACCAATCGATTGAAGCGATCCGTGCAATTGGAAGAGAAGGTCTTGATTCGCAGCTTTCTTTAAAGATGACTTCTATGGGATTAGATATCTCTGATGAAATCGTAATGAACAATATGCGCCGTATTTTAGAAGCTGCAAAAGAAAATGGTGTGTTCGTTACAATTGATATGGAAGATTATACACGCTGCGGTAAAACAATTGATATCTTTAAACAATTAAAATCTGAGTACGATAATATTGGTACTGTTATTCAAGCTTACCTATATCGTACAGAAAAAGATATTGAGGATTTAAATGCTTATAAACCTAATTTACGTCTTGTAAAAGGAGCTTATAAAGAACCTGAAGAAGTGGCGTTCCCGGACAAGAAAGATGTAGATGACAATTATAAAAAGATTATTAAAATGCACTTATTAAATGGAAATTATACTGCAATTGCTTCACATGACGAAGCGATTATTGAATATACAAAAAAACTTGCTGAAGAACATAATATTCCAAGGGATCAATTTGAATTCCAAATGTTATATGGTATTCGTAATGAGCGTCAACTTGAGCTAGTAAAAGAAGGTTACAAAATGCGTGTTTACGTACCTTATGGAAACGATTGGTATGGATATTTCATGCGCCGTCTAGCAGAGCGTCCAGCAAACGTTGCGTTCGTATTAAAAGGTATGGTTAAAAAATAACCAAGGAGAAAATACTCCTTGGTTATTTTAATTGCTGAAATGCATAATGTGCCATTTTCTTCGTATCAGGATATAGTTGCGCGCGAGTAGAAGATAATACGACGTTAATGACGCGTTTACCGTCTTTTTCATCCACTGTTACGACTGTATATTTTCCGAGTGCTGATAGACCGCTTTTACTTCCAATCGCATATGGATCGTCATATAGTTCTTCTCGTCCGTAGTTTGCGATGTTTGGAGAGCGTTCTGAAGTATGTAGAGTTGTACGTGTTGAATTCATATATTCTAAAACAACTGGATACTTTAATGCTTCTTTCGTAATAATAGCAATGTCATATGGCGATACTTTATTTCCAAGTGCATCAGCACCACTTGCGTTCTTGAAAGTCGCATGCTTTGTACCGAGTTCCTTCGCTCTAGTATTCATCATTTTCACAAATTCATTTTTTGATCCTGCAATATGTTCTGCGATGGATTCAGCTATTGGATCTGCACTAATGATAAGCATCAGTTTTAATGCCTCATCACGTTTTAACCTTTCCCCAGCACGAAGTTTAATTTTCTTACTTTGACTTTCTGTTTTAATTGCGTTTTCTGTAACTGTAATTTCTTCATCCTCTTTTACATTCTCTAGTAAAAGAAGGGTTGTCATCATTTTGGCTATACTAGCCGGATAAGAGCGTTCGTCTTCGCGTTTTCCATACAAAACTTCACCTGTGTCTGCATCGATTGTAACTCCATATTGCCCAGTAATATTAGGTTGATCAGCTCTTACAGCTTGTTGCCTTTGTGCATAAGAGAAGAAAATCATCCCTGTAAATAGTGTGGCAATCATTACAATCATAACTATTGTTCGTTTCATTATAATTCCCTCATTTGTTACAAATAAATTGGGCAGAAAAAGCAGCCATTAATCATTATGCCACGTTCTCTGCCCAAAAATATAGCGTTATTTTCCGCCCATATTATGCTTTTTATATTGTTGGTTATTACCTTGGCGTCCTTTTTCAACACCGTGGTTATGCGGACCTGCGTTTCCAGTTACACTAGCGGCACTAATTCCAGCCTTTGAAGGGTTCTTCTTAAGTTTTGCCATATATATTCCTCCAGTTTCGTCAGATTATAAAAAGGGAAAGTGTATTTTAGTGAAGAAAATACATATATAGCATGGGCAAATAAAAGAAAAATATTTATTTCAGAAAATTTTATCAATAAATATATTGCGAAAATTTAAACAGTATCATATATTTATTAGTAGAGGCTCACTCATTGATTGCGACTTATGTCGAAAAATTGAATGAGCATTCATTCAAGAATAGGGGGAGAATTGGATGTTCCAAATTAAAAAGGCTGCTGTTCTAGGTTCAGGCGTAATGGGTTCGGGAATTGCGGCACACTTAGCTAATATTGGTATTCCGACATTATTGCTTGATATTGTACCACCTGCGCTTACGAAAGAAGAAGAAGCGAAGGGACTTACATTAGAACATAAAAGTGTGAGAAATCGTTTTAGTAATACGGCTGTGCAAAAACTATTAAAGCAAAAACCAGCTCCTCTGACAGTGAAAGGGAATTTAGCACTGATTGAAGCAGGTAACTTAGAAGATGACCTTGAGCGTCTAGCTGATGTAGATTGGATTATTGAAGTAGTAGTTGAAAACTTAGATATTAAAAAGAAACTATTTGAAAAAGTAGATGCGGTTCGTAAACCGGGTTCTATCGTAAGCTCGAATACGTCAGGTATTTCAGTTGAAAAAATGGCAGAAGGTCGTTCAGACGACTTCCAGAAACACTTCTTAGGCACACACTTTTTTAACCCACCACGATATTTAAAACTTCTAGAGGTAATACCGACGAAAGAAACAGATCCACAAGTATTAAGCTTCATGAAACTATTTGGCGAAGACGTTCTTGGAAAAGGCGTTGTTATCGCAAAAGATACACCAAACTTTATTGGAAACCGCATCGGTACGTACGGTTTACTTGTTACTCTTCAAGAGATGGTAAAACGCGGCTATAGCATTGGGGAAGTTGATTCTGTAACAGGCCCACTTATTGGTCGTCCGAAGAGCGCAACGTTCCGCACATTAGATGTTGTCGGTTTAGATACATTCGTACACGTTGCAAATAACGTATATGAAAATGTGCAAGAAGAAGAGCGTGATGTATTTAAAGTACCAGCTTTCATGCATGACATGCTGGAGAAAAAATGGCTTGGAAGTAAAACGGGTCAAGGCTTCTTCTTAAAACAAGGAAAAGAAATTTTAGAATTAAATCCTGAAACGATGGAATACGAAGCGCGTAAAAAATTAAAAGCTGCATCCGTAGAGTTAAGTAAACAAGAAAAAGGATTAGCGAATAAATTGAAAGCGCTTGTATACGCAAAAGACCGTGCAGGAGAGTTATTATGGAACATCATTACACCAACTCTTTTATACTCTGCAAAACTTCATAAAGAAATTGCTGACGATATCGTTGCAATTGACCAAGCGATGAAGTGGGGCTTTGGATGGGAGCAAGGGCCATTTGAAGTGTGGGATGCAATTGGCGTTGAAAAATCTGTTCAAAAGATGGAAGAAAACGGCGTAGTTGTTCCTACTTGGGTGAAAGAAATGTTAGAGAAAGGTTTCACCACTTTCTATAAACATGATAACGGCGATAGCTACTATTACGATAATGGCGAATATAAGCTAATCGAGCGTAATAAAAAAGCAATTTCTCTTAAGCAATTAAAAGCGAAAAATGGCGTATTAAAGAAAAATAGCGGAGCGAGCTTAATTGATTTAGGCGACGGCATCCTTTGCTTAGAGTTCCATTCGAAGAGCAATGCAATCGGTATGGATATTACGCAAATGATTAACTACGCTGTTGATGAAGTAGAAAAGAATTATAAAGGTCTTGTTATCGGTAACCAATCGAAGAACTTCTGCGTTGGTGCGAATCTAGCAATGATCTTAATGGAAGCACAAGACGACAACTACTTTGAAATTGAGTTAGTTGTGAAAAACTTCCAAGATGCAATGACGAAAATTAAGTACTCTTCTAAGCCAGTTGTAGCAGCACCATATGGTATGACGCTTGGCGGAGGTACAGAAGTTTGCTTACCAGCAGCGAGCATTCAAGCTTCTAGTGAAACGTATATGGGCTTAGTAGAAGTTGGTGTTGGCTTAATCCCTGGCGGAGGCGGTAATAAAGAGCTATACATTAAACACTTAAACAAAATGGCAAACGGTGTAGAGTTTGATCTGCAAAAAGTTGCAAATAAAGTGTTCGAAACAGTCGCAATGGCGAAAGTTTCAACTTCAGGACAAGAAGCAGTTTCTCATAACTTCTTAGGTGATAAAGATGGTATTAGTGTGAATGGTGATCACTTACTATACGATGCGAAACAGAAAGCACTTGCTTTATATGAAGCTGGTTACAAAGCGCCAATCCGCAAAAAGATACCAGTTGTTGGGGAAACAGGATATGCAACTCTTGCACTTGGTGCAGAAGCAATGCATTTATCTGGTTACATTTCAGAGTATGACCTTCACATTGCGAAGAAACTTGCATATGTCATTGCGGGCGGAAAAGTACCGTACGGAACAGAAGTTGATGAGCAATATTTATTAGATGTAGAACGTGAAGCATTTATTAGCTTAGTAAGTGAGATGAAATCACAAGCAAGAATGCAGCACATGCTTGTAAAAGGAAAGCCATTACGTAACTAATAACGAGGGGAGATATCGTTCATGAGAGAAGCTGTCATTGTTGCGGGAGCAAGAACACCAATTGGAAAAGCAAAGAGGGGGTCATTAAAAACAGTTCGTCCTGACGATCTAGGGGCGTTAGTAGTAAAGGAAACGTTAAAGCGTGCAAATTATGAAGGACCAATCGATGATTTAATTTTCGGTTGTGCGATGCCAGAAGCAGAACAAGGTTTAAATATGGCTCGTAATATCGGCGGACTAGCAGGACTTTCTTACGATGTTCCAGCTATTACAATTAACCGTTACTGTTCTTCTGGTTTACAAAGTATCGCTTACGGAGCAGAGCGCATTATGCTTGGTCACTCTGAAGCTGTATTATCAGGCGGAGCGGAATCAATGAGTTTAGTTCCAATGATGGGACACGTTGTTCGTCCGAATAGTCGCCTTGTAGAAGCGGCTCCGGAATATTATATGGGTATGGGACATACAGCAGAGCAAGTTGCTGTGAAATATGGAATTTCTCGTGAAGAGCAAGATGCATTTGCAGTAAGAAGTCATCAACGTGCTGCGAAAGCATTAGCTGCAGGAAACTTTGCTGATGAAACAGTACCTGTAGATGTGACGTTACGCTCGGTTGGATCAAACAATAAACTGCAAGAAGAAACAATCACTTTCGCACAAGACGAAGGTGTAAGAGCAGAGACGACGCTAGACATTTTAGGGAAATTACGTCCAGCATTTAACGTTCGCGGTTCTGTAACAGCTGGTAACTCTTCACAAATGAGTGACGGTGCAGCATCTGTACTATTAATGGATCGCGAAAAAGCAGTGAGCGATGGCATGAAGCCACTTGCGAAATTCCGTTCATTTGCAGTAGCTGGCGTACCACCAGAAGTAATGGGAATCGGCCCAATCGCTGCAATTCCAAAAGCGCTAAAACTAGCTGGCTTAGAGCTATCTGATATTGGCTTATTTGAACTAAATGAAGCATTCGCTTCTCAATCAATTCAAGTTATTCGTGAACTTGGTTTAGATGAAGAAAAAGTAAACGTAAACGGTGGTGCAATCGCACTTGGACATCCACTTGGCTGTACAGGGGCAAAACTAACACTATCTCTTATTCACGAAATGAAACGCCGCAACGAACAATTCGGTATCGTAACAATGTGTATCGGCGGCGGAATGGGAGCAGCGGGAGTATTTGAATTACTATAAAAAGTGGAAGCGGCTCGTTCAGAATGTGAGGGGGATGGAGCTTCAGACGTAGAGGCGTTCTCTGCCTCGCAGGAAGAAGCGAAGCCACCGAACATTCTAGCCGCTGGAACTGGATTATAAAAAAGTGCAGGTGGCTCGTTTAGAACAGGAGGGCGTTGGAAGCCCTGACGAAGAGGCGCTTTTTGCCTCAAAGGAAGGGGGGAAACGACCGACTGTTTTAGCCACTGGAACTGGATTATAAAAAAAGTGGAAGCGGTTCGCTCAGAACGAGACGACGCTAAAGCAAAGAATGGAAGCAACAAAGGTTTATAAAAAAAGGGAGAGCCAGCTTCTTTCAAAAAGAGAGAAGCTGCTCATGAAAATATGAAGGAGGAAATTTTCATGGAAAAAACAGTAGGAAATGCGGTTAAAGGCGGTAGCTTTTTAGTTGATGAGATTACGATTGATCAAGTGTTTACGCCAGAAGATTTTTCATCTGAGCATAAAATGATTGCAAAAACGACAGAGGACTTTATCGTAAATGAAGTTCTTCCAGAGCTTGAATATTTAGAGCAACATGAATTTGATCGTTCAGTTCGTCTTTTAAAAGAAGCTGGGGAACTTGGTTTATTAGGCGCTGACGTACCAGAAGAGTACGGCGGAATTGGTCTTGATAAAGTAAGCTCAGCGTTAATCGCAGAGAAATTCTCTCGCGCTGGTGGCTTTGCAATTACTCACGGTGCTCACGTAGGTATCGGATCTTTACCAATCGTATTATTCGGTAACGAAGAGCAAAAGAAAAAGTATTTACCATTACTTGCAACTGGTGAAAAATTAGCTGCATACGCATTAACAGAGCCAGGTTCAGGATCTGACGCATTAGGTGCAAAAACAACTGCACGTTTAAATGCAGAAGGTACACATTACGTATTAAATGGTGAAAAACAGTGGATTACAAACTCTGCATTCGCTGACGTATTCGTTGTATATGCAAAAATCGATGGAGAGCACTTCTCAGCATTTATCGTAGAGAAAGACTACGCTGGCGTATCTACAAGCCCAGAAGAAAAGAAAATGGGTATTAAATGTTCTTCAACTCGTACGTTAATTTTAGAAGATGCGTTAGTACCGAAAGAAAACTTACTTGGTGAAATCGGTAAAGGTCATATTATCGCATTCAACATTTTAAATATCGGTCGTTATAAATTAGGTGTTGGTACAGTTGGATCTGCGAAACGTGCAGTAGAAATTTCAGCACAATATGCAAACCAACGTCAACAGTTCAAACAACCAATCGCTCGCTTCCCATTAATTCAAGAGAAACTTGCGAATATGGCAGCAAAAACATATGCAGCTGAAAGCTCTGTATATCGTACAGTAGGTTTATTCGAAAGCCGCATGAGCACATTATCTGAAGAAGAAGTAAAAGACGGTAAAGCAGTAGCAGCTTCTATCGCTGAATATGCAATCGAGTGCTCTTTAAACAAAGTATTCGGTTCTGAAGTATTAGACTATACAGTAGATGAAGGTGTTCAAATTCACGGTGGTTACGGATTTATGGCAGAGTACGAGATTGAAAGAATGTACCGTGATTCTCGTATTAACCGTATTTTCGAAGGAACGAACGAAATTAACCGCCTAATCGTACCAGGTACGTTCTTACGTAAAGCGATGAAAGGTGAATTACCACTTCTTCAAAAAGCACAAAAATTACAAGAAGAGTTAATGATGATGATGCCAGAAGAAGTAGGCGATGAGCCATTAGCACTTCAAAAGTATTTAGTAACTAATGCGAAGAAAATCGGCTTAATGGTAGCTGGATTAGCGGCTCAAAAATACGGTAAAGCATTAGATAAAGAGCAAGAAATTCTTGTGAATATCGCTGACATCGTAAGCAATCTATACGCAATGGAATCAGCTGTTCTTCGTACAGAAAAAGCGATCAAAACAACTGGTCTTGAAAAGAATAAACAAAAAGTGTTATACACTGAAGTATTCTGCCAAGAAGCATTTAACGAAATCGAAGCAGATGCGAAAGAAACACTTATCGCAGTTGAAAACGGCGACATGCTGCGCATGATGTTATCATCATTACGTAAATTAACTCGCCACACACCACTTAACGTAATTCCGAAGAAACGTGAAATCGCTGCGAAAATTTTAGAAGATGAGCGTTACACAGTTTAATATCTTTAAAGAACAGTAGTCGTTTATACGGCTACTGTTCTTTTTTTGAAAAAAATTTTTTTAGTGACATAAAACTAATACCATTAGTATAATAAAACTAATGGTATTAGTTTTTGTGAAAAGGGAGATGGGACTATGAGGATGATACATGAAAAAACGGTATATCAATTGTCATTTTTGCCAAGAGTGTTTCCTGTGAATTGTTACTTTGTGGAGGAAGAAGCTGGTTTAACTTTAATTGATGCGGCTTTGCCATATAGCGCAAAAGGTATTTTACAGGCGGCTGAGAAAATAGGAAAACCAATTACTAAGATTGTATTAACACATGCGCATGATGATCACATCGGTGCATTAGACGCATTAAAAGAAGTACTTCCTCATGTTCCAGTCTATATTTCTAAGCGGGACGGAAAGCTGTTAGAAGGAGATACGACGTTACAAAAGGATGAACCGAATACGCCAATAAAAGGCGGTGTACCTAAAAAGATAAAAACGGTACCTGATATTTTATTAGAAGATGGCGACCGAGTTGGATCGCTTCTTGCGATTATGACACCGGGACATACGCCAGGCTCCATGTCGTTTCTTGATGTAAGAAATAAAGCTCTGATTGTCGGAGATGCATTCCAAACAAGAGGAGGTATGGCTGTTTCAGGACAAATGAAATTTTGGTTTCCGTTTCCGGCGATGGCAACGTGGAGCAAAGAAATATCATTACAAAGTGCAGAGAAGTTAAGAGAATATGAGCCTTCCTTGCTTGCGGCAGGACATGGAAAAATGATAAACGATCCAGTGGCTTTCATAGAGCTTGCTATTAAAGAAGCGAAGCGGAATATAGAAAGTAGAAAAGAGGGTTAATTGATGTCACCGAGAATCGGACTTACATTACAAAAAATTGTAGAAACAGCAGCAGAAATTGCAGATGCAAAAGGAGTACAAGAAGTAACGTTAGCTTCATTAGCGCAAACGTTAGGGGTACGTTCGCCCTCACTATATAATCATGTAAAAGGGTTACAAGATGTACGGAAAAATCTTGGCATTTACGGAATCAAAAAGCTGCATAACAGACTGGAAGAAGCTGCCGAGGATAAACGGATGGATGAAGCAATTCATGCTTTAGGAGAAGCGTATGTAGCATTTGTCCGAAAACATCCTGGACTATATGAAGCAACTTTTTTACGAGATGAAGAAGTAAGAAAAGCAGGTGACGGAATTGTAAAGCTTTGTCTTCAGGTTTTACAACAGTATGGCTTAGAAGGAGAGAATGCACTTCATGCGACACGCGGATTCAGAAGTATTTGTCATGGATTTGCTTCGATTGAACAACAGGGCGGATTTGGTTTGCCGTTAGATTTAGATATAAGTTTACATGTATTGTTGGAAACGTTTATTAAAGGGTTACGTGAATAAGAAGCGAGGCAAACAAAAACCTTAGAAGTGATTCTAAGGTTTTTGTTTGCATATAATTCGAAAAGAGCGGTAGGCTTTTTCTCATTACATGATATTATTTTACAGGTTTGAAAAATGTGTATATGACTACGGAAAGGCAAACGAAAATAAAAGCAATAGGATCTTGATATGGACTAGGCTCAGAGCCCTTCTGGATTTCTGTAAGGAAGTCATGTGTTTTCATGTTCATTGCTCCTTTAACTAATAAGTTTTATATGATGCGAGGGTTATAGTGGATAGGAAGTATTTTTTAAAATTTCATATAATAATTATTGCATAGCAATTCTATTCCTAAAACTATAAAATATAAAGTTTTCATAATATGTAAAATTGCATATTATTCTTTTTGAAAAAATTGTTATATTATCTATATATTTGTATTAAAGGATTTTTGTTAAGGTAATGAAAACAAATGGAGGAATAGTATGAGAAAAACAGTATTAGACGCGTATAATGCAGAAAGAGAAGTAGATAACATAACATATAAAAATCTAGTTGTAACGATTGCAAGCATTCTAGGGTTCTCACTCTTAGGGGGATTATTCCTTGCTTTAGCCCTTGGAATTTTTGGAGAAGAGGTATTACGTGCTAATTTAGAGGGATATTATTTACTTCTATTTGATGCAGCTGTTGTTACTATTGTTTTATTTGCTTATAAACCAGTGCTTCATTTTATTAAGAACATATGGGATGTATCTGTTTTAAAAAATGGGAAAACATACTTGTATTTATTAATAGGTTTTATCATCATTGCATTAACTCAGTATGTAATGTTAGAGTTGTTTAGCTTTGAAAGTGCAGGGCAGCAGCGAGATCAATTAGGGAGCTTAGGACTTCAAAATAGTCTACAAAGTATTATATATGTGTTAAGTGTTGCTATAATTACACCAATTAAAGAAGAAATTTTATATAGAGGTATTTTGTATCGATTTTTTGAAAAGAAATATAGTTTTCTAGTTGGTATCATTATTTCTTCCTTCATCTTTGGGATTCTTCATGGTGGTTTTCCGATTACGGCAATGATTATGGGGATTGTATTTGCTATGTTATACAAAAAGACGCAATCTATTATACCTAGTATTATTTTACACATTATATGGAACTTACTTGTGAGTATAAGTATGATTGTATCTCTATAAAAATAAATACATAACCAGTATAAAAGATGAATGGCTTAGCTATTCATCTTTTATTTTTTTTATATGTGGGAAAAGTTGATGAATACAATCCAAAAAGAACCAAATACTAATGATGAATGAACAAAGAAAGGCGGGTATGTTATATGCAAAACTTAACAGAGCTTGAAGTAGAAAACTTACGTCATTTAATTGGTGGACACGCAACAATTATTAACAAGTTGGAGCAGTATGCACAGACGTGTACAGATCCACAACTGAAACAAATGCTACAAAAGGATGCACAAGATGCACGAAATACGAAACAGCAATTAATGACTTTCCTAGGATAGGAGGAAGTAAAAGATGAATGAAAAAGATATGGTAAATGATTATTTAGCAGGATTAAATGCAAGTTTAACAAGCTATGCAAATTATATTGCTCAGTCTGATAATGAACAGTTACATCAAACGTTAATTCAAATTCGTAATCAAGACGAGGCGCGCCAACGTAATATGTATGAGTACGCAAAGCAAAAGAGCTATTACAAACCGGCAGCACCTGCTAATCCGATGATTGTACAGCAATTAAAAAGCCAATTAAGTGCGGAATAACAGGAAAAAGAAAACGAGCGAATTTATTCGCTCGTTTTCTTTTTGTATATATCAATAAATACATAATAAATATTTTTCCAGTTGTAACAAATATGACGAAAATGGAATATGACAATTCACAAAAAGGACAAAAACTTTGTTCAACATTTCGCAAAGTATCCATGGTTTCTATCGTGGGAACCTCTATAATTAAGAATGTAAAGAACAAAAGAAATAGATTATATGATCAATTAGGAGAGATTGCTATGAAAAGACATACAAGAAAAATTGCAATTATCGGTACTGGATTAGTTGGATCCAGTTGTGCGTATTCCATTGTAAATCAAGGGATTTGCGAAGAGCTATTATTAATTGATATAAATCATGAACGTGCAGTTGGGGAAGCAATGGATTTATCACATTGCATTAACTTTACAAATACAAGAACAAAAGTATATGCAGGAAGCTATGAAGACTGCAAAGATATGGACATTGTCATTATTACAGCAGGGCCAGCACCAAAACCTGGACAAAGTCGCTTAGATACTTTAGGAGCGAGTGCGAAGATTATGGAAAGTGTTGTTGGTGGTGTAATGGCAAGTGGATTTGATGGTATTTTCTTACTTGCATCGAACCCAGTTGATATTATTACATATGAAGTATGGAAATTATCTGGATTACCTAGAAATCGCGTAATCGGTACTGGTACATCACTAGATTCTTCTCGCTTAAGAACAATTTTATCTGAAATGCTACATGTAGATCCTCGTAGTATTCATGGGTATTCATTAGGAGAACATGGTGATTCTCAAATGGTTGCTTGGTCTCATGTAACTGTTGGTGGAAAGCCAATTCTGCAAATTTTAGAAGAACAAAAAGAACGATTTGGTGAAATAGATTTAGATGAAATTGTTGAGAAGACTGCAAAAGCTGGCTGGGAAATTTATAAACGTAAAGGAACTACTTATTACGGGATTGGAAATTCTCTAGCATATATTGCGAGTTCAATCTTTAATGATGATCACCGTGTCATTGCTGTATCAGCCATTTTAGATGGTGAGTACGGTGAATATGATATTTGTACAGGAGTACCAGCTATTATTACTAGAGACGGTATAAGAGAAGTTGTAGAACTCAATTTAACAGAGGATGAAGAATCTCGATTCGCAAAATCAAACGATATTTTACGTGATTATATGAAAACAATTGGTTACTAACTTATAGGAGAAGGTGAAACAAATGAAGGAATATATAATGTCTCGTGTATTTAAAGCATCTGCTGGAATCGCACAAGGTATTTTCGTATCCCTCGGAATTGGTTTACTGATCGAAAATATAGGAAGAATTGTTGATATACCATTACTTATTACAATCGGAGTTGTTGCAAAATCACTAATGGCACCGGCAATTGGTGCTGGAATTGCTTTTATGCTCGGTGCAAACGGTCTTGTAATCTTCTCGGCGATGGTAGCCGGAGCGATTGGTGCCGGATCCATTTCGATTACTGAAGCTGGTCTAATTATTAAAACAGGTGAGCCAATCGGTGCATTATTAACAGCAACTTTAGCTGTATATATTGGTAAACGTTTAAGCGGAAAAACTGCGTTAGATATGATGCTCGTTCCATTTGCGGCCATATTAGGTTCTGGTTTAGTAGGCATTTGGTTATCTCATAATATTACTCCTGTTTTAAATGCAGTTGGAGCGTTTATTAAAGATAGCTCAGCTGGTAGCCCATTCATCGCTTCTATCGTCATTGCAGTAGTTTGGGGACTATTACTTATCTCTCCAGCTTCATCAGCTGCGTTAGCAATTGCACTTAGCTTAGACGGTGTTGCAGGTGGTGCTGCTCTTGCTGGATGCGTTGCTCAGTTTATCGGATTCTCTGTCATCTCAGCAAAAGAAAACAATTTAGGTGGCATATTAGCTCAAGCACTTTGTACTCCGAAAGTACAGTTACCAAATATCACTAAAAATCCAATGATTCTCGTCCCAACTGTCGTCGCCAGTGCTATAGTCGGTCCAGTATCAGCATTAATTTTCCAACTGGAAGCAGGAAAGGAAATTGCAGGTCTTGGATTAAGTTCTCTTATAGCACCAATTAATTTAATTTCCAGCCAAGGATGGGAAGTTCTCCCGGCGATGGTAATTACTTATATCGTCATTCCAGTAGCTGTTTCTTATATACTTTACATTGCTCTTAAAAAAGCAGGTCGTATTCATTCTGGTGATATGACTGTACCGCAATCTTAAATTGAAAATCTCCTTAATAATAGATAAAAGCAGACTGAAGCCACAGTCTGCTTTTTTATGTTACATTTTATGATTTTGTTTTACTGGAACTTTTATTGGTTCTTTTGCTAATAAGAGCTGAACTCCGAAGTATAGTATGCTTGCAAGTGTCATTCCAGAAACGGCATCTAAAAAGGCATGCTGCTTCGTAAATAGCGTTGATAAAATAATAAGTGTACCGAAGAAAGTAAGGATGTAATATTCAAAAGCATGTTGTTCTCTACGCTTAAAGGCAGCTAACATAATTACAAATGTAGTAAGAACGTGAATGCTAGGGAAACAGTTTACTGGCTGGTCGATACTATAAATATAGCGAACTAGTTCAGAAAATACATCTGTTCCAACGACAGTCGGACGTGGTACAGTTGTTTGCCAAAAATAATAAATAGAAAAACAAGCAAGCTTTCCAAAAATAACACTACTTAAAGTAACATAATATTGCTTTCGGTCAGCAAAACAGTAATAAATAAGTGCGCCGTATAAGTATGGAAACCAAAGTAAATAAGGAATAATAAATGCTTTTACAAATGGAATCCAATCATCTACTACAGTTGTAACGTCTACTGCGTGAACAGTCGATTTATTTAATACGTCGTAAAGGGGACTTACGAGCACGAGTAGAAGTATATAACTTAACGGAAGAAAAGATGAAAGTTTAAATTTCTTCATGTTGATCTCCTATGTTTAGTAATGTAAGTAAATTCAATTGATTATAATATAGAAACGTGAATTGGGCTATCGATTTTACTTACATTTTCTTGAATTAACCTTACGTTTTTGTCACTTGACTAAAAAGAAGGGGAGGGTGCTAAATGAAGCGTTTATCGTATTTCTTATTTTTTATATTGATATGCCTAGTCGGTGCTGGGTGTGCAAAGGATAAAGAAGGAGAGAAATTAGAATATAACGGAAGAGCACTCGTAATTGGAGTTGTTGGAGAAAAACCGAAAGATACGTTTAGGAATATAAAGTTTGAGGAAATGAAGTTAGAGGAACTGGAAAAGAAATCTAAGGAAGTAGATGGTTTTCTAATAATGAAAGATCACTTTCAAGAAGCCTCAACAGAGCAATATAAAAATGTATTTTCATCACTAAAGAAACCAGTGTTTTTTATCGGTTTACAAGATAAATCATATTCGATTTTTATTACAAAAGGGATAGAGTATAACAGTGCCCGAAAAGATGTAAATGCTATGTATACGCAAGGGTTTGCGAATATCGGAAGTGGTGAAGGACAACAATGGGCAGTTGGTTTATCGAATGGTGGAAATACAGAAGAAAGTATTCATAATATGTATATCGTCGTATTTCAAACAATTGCAGATTATTTAAATAGATAATGAAGGAGCCTGCAAAAGAGGCTTCTTATTTTTTTAATCAAACGTTTGTTTAAGCTGTATGTTCGGTAGGAAGAAACCGATGTAACTCAAGGGTTAACAAAGAAAAATAGAGAATTAATCAAACGTTTGTTTAAGCTGTATGTTCGGTAGAAAGAAACTTCTGTAGTTCAAAGGTTAAGGAAGAGAATGGAGAATTAATCAAACGCTTGTTTAAGATATATGTTTGGTGCAGAATCTAAAAAATTTATATATTTATTTTTTTCTTAACAAATGGCGGAAAAATAAGAAAAATTCGCAGGATTATTAAAAATTATCACGAAATAAGTAAAAGTTTAGCGAATAATGGTTTGAAATAATAAAACGTTTTCTATATGATAAAGGTAAAGGTTAGTAAAAAAGTAGGTGAATTTATGACAGTAACATTTTATTCATATCCAAAGTGTGGCACATGTCAAAAGGCAAAGAAATGGTTTGAGGCAAACGATGTAGCATATGAGATGATTCATATTGTTGAAAATCCACCATCAAAAGAAGATTTACGTAATTTACATGAAAAAAGTGAATTACCATTAAAAAAATTCTTTAATACAAGTGGAATGCGTTACCGTGAACTTGGTCTAAAAGATAAGTTGAAAGATGCAAGCGAAGACGAAATGTATGAGCTTTTAGCATCTGATGGCATGTTGATTAAACGTCCAATTGTAACAGATGGAACGAATGTAACACTTGGTTTTAACGAAGAGCAGTTTGAAAGTGTGTGGAAAAAGTACCAATAAGGTATTTTTACATAATTAATACATTCACTGGAGGTACAGTCATGAGCATTCCAAATAATTTACGTTACTCTGAAGAACACGAATGGGTAAAAACTGAAGGTAATGAAGTTGTTATCGGTATCACTCACTTTGCACAAGGTGAGCTAGGCGATATCGTATTCGTTGAACTTCCTGAAGTAGGTGCAACAATCGAAGCTAACGAGCCATTCGGAAGCGTAGAATCTGTTAAAACAGTTTCTGAGTTATACGCACCTGTAAGCGGTAAAGTTGTAGCAGTAAACGAAGAATTAAGTGACCAACCAGAACTTGTTAACGAATCTCCATACGAGGGTGCATGGATGGTTAAAGTTGAACTTTCTGATGCAAGCCAAGTTGAGAAGTTATTAACTGCAGAAAAATATGCAGAAATGACAAACCAAGACTAATTATAGTCGACTAAAGGACAGCCTTTGTGCTGTCCTTTTTTATTTTTTGTGAAATAATGAAATTCAAGTTATATGTAAATAAATAAGCTATTATGAGAAAAACTGTTTTTTGGTAAGGTTTCATAAGTCTTCACAATCTAAACGAGCCGCTTGCGCTTTTCATTGTCCAGCTCCACCTCCTAGCCCTTCATGTCTAAGAACCTTCCGCACGAGAAGACAAAAAGCGTCTTCTGTGCGAAAGAACCTTAGCCAACAGGGCTAAACAGTCGGTTCCGCTTTTCTTTATGATCCAGCTCCAGCGGCTAGATTGTTCGGTGGCTTCGCTTCTTCCTACAAGGCCAAAAGCGCCTTTACGTCAGAAGCTCCATCCCCCCTCACAATCTAAACGAGCCGCTTGCGCTTTTCTTTTGCAAAAATAAACAGGAAACAACATGAAAATAACGAATATACTATATACTAAGTTCAAGGTTGTATAGTATATGGTGATCGGGTGATGACATATGATTTATGTAGAAAAAGTCATTATTGTAGAAGGTACATCAGATAGAAGAAAGATTGAATCTATTATTCGTGAACCGGTGGAAATTGTTTGTACAAATGGTACAATTGGTTTGTCGAAAATGGATGAGCTCGTTGATCAGTTTTTTGATAAGGAAGTGTATGTGCTAGTGGATGCTGATGATGCTGGAGAAAAGTTAAGGAAACAATTTCGAAAAGAATTCCCGCAAGCCGAGCATATCTATATTGATCGCTCGTACCGAGAAGTGGCAACTGCGCCATCTACACACTTAGCAAATGTATTATGGGGAGCCGACATTGACGTTTATACAGAATATTTACGGTAAGGAATGATAGAAGTGATTGATTGGACAGGAGCCGAAGCTACAGCCCTAATAGAGAACGAAGAAAAAACAGTATTATATGTATATACTCCAATGTGTGGAACATGCCAATTAGCAAAAAAGATGTTAACAGTGGTTGAGATGACAATTGAAGATTTGAAAATTGGGATGTTAGATTTAAATTATGCTCCGCATTTAGCGAAAGAGTATGGGATTGAAAGTGTACCTTGTTTACTTGTTTTTGAAAATGGGACACTGATGAAGAAGATATACGCATTTCATTCGGTTGAATATTTATATACGGAATTAAAGTAGGCGGCAAAATTTTTGCCGCCTCGACATATTTCTTGGGAAATATGTCGAGATGCAGGATGGATACAGTATTTGTCGAGCGAAAATAACAGGATTGCTCTTTAGTGAGAGGGAATGGTATGTAATAGAAAGTGATATGAAGGATGTGATTTAGGGTGAGATTATATTCTTTGCTTCAATCATTTGTAAATTACGCTAATGGTCAATATCATTTAGAACCGCTTTTAAGACAAGAAGAAAAAACTGTTAATTTTCGCTTTGGAGATGAAAGTTGTTCGTTACAAATTTCAAGAGATTATATAGAGCTACTACATGAGGAAAGAGGAACGGAACAAATCATTTGCTTAGATGAAAAGGATATAGAACAATTGGTGAATGGAAATGTACGATTGCAAATGCTAATGAATGATGGACGTGTACAATATTCGGGAACGTACCGAACGATGTTATTAGTGGAATCGATGTTTCATATATGTAAACCGATGTCAGTAGGTGCTTAAAATTCTGAAGTTTCATTTTTTGCGAAAATTTCTGTTGACATGGTGAGTGTATATTGATACAATTCAAGTCATAAAATATAGACAATTTCATAAATTTCAAATCAGACGAAAATTGAATCTGATTTCTCTTATCAAGAGAGGTGGAGGGACTGTGCCCTGTGAAGCCCGGCAACCGTCAACTTATGTTGAAATGGTGCCAATTCCTGCAAAGCAAATGCTTTGAGAGATGAGAGAGAGGGATAATGTTGTTATATACGCATAAAAACCTTTCTGCTTCTCTAAAGCAGAAAGGTTTTTTTATTGTTTGAATGTGGAGGACATTCAAATAATAAAAGTAATGATAACAGTGGACTACACGCATTAAAAATAAAAAATTGCGGAGTCGACCTAAAATCTTTATGAAATCTAGCTCCAGCGGCTAGAACAGTCGGTCGTTTCATCCCTTCCTATGAGGCAAAAAGCGCCTCTACGTCAGGGATTCAAACGCCCTCTTGTTCTAAACGAGCCGCTTGCGCTTTTTATTTAAAAAAGGGGTGATACACCATGATTCTATTAGAGAATGTAAAGAAAATATATAAAGCAAAAAGCGGTGATGTCACTGCTGTAGATAATGCCAATTTAAAAATAGATAAAGGTGAAATATTTGGTGTTATCGGATATAGTGGCGCTGGAAAAAGTTCTTTAATTAGATTGTTCAATCAGTTGGAGAAACCAACTTCTGGCCAAATTACAATTGCAAATCGTGTCATTTCAGCAATTACAGGAAGCGAACTTCGTAAGGCAAGGCAAGAAATTGGAATGATTTTTCAGCACTTCAACTTACTTTGGTCACGAACAGTACGTGAAAATATAGAGTTTCCACTTGAAATTGCAGGTGTTGATAAAGCGAAGAGAAGAAAACGTGTTGATGAATTAATTCATCTTGTTGGATTAGAAGGAAGAGGAGACGCGTACCCATCTCAGCTGAGCGGGGGACAAAAGCAACGCGTCGGGATTGCAAGAGCATTAGCTAATAATCCACAAGTGCTTTTATGTGACGAAGCAACGTCAGCTCTTGATCCGGAAACGACAGATCAAATTTTGGATTTACTATTAGACATTAATAAGCGCCTTGGTTTAACAATTGTACTCATTACACATGAGATGCACGTAATTCGAAAGATTTGTAATCGTGTTGCGGTAATGGAGAAAGGAAAGATTGTAGAAACAGGTCCAGTACTTGATGTATTCCGTAATCCGAAGCAAGATATTACGAAACGATTTGTAAAGCAGTTAACGGATTCTGAAGATACAAATGAAACGATTGAAAGTTTAATTGAAAAATATCCAGATGGAAAAGTAATTCGTTTGCAGTTTATCGGTGAGGCTGTAGAAAGACCAGTGCTTCAACGATTGATGCAACGCAGTGACATAGAAGTTAGCATTTTGCAAGGAAATATCGCACAAACGAATAACGGTTCTTACGGTAGTTTAGTCGTTCATTTAAATGGTGAGGAAACAGCGATCCAGCAAGCAATAGAAGGAATTCATCAAGATCAAGTAGAGCTGGAGGTGATTGCACATGGATAAGTTACTTGCAAATGTTGATTGGAATCAAATGTTAGAAGCAACTGGTGAAACGTTATATATGACGGCAATCGCAGCTCTTGCGACATTTGTTTTAGGACTCATTTTAGGATTGTTACTCTTCATGACAGCAAAAGATAATTTATGGGAAAACAAATCAATTAATACGGTGATTGGAGCATTCGTAAATATATTCCGTTCTATACCATTCATCATTTTAATTATTTTATTAATCCCATTCACAAAGATTCTTCTTGGAACAATTCTTGGAGCAAGTGCAGCTTTGCCGGCTTTAATTATTGGAGCAGCACCATTCTACGCGAGAATGGTTGAAATCGCACTTCGCGAAATTGATAAAGGTGTAATTGAAGCTTCAAAAGCAATGGGAGCAAAAACAAGCACAATTATTTTGAAAGTGTTAATTCCAGAATCGTTACCAGCATTAGTATCTGGTATTACGGTTACGACAATTGCTTTAGTAGGCTATACAGCAATGGCAGGAGTTGTTGGTGCTGGTGGCCTTGGAACACTTGCTTACTTAGAAGGATTCCAAAGAGGGAATAACGATGTAACAATCGTTGCGACAATTTGTGTATTACTAGTTGTATTTTTAATTCAGTGGATTGGTGATAGTTTAACGACTCGAATAGATAAACGATAATGAAAAACGGGAGGATGTTTCAAATGAAAAAATTGTTACTTACGGCACTTATTTCAACTTCAATTTTTGGATTAGCTGCTTGTGGCGGGAAAGATAAAGATGAAAAGAAACTTGTTGTGGGTGCTTCTAACGTACCGCACGCTGTTATTTTAGAAAAGGCAAAACCGTTACTTGAGAAAAAAGGAATTGAGTTAGAAATTAAAAAATTCCAAGACTACGTATTACCAAATAAATCGTTAGCGGATAAGGATTTAGATGCAAACTACTTCCAGCACATTCCGTATTTAGAAAAAGAAATTAAAGATAAAAAATATGACTTTGAAGTAGCAGGAAAAATTCATTTAGAACCAATTGGTGTGTACTCTCAAAAGTATAAGAGCTTAAAAGAGCTTCCGGACGGAGCGACAATTATTATGAGTAATTCAGTTGCTGACCATGGACGTGGTTTAGCAATTTTACAAAAAGAAGGTATTTTAAAAATTAAAGACGGAATAGATCCAGTTAAAGCAACTCCAAAAGATATTGCAGATAATCCGAAAAATCTAAAATTCAAAACGGATATCGAGCCTGGTTTATTGCCACAAGTGTATAACAATAAAGAAGGCGACGCTGTTTTAATTAACTCTAACTATGCAATTGATGCAAAGTTAAATCCGGAAAAAGATGCAATTGCAATTGAAGGAAATGATTCACCATACGCAAACATAGTAGCTGTTCGTAAAGGCGATAAAGATAAGAAAGAGATTAAAGCTCTTGTAGAAGTATTGCATTCTAAAGAAATTGAAGACTTCATTAATAAAGAATATAAAGGGGCAGTTGTTCCTGTAAAAGAATAATTGCTGAAAAGGGCTGGTGTATGCCGGCTCTTTTTATAACTACATAACCATTGGGGAGAAGGGGAAATCATATGAAAAAGGTTCTACTGTCAGTTGTTACAGCGTTGTCTGTATTTACATTAGCTGCTTGCGGAGGAAAAGAGGAGAATAAGCTTGTTGTGGGAGCTTCTAACGTGCCACACGCTGTTATTTTAGAAAAGGCACAGCCGATTTTAGAGAAAAAGGGTATTAAATTAGAAATTAAAAAATTCCAAGATTATGTGTTGCCGAATAAGGCTTTAGCGGATAAAGAAATTGATGCGAACTACTTCCAGCACATTCCTTACTTAGATAAAGAAATTCAAGAAAAGAGATATAAAATTGTAAACGCAGGAAAAATCCATTTAGAACCTATGGGCATTTATTCTAAGAAATATAAAAGCTTAAAAGACCTACCAGATGGCGGAACAGTGATTATGAGTAATAACGTAGCGGAGCGAGGCCGTATGTTAGCATTGTTACAAAAAGGTGGCGTTATTAAATTAAAAGACGGAGTAGATGTTGTTAAAGCAACAGTAAAAGATGTTGTAGAAAACCCGAAAAACTTAAAATTTAAAACAGATGTTGAACCTGGACTTTCACCGAAATTGTATGAAAATAATGAGGGAGATGCTTTATTTATTAATTCAAACTATGCAATTGATGCAAAATTAAATCCAACAAAGGATGCAATTGCGATTGAAGGATCAGACTCTCCGTATGCAAACATCATTGCAGTTCGTAAAGGTGATGAGAAGAAAAAAGAAATTAAAGAGCTAGTAGAAGTGCTACATTCAAAAGAAATTCAAGATTTTATTAATAAAGAATATAAAGGTGCTGTACTTCCGGTAAGTGAATAAATATAAGGAAAGGGCTGGAAAATTACCAGTCCTTTTTTCTTTATATAAATAAGAAGAAAGGTGTATCATAGAAAGATGTGAAGGAAATACTTATATACATTTGTGAAAAAACGGTTACTTTTTTTCGTCGTTTGCGATATCATTTTATTTGATATAAAATTAGAATGAGAATAAAATGAGAATATGAACGTTTTAGGAATTTTTAAAATGTATATATAGGATTAATGGAGGTATTGAGATGGCTGGTTCTACATTAACGGTTAAAGACTTACACGTATCAATTGATGGCAAAGAAATTTTAAAGGGTGTAAACCTTGAAGTAAAAGGTGGAGAAATCCACGCAATTATGGGACCTAACGGAACAGGTAAATCAACTTTATCTTCTGCAATTATGGGTCACCCAAAGTATGAAGTAACAGAAGGTAGCATCATCATCGACGGTGAAGATGTATTAGAAATGGAAGTAGACGAGCGCGCACAAGCGGGTCTATTCCTAGCAATGCAATATCCAAGTGAAATTAGCGGAGTAACAAACGCTGACTTCTTACGTTCTGCAATTAATGCACGTCGTGAAGAAGGCGATGAAATTTCTCTTATGAAATTTATCCGTACATTAGATAAAAACATGGAATTCCTAGAAATGGATCCAGAAATGGCACAACGTTACTTAAACGAAGGTTTCTCTGGTGGAGAGAAAAAACGTAACGAAATTCTTCAATTAATGATGATTGAGCCAAAAATCGCAATCTTAGATGAAATTGACTCAGGTCTTGATATCGATGCATTAAAAGTTGTATCTAAAGGTATTAACGAAATGCGCGGCGAAGAGTTCGGTTGCCTAATGATTACGCATTACCAACGTTTATTAAACTACATCACTCCAGACTTCGTTCACGTTATGATGAACGGTCGTATCGTTAAATCTGGTGGCCCTGAGCTTGCACAACGTCTAGAAGCTGAAGGTTACGACTGGATTAAAAAAGAATTAGGTATTGAAGACGAAACAACAGAGCAAGAAGCGTAAGAGAGGAGCATAAACATGACAATCGGTACATTACCTTTCGATCAAGAAACAATCCGTCAACGCGCAAGCGAAGTAAACGAAGCAGCTTGGTTGACTGAGTTCCGCTTACAAGCTCTTGCACAAGCAACTGAACTTCCAATGCCAACGCCTGATAAAACGAAAATTGACAAATGGGACTTTATCGGAAAAGGCGACGCTGCTAAGCAAGAGCCTGTAAGTTCTTTAACTGAACTTCCAGAAGCAGTGAAAAACTTAATCGATGAAAATAACAGCGTATTAGTACAACGCACTGGTACAACTGCGTTCGTTTCTTTAGCAGACGAAGCAAAAGAAAAAGGTGTTATTTTCACAGACATCGTAACAGCTGCAACTGAGCATGCTGAACTAGTACAAAAGTACTTAATGAAAGACGGCGTGAAAGTAGACGAGCATCGTCTAACTGCACTTCATGCTGCATTAATCAACGGCGGTGCATTCGTATATGTTCCGAAAAACGTTGTTCTTGAAACTCCACTTCAAGCTGTATTCTTAGTAGACGGCGAAGAAGCTAACGTATATAACCACGTATTATTCGTAGCTGATGCGAACAGTACTGCAACTTATGTAGAAAACTATGTTGCAAATGAAAATGCTAAAGGTATTGCAAATATCGTGGCAGAAGTAATCGTGGAACAAGGCGCACAAGTGAAATTCGGTGCGGTTGATCTATTAGCAAAAGACGTAACAACTTACGTTAACCGCCGCGGCGTTGTAGGACGCGACGGCCGTATTGATTGGGCTCTAGGCCTTATGAATGACGGAAACACAATTTCAGAGAATGTTACCAACTTAATGGGCGACGGTTCATATGCTGATACGAAAACAGTAACAATTGGCCGTGGTAACCAAACACAAAACTTTACAACTAAAGTTGTTCACTTCGGTAAACACTCTGAAGGTTGGATTTTAAAACACGGTGTACAAAAAGATAGTGCAACATCTATCTTTAACGGAATTGGTAAGATTGAACACGGTGCATCTAAATCAAATGCACAACAATCTTCTCGCGTTCTTATGTTAGATGAAAAAGCACGCGGTGATGCAAACCCAATTCTTTTAATCGACGAAGATGATGTAATGGCAGGTCACGCAGCTTCAGTAGGTCGCGTAGATCCAGTCCAACTATACTACTTGATGAGCCGTGGTATTCCAAAACGCGAAGCAGAACGTTTAGTCATCCATGGATTCTTAGCACCTGTAGTTAATGAGCTTCCAATTGAAGGAGTAAAGGCACAGCTTGTTGAGGTAATTGAAAGGAAAGTTCGCTAATGAATATTCATGAAATACGCAAACAGTTTCCAATTCTTGATCAAAAAGTGAACGGCAAACAACTTGTTTATTTCGATAGTGCAGCAACTTCTCAAAAACCAATTCAAGTCATTGAAACGTTAGAACGTTACTATAAAGAATATAATTCTAACGTGCATCGCGGTGTTCATACGCTCGGTACGAAAGCTACCGACGCGTATGAAGGTGCACGTGAGAAAGTTCGCAAGTTTATTAACGCGAAATCAATGGAAGAGATTATTTTCACACGCGGAACGACAACTGCATTAAATACAGTAGCAGCTAGCTATGGTCTTGAAAATGTAAAAGAGGGCGATGAAATCGTTATTTCTTACATGGAGCACCATAGTAATATCATTCCGTGGCAACAAGTTGCGAAGAAAACTGGTGCAACTTTAAAATATCTTCCGCTTCAACCAGACGGTACAATTTCTTTAGAAGATGTTCGTCAAACAGTTACACCGAATACAAAAATCGTTTCTATTATGCAAGTATCAAACGTACTTGGAACGATTAACCCTGTAAAAGAAATCGGAGCAATCGCACACGAAAATGGCGCAATTATGGTCGTTGATGGTGCACAAAGTACACCTCACATGAAAGTGGATGTACAAGATTTAAACTGTGATTTCTACGCATTATCTGCTCATAAGATGTGCGGACCTACAGGTATCGGCGTATTATATGGTAAAAAAGAATTGCTGAACAATATGGAGCCAATTGAATTTGGCGGTGAAATGATTGATTTCGTAGATTTACAAGAATCTACGTGGAAAGAGCTTCCGTGGAAGTTTGAAGCAGGTACACCGATTATCGGTAATGCAATCGGACTTGGTGCAGCAATTGATTTCCTAGAAGAAATCGGTCTTGATAATATTGAAAAGCATGAGCATGAATTAGCGCAATACGCTTTAGAAAGACTATCAGAAGTAGATGGCGTTACAATTTATGGTCCAAAGCATCGCGCTGGTCTTGTTACATTTAATATTGAAGACGTACATCCTCACGATGTAGCGACTGTATTAGATGTAGAAGGCATTGCAGTTCGCGCAGGACATCACTGTGCACAACCGCTTATGAAGTGGTTAAAAGCTTCTTCAACAGCACGTGCGAGCTTCTATTTATATAATACAAAAGAAGAAATTGATACATTTGTTGAATCGCTAATCAAGACAAAGGAGTATTTCACAAATGTCATTTAATAATTTAGATACGTTATATCGTCAAGTTATTATGGATCATTACAAAAATCCTCGTAACCATGGCGTGTTAGAAGATAGTGTTACCGTTAACTTGAACAATCCAACTTGCGGCGATCGTATTCAACTTACGATGAAAGTAGAAGAAGGTATTGTGCAAGAGGCGAAGTTTGAAGGTGAAGGATGTTCAATCTCAATGTCTTCAGCTTCAATGATGACACAAGCAGTAAAAGGTAAGAAAATTGAAGAAGCACTTCAGCTTTCGAAAATTTTCTCTGACATGATGCTAGGAAAAGAGTACGATGACAGCATCGATTTAGGAGATATTGAAGCATTACAAGGCGTATGCAAGTTCCCTGCACGTATTAAATGTGCAACATTAGCGTGGAAAGCGTTAGAAAAGGGCTTAAACGAAGATAAGTAATGTTAAAGGTTCCTAAAAACGAGGTTATCTAAGGAGGGACACACCAACATGGCGAAGCAACTGCCAGATATCGGCGATTATAAATATGGTTTCAAAGACAAAGACGTTTCGATTTTCCGTGCTGGACGCGGTTTAACAAAAGAGATCGTTGAAGAAATTTCACGTATGAAAGAAGAACCACAGTGGATGTTAGACTTCCGTTTAAAATCACTGGATAAGTTCTACGAAATGCCAATGCCACAATGGGGCGGCGACTTAAACGACTTAGATTTCGATGAAATTACGTACTACGTAAAACCATCTGAGAAATCTGAGAAGTCTTGGGATGAAGTACCTGATGAAATTAAAGCAACATTTGATAAATTAGGTATTCCAGAAGCTGAGCAAAAATATTTAGCTGGTGTATCTGCACAGTACGAATCTGAAGTTGTATACCACAACATGAAAGAAGACCTAGAAGCTCTAGGAATCGTCTTCAAAGATACAGATAGCGCATTAAAAGAGAACGAAGATATTTTCCGTGAGCATTTCGGAAAAGTAATCCCACCAACAGACAACAAATTCTCTGCATTAAACTCTGCAGTTTGGTCTGGTGGATCATTCATCTACGTTCCAAAAGGTGTTAAAGTTGATACACCACTTCAAGCGTATTTCCGTATTAACTCTGAAAATATGGGACAATTCGAGCGTACGCTTATCATCGTAGACGAAGGCGCACACGTACACTACGTAGAAGGTTGTACAGCACCTGTTTACACGACTAACTCACTTCACAGTGCGGTAGTAGAAATCATCATTAAGAAAGATGCATATTGCCGTTATACAACAATCCAAAACTGGGCGAACAACGTATACAACCTAGTTACAAAACGTGCGGTTTGTGAAGAAAACGCAACGATGGAATGGATTGACGGTAACATCGGATCTAAATTAACGATGAAATACCCAGCAGTTATCTTAAAAGGCGAAGGCGCTCGTGGTTTAACATTATCTATCGCGATTGCTGGTAAAGGCCAACACCAAGATGCTGGTGCGAAAATGATTCACTTAGCACCAAACACGTCTTCAACAATCGTTTCTAAATCGATTGCGAAGCATGGTGGTAAAGTAACTTACCGTGGTATCGTACACTTCGGACCAAAAGCGAAAAACTCTCGCTCTAACATCGAGTGTGACACGTTAATCATGGATAACCAATCTACATCTGATACAATTCCTTACAACGAAATCAAAAACGATTACGTTTCACTTGAGCACGAAGCGAAAGTATCGAAAGTATCAGAAGAACAATTATTCTACCTAATGAGCCGCGGTATTTCTGAGCAAGAAGCTACAGAAATGATCGTAATGGGCTTCATCGAGCCATTCACTCGCGAACTTCCAATGGAATACGCAGTTGAAATGAACCGCCTAATCAAGTTTGAGATGGAAGGTTCTATCGGTTAAATAGAAATGCGGAGCCGACTGTTCAGACCCGTTGGCTAAAGTTCTTAGACATGAGGGTCTAGGAGGCGAAGCTGGACATATTTAAAGTGGAAGCGGCTCGTTCAGAATGTGAGGGGGATGGAGCTTCTGACGTAGAGGCGCTTTTTGCCTCAAAGGAAGAAGTGAAGCCACCGAACATTCTAGCCGCTGGAACTGGATAATATATGTATGAAGAAAGCGTCCTGCTGTGCAGGGCGCTTTTTTGTTTTGCGGATTTGACTTGGCTTGGGAGAGGATACCCGGGTGGGTGTTCAGCTAAATATATCAACGATTTTTCAAATATATCGATCATAAACGGGAATATATCAACGATTATTTCAATATATCAACGTTACGACAAGGAATATCGATTTGTCGACAAGATAAGACAAAAGAAAATCCTCACATACCCCAAATATTTTATAAGAACAGAGAACGACTAGGTTTAAGACAAAGATACTGACAAATCCACTTGAACAACCACCCACTGAATTCTCTATTAAACTTTTTGACAAATCCACCCCTTCCTCCACTATCTGGAATTCTTTCCTGCATTAGCAAAAGTTTCTCATATAAAAAGGACAATCTTTTGCTTTTTCTCACAATGCGAGTACAATGTAAAATAGCAAGAAAAGACGAAAAGTATTTACAGGATTATTGTGTGCGCATAGCGTAAATGGCAGTAAGGAACTGAGAGGAGGTTTTTTCTCTGAATACAAATAAAGAAACAATCATCCACCTTTATCATACAAACGATATACATAGTCATTTTGAAAATTGGCCGCAAATTTCTCGGTTTGTTCTAGGGGAGAAAAAGCGAAGACAGGAAGCGGGAGAGACGGTTTTGACGATTGATATCGGCGATCATGTGGATCGTTTTCATAGTATTTCGGAAGCGACAAATGGGATTGGGAATACGAAGCTTTTAAATGAGGCGTTATATGATTATATAACGATCGGAAATAATGAAGGCATTACGTTAGCGAAAGAGCATTTAAATCGGCTCTATGATGATGCTGGATTTGAAGTACTTGTCGCAAATTTATTTGAAAAAGAAGGTGTACGTCCATCATGGGCAAAGCCTTATAAATTACATACAACGACAGATGGGATTACGATTGCTTTTATCGGGTTAACTGTTGCGTATCCAGAGTTTTATCAAATGCTCGATTGGCATATTGAAGATCCGCTTATCCATTTAGAGTCTATTTTAGAAGAAGTGAGAGATGAAGCTCATATAACAGTTGTCCTTTCTCACCTTGGAAAAAGTATGGATGAGTATATGGCAGAGCATTATGATATAGATGTTATTTTAGGGGCACATACGCATCATTTATTTGAGCGTGGTGTTCTAATGAATAATACTTTACTTTGTTGCTGTGAAAAGTGGGGACGTTACGTTGGGCACGTGCAGCTTACTGTGGATAAAGAGACGAAGAAGCTGTTGAAAAAGGACGGTAGAGCGATTAAGACGGAACGGTTAGGTGCTTATAGCGAGCCGTTATCCACAATTGAAATACTGCAGGAAGAAAGTAAGCATATAATGGCAGAGCCTGTCGTTCATTTAAAAGAGTCATTACAGGTTGATTGGTTTCATGAGACGCCGTTTTCTTATATGTTAGCAAGTGCGCTGAAAACATGGTGCGGTGCAGAAATTGGCATGGTGAATGCTGGTGTACTTCTTGAAGGGTTAGAAGAGGGTGTCGTAACGCGCGGAGATATTCACAGAATTTGTCCACATCCAATTAATCCGTGTGCTTTGAAAGTTCCAGGAAAGATATTAAGAGAAGTTATTTTGAAAGCACGTAAGCCGAATATGGAGAATCTTGAGGTGAAAGGATTCGGATTTCGTGGGAAAGTGATGGGGAAAATGATTTACGCGGGTGTAGAAGTAATTCCAGATACGATTCCTGGGAATAAAATTTTACTCGAAGATGTATTAATTAACGGGGAATCGCTGGAATTAGATCGTATATATACAGTAGGAACAATTGATATGTTTACATTTGGCTACTTATACCCAGAGCTATCCACACTTTCTGACAAACAATATTATATGCCAGAACTACTTAGAGATGTGTTAACAGATATGTTAATAACTTATACTTCTTCCGTTAAACTATAGGCTAGTTAACTTGTAACACTCATTTTTCTCTTGTCATACAGATAAGAAAGAGAGGAGTGTGAACTATGGTTAATGTGGAGCCAATTATAATTGATAATTATACGTTTATTGCGGTTAGCGTGAAACTTCCAAAGACAAATTTGCTAGCTGTAATGAGCGATAAAGGATATATTATGTGTGGTGCATTAGATGTAGGTCTTTTAAATGAGAAGTTAGGTGATCGAGGAATTATTGCTGGCCGTGCGGTTGGTGTAAGAACGATTGAACAACTTCTTGAAGCGCCGCTAGAATCGGTAACGACTGGAGCTGAAGCATTAGGCATTCCAGCAGGAACGATTGGAAAAGAAGCATTATTAAAAATGAGATAAGCATATATCGTCCCTCCTTCTTGCATAGAAATGATATAAGAAGGAGGTTTTTTTATGAGTATATTTCGCTCGAAAAACTCGCGGTTTCGAAGGGGACCTATTGCCTTTCGGTATATACTGCTTATGTCGTTTATTCTTTTTGTTATATTACTTACGCAAGGGTTGTGGATTGTGAATAATAATATTCAGCCGACCTTAATTAAATATGGGGAAGTAGAGACGCATAAAATGGCGACGGCAATTATGACGAAGGCGGTAAAGGATCGAATTAATGAAGGATTCGATGTAGATTCATTAATGAAAGTACAGAATGATAAAAACGGAAAAGTATCTACAATTAATTTAAATACAAAGCAAGTAAATGAAATCGTAACGTCAACGACCACGTACATAGAAAAATATTTGCAGCAAGTAGAACAAGGGAAGTTGAAGGAGCTAGGTATTTCTGAAAAAAACGGGGCGACTATGGCAGTTCCTTTTGGGCGTGTAACTGATAATGCGCTTCTTGGTAATATAGGACCAGATATTCCGATTCATTTCACGCCAATTGGGCATGTGAATACAGATATTAAACAAAAAATTGAGCCGCATGGGATTAATACTACAGCGATTCAAATTGTTATGGAAATGGAAGTAACATTGCAAGTAATTATTCCATTTCATACGAAAGAGATAACGGTGAAACAAAATGTTCCGATTGCGACGCGTATCGTTCAAGGGGAAGTGCCTACGTATTATGGAAGTGGAAGTGTTGCTGTACCTGATAAAAAGAAAACAGATAGTTAGTTGTAAATAAAGTGAAACCCGGATCAGCCAGGCTTTTAATGGATAAAAAATAACCGTAGCAATGCAGCTACGGTTATCGTTTTGTATTTGCTCGTTCTTTGCGTTCCCAAAGGCTTAAATGCATGTATGGATCGAAGGCCCATTCTGTATAGCCATTGTCTTTATATATGCCAAAATGTAAGTGGGGCGGAAATTTTCCGGCTGTACCAGGAGGTCCATAACCAGTGCTACCAACAAATCCGATTACTTTCCCTGGCTCAACAATTTGTCCAAGCTGTATTTCTTTTGAGAACCCGCCTAAATGAGCGTAATAATGGTAATTGTTATGAAGGTCGCGAATACCAATGCGCCATCCACCAAGGCGGTTCCAACCTTTCGTTTCAATAATGCCATAGCAAGTCGATCTTACTGGCACGCCATATCCGGCAAAAATATCGGTTCCTTCATGAATCCTTCTACCCCCAAAACTTCTTCCAGCGCCGAAAGTACTACGGTAGCTATGGTCACTACGGATCGGAAGAGGAAAAGCATTTCCTTCTAAATTAATACGTCCATAATGTTTATAAATTTGGGCGTATTCGCTAATTAAATCAACTGTTTTTGCACGTCTATAATATTCCCAGAGCATAATTTTAATACGGTCTTCTGACGTTCCTTGTTTCCTTAAAATAGTCGCTGCGGTATGCAGAAGATCACGGTCGCTATTTGCATTTGCAAATCCATCTTTGTCACCATCTAAACCTATTCCGCCAAATAGAGAAATTGTATGGGGGAGAGTATCGTTACTATTAATAGGTCCAGCCCATATTTCTGGTTTGAAATAAAGGGAAATGATGGCATCTGGTTTTTTCGGAATATCTTTTCTTACGCTCCGTATATTTCTTTCATATTGATCCATTGCAGCTAAGTAATACCATGGAATGCCTGAAGACTGCTCGGTTTCTTTATATAGTGCCATGCGCTTTTCGTATATGCTTTGCTGATTATCTTCACCGTAAGCGATGTTTTGGTGGAGAAGAAAACAAATAGAAAGCAAAAGAGAAATTTTTCGAAGCATGAAATAGACTCCTTTCACAACATCACTCTTTTTAGTGTGGGATATACGGAGTATTTCATTATAGGGAACGATTGGAAAAAATCTTAGAATCTTCATTTGAGCAAATCGCTTTCATACGTTAGAATAGATATGTTACATTGAAAGAAGCGAACACGGTAAACTATTTCATATTGTGCGGAGTTGATAACCATGACAAAACAAACAGAATATAAGCGCAAGCCCGAATGGTTGAAAATTAAGTTAAACACGAATGAAAACTATACAGGCTTAAAAAAAATGATGCGTTCTAAGAATCTTCATACCGTTTGTGAAGAGGCAAAATGTCCGAATATTCATGAATGCTGGGCTGTAAGAAAAACAGCAACATTTATGATTTTAGGTGCGGTTTGTACACGTGCTTGTCGTTTTTGTGCGGTTAAAACAGGCTTACCAACTGAGCTTGATTTACAAGAACCAGAACGCGTAGCAGATTCAGTAGTACAAATGGGCTTAAAGCACGTTGTTATAACAGCGGTTGCACGTGATGATTTAAAGGACGGGGGAGCAGCTGTTTTTGCTGAAACAGTACGCGCAGTACGTCGTAAAAACCCATTCACGTCTATCGAAGTATTACCATCTGATATGGGTGGAGTAGAAGAAAACTTAAAAATGTTAATGGATGCAAAACCAGATATTTTAAACCATAACATTGAAACAGTACGTCGATTATCTGACCGAGTTCGCGCTAGAGCAAAATATGAACGTTCATTAGAGTTTTTACGTCGAGCGAAAGAAATGCAGCCTGATATTCCAACTAAATCGAGCATTATGGTGGGCTTAGGTGAAACGAGAGAAGATTTAATTGAAGCAATGGATGACTTACGTGCAAACAATGTGGATATTTTAACTCTTGGGCAATACCTACAACCATCTAAGAAGCATTTACCAGTTCTTAAATATTACCCACCAGCAGAATTTGCAGAGCTTAAAGAAATTGCACTTAGCAAAGGATTTAGCCACTGTGAAGCTGGCCCACTTGTGCGTTCTTCTTACCATGCGGACGAGCAAGTACGTTCTGCAAAAGAAAAAACAGCAGAAGCTAAATAATGAAAAAAAGAGAGCTAATGATTAGCTCTCTTTTTGTTTGTACTCTAAAACGGTATTTGGACATGTTAATAAAATCTTTTTTAATTCTTCTGTGGATAATTCAATTGTAAATTCAGGAACACCAGGTGTAATTAAAATTTTATCGTACGTATAAATAGCGTTATCCACAATAATTGTTACATCGTGTGAATATCCGAAAGGAGCCACACATCCCGGCGTACAACCAGTTTTGTCTCGCAGTTCATCAGGAGAACAGAGAGATAAGCGTTCTCCTGATAGTTCTTTCATCTCTCCCCGGTTGAGCCTTGTGCCCTCTAACGTAAAAAATACGTAATAATCTCCAGACTTTGATTTTAAAAATAAGCTTTTACTTGGAGTGCCTTGTAAGCCAAGTCTCTCGCGTACGATCCGATCGGTCTCATAATCGAGTACTGGTTCGTGTTCGAATTTTTCATAAGAAACATTTGTTTTATGTAGTAAAGCAAGTACGTCTTCGTACATATGAAATGATACCCCTTTCTATTGTTAGAACAGTCTCTTCTCGTGGCGTCAACTGAATGTTTTGGAAAGGGATATTACTTGGACGATGCTTCCCATAAGCGTTTTATGATACATTGTTCGTCGATTGTAATTTCGTAAATATCAGGATTCGTTAGAGTTCTCCATTCATTAAAGCCAATCGTATGATCAAAATGCTTTAAAATGAGCGTAAGTAAATTGCCATGTGTAACAAGTAGTGTTGTCGTATGGTTTAATTGTAAAACGTCTTGAATAAGCGATAGGGCCCGGTCTGTTGCTTGTTTTGTTGACTCTCCGCCTGAAAAGGCAATATCTATATTTGTAAAAGTAGATTCTAGTTTTTGCATCCAATCATCCATTGGAATGTTGCTCAATATGCGTTCAGTTAATCGTTCATCTTCTTGGATAGATAAGTTAGCTTGGAGCGCATAGGGCCGAATGGAATCGATAGCTCGGACAAATGGGCTTGAAATAATATGATCGATTTGTAGATGATTTTCTAAGAGGAATGTAGCAAGGGTGTTTGCTTGGTCTTTTCCATCGGTCGTTAATTCATCATCACGTTTTTGCCCAATTGCTGAACAATGTCGTATTACAATAATTTTCTTCATAATTCATCCCCATCTTTCAAGTTGACGCTATATACTTCGACAAATGTAGAAATAATTCCTTTTTATTGGAAACAGCATATTGATTTAAATATGTGGAAAAGTAATGTGGATAATGAACATTTGAGGTGCAATCATGAATAAAATGATATGTATTGTATTTAGTCTTTGTTTTTTTATACACTTGTCCACAACTTATGCAGAGTCGAATCAAAAACTAAATTATCCAAGCAATCGAAATAAGTCATTTGTGAGTGAGGATGTTTTTTATAAACAGTTAGATAAGAAAATCTATAAAGAATACAATAATGCAGCATATAGTGTTCGGAAAAAAATCTTATTTAAAGAAGTGGCTGATGAGGAATTTTCTTTCCTACAAAAAACAACCATGGGTTGTCGGAGTAGTGTGATGCTTCAAGATTTTTTTGTTCATCCTGATCGCCAAGTTTATTTTTTCGCTTCCTTTTCTCAAAATGAAGTAGAAGAGTTTCATAAGTACATCGTTATAGATGCAGAAACAAAGAGGGAGCTGCAAGAAGGAAAAAGCTATCACCATTGCGACAATCCATAAAAAATAACCCACCAATCGGTGGGTTATTTTTTACTCCGGCACACTCATTAATTTCGCTTTCATCTTGCGAATAAGAACGACAGCCCCAATTGTGAAGAGAAGGGTAATTCCTTCGGCAACAAAGATATTGATTGTTTTTGTTTGGTAAAGTGCCGCGAAAAAGTCTACAAATGCGTGGAATAGTATAGCGTATACTAGGAAGATATATTTCTTCTGTTTGACTGCGTATAAAACAAGCATTGTAAAGGCGATTTGAAGCACGAGTGCCATAATTCTTTCTAAGCTACCAAGGAAGTATAAGTAGGCAGGTTGCTGAATTAACATGTCCTGTAAAATGCTAAGCTCGGGTTTTTGTTCAATCAGTCGAGCGAAGCTACCATCGTTAATAGAATTAGCAAAGATTAATGCTTGTAATGCAGAAAAACCGCCAATTAAAATAGATTCAATTCCGCCGTGACCAATTCCATAAGCGAAGCCATCTTTATATTCTAGATATTTTTTTAGTAAGAAGAAGAAGGCAACGAAGCGTCCTAATTCTTCAAAAATACCAGCAGTCAATCCGCCATAAATTGCGAAGACAAACGGATTTTCTAAAAATGGAGCGATTGTTGGATTACCGCGCATAAATAGGTGGAATGGTGTTTCAAGAATTTGGGTGAATCCGATAAAGATAAGAACACCAACGCCGACCACTTTCCAATTCATATTATATTTTTTACGGAAATAAACGAGTACGATAATTGGGACCAGAATCGAGACAATGAGTTGAAAAATGATGCTGGCAATTACAGTATTTGAAACCATACTTTCACCGCTTTCTAATATATGTACATATCTATTATGCATGAAATAGGGGAGAGATGAAACTTTTAGAAAGAAAATGAATTTACTTATTGACTCTAACGTTGCGTCATACTTTATCGTATGTACTAAGGGGGAGATACAAATGACAATGAGAGTAAAAGAAGTAGCTGATTTAGTTGGAATTAGTGTGCGCACACTGCATCATTACGATGAAATTGGGTTGTTAACCCCAGACGAGACGACAGAGTCTGGATATCGTCTGTATTCCAATGAAAATTTAGAGACATTGCAGCAAATTTTGTTTTTTAAAGAGCTTGGCTTCCCTTTGAAGAAAATTAAAGAGATTATCATGAGTCCATCATTTGATCGCGAAGAGGCACTACAGCTTCATAAGAAGATGCTTCTTGAAAAGCGTGCCAGATTAGATAAGGTGATTGCGACGATTGATAAAACAATTCAGCATACAAAAGGAGAGATTGAAATGACGAATAAAGAGAAATTTGAAGGATTCGATTTCAGCCATAACCCATATGAAGAAGAAGCACGTGAAAAATGGGGAGACGCAGCTGTAGATAAAGCGAACGAATATGCAAAAGGTATGTCAAAAGAGAACCAAGAGGAGTTTAATGCTATTTATAGAAATTTAGCAACGCTTAGACACGATGCACCAGATTCTAAAGAGGCGCAGGCAGCTATTAAAGTATGGTACGATTACTTGCAAAACTTCGGTGAATATTCGTTAGATGCTTTTAAAGGACTCGGTCAAATGTACGTCGCTGATGAGCGCTTTACGAAAAATATCGATAAGTTTGGTGAGGGGTTAGCGCAGTTTATGTGTGATGCGATGGAGGTTTATGCGGATCGTAATAAAAAATAAAAAGTAAAACAGGTGGAGATTTTCTCCACCTGTTTTACTTTTTAATCATATCATTCAAAGTCTGATCTCCCGTATTGTTCAAATGAGGATTTTTACTCATTTCTCGTTTTAACATATCGAGGCTTTGTGTATATTCTGTATCATTTAATGCGCCAGATTGAAGCCCTTGAATTTGAGAAATCAACTTTTGGTCTGTTGATACATATGCTTTATAATAGCGAGGAACGATGGACAAAGCAGCTCTATATACTTGATCCGCTACGAGTTTTGGATCCGTTGTGTTTGCACGGTATACAACGAACACTTCATCATCAGTAACGAGTGTAGCAGCGTTTGTAACGTCAGGAAGTTTGACTGTTATGCTTGTAATCATTTCAGCGACCTTCTCGCGATTAATGGCCCCTACTTGTTTGTTAGATACTTCATGCTTTTGTTTAGAAGAATAACCGACTCTTGTGAGTCTTGTATTTGTATTTTCCGTATGATACATGTCGTTTTTATTGGAAACAAGAACACGGCTTCCTTCTTCACGTTCCATTTCAGCTTTGTTCGCTGATTGGCAGCCTGCAAATAAGGAAAGAGTGAGAAGGGAAAGTAAAATTTGTTTTTTCACGATGTATCACCTCCTTCTCCATAGCATGTACTAATTTGCAATTTTTTGTATTTGAAATTGTTGGTTGTTATGCTTTGTGATACGATAAAAAGAAGAATGCTTAGAGAGGAAGTTAATGATGGAGCAAAAGCAAGAGATTCATGCTACGGTGAGCATTAATAATGTTCAGTACGAAGTAATTAAAAACTTTCGTGACGGTTTTAGTGAAGAAGCATTTAAAGAGCGCTATGCAGAAATTTTAAATAAATATGATTACATCGTTGGGGACTGGGGATATGAGCAACTTAGATTGCGCGGATTCTTTGATGATAGTAACCAACGTGCGACATATGATACGAAAATTAGTACGTTAACGGAGTATTTATACGAGTACTGTAACTTCGGTTGCGCACATTTTGTATTACGAAAAGTGAAGAAATAAAAAAATCCTCTTACAATTGTAAGAGGATTTTTTGCATATTTTTGCTTACAAACAAATCGAGATATGATCGCCTTCAGAAAGTATTGTATTTGGCTTCATTTGTTGTCCGTTTAATTGAATATCCCCATTTTTAATTTTATCCACAATGCGTGTACGGCTCCAGTCGGAAATATATGTGGATAAGGCTTTATCGATGCGGTGGGAACCGAAAACAATATCTAATACGATCGTGATTTCGGTTATGCCGCTTTCTTGATGTTGCGTAATGGAAATGGTAGTAGTTGTTTCTGGCTGATCCTGCTGCGTCATATCGACTGTTTCAACGTGATCAGTAAATGCTTTATAAATACGAAGTTTTTGATTCCACGTATGGTCTTTCGGACATTTATAAATGGCAAAGCGGTATATGTTTTTTCCGTTGGCGTTATGCCTACGAATATTTGTGTCGGTAAATAGGGTAGTACGTCTGCAATTTTTACAATATTTTTCGATTGTGTTTTGCTCGTTTTCATATAAACTCCAAGAAAGTTGTACTTTCTGCATTTTCCTTCACCTCTTATAGTAGTGGTAAAGGAACGTAATACAGCTATTTGGATGTCTTGTAGTATGAAGGCATGAGAAAAAGACAAGAATAAAAGGAGGTCCCCAAAGAGGAACCTCCGTAAACATCATACTACAGATGCAATACGCTCCTTTGTAATGGGAATGGGCAGACTACTCCCTTGAAAAAGCACGGTGCTTTTTTGAGAGTAATGCTATCCAATTGCTGGTCCATTACAAAGTAGTTGTTGGCATACGTAGATAACGTCCTTTCTATCCAAATAGATTTATTCTTAATTATAACACAAAAGATTGAAAATTCGAAATAATAGTGATGAAAAAACACCAGCTAAAATAGCTGGTGCATACGATAAATTATATAAGTTCAAATAAAAATGAGCGTAATTCTTCTGCAATTTCTTCAGTCATAGAAAATGCGTGCTCTAAGTAGCCTGGTTCGTTTAAATCGTCAGCACCGATGATTGCAAATTTATTGCGTTGCATATCAAGGACAATTGTTTTACCGTAATGACGATCGGAGTATAATAGCGCTAAATCGTGACGCTCATTTTCTCCCATAAAGCTAACGAAACGAGTTTTTGTAGCGACAGTATCGTCGTACAGAAAGAAACGTTCTTCCATACACATGGCTCCTTTATTAAATATCTAAGTTTAAGTGTGGTTTATGATCTAAATGGTGATGTGTTTTAATGAATCGTACTGTTCTTGTTTTGTAACGCATTACGATAGAGTATGTTTCAGCTAAGTCTCCGCCAAGGAATTTAACACCGTCTAATAACTCACCAGCAGATACACCAGTTGCTGAGAAGATTGCATCATCCCCAGATACTAAGTCATCTAACATAAGAAGTTGACGAGGATCTTCTAATCCCATTTCACGACAACGAGCTTCTTCTTCTTCGTTCATTGGAACTAAGCGAGCTTGCATTTCACCTTCAAGGCACTTTAATGCTGCTGCAGAAATAACACCTTCTGGAGCTCCGCCAATACCTACGAATAAGTCGATACCCGTTCCAGGTAGTGCTGTTGCGATTGACGCACCAACATCACCGTCACCAAATAATTTTACGCGTGCACCTTTTGCACGAACACGGTCAATAATATCTTGATGACGTTCACGTTCTTGAACGATAACTGTTAGATCGCGAATCTTTTTATTGTTAGCTTCTGCTACAATTTCAATTGTTTTTTCAATTGGATCATCTAAGCTAATTTTACCAGCTGCTTTTGGACCAACCGCGATTTTTTCCATGTACATATCAGGAGCATGAAGAAGGTTCCCTTTGTCTGCGATTGCAATAACTGCCATTGCATTTGCAAGACCTTTTGCAACGATGTTTGTACCTTCTAATGGATCAACGGCGATGTCTACTTCTGGACCGTTACCTGTTCCTAGTTCTTCACCAATATACAACATCGGTGCTTCATCAAGTTCTCCTTCACCAATTACAACTGTACCTGCCATGTTTACTGAATCGAACATATCACGCATTGCTGTAGTTGCTGCATCATCTGCTTCATTTTTCTTTCCGCGGCCCATCCACTGTGCGGATGCTAAGGCTGCTGCTTCTGTTACACGGACAATTTCTAGTGCGAGTTCACGTTCCAAGATTCCATTCCTCCAATTTCAAAAATCATACAAATATAACTATAACAAATAACGGAGAAAAGGTGAATTCGAAAAATTGTCGATTTTTTCAGAAGAAAGCGTTACAATTAAAATGTAAATGCTTTAATTTCCAGGTAGGTGACATTCATGTATTTTGTAGACAGAAAGAAAATAGAACAAATGCTAGTATGTTTAGAACGAGCAACAAGTACATTTCAAGAGAAAAAGATATATGAAACCGAGTTTGAATTTTACGCATTAGAGCGCATAGCCCATCTTATTATTGATTGTGTATTAGATGTAGGAAATGCGATGATTGATGGATTTATTATGCGCGATCCAGGAAGCTATGAAGATATTATTGATATTTTAATGGACGAGCGAGTGATAAGTGAAGAAGATGGACAAGGGATGAAAGAAATTATCCTTCTTCGAAAAATGCTTACGCAAGATTATATTCAAATGAATCATGATGAATTATATAAGACGATTCAAAAACATATTGCAGTGGTAGAGAAATACCCAGCAAATATTCGCAGTTATTTAGAAAAGGAATTAGGACCTGTATCTGCATTTGTACCAGAATAATTATGCTTATAAGATCCCCAGAGAATGCCTTTTGGGGATCTTATATTGTATGTGAGAAAGAAAAGGGAGAAGGGTGAAGTATGGGGGAAGCACGTACTACGAAAGACGAGATTGTACAATTGTTGAAAGTAAAGGGAGAGCACACGGTAGCGGAACTAGCTGACGTTTTAGAGATTACAGAAATGGCGATTCGAAGACATTTAAGTAATCTTGAGAAAGACGGACTCATTTATTCTAAGATGGTAAGGCAACATGTCGGAAGACCAACTTATTTGTATGGATTAAGCGAAAAGGGAGAAGATACATTCCCGAAAGAGTATAAGCAATTTGCGATTGATATGCTAGAAGATTTAGCTCGAATGGGCGATGAAAAAATACTTCGTTACGTTTTAAAAGAGAGAACGAAGCGAATGGAAGAACAGTTACAAAAGAGAGTGAGTAATCAAAAGAATTTAGCATATAAAGTGCAAGAGATAGCAGCTATGCAAGAGAAAAATGGTTATATGGTTCAAATAAAGAGAGATGGAGAGAAATCTTTCGTAATTGAAAAACAAAACTGTCCGTTAAAGGAAATTGCCGAGAGATTCCCGCAAGTGTGTGAAGATGAAAAAGAAATGTATAAGCGTTTATTTACGAACGCAGAAGTGAAAACGCTAGCAAATATGTGCGAGGGCGATTGTAGTTGTTCTTACCAAATAAAAGAGAAAAAATGAACGTTATGGGGCGCTTTAAGGTAAAGCGTTTTTTTCTTTTGGAAGAGCGGGTAATATAAGAGTGGTATGATAAGGTGAGAACGTTAGCATAGAAGGAGAGACATAATCGATGTATAAAGGTTACTTAATTGACTTAGACGGTACGATGTATCGTGGAGAAGAACAAATTGAAGAAGCAAGCGACTTCGTAAAAGCATTAGGAGAGCGCGGCATTCCATATTTATTCGTTACGAATAACTCAACTCGCAAACCGGAACAGGTAGCAGAAAAGCTTGTTCGTTTCGATATTCCAGCGAAAGCAGAGCAAGTATTCACAACGAGTATGGCGACTGCGAACTTCATTTATGAACGTAAACAAGACGCAACTGTATATATGATTGGTGAAGAAGGCTTACACGATGCACTTGTGGAAAAAGGATTTGAACTTGTGGATGAAAATCCTGATTTCGTTGTTGTGGGTTTAGATCGTGACATCACATATGAAAAATTAGCAAAAGCGTGTCTTGCTGTGCGTAATGGCGCGACGTTTATTTCTACAAATGGGGATATTGCCATCCCAACTGAGCGAGGATTATTACCAGGTAATGGTTCATTAACATCAGTTGTAGCAGTATCAACAGGTGTGGATCCAATCTTTATCGGAAAACCAGAATCAATCATTATGGAACAAGCTTTGAAAGTGCTTGGCATAGAAAAGAATGAAGCATTAATGGTTGGGGATAACTACGATACAGACATTTTAGCAGGAATAAATGCTGGTATGCATACCCTTCTTGTCCACACTGGAGTCACAACTGTGGAGAAGTTAACAGAATACGAAGTACAACCAACGCAGGTTGTGCATAACTTGACGGAGTGGATTGAGAAGATGTAATGAAATGCAGGTAGCCGGAAGAGGTTACCTGCATTTTCTATGCATAATTGCATATGTACTATAGGTATACGGAATGTAAAATTCAAATGTATTGATATAAGGGAGGAATAAGAATGTACTGGATGTCATGTATTATGCTTGTTTTTACATTATGCGTTTTGTTCTTTGTTCTATGGAAAATATATAAAATAAATGAAATGAAAAAAAGCGCAGGAAAACTTATTGCAATGTATCCTCGGGTGAAAAGACGTTGGATTGCATTACTTGGACCAGCATATTTCATTGGACAATGTATGTATATATATGCTCAGTACGTAAGTGGCGATATTGATACAGTTGAACAGTTTTTTATTCAGCTAGGTATTCATGCTGTAGCAAGTTGTTTTATGACTTTAATAGCTATACATCTTATTAAAAGTGTACAAATATATGAAAAAGGTGTAATAGATGGATTAAACTTTTATTCATATGAAGAATTGAAAGGCTATAAAACATCAACATGGGAAAATCCAAAAGAAAATATATTTTTATATCGCGGGCGAGAAAAAATGAATGACAATGTGAATTTACTTATTAGACAGGAAGATATGAATGAATTAGAAAGCATTCTTCAAAGATATATTCCGAAATTAATGATGAAATAAAAAAACTCCGGTTGTTAAAGCCGGAGTTTTTTTATTAGAATGCACGATTCACAACGTTTTTAACCTCTTCAAGATATTGCTTACGCACACTGTCATCCACAGAAGGGACACTTGTATAGAATGTATGCTCAAGTGTTTCAATACCTGTAAATTCAAAAATACCAACATCCGCTGTTTTCTTCATTGCATCAAACATGCCGCCTGCTGTGTATGCCTCTTTCGTATTGCCCATTGTAGATAATAACAATCCTTTTTTACCGCTTAATAACTTTTCAATGCCGTTTTCACCGTAAGCATAAGCAAATCCATGGCTAAATACACGGTCAACGTATCCTTTTAAAATAGCAGGAAGTCCCGCCCACCACACTGGATAAATGAATGTAATGCTGTCAGCCCAAGAGATATGTTCTTGTTCTTCTTTAATATCTTCTGGTGTATTTCCTTGAGAAAATGAGATGAAATCGGAAGCGCCTAATACTGGATTAAAGTTTAATTCGTATAGATCGCGAACGCGTACTTCGTGACCTTTTCCTTCTAATTCACTTTTTACCGTTTCTAAAATCGCATGGTTGAAGCTTTCTGTATTCGGGTGTGCATAAACGATTACATGTTTCATTTTTCTTCCTCCTATTTGTGGATATGTGAATAGCTATTTGTATTTCTGTAACTATTATGGTTACTACTTTTATAGAAGTCAAGTAATACATATGTATGTATAAAAAGACGCTCGAAAATCGCCTTTTTATACCCCGCTCATACAAAGTACAAAGAAGACGAATAAAATGATAACAATACCAATGCCAAAGTTAAATACGAGAGTACTATCCATATATGTAGCCTCCTTGTTTGAAAGTAAAAAGCACTCTAGTTAAGAGTGCTTTTTTATTTTGAATCTACTTTATAACTTTTAGAAAGTGATTCATGCGTGTCATGATTTACATTATTTTATGTATTTATACTTTGAAATGAGTAAGTCCTTGTTGGATATAGAAAAAAAGACACTCGTTCGAGTGTCTTTTAAGATGACAAAATGTGCCAATTGCTTGAGGTTGATAAGACGCTAATTTCCGTTTTAACGCCTTTTCTCTAATCAAGAAGTGTAGCAACAGCGATTCAAATAAATTGTACCATCTGTTTAACCGCGGTGCGTATGCAATTGTGCATATGATGATCATGAGGTAGGTAATGAACTGTGAATAATTTGAAGTGATTTATTTACGATTTCTTCTGCGGCATATATGCCGATTGCGTCTGTTTTTAAAATATGGGGTTGTAAGTTATCATGCATTGCCCCTAACTCACCATGAAGTGGTGCGAAGGCATGGTTCGCCTTTTCAAGCATGCATAAATCAAGTAAAGAATCCCCAGCTGTAATAATCGTATCTATTTGCAAAATTTCTTTTATATATTGCACGGCGTCCCATTTATTAATTGGTTTTGGTACAAAGTATAGCTTTCTACCTTGAAGTGAATGATTCCAGCCTTGTTTGTCTAACCAGGAAGTGAAGGATGATAATTCATCATAAGGAATGTTCTCCCGTTTAATAATGCAATAATGGAATAGATCATCAGCTGTTTTTTGCGATATAACCCAATCCTTATGAGCTATTTGTCCAAATTCCTTTAGTATGTCGTTTCTCTCTATACATTCAACCGATAGTCTTTCTTTTACTTTCCTGTTCCAAGTACCATCTTGTTTCCCGTTATGAAGGATATTGCCGCCGTTACTTGTAATGGCGTATTCGGGAATGATTTCGTTTTGGAATAAAGCAATACGCTGAAACTGCTTAATAGTTCTTGTTGTAACTGGGATGAAATGTGAGTGCAGTTGTAATTTTTTTAGTAGTGAAATGGTTTTATGTGATATGAAAGAAATTTCTTTCCCATCTATAGTTTCAATGAGTTGAATTGATTCATCTTCTATAGGGGCACGAAACGATTTCCGGGAATAAATAAGCGTCTGATCAAGATCACTGGCGAAAATCATCTTGTTTCCTTCCTAAGAGGCTTAATGAGCCCGCAACATGAATAAGCCATATTCTCATAGATTTCAATTGGAACATTCTTTTCTTTAGCGAGAAGTAAAATATGCTTTAAATCGGGATTGTTTTGCTTACGTATTAAAATTTTCCACGGTATTCTCCGGAGTAATACACGAGTTGTTTCACCGACTCCTGGTTTAATTAAGTTAATATCGTCAATTTCAAAGTGATTTTGGATAGACTGTATATCTTTTAATCCTTGCCAAGAGGGATCAGTGTAAGTTGAAGTAATATAACGTAATTGATTATCTATATGAGAATGAACAGAAGGGAATAACTCTGTTACCTCATCAACGAAGAAATTTGATAAGTCTTCTTGTTCTAGATCTTTATAATATTTAACACCATGAAAATCATTTGGACCGATATAGGTGTCATTTAGTACAGTGCGACTAATTAGTCCAGAGACTGTTGCATTTAAGCAAGCGCTAGGAATAAGAAAATCTTCACGTGTACCGTAAATTGAAGTACAGTAACCGGGATCAGCAAGCACAGCCATACAATGAGAAATGTGTGTATTATTTCGTTCGTTAAATGTGTGTACTGCATATTCTAATTCTTTTTTTATTGCACCTTTTCCAGTCCACCCATCAATGAATTGAATTGTTTCTTTAGGGTGATGTTCCAAAATATAATGGAGTGCATTTTCATCAATACCGCGTCCGCGAACAATAGAAATACAATAGTGAGGTACATCAAGGTTGTATTGATAGCGTATGTAGCGTTTGATAAGAATGCCAATAGGTGTACCAGCACGAGCTAATGAAACGAGGACAAGGTTAGTTCCTTTAGTTTGTATAATCTGTTCGGCGACAACTCCAACAGCGATGGCTAGTTTGTGTTTATATTGTTGCAGGGAAGAAAAGAATAAATCCATATACGCTTTAGATGGTTTATATTCCATTGGTAACATTTCGGAATAATGTGTGCCAGCTTGAATTGCTTGTTCTCTAGTTTCCGTGGAACTTTCTTTCATTAAATCACTAATATCTTTTAATAGAAAAATAGCATCATTTGGATTGTAACTACTAATATGAGAATTTACTTTTACCATAATTATCAACATTCCTTTTCTATGCTATTTGAAAATGAGACGATATGAATAAAAGGAATAACTGTTTGTAACTGCTGTAGAAGAGGAAACAGGGCTTCTTCTCCTAAATCACGCTCAATAAAAACAAATACTTCATCGTAATCATGAGGTGAAATATTATAAAAGTAATTTGTAATAGTAGAATTTTCAGGACTTGGATATGAGAAATGATTATGAATGGCGTAGTTTACATCATTTGAAACAGGATGGATAGGGCTTCTTGTTGTAGATTGATATAAAATATTTTCACCCATTTCAGCAGCAATTTTCATTGGGATATACATAAATTCACCCGTTCCGAGACAGAGTGTTCGTTTTCCCATTCTTTCTCTTTTTAAAGTTTTTCCTGCTTCTTGAGCGAAAGAATGAATGTGCTTTTGTTCATATGCTGAAATGCCAAATCGCCCAGTATATTTTATATAATTTGATGTATAGGGTGATTTTGGACAGGTAAGGGTATGCTTTTTGAAATCAGGTTTTGTTTCTTTAATTTGAATATCTGTTTTTGCAATATTTAATGGTTGACCAGTTTTATGAATACTGCCTTCTAATAAAGAAATAACATGAATCTTAATTTGAAGTTCTTCTTCTAATTGTTTAAATTGTTTTCTATTAGTATGAGAACGCCAGTCTAATAAAGAAGCAATTATATATTCTTCTCGTGGGAATTTATTTTGAATAGATCTAATAATATTTAATGCTGTTTTTCCTGTTGTCATCTCATCATCTACGAGAACAATCGGGTTGTTGTTTTGAAAAAAGCTTTCATCTACATAACAACGGTGCGATGTTGCATGAGAATGTTCTTCCTCAAATGTAATGACAGATTCTAGGTGGGGTATCGATTCCCTAGTTGTATGCACATACTTTGCATTTTGAAAGCATTGAAACATAGAATGACCAAGTGCTGTCGCTGTTTCAGCGAATCCGATGAACACAACTTCTTCTTGCAGAGGATATTGATAACGAAATACTTCCTCTGGGATTTCATCAATTTCTAATGAAATGAGATTTAAAATTTCTTTTTGAAATGGATGAGAAATATTATGTAGTATTTCCAAATATCTTGCAGCGAGAGCAACTCCACTTGATAGAGAGACTGCAGGTTTAATAGGAAGATGCTTTCCAAGGATTGTACTCACAAATAAAAAACTACGTTTCTTATTTATTCTCGCAGCCATTTGAAAAAGATTGTCTAGCGCTAAATTATATGGATTATCACGTACTTCTACATGGACTTGTATATTATTTAAAACGTTATACGTGTTGCTTTGCGTTTGTAATAAGGAGATCGGTGAATTGTTTGTTTTCATGTAGCACCCCGTAAATATTAGATTTTAAAATGGTTTTGCGAGCCCAGCCATAATGAGGTTTTACTTCATTCATTTTGTTAGAAAAACTGCTTTTTAGCACTCCATTATACGTATCTGCATTTTGTAAAATTGATCTCGCATCTAAATAATCTTCCATTGTGACAATGTGCATTGCCTGTACAACTTTAATATGAGATGGGTGAATAACTGTCTTTCCGATTAAGCCATTTGCATGGTCAAGTGATACCTCTTGAATAAGCCCTTCTTCATGATCATTAGAAAAATATTCCCATACACATCCTGAAATAATATATTCATTTGTTGCCCTTGAGAAAACGTTAATAATGTCTGAAATACAATCACGGACAACGGTAATATGATAGATAGGTGTGTATTTATTGCGCCGAATACTAAATAGACTTGAAAAATCAGTAGCACCAATACGTACATTTAAGATGTAATCGTGATAAGAATCTAGTAAATCCTTTATTTGTAATAATGATTCTGCCCGTGTTTCCTTATACATAATTTCGGGGGATTCTAAAATCGGCATGCCATATAGCGATAATGAGTATAACTCGTTTATATATGCAAGCTGATCGATATAAGTCTTTCCGTTAATCGGTGTGAATTTTGGAAAGACAAAACCACATAAACAATGAACAGCACTACCTAATTCAGTAACAATTGTCTTCAGTTGACTTGGCTGTCGAACTCTAATAAAAAGAAGCGGGATGTCTGCTTGATTTAGTATGTTGGCACTGACTAAGTTAGCGATTTGCTGTATTTGAACGACGATGTTTTGCTCTGCAAGTTTTACTTCCTCATCGCTGATAGCGTCCTCTAGACAAAGAATAATTGAGGTAGCATCCACATGTTTCTTTCTAATTATATCTTCCGCAATCGTTTCTTTCGTGCCAGGAGTATATAGTGTGGCGCCTAGTGCGTAAGCTAGTTGTTCTTTCCCTATATTTTTTGAAAAACTAAGAGGTTCTTTATAGAAAAAATTTTGCCGTTCTTCCGAGGAGAGATAAGAAAAGTAATTCAAATTGTCACCACCTTATTTGTAATGATTCTGTTTAATCGTAACATAATAAGAAAAATCTTCCATAAAAATGAAGCGATAAATTTAAAAAATATATTGAGAAAGATGAATTATAAGATGAATATCGAATATTGTTAATAGAAATATAATAGGGGGAAAGAGAAAGTGGATATACATAAGTTAACGATAGAAGAAGCAAAGAAGATAAATACGTGGACGTACGAGGAACCTTATAGTTTATATAGTTTTTCAGGCGAGAAAGAAGTAATAGAAGAGCTATTAGATGGAACGTATTATGGCTGTTGTGACGATCAAGGAGACCTCATCGGTTATTTTTGTTTTGGAGCAAATGCACAAGTGCCAGGTGGAAGAGATGCTAATTTATATGGTGGAGAAGATGTGATTGATATCGGACTTGGCATGAAGCCGGCGTTAACTGGGAAGGGAATAGGGAAAGAATTCTTCCAAGCTGGAATAGCGTTTGCCACGAAAGAGCTTAATGCAAAAATGTTTCGATTAAGCGTAGCAACATTTAATACAAGAGCGATTACGTTATATAAAAATATCGGATTTAAACAAGGGACTATTTTTTTGAGTCGCGGAAGAGAATTTATGCTTATGGAATACGAAAGGCCGTCAGCATGAAACTGACGGCCTAGAAAACATTATTATTCTGAGTGCTCAGCTCGGTGCGCTAAACGGCTTGAAGCTGCGGCAGCAATTCCGCCAACGATATCGTCAAGGAATGTGTGTACTTTTCCAGTTGATTTATCATTTAAGTATTCTAAAATACCAGGTTTTAATTTATCAATATATCCAAAGTTCGTGAAACCGATAGAGCCGTACACGTTTACGATAGAAAGTGCGATAACTTCATCAATTCCGTATAGGCCTTCATCACGTTTTACAATATCTTGTAACGGTTCACTTAGCATTCCCTTTTCAGCAAGGACATCGAGTTCGATACCAGTAATCAGTGCGTTTTGTACTTCACGTTTTGATAGTACACGTTCTACATTGTAACGGCATTCTGACATCTCTAAATTTGGATGATATTTTTTTTGAAGAAAATGAACAAGTTCAGCAATATCGTCAATTGTTACACCACGTTCTTGTAATAGTTGTAATGCTCTTTCTTGTAGTTGATTTGATTCTTTCATGTTTATCACCTTTTTTTCTTTTTAGTATTTGTATACGTTTCGTTGCTTTATCCTGTGCATAGGAATGAAAGGCGAGCACAAGCTCATATATATATAGAAAAACCATAGGTGGCGACTGCGATGATTCAGCATATTTATGAGCATTATCACATGCATGTTAAAGAATTAATCCCCCTTGGCCCCTATAAAAGCTTTTGGATTCGCAACAAAATTTATGTACTTGTTCCAATTGGAGAAATGGAGGAAGAAGTACTTGTAGAGATGAAAAAGCTCAGTGACTATATGAACCAGCAAGGGGATATAACTGTAGCGACTTTCGTTCCAACTATACACGGCTACTATGTAAGTGAGATAGAAGAACAAAATTACTGCTTATTAAAAGGTATGCGAGCGTTAGAACGACATGCTACGTCATTAGGAAGTGAACTTTCTATATTCCATAAACGAGGTGCATTCTTTCCAGAAGAAATCGAGCAATTAAGCCGCATTGGTGAATGGAAAGCGTTATGGGAAAAGAGACTCGATCAGTTAGAAAAGTTTTGGCAATCACAAGTGATGAACCACCCTACAGACGTATTCGATCAATTGTTTATTGAATCCTTCCCGTATTACTTAGGAGTTGCAGAAAATGCCATTCAATATGTTGTTGATACAGAAATGGATGATACGCCGCAACTAACGGATGCAGCGACAATTTGCCAAGAACGATTCACACCTTTATTATGGCATCAAACGAAGCGTCTCAAACTCCCTTTTGATTGGGTGTATGATCACCCAACTCGAGATATAGCAGAATGGATTCGCTATATGATGATTGAAAAAAAGAAAGACTGGGATCAAACAATCGTTCAATTTGTTACAGATTATGAACGGAATTACTCGCTGTCCTCATTTGGTTGGCGTTTATTATTTGCAAGGCTCCTGTTCCCGCTTCACTATTTTGAAACGGTCGAACGATATTATCAAACTGGAAACGAAGAACAAAAAAGCATATATAGAGATCGCTTAGAAGCCATTTTACACGATGTAAACCGCTCAGAGCAATTTATGAAGCACTTTTATGGCTCACTTCGTTTACCAGTAGATAAGCTTGGGATTAGAAAATTAGATTGGTTATCTTAAAAATATAAAAAAGAGACCGAGTGAGGTCTCTTTTTTATATACCACAATTTTATGTAATACATTATGCCCCTACCTGCTGATCTGTACATATATTTAAAACGAATTGATGCCTTTCGAGCTTTTCATTTACTTTACCCAATAATTCTTGCTGGATTTCTTTAAATAAAAATTGATAGCTTGTATTCCATGTTGGTATAACGGATGAAAGGCCTAATAAATACTCTTTTTTCTTTTCTAGTTCTTGGATTGTTACAAAAGTGTTCCCCATTTTTGGTATCTGTCGTCCCCCCTATGTTTTTTTACTGTATATGTGTGAACGATTCACTATATAGTATTAATTATCGCATTTTTTGAGAAGGATTTCCAATTTTGTTTTATGATGTTAACGGATAAATGTGATTTGAATAAAAAAAGGAGACCAAATTTGGTCTCCTTTTAGAAGGCGATTCTGAACGAGCCGCTTCCGCTTTTAGATTAATATCTAGCTCCAGCGGCTAGAACAGTCGGCCATTTCGCGCCTTCCTGTGAGGCAAAAAGCGCCTCTTCGTCAGGAGCTCCAATGACCTCCTGTTCTGAACGAGCCGCTTCCGCTTTTAATTAAAATACTTGTTCTACTTCGATAACGCCTGGTACTTCTTCAAGTAACGCGCGCTCGATACCAGCTTTTAGTGTGATTGTAGAACTTGGGCAGCTTCCGCATGCACCCATAAGGCGTAGTTTTACGATACCTTCTTCAATGTCTACTAATTCAACGTCTCCGCCATCGCGAAGTAAGAATGGACGTAATTTATCTAATACTTCTAATACTTGTTCTTGCATATGTGGGTTTTCCATTTTTATCGACTCCTTTCATCAGTTTTATTATAATCAAGATAGAGGGGAAAATCTATTTTTTCTCTTCTTGTTTTATTGTCGAAATATTGTATCGTGTTTTTTCAGTATAGGGGTATGGAATAAGTTTGTAAAATGATGTGCTTATGTAATAAGACATCTGAATATACTGTTGGGACAAGAAGTGGGGGAGAAGAAATGGTTAATGTTCAAGTGTATGGGACGAAAGTAATTTGTGCGAGCTGCGTCGGAATGCCATCTTCAACAGAAACGTTTGAATGGTTACAAGCGGCAATTGGTCGTAAATATGAAGGACAAGAAAATAAATTTAATTTCGAGTATATTGATTTCCAAGAAGAACAAGAAGATGCAGATAAAAAAGCATTCGCTGAGCGCGTAGTGGAAGAAGATTTATTTTATCCGGTCGTTCTTGTAAATGGAGAAATTGTTGGAGAAGGAAATCCTCGTTTGAAGGATGTTTATGAAGAAATCGAGAAATATTTATAAAACAAGAAGTCTTTGCGAATTTGCAAAGGCTTTTTTATTGGAGGGATAGATATGAAAAATGGAGTGAAGCATGCGTTACCAACGGAAGTACAACAGTTAATGGAGCGGTACACAGTAGAATTAAAAGAAATTTTTTTGGATGAAAAAATAGTCGGGGTATATATTTACGGATCCATCGCACTAGGTGCATTTCATAAGGAAACGAGCGATGTTGATTTTGTTACAGTGATAAATGATTCCGTGAATGAAGCTGAAAAACAGCAGCTTGTGGAACTACATAAGAAACTTAGTGACAATACGCTAGGTAAAAGAATGGACGGTATGTATATTCCGCTTGCTGACTTAGGGAAATACAATGATGAAATGAACGAGTACGTGTATTGTGCAGATGGTAAAGCTAATGTTGGTCATTGGGACATTAATGCGGTCACATGGTGGACGTTGAAAAATCAAGGCATTACAGTTACAGGAAAAGAAGCAGAAGATCTTCCGCTGCAAATACAATGGAATGATGTAGTAAATACGATGAAATACAACGTAGAACAGTACTGGAGTGAAAAGGCGAAGAAGCCATATTTATTTTTTATAGAAGAGTGGGTAGAATCAGCTGTCGTTACGATGGGACGTATTTTATATACACTAGATCATAAAACAATCGTTTCAAAAGATAGAGGATTGCAATACTTGTCAGAACGTTCAGCGGAAGAATGGGAGCTTTTATTAAAAGAAGTAGCGAGAATACGGCACAATCCAAAAGAAAAGAGAATGCTCTCAAGGTGGAGAAGAGCAGATATGACGAAGAGGTATTTACTGCATTTAATTGAGACGTGTAGAGAGAAATGGTAGGGAAGAAAATGGACAATACAGTGGGGGGTATTGTCTTTTTTATTTTGTAGTAGATAGAAAAGTATTTACAAGTATTGTGTAGAGGAAAGATAATAGAAAAAAATATGCGCATGGGGGAAGATGATGAGTAAATATAAATTACATATAGATAGAGAACAATTATGGAAAGGATGCGTTTTAAATTCGATTGCCCATGCAATTAATGTAGCGCATTGTCCAGATTTCTCACATGAAAGTTCATGGGATGGATTTAACTATAGTATGCAAGATAGCCAAGGCGGACAAGGGACAATTACGTTTCATCCGAATTACACGATTGTATGTCTTCAAGATGTGAATAGCGAGAGAATTGATGAGTGGATTGATGCGAAAAATTATTTTGAAGGGGCACCTTCGGAAGTAATAGATATTGCGAAAGAAGAAGCACTTCAATACGTATTAGAAGAAGTAGAAGGCGAAACAGTTCCTTTTATTACAACTGCATTTTGGATTGAGGATAGCGGTGCGTATTAAATTGATTCATTTGAAGAGATGGAAGAGCACGGCGGATTCTTATTAGAAATTCCATTACTTGATACAGAATCAGCAATAGAAAGACTAGAAGAAGAGTATGAACTGACAGAGGAACAAATAGAGCTTTTACAACTCGTGTATAAGAAAAAAATCCAAAGTCCAAATGAGGAAATTAAGTTGTCTAAAGAAGAAGTAGCAATGATTGGAACGGAAGATAGCGAAGGATTGGAAGTTAGTAAGGATTCATTTGAAGAAATGAATATTACTTGGGAGTTGTAGGGGGATAACATGTTTCCGATTTAAAAAGTTACAAGAGGAATATAAAGCACTAGTAGAAAGTACAATGTGAAATTACATTGTACTTTCTACTAGTTTTTTCATATACATATCAACTTCGTGAAAGAATATGGGCTCTTTTTCCTCGGTATTCAGATGCACGGTGCAATGTAAATATTGCTGTAAGTAGCGATTAGCTTGTTCGTACTGTTTTAATTTGTAGAAAGAAAAACAGGTAAGAAGTAGAAACGCTTTTTCTTCTAATATTGGAACGACAGCTAGTACCGGAGTAATGGAATGTATATTTATTTCCACTAAATTTTCATAAGATGCCCACGTTTGAAACCAGTCGAAAATAGTAGAAAGGTAATTCGGAATGTTGATAGTTTCATGTGAAACATTGTGCAATAGCTGGTTCTGTTTGATATGTATAGGCTCTATTCTTGTTTGTAGAATGCAAGCGAATATTGAAATGTTTTCTTTTATTTGTAATTGGTTCGTAATAAGCTGCGGGAGACCGATAGGGTGAACTCCTATATTTATATAAAAATCATCTCCAAACTGGCTTTTTTGTATGTTAATGAGCTTATAAAATCCGTTTTCAGCTTTGAAAAATGTATGTCTTTTTTTCTTAAAGCCGAGTGGTTTTAAAGTGGCGTGTAAATTTGTAATAAAATCTTGCTCCTTTTTAGAGCCAGGCTTATTCTTCGTCATATTCATAAGTAGTTAAGTTTTGTAAGAAACTTTCAAAGTTAGGTGCTAATTCAATAATTTCCTCAAACTCATTATCGATAAATATAACTGGAGGATTTTCAGCTACATTTCGATAGTCTAATGCAATCCATGTATGTCCATCACCAGATAAAAGTACGATATTCTCAGGCATTTCCCATTCTCGAATTAAATAGCGGCTCTCTAAAATACTAGATTCATTTTCATTAAAAGAAATACCATATAAACCAGATACATTAACGTGATCGTCTGCCCAAGAATTTGGCTTTGAAGTAGGGTGAACATCGAGACGAAGAGTTCCCCCATTTTGTTCTTTTAGAAGGGTTATATATGATTCTGGAAGCTTTACGTTCAGTACTTCTTCTGCTTTTTTGATTAGTTCATCGTTAATGGGTGCTAGTTTTAAATAGTCATCGTCTGCCCAAATTGTACTCTTCATATTCGGTCACCTCAAATAATAGTTTTAAGAATCTTATGTCATATATTATAGTTAGTTTAGATAACACGCAATAGAGGGAGGGACGGAGTATGGATGTGTATGAATACCTCGATCACGTAAATTCTAAAGAAGATTTATTAAAATTTCTTGTATACCTCCAAAAGGATTTTAAAGTGAATAAAGATGAATGGGAGAATGTAGAGGTAGAGACTTATTTAGAGGCATTAAATAGTTGGTTAGGTTCTTGTGAATCGGTTTATATAAATCAAGGAGAGAAGTTTCCAGAAAATATTTCATGGAAGTTTATTGCTCAAATGTTACTTGCGGCAGCTCATTATGAATAAAATTAGATTTTTAAAAGATAGAATGGAGAAGATATCATGATTAACCATAATAAAATTAAACAACTTTTAGCACATGTAGATCGTGCTGAGGATAATGAAATTGAGCTAGAGTATGAATCTGAACCTATGACGATAGAATTGTTTAATAGTGAAGAAATAGAAGAAGGGCAACTTGGTTATAGTTTTGATGAAGAAGGACAAAGCTTAGTCGGGAATGAAGAAGGAGATTGGAAAGAAGGATGGATTGTAATAGGGATAGATTCATATCTTGGAGACCCGATTTTTGTAGATAGTAATGATGAGAATTGTCCAGTTTATACAGCTATGCACGGTGAGGGAGAATGGGAGCTGGAATGTATAGCGGAACGTATAGAAGATATTATTGAGAAAGTGAAGGGGAATGTGGGGGAAATAAAATAGTATTTCAATGTGATTAAGAGGGAGGAAATGTAGTATATATTCACTAAAAAGGATGTATAAAAATGATTTTGATGCATCCTTTTTAGTGAATATATAAAATAATTAACTTAGTGTATTAAAGGTATGATACACGATTATTTTAATATATTTAAAAGTAAAATGAAATAAGAAACGGATAATTGTCGGAATATATTCGATTTCCGTTCACTTTTATGAAATATGTGTACTTTTTGTTAGATTCCTTCATTTTGTCCATATACAATAAATGTATATAGAAATAAGAAAAGGATGATGTACGTGAAGGACACGGTTTTACAAGAAACGATTTCTCCACAAGAATTACATAAAGTTGTTCAAAAGAATACAGCTTATTATGACTTTAAGTGGGGTAAAGTAGAAAATCCAGCGCAAGGGAATACATGGAATTGGGTAGCCTTTTTCTTCCCAACTTTTTGGTTAGCTTATCGTAAAATGTATAAGTTATTTATTATATTTGCGTTATTGGCTATACCTAGTATAGTTATACCCCCTTTTATAGATATTCCAGATGGGATTTATGTAACATTTAGTTTAGCTCTTCAATTAGGAATGATGATATTTACTGGATGGCAAGGAAACCGTTTATATTATAAGCAGGCTGTTCGTGTTTTTCGTAAGGGAGAAGATGCGTCTGATCATGAGAAGGCGTATTTCTTACAATCAAAGGGCGGCGTGAGTATTGCTGGTATGATTGGTTTACAGATTATAGTCGGGATTGTGTATGGATTAGCTGCGTTCGGGCTGTCCTTTTTACCAACTGAGCCGAATATTAAAAACGTTGTTCGTTCAAGTGGCGAAGGGGTTACTTTAGAGATTATGACTGATAATCCAACTTGGAAGTTTGTGAAGAAAGAAAAAGATTATGACGTAGTAGAGTTTACTGGTTATGATTATACAGAGAAGAAAAACGTGAAAATTAAATTTGCTGTTTATTTCGATGAAGATTATTTCGAGTGGCAAGAGGTATATGAAAATAATAAGAAGTTAAGTGAAGAAGAAGTAGAAGAATATCAAATTTACATTGAAGAAAATAATTGGGGTTTCTAGAGGGAACTCGTTCATTTTGAAAAGAAGAATCTTGTGAAGGTTCTTCTTTTGTTTATTAGGGGGAGAGAAATGATTTCAGTATTAATAGAAGCTCTAATAGGATCGATTAGTTTAAGTACGGGTTTACACACGAAAAAGATTGATGCTAACATACGTTACTTGCAGCAGTATGAATGGTTTCGAATGATATATGAAGACGAAAAGTATCGAAAGTTATTTATTACGAACTACAAAGTTCGCTCATATTTACAAAGTAAGCTAAGAGTTCGATTGCTTGTAAAAAATAAAAATGCACAACGAAGATTTTTAAAATTAGTAGAAGAGCAAATAGAAAAACGGCATACAAATTGAAATTTTGTAAAATACAATAAAAAATGAGAATTTGAGGTAGGCTTGTCAATAACGTGAGACTATGGCACTATAAAGAAATGCTATACAAATTTTATTTATCGAGATGTAAACATCAATTTTGATTTTTACGTATAAATAATGAACGGAGGAAATGAATTTATGGCTACTTTACCAAATTGTCCAAAATGTAATTCAGAATATACGTATGAGGATGGCGTTCTTTTCGTATGTCCAGAATGTGCTCATGAGTGGGGCCAAGAAGCAGAAGCTGAAAATAATGATGGTGCGAAAGTTGTAAAAGATGCGAACGGAAACGTTCTTCAAGACGGCGATGCAGTTACTGTTATTAAAGATTTAAAAGTAAAAGGAACTTCTTCAGTTGTGAAGATCGGTACGAAAGTAAAGAGTATCCGTCTAGTTGATGGCGATCACGATATCGATTGCAAAATCGACGGCTTCGGAGCTATGAAGTTAAAATCACAGTTCGTTAAGAAGGCGTAAGTAAATAGAAGAGGAGGCGAATAGCCTCCTCTTTTTATTATGTCACTTTTTGTCGGTAAATCGATATTTCGTACAAAATTGTTGATATATTCTGAGTTATGATAGATATATTTGAAAAATCGTTGATATATTGCAAGTTATGATAGATATATTGAAAAAATCGTTAATATAATTTCATTCATCGTGAACTACGCACCATTCACCTCGTACCATAGTCAATTTCTTTCAATTGACATCGCTTATTAAAGAACGTTTTATATCCAAGCTGTAAAAAGATAATGACAGCAAAGGCAGTACTTCCAGAAATACCGAGTATGATGGCGATTTGATATTGAATGGCTGTGAATGGTGATACACCGGATAATATTTGACCAGTCATCATGCCTGGTAAGCTTATAATTCCCATTCCGACCATAGAATTAATTGTTGGTAAAATAGCAGAGTCAAAAGCGTCTCGAATGAGCGGAGCAGCTGCTTCTTTCGGTGTTGCGCCGAGCATAAGTGCACCTTCAATTTGACCTCTTTGCGATTTCATATTGTTTAAGAACGTATTTGCGCCGAGAGAAACACCAGTCATGGCATTCCCAACTAACATTCCTGTAATAGGGACGATATATTGCGGAGCATACCACGGATCATGTCCGATAATAACAAAGATAAATAGTAGAAGTGGCCCAATTGATCCAGCGACCATGGAAAGGGCGGCTACTCGTTTTAATTCTTTAGACATTGGGATGTTAACTCGTTTATAAATATTAAAAATTGCAAAGGTAGTAATAGAAGTAATGAGAGCAATTGTATAAAATGGATTACTGTTTTCAAATACGTATGTAAGGACATATGCAACAAGTACGAGCTGAATCGTCATACGGAATGTTGCGAGAGCGATTTGTTTTTCGCGAGGTATTCCTTTTAATTTTACAAGTCCAATTAAAATAAGAATGAAAATATAGGCAGCTGCAAGTTGCCAAATTTGGAGTTCAATAACGCCCTTCAACAGAGAGCACTTCCTTTCTAGTTGCACCGTTTGCTTTACTAATCTCAATAATGTCGTCTGCAATTTCTTCTGGAAGTTGTTGTGAGTGTGTGATGAAGATAATTGTTTTTTTCTTTTTTCGTGCTAGTTCAGTAAATTGTTTCATAACGCGGCGTTCTGTATCACTGTCTAATGCTGAAGTAGGTTCATCTAATAAATAGACAGGCGGATCCATAAGTACGATACGTGCAAAGGCAAGTCTTTGTTTTTCACCGCCAGATAGTGAGGAGGCGCTATCTTCTAATTGCTTGTCTAAGCTAACGGTTTGTAATGCACTCCGCAGGGCATCATCATTTGGAAATGGTTTTTCAGAAAGACGAAGTCCCATTAATAGGTTGTCTTTAACGGTTCCATCAAAAATAGGTGGAGTTTGCCCAAGCATAACTACGTCACGACGTAATTGAATAGGATGATAATCAGAAATTAATTTTCCGTTATATTCAATTGTGCCGGATGTTGGAGATTGTAAATCGTTTAACATGCGAAGCAACGTGCTTTTTCCGCTTCCGCTTTCACCGATAATGCAAGTAATCTTTTCTTTTTGAATCTGTAAATAAGGAATGTGTAGTATATCTTTATATATAACGTTTTTTAATGTAAACATAAATCGCTCCTTTCTGATTCTAGTTATATCGTATCAAAAAAGAGAAGATAACGGTTATAAAGAGCAACGTTTTTTCTTCGTCTTGAGTTTTATTAATAAGTTAAGTAAACGATCTAATTCTTGGCTGAAAGAAATCACTTTATCATGAGTCAATCCGTATCGTTCAACGAGATAGATTAACTCTTTCTTTTTCGCTTCTATTCGATTGTTTAGTTTCGATAAGTTCATAAGTGGAATGTAATGCCTCCTACAAAAGTATTTATCACATAAAAAATAAGACCGAATGAATTCGGTCTTCAAGGAAATAATAAAACAACTTACAAATAGCATACACTGTTTATCCGTAGTTTTTAATATAAAAATGAAAAATAAATCATTATAAATATTGAGAAAGATGTGTCTGATAATTTTTAAAAACTGATGCAAAGAGGCTGCCTACATAGTAGACAGCCTGTAAAGTATTAACCCTTATGATATTTGTACATCCAAAGAAGACCAGATTTTAATAATCTCGGTACACGTCCCATTAACGGTTGGTTTGCGAGTAAACCAAATCCGTGTTTTTTACCAAGAGATCCTAGAACACCTTTTAATTTAATAACAGGTAGTTCATCAGGGAGTGGTTCATTATTCCAACGTTTTAATAATATTTGGACAATTTGTTCTCCTTGACCTTCAGCAAGTTGGGCAGATGGTGCATGTGGAAGTGCTGCGCAATCTCCTACAACGTAAACATGCTCGTTGTTTGGAATATTGTGATATTTCGTTAAGACAACCCGTCCGCTACCATCTTGTTCAACTGGAAGGTTTCGAACAACTTCATTTGCTTGAATACCAGCTGTCCAGACAATTGCATCACATTCAAGTGGTTCATCGTGATTATACACAATATTTGGTTCCACTTTTGTAATGTTAGAGTTTCTTATAATATTAACTTTATGTTTTACGAACCATTCTTCTACGTATCTACTTAATTTCTCTGGATACGGGAATAAAATTCTATCTTTTCGATCAAATAAATAGATTTTTAAATCAGAACGGCTTTCACGAAGTTCACTTGCTACTTCAACGCCACTTAAGCCAGCACCAACAACAGCTACTGTTGCATTTGGTTCTAGACTATTTAATTGTTCATATGTTTTACGTGTTTGTTCAATTGATTGTAGACTATGTGTATATTCCCTAGCCCCAGGAACGTTATGATATTTATCTTCACAGCCAAGTCCGATAATTAAGTCATCATATTGGATTACTTCGCCGCCATCGAGATGAACAGCTTTTTCTTCGAGGTCAATATTTGTTATTGTGCCGTATTGAATATTGAGGCGTGGGTGTTCAGGAAACGGTATACGAATATGCGTTTCTGAAATAGTACCCGCAACTAATGCATAATATTCAGTTTTGAAGCAATGATATGGTACTTTGTCGATTAATGTCACTTGTACATCATCTGGAAGTTGGTTGCTTGGAAGTAGCCTTTGCAGAATTCTCATTCCACCGTAGCCGCCACCTAGTATTACGAGGTGTTTCATGATGGATTACCCCTTTTCTGTTGAAATATCCCCTAATCATAAAATTTTATATTAATAAAATATTTTGACTTTACTCAATCAAATTATATCGAATTTGTGAACAAATAACAATGCATGAATGAATACTCTGTTGTACAATAAGAAGAAAAGTAAAATAAACTGTTTTTCCTTTGTAGTTACTATTTCATTGGAAGTAGCATGTTATATAGAAGAAGTCATCTACTTTGAAGTGAAGTAATGAAGTAACTAAATAGTTTAGACTGTGTAACGAAAACAACAAGAAACAGCTTAGTTTTCTTCTTATAGATAAAGTGAAAAGGTAATTTGTTTTGTAGTACAGGGGGGAGAATTTTGATTAAACCATTAATTGAATTTTGTGTAGGTAACCTTGCAAGTGGTTCACAAGCAGCTCTAGAAAAATTAGAAAAAGATCCGAATTTAGATGTAATGGAGTACGGTTGTCTAGGGTATTGTGGTATTTGTTTTGAAGGACCGTTTGCACTTGTAAATGGTGAAGTTGTACAAGGTGCAACAGTAGAAGAGCTTGTTAATAATGTATATGAGTATTTGGATGAAAATCCAATGTTTTAAGGTGTTGCGAATTAGCAGCACCTTTTCCATTAGATAAAACTTTATTTTGTGGGGAAGACTAATGCTGATTATTAGCCTTCCCCAATTGAAAATAGTGGGATAAATAAAAAAAGGCCCTTTTTAGAAGGGCTTTTTTCTTACACAAATTGTGTAAGAGTGGCTCATCGCCAAACGTTGTCAAATATGAGAAACGGGGGACATTCATATTGTGTTCTAAAAGCATGCATTCTATACTTAAAATAACAAATTATTTTTGGAGTGAATACAAATGAGCCAATTTTCTTTTACAAAAATGCATGGTCTTGGCAATAGTTATATATATGTAAATATGTTTGAAGAGCAAATTCCTGAAGAAGATTTAGCTCTTGTGGCGGGAAAGGTTTCAAATATTAATACTGGTATTGGAGCAGACGGGATGATTTTAATTTGCCCTTCAGACGTAGCTCCGGTGAAAATGCGCATGTTTAATAATGATGGTTCTGAAGGAAAGAGCTGTGGTAATGGTTTGCGCTGCGTAGCGAAATATGCGTATGAGCATAAACTAGTAGAAGAAACAGTTTTCACAATTGAAACGTTAGCTGGTATTGTAACGGCTGAAGTAACAGTAGAAGATGGTGTCGTGACATTAGCGAAAATTGATATGGGGGCACCGCGTCTAACACGTGCAGAAATACCGATGCTTGGTGAAGGTGAAACGCCATTTATTCGTGAAAACTTCTTATATAATAATCATCGTTATGCATTTACAGCTGTTTCAATGGGAAATCCGCATGCGGTTATTTTGGTTGATGATGTAGAAAAAGCACCTCTTACAACACTTGGACCAGTCCTCGAGACACATGAAATGTTTCCAGAGCGAGTAAATGTTGAGTTTATCGAAATTTTGAATGATGACGAGATGAACTTCCGCGTTTGGGAACGTGGATCTGGTGTAACGCAAGCTTGCGGAACAGGAGCGTGCGCTGCAGTTGTAGCTGCTATTTTAAATGGAAAGATGGAACGCGGTAAGGAAATTACTGTTCATTTAGCTGGTGGCGATTTAATGATTGCGTGGACTGAAGAAGGAAATGTGTTGATGAAAGGACCTGCGGAAGTAATTTGCCGCGGAGTGTATGAGTACAAGATAGAAGCGTAAAGATGTATAATGGACTAAGAACAGAAAGGAAGGTGTATTTCATGATTGAAGTAACAGAACAAGCAGCTTTTCAAATTAAAGATATGTTAAAAGATGCTGAAGATGGAGAGAAGTATGTGCGCCTTGCTGTACACGGCGGCGGATGTAGCGGTCTTTCTTACGGCTTAGGATTTGAAGTAGAACCAAAAGAAGACGACACAGTTCTTGAGTTTTTCGGTGTTGAATTTGTTATCGATACAGAAAGTGCTCCAATTGTTAAAGGAGTAAAAATTGACTATAAACAATCTATGCTTGGCGGTGGATTCACAATCGACAATCCAAACGCAATCGCATCATGCGGATGTGGATCATCTTTCCGTACAGCGACGAATGCTGGTAAACCAGAAGAGTGCTAAGTTTTTAGACGAAATAGAAAAGGCCTTTTTAGCGATGGAATAAAATCGTTAGAAAGGTCTTTTCTTTTGGCATTAAAACAGAAAATGCATGTAAAGTTACTTTGGAATTTAATTTAAATGTTATTATATATAGGATATGTGATTTATATTGTGAATTCCAGTTTCATATTGCTCGTTTTAAGATAAGATTTCGTAACGGAAATGTAAATAAATAGAAGAAATATACTATTTATTAGTTGTATTTAATGTTAATATTTGTAACGAAGATGATTGGCGATCGTGTTCGAACTAGCTGTAGTTTCACCGGTTATTACTAATAGGTAGATTTATCCCATAAAAGCCCGATTGGTGAGGGCTGATTAAAGTTTCACTTTATATAAAAAAGGTGTATGAGGGAGAAGGCTATAGCAAATTGTATAGAACTGAATAGTTCCGTATTCATTAAAATACGTTGATTACTAGATATTAAAAAACACCGGGGGGATTAGAATGAAGTTATTTAAGAAAGTACTTATAGTAGGGGTGGCGTTGACTACAGTATCGATTTTGGGGGCTTGTTCTAGCGATACAGACGTATTAACAAAAGTAGGAGCAAAGCAACCAGCGAAGGCCGAAGGTGAAGAAGTATTAAAAGATCAGAAGAAAACACCTATGACCACGAGTAAACGTGAAAGTATTAAAAATGAGGATGCTCCATCATCAAAGAAGCGTTATATTTCTCATGACGAATCTCAAAAGATTGAGGAAGGTATGACGTATACGGATATTCTTAATACGATTGACTACGGTGGTGAGAATATAAAACATTATAATAATAATGAAAAACGCGTATTTTATACTGAAAAAGATACGGATGGTACATATGAAATTATGGTTGAATTAAATACATATGGTTACGTTGTGAATATTGAACGTACTGCTATAAAGGGTACAGATAAAGAGAATGAGGTATCTATGAAACGTATTGAAGAGCCTGTAAAGGAATATGAAGAAAAAAACGATCGTGTACCGTGGTATAAAGATGTAAATAACAATTCGGCAGCAGTAAGTTACAATCACTATTTGAAAATCAAAAAAGGTATGCCCGCGAATCAGGTAAAAGCTGCAATTGGACAGCCACATGTGATTGAGAAATATAAATCTTATTCAGTATATGACTATACTGGTTATGGTGGAGAAGGATCATTACGTGTAATCTTTGAACCGAATGGAACTGTTACGGATGTAGTGGAAGACGGTTTACCACGATAATAAATTAGTTACGGGAAGAGTTGTAGTAAAGTTGTCTTTGATTTTATAAAGTTTTTGGGAGCATCCCCAAATATAGATGAAAAAATAATTCTCTTAGCCATGTTATAGTATTAGTATTTACCGAAGTTTCTTCCAAATTCAATAGCGTTATTGTGGATGTTGTTGACGTATTAGTTTTGTTGATATATGCCGCAGTAGGGCAGCAATTGTAATTGGACGTAAAAGGACGCGGAGGAGTAGCAGCTTCCTTTTGAAAAAAGGAGGGAAATATGATGGAGGATATTCTTGAATTCATAAGGAAATACGTAATTAAACCTATTATTAGTTTAATAAGATACCTTGTAATAGAGATTATAATTGAGGGTATAATAGAAGGCGTAATAAACGGTATAAGGAAATTACGTGATAAGTGGCGAAATTGGCGTGAAAGACGTTATTGGCGGTAGTGTAGCTGAGAAGCGTGCGAAACAAAAACATTATACAGAAGTTTAATGAAATGATAGAAATCGACCCGCATTTACAATCTGTACTCGTTCCAATTGGTGATGGAATGACAATTTCTAAAGTGAAGAAATAATTATTATCTTACAAAAGTGTAATGTTCATGTCATGTTTTTGAATTTCTTCTTTAAGCTCTGGGCTTTAAGATAAGAATATAAGAAAAAACATATGAGGTGAAGGAAATGAAAAGATACATTGCACTATTTAGTATTTTAGTTGTATTCGCAAGCTTGTTAGTTGGTTGTGATTTAAACCGTATGGGTAAAGATGAGTACTACGTTCAAATTACAGTAGATGGAAAAGAAGTTCATAGTAAAGCTGATAATGGTCAAAAATTTAAAGATTATGAATATAAGTTGACTGGCTTTGATAAAGACGGTAAAGAGAAAGAATTAGAATTTACAGCTCAAAAAAATCTTCGTAAAGAAGCATTCCTACGCGTATATCACTCAGATAAAAAAGGTGTATCAGCTTGGGAAGAAGTAAAGAAAGACGAGCTTCCAGCGAAAGTGAAAGAAAAATTAGGCGTGAAATAAGACAGATAGAAAAGGAATTGACGAACAGGGTCAATTCCTTTTTTTGCTTTCAAATTCTTCTTCTGAAATGACTTTAAATCCGTGTCTTTTAAATAAAGCAGTTGTCACTCCGAAACCAGTTTGCTTATTGCCGTTAAATTCTCCAGTGTAAATCGTAGAACTACCACAAGATGGGCTGCGTTCCTTTAAAATAATATATTCTGGGTGTAAATTTTTAATTTGTTCTAATGCTTTATAAGCGCCATTTACGAAAGCTTCTGTAACATCTTCACCATCTTTCGTCATCACTTTCGCTTTTCCGTCTAAAACGTCGTCGCCATTCCCGCCAATAATGTCAGCTGAGGGGCGAGGTGTTGGTAATCCCCCTAATACTTCAGGACAAATGAGGACTGTATCTTCTTTTTGCAAAAGCTCCTCTATTTTTGAAACGAGATTGTCATTTCCATCATACCGACAAGCGATACCACCTAAACAAGCACTAATTACGATCATATTTTCATCTCCAATAAAAAAATATTAACTATCACGCCAATTTTTCTTCCTGCCTCTTATTTATAAGTGAGGTGATAAAAATGGGAAGCTTATATAATTTAATGAAACCATATAGTGAATTTCAAAGTAAAGAAGAGTTTAATACATATCAAAAACAAGTTTTGAAACATTATCGATTTCAATTAAATAAAACGGATGCTACCATTATTCATTTTTTAGGAAAGTATGCAGTGAATGAGAAACAGAAAACAGTGGGGGTTGCTTGTCCATTAATGGAGACGATTGCTACAAATGTTGGAAAGAGTATTCGTACAGTACGCCGCTCTATTGCAAAGTTAGAGGAACTAGGAATTATAAAGCGTGTTGCGACAAAAGAAAGACATAGGCGCGGCGGATATAGTGCGAACTTATATGTATTTCTTACATCTGCAATTGACCGCATGGATGACCGTATGAAAATGTCCGCATGTGAAAGTGAGGATCGTGCATCTGGCTGTAGTAAAAATGTGCAAAAAAATGAGGGTGAAACAATTCTTTCTAAAAACATTCCACAAATAAAAGAGAATAGAAAAGAAACGTACGAGCTTGATGAGACGTATTGCCGTCACGATATACCAAAGCCTTTTATATACGCACTGGTGCCGATGACGAGTAATCCGAAGAAAATTAATATATTTTGGAGTAAGGTCGAGCTTGCATATAAAAAGAGCGGGTTACTAGAACAAGGTGTTTTACTAGAGCAAATATTAGCTGATGAAGAAGTGTATGGGAATTTCATTTGGCGCGTGAAAAGTGTTGTGAGGGCGTATAAATACGGGGAAATCCGTAAAAATGTGAAGGCACTTTTATATAGTACAGTGCGGGATTTATTTTTAGAGATTGGATTAGAATGGGGAGCAGCTGTGAGAAGAAGTAAGGGGATACCGTTATTTGATCCTTTTAAAAAGGAGCCATGCGTAAATGCATGACTCCAAGTAGTTAATCAAACTTTCTTACAACTGGAACACGAATCGCTACAAAGAGTACGAAGACAATAACGGCGATTGCACCACTTTTCATAACGGTTACGATTGGAATTCCTATTGCAAGTGCAATGGATGTGAATGCATAAGAGAGCGGGATAAAGCCCATTGATGATAGCATAAGTAAGCTCATTACGCGTCCCATCATTTCCTCTTTTACTGTCGATTGAATCATCGCCATAAGCGGAACGATAGCCATTGCGATTGTAATACCATAAAACATGCCGGCTAATAATGCTTGCCAAAGTACGGTGCTAAAGTTGATGGATAAGAAGAATACACCAGACAGTAGCATCATGATAATACAAAATAGACCGCGTCTACGATTAATATTTTTTAAACCGACAATGACAGCACCGATTGCCATTCCGCCGCCTACAGATGCTTCTAAGTAACTAAACTGGAGCGAATCACCATGCAGCACGTTTTTAACAAAAAGCGGGAAACCAACTTGCATCGGACCGATTAAAAATAAGTTTAAAAAAGCGCTACAAATAAGGAAAGTTGAAAGGAATGGCGATTCCTTTACATATAAGATTCCTTCTTTAATGGAAGTGAACATACCTTTATCTGTATCTTTTTGTTCTGGCATCGTAAATTGTATTTTTTGAACGAGTATGGCCGCGACAATCAGTAATAAAATCGTAATGGAAAAGATTGTCTCATAGTTCGTAAATTTAATGAGAATTCCGCCAAGTACAGGGCCTAAGATGACCGATGCTTGGTTCGTCATTTGTGTGAGTGAATTCGCTTGTGTTAACCGGCTTTTTTCTACCAATTCCGGTAAGATAGATCCATCTGCTGACCAGAAGAAAGCATCAGCAAGTCCAAAGAATAAAGCGAATAAAGCAAATGTATATAGCGTTACATCACCAACGATAAACCATGTGAGAATGGTTGCGACAAGAATCGCTCGAATGATATTGGAGTAAAACATAATATTTTTTTTCGGGAATTTATCAGCTACAGCGCCGCCGACAATCATAAAAATAAGCCTTGGAACACTAAGGGCTACGAAAACAACACCGAGTGAAGCTTCAAGGTTTAATGTTTTTGCTATGTACCACGTTTGTGAAAAAGTAAAAAAGGCTAAAGCAAAGCTTGAAAAAAGAGTAGCTGCCCAAAGAAAAAGGAAATTTGTATTTTTTAATAACGGTTTTCCGCTTCCTTCTAAAGCAGTTTTATTTTGTTGTAGTTCCTCCATATTGCTTCCTTTCTATGTGACAAATTTAAACTAAAAAACCAGTAAACGTCCGATTGGTGAGGGCTAATACTTAATGGGAGATGCCCCCACTAATTATAGTTTCACTTTATACAGTTTCTAATATTTCTATACTGCACTTTCTCATTGTAGACAATAATAATGAATTTGCCCAGTAGCTATTTAACGACAAAAAAAGATGCCGAATGGGCATCTTTTTTTAGGCTAACGCAATATAAATACCCAATTGTGCATGATTTGGGTCTAATGCTCTTTCGTCGTAAAGCTCGAAGTCTGTTGTGAAGGCACGTTTATTTTCTTTCGACCATTGCCAAATATATTCCCAAGCTTCGCAAACGACTTCAGCAACTGGTCCCTTTCTCGTTGTAAATACCGCATATGTAGCAGCAGGTATTGTTAAAGTTGTCATATTTTCAGGAACGTCTTCTAATGAAGAAACGGTCGTACCGATTGTAAATGTATATGTACCAGTTTCATCTGATTCATAGTTGGAGTAGAATGCGAATGTTTCTTTCGTTTTTTGATTTGGGATGTGATGCATCATTTGTTCTTGAAAGTATCGGTTCCAGAGCTCGGGAATTTTTCCTTCAGTAGATGCCTCTATTTCGTTAGTCGTCGTAATCGAAACGCCGATTGCTTGGAAAGCTTCTTTTTTTACGATAATGGGTTCGTTTATCATTACAAATTCCTCCTTTAAAATAAGAACATATGTTCCTTAATAATATAACATATTTTTACATGTAACGGTTATTGTTTTTTGAAAATTTTAATCATAAATAACAAACTGAAATGACTAAAAATGGTAAAATTTCTATTGTATGTATGAATAGATTAAGAGATATGTTAAGCTTTTTATGTATCCTTAAACTGTTATATAAACCTATACAATAGGGCATTTTTTACTATGTTAAAAAATGGTGAAGGTTTGTATAAGTGTCCGATATATATATGCTATTTTTGATAAATTAAAATAGTAATATTCTATGAGATTTATATTGTTGACATTGGGATTTCAACGATACATTTTCGTAGGTCGGATTGTTGCGAGTGGATATATATTGCTATGTATACGGCTACGAAATTAAGTAGACGGATAGCAAGTATATAGAAAGGAGAAAGGTAGAAAATATGAAGCAAGTATTGAAGTGTTTTAATGTCGTAACGATGATCACACTTCTCCTATCCATCATATTGCCTTCACCCAGTGCTTTTGCTACAGAGATAAATAAAAAAAGCTGGGATGAGCTACAAGGAAATGATGTGAAAATTAAGGCAGAGCAAGTAAATGCTGAAATATATAAGGGAGAAGTAGCAGAGAGGGAGCACGTATTTCAATATACGATTGAAAATACGGGAGCTACACCAATTCAAGAATTGGTGCTTAAACAAAATAATGAAAATGAAATTACGTTCCCTTCGCAATCTGTGAAAGTAAACGGAGAGAAGTTACCTGAAAATAAGGTAGCGGATTTCTATGTAGAAGAAAAAGATAAGGGAGGAAAGGTTCTTTCTTCTAATCTTAAAATTAAAGATTTAAAATCACATGAAAAAATGACTGTGTTAATAAAAGCTCGTCGTGCACAACATTTTAATAATGAGTATAAGCAAAAAATTAGTGTGCAAAAGGATCAACTACAAATAGGGAACATGTCTGTAGATGTTGAGGGAATCCCTTCTGAAGAAAAGGTAGCAGCTAATGCCGATGAGGAGGCTGACAGTAGTAAGAAAGAAGTTGGCCCATCAGCTAATAATACAATTAAAAAAGTTGATGAAAAGCTAAAAGTATCTGTAGAAGATAAAAATAACCCTACATCAAAAACAGAACTACCAGAACAACCAGTAACCGAAGCTGAGAAACAGCCAGAAAAAGAGGCAGTAAAGCAGAGTGTTGCAGAAGTACAAGCTGCGTCAGAAAATGCTTCGAAGGTTCAAATCCAAACAGGAGATAAACAAGGATTTGGAGACCCGTTGTATTCTATAATTGCTCCTGGTAATTTAGTACAGACTGGTAATGTGACGCTTGGTTTGACAGATAATCATTATACTAGGCAAAGTGTTGGTGGCAAAACCAATAAAAAAGCTGTAGATGTTGATAATGATGATACTACATTTAATTCATCAACAGGTGCATTTCCTAACATTCCTGCTGGAAGTAAAGTGAAAAAGGCATATTTATTTTGGACAGCAGCTATGGGGACTCCAAGTGATGCAAGGACAGATTATAGAGTTAGCGATGAAGATGTAAGAGAACCCGTTAAAATGAAGATGGGAAATAAGCAATATGCTGAAATAAGTGCTGATAGTATACGAAAAGCGGATTATTTACCGTATATTGCAAATCACTATAGCAGTGGCGCAGGATATGTTGCATATGCTGACGTAACAAATGTGATTGCAAAACAAAGTATTTCTCAAACGGTGACAGTTGCGAATGTACCACAAATTAAATTTGAAAAAGGCAGTGGCTACTACTGGGGCAACTGGAATCTTATATTAGTTTATGAAAACTATAAAGAAACAGTAAAAGACATGAAGATTTGGGAAGGGCTAGTCTCTCAAAAAAGTACAGCCTGGACAGATATTAGTGTTAATAAAATAAACACACCAAAAGAAGGCGCTTTTAAGGCGAAATTTAGTTATTTTTCATCGCAAGGTGATCCAGCTGATAATGATGGATATGCCTATGATTATGGAGAGTATGATTTTGGGTTAGGGTATCAAAAGTTTAAAAATATTAAAGGTAAAGATAATGATGTTAATGACTCATCTATGACAGAAGTACAAGTAGATGGCACTAACGAATTTGTTACGAAAAAATACCCAGGATATAATCCAGATTGGACAAATTCTTTCAGTACAGATATTCATACGTATCACCTTGAAGGACCTACTCAAGTGAAAAATGATTTAAAAGAAGCAAAAATGCGTTTTAGAGCATATGGTGGTGGCGGTGATATTTACGTATTAAATAACGCTACATTTGTTACAGAACATAATGCGCCAAACTTACAAGTTGATAAAAAGGCGTTAGATAGTGCTGGGAAAGAAATTAAGGACGTTAAAGCTGGTGAAGAGTTTACGTATCAAATTGAAGTGAAAAATGATACGAAAAATAACCAAGCCCCTGTATCTAATGTAAAAGGTTTTGATAAATTAGATGATCGTTTAGAGTATGTTCCGGGATCTATTCAATATGTGTCTGGAAGTAATAAAGGAAATAAAACAGATAATGCAAGCGATGATGAAGCAGAGTTTGTAAATAATCAAATTGATTTCCGTATTGGTGAAGGTGCAAATGCTAAAGACGGCGGTGTTTTAAAGCCTGGTGAAAGTGCTGTTATTACATTCAAAGTAAAAGTGAAAGCTTCTGTACAATCAGATACAACAGTAAAAAATATCGTTGTTGTAAAGGGACAAGATAGTAGCGAGGTAAATTATGAAACTGCAGATGATGCAGATATTACGGTTACGACTCCAAAAGAGATCCCTGGAGAAATAGAAGCTAAAAAAATAGCATCTAATAAAACACCGAAGCTAGGTGACGAGGTAGAGTATCGTATTACATTTAAAAATAAGACAAAAGATGGACGTCTAGATGTATTGACCATTGAAGATGAATTACCAAGCAATCTTGAATACGTGAAAGATAGTTTGAAAGCAGAAGGTGCAAAACCAGAGCCAGTAGAGCTGAAGTTTGAAAATGGAAAAGTAATTGCAAAGTATCCAGAAATTATGGATATAGAAGAAAGAAGTATCGTCTTTAAAACAAAAGTAAAAGAAACTGCAAAAATTGGTGAAGAAATTGTTAATAAAGCAACCGTTAGTGATAAAACAAATCCACCAAAGAATCTAGAAGAGAAGATTACACCACAGCATAAGGCCGGTAAAATTGCTGCAAAGAAAAAAGCAACAAATAAGAAGCCAAAGCTAGGAGAAGAATTTGAATATCAAATTAGCTTCCAAAATACGGTGGAAAACGGAAAACTAGATGCAGTTACAATAGAAGATGAAATTCCAGCTAACTTAGAATTTGTTCAAGGCAGTGAGAGAGCTGAAGGTGCTGAACCAAATCCAGTAGAGTTAAAAGTAGAAAATGGTAAGGTAATCGCAAAATATCCAGAGATTACGGATACAAAAGAGCGAAGCATTGCCTTTAAAGTGAAAGTAAAAGAAGAGGCAAAAGCCGGAGAAACGATTGTTAATAAAGCGGTTGTGAGTGAGCCGAATGGACAAACTGAGCATCCAGAAGAAAAGATTACGCCGGATTATAAATACGGTAAAGTGGATGTTGAAAAAAGTGTAACGAATCAAACACCAAAACTAGGAGAAGAAGTAGAATACCGAATTAGCTTTAAGAACACGGTAGAAAACGGAAAACTAGAAAAGGTGCTAGTAGAAGATACACTACCTAAAGGTGTTGAATACGTGAAAGATAGTTTGAAAGCTGAAGGTATAAAACCAGAGCCAGTAGAACTAAAAGTGGAAGACGGCAAAGTAATGGCAAAGTATCCAGAAATTACGGATACAGAAAAAAGAAGTATTGTTTTTAAAGTGAAAGTAAAAGATTCGGCAAAAGTAGGGGAGGCAATCGTAAATAAAGCAATTGCAAAAGATCCGAAAAATGAGCCTGTTGAATCAAAGGTTGTTATTACACCGCAAAGTAAAAAAGGTGAAATTGCTGCTACAAAGGTAGTTAATAATAAGAAGCCAAAGTTAGGCGAAGAAATCGAGTACCGTATTAGTTTTCATAATACGGTTGAGAACGGAAAACTTGAAGAGGTGCGAGTGGAAGATACAATTCCAAAAGGTCTTGAATATGTAGAAAATAGCATCAAGGCCGAAGGAGAAGCACCTGGACCAGTAGAATTAGCTGTTGAAAATGGGATAGTCAAAGCTAAGTATATCGATATTATGGATATGAAAGAAAGAAGTATCGTCTTTAAAGTAAAGGTGAAGGAAGAAGCAAAAGTAGATAAAGAGATTGTCAATAAAGCAATTGTTGATGATACGAAAAATCCACCGATTGAGCCGGAGGAAAGAATTACTCCGCAACATAAGGATGGAATAATTGATTCGAAGAAGACAGTAGATAATCCATCACCAAAACTAGGAGAAGAAGTAGAATACCGAATTAGCTTTAAGAACACGGTAGAAAACGGAAAACTAGAAAAGGTAATAATAGAGGATACAATTCCTAACGGTTTAGAGTATGTAAAAGGCAGTGAAAAGGCTGAAGGTGATAAACCAGCTCCATTAAAGTTAAGTGTGAAAGATGGAAAAGTCATTGCTGAATACGAAAATATTACGGATATGAAAGAAAGAAGTATTGTCTTTAAGGTAAAGGTGAAGGAAGAAGCGGAAGTAGGTAAGGAAATCATCAATAAGGCAATTGTGGATGATATGAAACATCCGAAAGAACCAGAAGCAAAAATCACACCATTACACAAAGATGGAAAAATTAAAGCGAAGAAAAGCGTAAATAATGAAACACCGAAGTTAGGAGAAGAAGTAGAATACCGAATTAGTATGAAAAACACGGTTAAGTACGGAAAGCTAACAGACGTGATAATAGAGGATGCTTTACCAGAAGGTTTAGAGTATGTAGAAAATAGTTTGAAAGCAGAAGGTGTCGGAACAGATTCAGTAGAGCTGAAATTTGAAAACGGTAGGGTAATGGCAAAATATCCAGAAATTATGGATACAGAAGAAAGAAGTATCGTTTTTAAAGTGAAAGTAAAAGAAGGAGTAACAGTCGGTAAAAAAATCATTAATAAAGCAACTATTGATGATTCGCAAAATAAGCCAGTTAATCCGACTGCGGAAATTATTCCTCAGTATAAAGATGGAAAACTTGAAGCGAAAAAGATGGTAAATAATGAAACGCCGAAGTTAGGAGAAGAAGTGGAATACCGAATCAGCTTTAAAAATACGGTAGAACATGGAAAGCTAACAGAGGTAAAGATAGAAGATGATTTACCAAATGGATTAGAGTATGTGAAAGATAGTGTAAAAGTAGAAGGTTCTAAGCCAGATCCAGTGGAATTGAAATTTGAAAACGGTAAGGTAATGGCAAAGTATCCTGAGATTACAGATACAAAAGAGAGAAGTATTACCTTTAAAGTGAAAGTAAAAGGTAAAGTGAGCGATTCAATTGTTAATGAAGCGATTGTGAGCGATACGAAACATCCGCCAGAAACACCGACAGCAGAAATTATTCCGCAACATAAAGACGGAAAAGTGAAAGCGAAGAAGACGGTAAATAATGAAACGCCGAAGTTAGGAGAAGAAGTAGAATACCGAATTAGTATGAAAAACACGGTAGAAGACGGAAAACTAGCAGAGGTGAAAATAGAAGATACTTTACCCGAAGGTTTAGAGTACGTAGAAAACAGTGTGAAAGCAGAAGGTTCTAAGCCGGATCCAGTAGAATTGAAATTTGAAAATGGTAAGGTAATGGCGAAGTATCCAGAGATTACGGATACAGAAGAAAGAAGTATCACTTTTAAAGTGAAAGTAAAAGATGAAGTGAAAGTCGGTAAAAAAATCGTCAATAAAGCAATTATTGATGATACGAAAAATGAGCCAGAAACACCGACGGCAGAAATTACTCCACAGCATAAAGACGGAAAAGTGGAAGCGAAGAAAACGGTAAATAATGAAACACCGAAGTTAGGAGAAGAAGTGGAATACCGAATTAGTTTTAAAAATACGGTAGAAAACGGAAAGCTAGCAGAGGTAACAATAAAAGATGATTTACCAAATGGATTAGAGTATGTGAAAGATAGTTTACGAGCAGAAGGTTCTAAGCCAGATCCGGTAGAACTGAAAGTGAAAGATGGAAAAGTAATCGCAAAATATCCAGAAATTATGGATACAGAAGAAAGAAGTATCGTCTTTAAAGCAAAAGTAAAAGAAGAATTTAAGGTTGGTGAAGGCATTGTCAATAAAGTAGTTGTTGATGATACAAAAGATCCAACAACTTCAGAAGTAACAATTACGCCAGAATATAAAGACGGTAAGCTTAAAGCAGAGAAATTTGTAAACAATAAAAAACCGAAATTAGGAGAAGAAGTAGAATACCGAATTAGTTTTAAAAACACGGTAGAAAACGGAAAACTAGTAGAGGTTACAGTAGAAGATGAAATTCCAGCTGGATTAGAGTACGTGGAGAACAGTTTACAAGCAGAAGGTTCTAAACCAAGTCCGGTAGAATTGAAATTTGAAAACGGCAAGGTAATGGCAAAGTATCTAGAAATTGCGGATACAAAAGAAAGAAGTATTATTTTTAAAGTGAAAGTAAAAGAAGAGGCAGAAATAGGCAAGGAGATTGTTAATAAAGCAATCGTAGTAGATACAAAAAATGAGCCAGAAGAGCCTCGTGTGGAAATTACTCCGCAATATAAAGATGGTAAAATTGCTGCGCAGAAAGTAGCAAATAATCATAAACCGAAACTAGGAGAAGAAGTAGAATACCGAATTAGTTTTAAAAACACGGTAGAAAACGGAAAACTAGTAGAGGTAAATATAAAGGATACATTACCAAATGGTTTAGAGTATGTAGAAGGCAGCATCACAGCAGAAGGTTCTAAACCGAAACCAGTAGAGCTACAGGTGAAAAATAATAAGGTAATGGCAAAGTATCCAGAAATTACAGATACAGAGGAAAGAAGTATTGTCTTTAAAGCGAAGGTAAAAGAAAGCGTAAAAGTGGGAGAAGAAATCGTAAATGAGGCAATTGTAGATGATACAAAGAATCTGCCAGAAGAGCCTTATGTACCGATTACACCACAATATAAAGATGGGAAAATTGAGGCAAGAAAAGAAGTAAGTAATCATGAACCGAAGTTAGGTGAGGAAATCGAATATCGAATTATTTTTAATAATACGGTGAAAGATGGAAAACTAGCAGAGGTAAAAATAGAAGATGAAATTCCAGCTGGATTAGAGTTTGTAGAAGGAAGCGAAAAGGCTGAAGGTGAAGAGCCAAAACCAGTGGAGTTGAAAGTAGAAAATGGTAAGGTAATGGCAAAGTATTCAGAGATTATGGATACGAAAGAAAGAAGTATCGTCTTTAAAGTGAAGGTGAAAGATTCAGTTGCAATAGGTAAAGACATCACAAATAAAGCGATTATCCATGTTGATGATCCGAACCATCCAGTAATTGATCCGACAGCAAAAATTACACCGCAATATAAAGACGGTAAAATTGCTGCTCATAAAAAGGTGAATAATCATAAAACGAAGCTAGGGGAAGAAATCGAATACCGAATTTCATTTAATAATACGGTGAAAGATGGAAAACTGGCAGAGGTGAAAATTGAGGATGAAATTCCGTCTGGTTTAGAGTATGTGAAAGATAGTCTAAAAGCAGAAGGTGATAAGCCAGCACCAGTAGAGTTGAAAGAAGAAGCTGGTAAGGTTAGTGCGAAGTATGAAAATATCACTGACATGAAAGAAAGAAGTATTATCTTTAAAGTGAAGGTGAAAGATTCTGTTGAAGTGGACAAAGCAATTGTAAATAAAGCAATTGTTGATGATACAAAAAATCCACCAGAGCGACCAGAAGTAGAAATTACCCCGCAGCATAAAGACGGTAAAGTTAAAGCTGATAAAAAGGTAAATAAAAAAGATCCAAAGCTAGGAGAAGAAGTAGAGTACCGAATTAGTTTTAAAAATACGGTAGAAAACGGAAAACTAGCAGAAGTGAAAATTGAGGATCAATTACCAACTGGTTTAGAGTATGTGAAGGATAGTTTAAAATCAGAAGGTAATGAGCCAGCGCCAGTAGAGTTAAAAGAAGAAGCTGGGAAAATTACAGCGAAGTATGAAAATATTACTGATACAGCTGAGCGTAGTATTATCTTTAAAGTGAAAGTAACGGAAGTAGCAAAAGTCGGTAAGAAAATCGTGAATACGGCAATTGTGGATGATGACAATCCGAAGAATCCACCGCAAAAACCAGAAGCGATTATTACGCCGGAGTATAAGGACGGAAAACTAAAAGCTGAGAAAACAGTAAATAATCCAGCTCCAAAATTAGGAGAAGAAGTAGAGTATCGAATTACTTTCCGTAACGTAGTAGAGCATGGAAAAGTAGCGAAGGTGAAGATTAAGGATGAATTACCAACTGGCTTAGAGTTTGTAGAAGGTAGTGAAAGAGCCGAGGGAGAGAATCCGAAACCGTTGTATGTGAAAGTGAAAAACGGAATCGTCCTTGCGGAATATCCAGAAATTACGGATATGAAAGAAAGAAGTATCGTCTTTAAAGTGAAAGTGAAAGAAAAAGCTAAAGTAGGCGAAGAGATTGTGAACAAGGCGATTGTGGAAGATACAATAAATCCACCAGAGCAACCGAATATCTCTATTCAGCCTCAATATAAAGATGGTGCATTACAAGCAGAAAAAACAGTAAGTAATCATGAACCAAAGTTAGGAGAAGAAGTAGAATATCGAATTAGCTTTGAAAATACGGTAGAGAACGGAAAACTAACTGAGGTAAAGGTAGAAGATGAAATTCCAGCCGGTTTAGAATACGTACAAGATAGTATAAAGTCTGATGGGCCGGAACCATATCCGGTGGAACTTAAAGTAGAGAATGGAAAAGTAACAGCAAAGTATCCAGAAATTACGGATACGAAAAAAAGAAGTATCATCTTTAAAGTGAGAGTACAAGAGACGGTACAAGTAGGAAAAGAGATTGTAAACAAGGCGATTGTTGATGATAATAATCCGACGACTCCGCCAGTTGAGTCACTTATACCAATCACACCGCAATATAAAGATGGGAAACTAGAGGCAAGGAAAGAAGTAAGTAATCATGAACCAAAGCTAGGGGAAGAAATTGAATATCGAATTACTTTTAACGGCACAGTAGATGGCGGGAAGTTAGTTGATGTAAAGATTGAAGATGAAATTCCGTCTGGTTTAGAGTATGTGAAAGATAGTCTGGAGGCCGTAGGTGATAAGCCTGTGCCTACAGAACTTAAAGTAGAGAATGGAAAAGTAACAGTGAAGTATCCAGAAATTACGGATACGAAAGAAAGAAGTGTCATCTTTAAAGTAAAGGTAAAAGAAACAGCAAAAGTTGGAGGAGAAATAACAAATAAAGCGATTATTGAAGTGGATGATCCGAAACATCCAGTTATAGAACCGACAGCGAAAATAAAGCCAGAATATAAAGATGGTAAGTTAACAGCAGCGAAGACAGTAAGTAATAAAGAGCCAAAGCTAGGAGAAGAAGTAGAATACCGAATTAGCTTCAAAAATACGGTGGAAAACGGAAAACTAGATGTAGTTACAATAGAAGATGAAATTCCAGCCGGTTTAGAATACGTGCAAGGTAGTATTAGATTTGAAGGGGCTGAGCCAAATCCAATAGAGTTAAAAATGGAGTTTGGAAAAGTAATCGCCAAGTATCTAGAAATTACAGATACGAAAGAACGTAATATTATTTTTAAAGCGAAGGTAAAAGAAGCGCCGAGTAAAGGGATAACAAATAAAGCAGTAGTGGACGATAAAATAAATCCGCCACTTGAGCCTACAGTTACAATTTTACCGAAAACAAAAGAAGATTTTAAGATACCAGAAGATCCGAAAGAACCGAAGGAACCAGAAGTGAAACCGGAAGATCCGAAAGAACCGAAGGAGCCAGAAGTGAAACCGGAAGATCCGAAAGAACCGAAGGAACCAGAAGTGAAACCGGAAGATCCGAAAGAACCG
>NZ_JBQAHM010000005.1:0-366854 GCF_051916885.1 Bacillus cereus group sp. MYBK14-1 | reverse complement strand
TGGTCGGCAACACTCTATCTACAAATTTAAGTATCTCATAAAAATAGATACTCTTGGGTTTATAGGTACATCCCGTCCCTAAAAAACCTAACTTAATCATACGAGGAGGTGAGAACTTGGAAAGAATTCACGAACTCATCAAGGCATTGAATATAAGCGATGTTATTACAAGTACTCAATTTAAAGTAGGTGGTGCTATAGGCGGTGGATTAGGAACAATAATTAATTTGTTATATGGTAAAGCGAACTTAATTTGGATCTCGATTTACTGCTGGATTATCATGCTCGACTGGATTACTGGTAGTAAGGCTTCAAAACTAGATGGAACATACTCATCACAATATGGAATTGAGGGCATCACGAGAACCGTGGTGCTTTTATCATTACCAGCTCTTGCACATTTATTTGATATTGCTCTTAAACTACCTGATTTCTTTTTCTTCATGGTAGTCGGTGGATTGAGTTACCACATTTTTAATAGTTTCGCAGCAAACTGCGCACGAATTGGCTGGGAAAAATGGATTCCTGCATGGTTATTAGAAAGTGTAGCATCCGAAATACAAGCAAAAATCCAAAGAAGTGATGCACGAAAAGAAAAACATAATACCAAATAAAAAAATACACGCCTTACATAAGAAGAGCATTGTCAAAAGACGGTGCTCTTTTTGTTTGGCAAAAAGGGGAAAATACACAATGAAAAAACCAATTAAACTATTCAGCTCATTATTTATGACTCTATTACTCTTATTTTCGTTTGCTACGGCTTCTTTTGCCGATAGAGTACTAATTATCCAAGACTTACCGAAACAAGCATATCGCTACGGTGTAGGCGCTTATGAGGGCGTTGTAGCACATAGTACTGCAACGCCAGAAGCACCAGCAATTAACATTCGAAATTATGAAGCTAGAACATGGAGAAATGCATTTGTACATTATGCTGTAGATTGGAACGAAACAGTCCAAATTGCTGATACAAAATATGTTGCTTATGGTGCTGGACCATCTGCAAATAAAAGATTTGTTCACGTAGAACTTTCTGAAACTAGCAACCCAAATAAATTTAAATCTTCTTACGAGCGTTATGTAAAACTATTAGCTAAGATTTTAAAAGATAGAGGAATTCATCCAAGCAAAGGTTTATGGACACATAAAGATATTACTTACAAATTAGGTGGAACTGACCACGAAGATCCGATTGATTACCTTCGCAGTCACGGTGTATCAGAATCGCAATTCAGAGCGGACGTACAAAAGGCGTATGAAGGCGCAACAGTTACAGTTAAACCAAAACCACAAGAACCATCTCAAAACGTTGCAGGCGAAACAGGAGTAGCTTATATTGATGGTTTTAACGTAAACCTAAGAAGTGGGCCATCAACAAATTATGGTGTTATCCGTCAATTAAATAAAGGAGAAGCATATCAAGTCTGGGGAAAACAAGGTGATTGGTTAAATCTTGGTGGTAACCAATGGATTTATAACAACCCTTCTTACATTAAATATCAAGGGGAACAAACTACTACTTCAAGTTCTGTAGTAGGAAAACGTGTTGTTTCTAAAGTGGACGACCTTCGTTTCTATGATTCTGCTTCTTGGTCTGATAAAGATGTAGCAGGAACAGTAGATGAAGGGCTTGGATTTACTATTGATGCTAAAGTATCCGTTAATGGTTCACCGCAATACAAAGTGCACAATAGTAAAGGAACAACATACTATGTAACTGCAAATGAAGCCTATGTTTATGTGAAGTAAAAGAGGCCTACTCTATCATGAGTAGGCACTTTTTGTATATATTTTAAACTAATTAAATTAACCACCTGTATGACCGTGCGAGTATTGTACAACTTCTTCAGAGGATACTTGTGTTTCTTTTGGGGTATTTGCATTTCCTAAGATTAAGGTAAAAGCAGTTAATATTCCTAACGAATAAAGAATTGTTTTTTTCATTTTATTGCCCCCCTAAATGATTTTTTCCGTTCATTATAGAACATAAATAAAAATACTCACTTGACTTCACATGATTATTTTCCCGATAGAATGTTAGTGCTAATTTTTCATTATATTCCTTTACATACTCATATATATTTTCTCGTTCAAAATATACATTACCTGCTAATACAATTTTTTCTAATTCTTCCGCACATACACCTTTTGCTATTGCTTGTGAAATTTTAAAGTGATGTTCATATTCTTCATTTTTCAGATCTGTACTAATTTTCAAGCCTTTCTCAAACAACTCTAATGCTTTTTCTTTTTCCCCAATTTTTTCATGTTCACATGCTGCAATCAATATAGCCTTATAATCATTTGGTAATTCTTTAATGACTTCTGAAAGGTGACGAATAGCTAAGTCTGATAGCTTTTGGTTTGCGTACATAAACCCTAAATTGTGACGCACATATAAGATAGCCTGTTCTTCTTTTTGTTTTTGAAATATATTCATTGCAGACATAAAAAATTCCTCGGCTGTTTCAAATTCATTTAAATGTGTACAGATAAGACCAGATACGTTATTGCAATATCCTATATTTAGTTCGTATCCGTTATATTTAGAGAAGATTTCTTCTGCTTTGGACACTTGTTGAAATGCAGGTATATACTGCTGATGGTGACAGTTAAATGTAGCGAGTTTGAAATAAAACTCCGCATGCTCTAACTGATCTGGTATTTCTCTTAGTTTTATTTCAGCTTTATCATAGTAAATTTTAGCTAAGTTGTAATTTCCGACTATCGTCGAATGCATCGCCTTAAAAAAGTAATAGTAGTATATAAGAGAATCATCTGTTGGAATATTAAAAGATTCGATTTTGTTGAAACTATCTTTTCCAATACTTAAACTATCAACTAAATATTGATGACGAAAATCTAATAGAGAGTAGTATAAAAGTAAGTTTTGATCTTCTTCCATATTTTTCATTTTTTTATCAATTTCAGTTTTTAATAGATGTGCATTTCTTAAGCGTCTAGCGCGAATTTCAATGTACCATTCATTCAGCATTTGCATGATTTGTTCATTTGTTTGTGCCTGAACCTCCATACAACAACCTCCTCTTAGAGTGACAATGTTTATTATTTCCATTTATTTTAACACGCCTTTAGATATATAAATTTTTAAAAACTTGATATAATATATACTGAATATTCAGTATATATTATTGATATTAAAAAGAACTCTTCAAGTCATGAAAGAGCTCTTTTTTTAACTATATTTAAGAATACAGGTTACTTAACTATTTTTTGCTATTCTGTAGAAAAAAATAACTAACAATGTAATCCCCATTCCTAAAATTATTGATATCAATATTACTAAATCATGTAATACATAGAATGTTAATAAACTCCATAATCCTAAAGTTAAAAAAATTAAGGTTAAAAACAAATTTGGTTTAATGTATTTAAATTTTTTCGCATACAGCAGTAATAGCATTATAGGAATAGTATAGATAACAAACATGAGAATGTCTTTTTGATCATCTAGATTCCTAATATCAAATCCTATTACAATGATTACCACTAAAGCAATCAACATAAACGCTATTTCTTTTATTTTTCCACATTAAACAATCCTTTTTTGCAAAAATTCCGAATTTTATACACAAACATATAACAACATAGTATACTTGGATATATTAACCATATATGGAGGGGTATTGTTAAAAGAATTATTGGGATTTTGTTCAGTTTAGTTTAATTGAAGAGTACTCTGGAATTTTAGCGAAAAAACTTTATCAAGAAGGGAATTATGAGAAAGCTAGCCAATATTTTAATATATCTTATGATGCTAAAGAATTACTTCAGAAGGGAAGTGCGTTAAAATGAAAAAATTACTAATGGGATTTTTTAGTTTTGCTGCTGTTTTAACTATTGGAAGCTTTACTGAATCTTTTACATCACAAGCTGATCATGGTAGACCACCTGCACCACAAAGACCAGATTATATTTCTAATGTGGCCGATTTTGATCACGGTAGACCACCTGCGCCGGCATACGAATACGGCGATACTTATATTGATCATGGTGAGCATATCTAAAACAAAAAGAGGACGAGATCTTGATATGATCCCCTTATAGTAGACAGGAAAAAGAAAGCGCATTAACCTGTTTACTATGGAGGGGATTTTTTTATGGGGAAAATTAGAGTCACTTACGATGTAGAATTTAAGAAAAAAGCTATAGATTTATACTTAAAAGAAGGCATGAGCTATAAAAACATTGCGAAAGAATTAGGTATTCATCACTCGGTTGTAAGTCGTTGGGTGAAATACTTTGAAGCTGAAGGTATCAAAGGACTAGAAGAAAAACGTGGAAAAGCGAAAGGGCCAGGTATAGGAAGAACAAAACCAAAAGATCCAGAAGCTAAGATTAAACGATTAGAAGCCGAGAATGAAATGTTAAAAAAGCTCTTAGGGATGTAAAAGGAGGTATGCAAGCTATATCCAAAACGAGAAAGTTTGAAGCTATACTTGAGATGTTAGAAAAGGGGTATACGATTAGCCTATTATGTGCCATCGCTGGTGTAACTAGAAGTGGGTATATAAGCGGACAAAGCGGCACTTAGTGCCTTCTGAAAAACAACTAGAGGACGCTAAAACCAAGAAAAAGATATTGAAGTGTCATAAAAAACTAAGAGGGATTTATGGATATAGAGGAGTGCAAGTGTGACTGAAAGTCACCTATAACCTTCATTTGAAGCATAAGCGCATACAAAGATTGATGAATCAATTAGGCATCAAAGATTTCAAAAGAAATTAAATAATCTGAGTCCATATAAATATAGAACTCAGGTTACTTAGTTGCGCTTTTTAAATCCTGTCTACTTGACAGGGGTCACTGCAGGCATCAATTCCTTGTGTTTCGAGCTGTTTTTTCCAAACAGAAATCGTTGAAGGGGCAGGAATATTAAAGATAGCTGCCGTCTCAAATAAGGACATACCGTTTTCAGTCATAAAGTTTAGTACGTCTAGTTTAAATTGTTGTGTGTAATTTGTACATCGTTTTAGAAAAGCTTCCAGACCATGCTGTTTATATTGGTTTACCCAATTCAAAATGATTGTGTCACTTATACCGAGCAATCTACCCATTTCTCGATAACTTTCATTTCCGTTCAAATAACGTAGAACGATTTGTATTTTTTCATCAGCTGTAAATTTAGCCATAGAAAAACTGCACCTCCAATTGTTAGACACAGTCTAACAATTGGAGGTGCAGTTCATTATAGGGTACTCTTTTATGAATCAGTACACCATTCATATATTGTTAATGTTTGTGAGTCATGAACAATTAAATGGTTTAACAAGTAAGGATTCAAGATAATGTATGTAAGATGAGTATAAATCGTTATAAAAAAATAAAGAAGAGCACCATTATATAGTACTCTTCTATGAATCAGTACACCATTTATATATTGTTGATGTTTGTGAGTCATGAACAATTAAATGGTTTAACAAGTAAGGATTCAAGATAATGTATGTAAGATGAGTGTAAGTTGTTACAAAAAATAAAAAAGAGCACCATTATAGGGTACTCTTTTATGAATCAGTACACCATTTATATATTGTTGATGTTTGTGAGTCATGAACAATTAAATGGTTTAACAAGTAAGGATTCAAGATAATGTATGTAAGATGAGTATAAGTTGTTACAAAGAAATAATTAGTCAGCAAAAGCAAAATGATTAGCTCTTAATGGAAAATGAAATGTATTATTAGAAACTCATGATATAAACAACTAGGTTGTGAAGATTAAAGTTTTTCAAAAAACTTCATTTGGTATTACTCTAGAATGGAATTATTGAACTTATAAATTAATATGCCTTTTCGTTTATTGACAAAATAAACACGTTGATAGGAGTAATAACGTATTCCTTTAAAAATACGCTTTTTCATTAGGGAATTAATCTAAGCACTAGATAAATAGATGCGTATACTTATATTATGTGAGTTGTGAATGTAATTAAACTGAATTTTTATAGTTTAATTATTAGTAACTATTTTTATTCTAAGAAAAATGGATATTTAAAAATATTCAACACCATTACAATTGAGTGTTTCTTAGTATAAGAATATTCTCTCAAAATTATTAAATAAGGAGGAAATAAATGAAACATAATGATTGTTTTGATCATAATAACTGCAATCCGATTGTTTTTTCAGCAGATTGTTGTAAAAATCCACAGTCAGTTCCTATAACTAGGGAACAATTAAGTCAATTAATTACTTTACTAAACTCATTAGTATCAGCTATTTCAGCATTTTTTGCAAATCCAAGTGATGCAAACAGATTAGCGTTACTCAATTTATTTAATCAATTTTTAATTTTCTTAAATTCCTTACTACCTTCCCCAGAAGTTAATTTTTTGAAACAATTAACTCAAAGTATTATAGTTTTATTACAATCTCCAGCACCTAATTTAGGACAATTGTCAACATTATTGCAACAATTTTATAGCGCCCTTGCACAATTCTTCTTCGCTTTAGATCTTATCCCTGTATCCTGCGACTCAAATGTCGATCCTGCAACTTTACAAGTTCTTTTTAATTTATTAATTCAATTAATCAATGCTACTCCAGGGGCAACAGGTCCAACAGGAGCAACAGGTCCAACAGGCCCAACGGGAGCGACAGGTCCAACAGGAGCAACAGGAACGGGAGCAACAGGTCCAACAGGAGCAACAGGCCCAACAGGTCCAACAGGTCCAACAGGTCCAACAGGTCCAACAGGTCCAACAGGTCCAACAGGTCCAACAGGTCTAACAGGTCTAACAGGTCCAACAGGTCCAACAGGTCCAACAGGCCCAACAGGAGCAACAGGTCCAACAGGTCCAACAGGAGCAACAGGTCCAACAGGTCCGACAGGTCTAACAGGTCCAACAGGCCTAACAGGAGCAACGGGAGCTGGAGCAGTTATTCCGTTTGCATCAGGTGGGCCAGTAGCGTTAGCAACTGTTTTAGGTGGATTAGCAAACACAGGAGCACTTCTTGGATTTGGAAGTTCATTCTTCCCTGTAATTGTCCCACCTGGTGGCCCGATTACTATAGGTCCTGTACCTCCAGTATTTGATTTCGCATTTGTAGCTCCTCGCGCAGGTACAATTACTTCGTTAGCAGGATTCTTTAGTGTAACTGTAGCGGTTGCTTTAGCATTAGGAAGCATACAAATTCAAATGCAGTTGTACAGCGCACCAGCAGCAAGTAATACTTTCACTCCAGTAGGTACACCGTTACTATTAACACCAGCATTTAGTGGTCTTATTGCTATCGGTAATACTTCAAGTGGTATTAGCGCACAAGCCATTGCAGTCGCTCCACAAGATAAGATATTACTTGTTGTTTCATCAACTACACCTGGTTTTGATATAGCTACTGCTATTACAGGCTTCGCAAGTGCAGGTATAACATTCGTATAATCACTTGTAAGTTTTGTAGTTGAAAATTTTGATATAAGAAAAGAGATTGTCAAAAAAGTATCCTCAGATTAACTTTTGAAGACAGTCTCTTTTCTTTAATTGTTTTTATACTTTATGTCTGGTGAAAATGATTAAATATACTATGAGAATGTAGTGTGATTGTGTTAAGTTAGATGATCACTGCTAGTAAATTACACAGTAATAGGCATAAGAAAATGAAGGTTTCCAACCTATTTGGTATACAGAATTAATTTCATACACATATAAAGGCATATATCTAAAATATTTTAAATTTTAGTCTTACATATGTAGGATTGAGAAGTGGGAGGGTTATATAATGAAGTATATGAGTATCAAAGAATTAAATGATGATTACATTTATACTATCCTTGGAATGAAACCAGGTAAGTTTTATAGAAAACGTAAATCAGGTATCATCAACTTTGCTACAGCGCTTGGCATGATTTAAAAAGTAATGGAATTTTAGGAGTACTGTTCAGGGCACTATTTAGGGCACTTAATTAGGTGCCTTTTTACATTGGAATCGGCGGTACGATATTTCTACAGTTAATTGTTCTTTGAAAAAAGAATGCTGTGGGGATAGCGTAGCTCCTTTATCAAAACGTTACTTGGTCGGAATAGACGGAGAAAAAAGGAAGAAAAAGACGAAAAGCTTAATTGATTTTATATATAAAGCCACGGTGCATAAGTGTCGTGGCTGGATATCATGAAACTGTCCGGGTGCCAACGGGAAAAAGTGTTGGCTTTTCATATAAATCTCATAATTGAGAATTGGTTTAAATAACCAGTGCACCAACAGCAAAATGTGATTCATATATTTGCGCACATTTTGCTCACATTTTGTTCACGTACTATATAAAAAAGTATGAAAATCTATAAAAACAATTATTTCAATAAAATTTATTCTGGATATTAAAAAGTGCCAAAACCCTTGTTTTATAAGGGTTTTTGCACTTTTGTATTTTATCAAATAAACAATTCTAAAATTGTTCATTCTTCTCCCAAGATTCAACGATATAATGTGCAATCGTCGGATTGAAGCCTTTACCAACTAAAAACATAATTGCAGCAACTTCTGTTAATGCGTGTTCGTGTGATGTATGTTTTGCTTCATTTAAACCGTAATCTACCCATGGTTTTACGAAATCTAGTACAGGTTTCTTGAAAGGTAAAAACTGTGTACCGACAACTTGTTGAATTTGTTGTTGTGTTGGTTCAGTAATTGGTCCAGGTGGTAAGATTTGTGGTTGTGTAATGTCTAGTGTTGGTCCGGGCGGTAAAATTTGTGGCTGAGTTGGATCTATTGTTGGTGGTTTAGGTGGTGAGACACGTGCGTCGTAGTTTGGTTGATACATTTGTTGTTGATATTGCGGTTGTTGTGGTTGAGTTGTGTATGGGTTTTGTGGTGCTGCATATGGATTTTGTTGATATTGTTGTTCTTGGTTTTGTGGTGCTGCATATGGATTTTGTTGATATTGTTGTTCTTGGTTTTGTGGTGCTACATATGGATTTTGTTGATATTGTTGTTCTTGGTTTTGTGGTGCTACATATGGATTTTGTTGATATTGTTGTTCTTGGTTTTGTGGTGCTGCATATGGATTTTGTTGATATTGTTGTTCTTGGTTTTGTGGTATTACATATGGATTTTGAGGATATCGCTGTTCTTGATTTTGTGGTGCTGCATATGGATTTTGAGGATATTCATAATTTGGACGTGTGTCATATGGATTTTGTTGAAATTCAGTTTCTTGGTTTTGCGTTGTTGCATATGGGTTTTCGTCATATTGTTGCTCTTGCTGTTGTAACTCTTGTTCTTCGTATTGTTCTGTGTATCGCTGTTCTTGTTGTTGAGGATACAATGGTTGCCTTGGATAAGGCGGTTGATTATTATAGAACATGTTTATTCCTCCTTCATGATGATGCCTACCACCTAGTGTATGGGCGGACAAGAAAATATGTGATGAAAAAATGCGGGCGTGTTACAATAAGTAACTGGGTGAAGATAAAATGACAAAACAAGAAAAAATTCAAAAAACAATTACTTTTGTAAAACATATTTTAGAAAAAGATGCGAGTGGGCATGATTGGTATCATATTGAACGTGTACATAAAATGGCGATTTCTTTATCTGAGCAAGAAGGTGGAAATCGTTTTATAATTGAAATGGCAGCATTACTTCACGATGTGGCAGATGAAAAGCTAAATGAAAGTGAAGAAGCAGGAATGAAAAAAGTTTCTGATTGGTTAGAAGAGCTACGTGTTGAAGAAGAGGAAAGTAAACATATTCTTCATATCATCGCCAATATGTCTTATAAAGGTGGCCATGGCGGCACAGTAGAGTCACTTGAAGGGAAAATTGTTCAAGATGCGGATCGTTTAGATGCTCTTGGTGCAATAGGAATTGCTCGTACATTTGCATATGGTGGGGCGAAAGGGAGATTAATGTATGACCCAACTATTCCGCCGCGTGAAGAAATGACGAAAGAAGAGTATAGAAAAAATAATGATCCATCTTTAAATCATTTTTATGAAAAACTTTTGAAATTAAAAGATTTAATGAATACGAATGCAGCAAAACAAGAGGCTGAAATTCGTCATCGTTATATGGAACAGTTTATTGAACAATTTATGAAAGAGTGGAATGCACAAATATGAAAATGTTAACTGTGGAGAACTTATCAAAATCATATGGAGAAAAGCCGTTATTTGATGGATTATCATGTAGTATTACAGAAGGACAACGTGTCGGAATTATTGGTGTAAACGGAACAGGTAAATCGACATTATTAAAAATTATTGCGGGATTAGAAACTCCTGATACAGGTGATATGACGCATTCACGAGGGTATACAATTAGTTATTTATCACAGCAACCAGAGTTTGATGAAAAACTGACAGTATTAGAGCAAGTGTTCCATGGTGATACACCTTTAATTCGTCTTCTTCGTGATTATGAAAAAGCACTATTAAATATTGAAAAAGATCCAAGTAATGAAAAAGTGCAGGAACAATTATTTGCAGTGCAGCAACGTATGGATGCAATGAGTGCATGGGAAGCAAATGCAAATGCGAAATCTCTTTTAACGAAATTAGGAATTACGGACTTTACTGCAATTGTTGGGAATTTATCTGGTGGACAGAAAAAACGTATCGCAATGGCACAATGTTTTATTGAAACACCGGATTTATTAATTTTAGACGAGCCTACGAACCATCTTGACCACGAGACAGTTGAATGGTTAGAAGAATATTTAGCGAGATATACAGGTTCGGTATTACTTGTAACCCATGATCGTTATTTCTTAGATCGTGTGACGAATCGTATTTTTGAATTAGATAATGGTAAACTATATAGCTACGAAGGAAACTATAGTACATTTTTAGAAGCGAAAGCACTTCGTGAAGAGCAAGAATTGGCACAAGAATCGAAACGCCAAAATTTATATCGTCGTGAACTTGCTTGGATTCGTCGTGGTGCAAAAGCCCGTTCTACGAAACAAAAGGCGCGTATTCAGCGTTTTGATGAGCTAAAGGCACAAGAAGGACCAGCTGCAAAACAGTCAGTTGATATTGCACTAAGCGGAAGTCGTCTAGGAAAGAAAGTACTTGAGTTAAAAGATGTAACGAAAAAATTTGGCGATAAGACGGTATTACATAATTTTAATCATATTGTGAAACCGGGTGATCGTATCGGAATTATTGGGGCGAATGGAAGTGGGAAATCTTCCCTATTAAATATGCTTGCAGGTAAGTTATCTCCTGATAGTGGTGAAGTGGAAGTAGGACAAACTGTAAAAGTTGCTTATTATACGCAAGAAAATGAAGAGATGAATTTAAATCAGCGTATGATTGAATACATTAAAGAGATTGCAGAAGTTATTCATACGACAGATGGAAAAGTAATTGGTGCATCTCAAATGTTAGAACGTTTCTTATTCCCGACGCATTCACATGGTACACCACTTGGTAAACTATCTGGTGGTGAAAGAAGACGTTTATATTTATTACGTATTTTAATGGGAGAACCAAACGTACTTTTACTTGATGAACCTACGAACGATCTAGATACACAAACATTAACAGTACTAGAAGATTATTTAGAAGATTTCCCAGGTGTCGTTTTAACTGTATCGCATGACCGTTACTTCTTAGATAAAGTAGTAGATGAACTGTTCATCTTTACTGGCGGAGGCGAAGTGCGTGAGTTTCTAGGTAGTTATACAGATTATTTAGAAATGGAAAAAACGAGAGAACTTATGGAGAAAGCAGAAGTTCAAAAAGAGAAAAAAGTTGTAGAAGAAGCTCCAAAACAACAACGTAAACGTAAACTTTCATACAATGAACAGCGTGAATGGGAAACGATTGAAGATACAATTGCCGAACTTGAAGAGAAAATTGAGTCAATTGGAGAAGAACTTGCGAAAGTTGGATCTGACTTCACAAAGGCACAAGAATTATCTGAAGCACAGCAGAAAACAGAAGAAGAGCTAGAAAAAAAGATGGAAAGATGGAGTGAACTATCAGACATCGTTGAAGGATTAAAATAAAAACAAGCTGCATATATTGAAAAGTAAAGAGAAAAACTTTACACTATTGGTAGAACCTATTTTAGGAGGGAAAAAATGAGAACATCTAATCCAATGTTGAAAAAAGAGGCATTCCGTAAAGAGGGAGCAAGTGCTTCTGCGATGACGATTGGCGGAACAGTAGGCAAAACGTTCATTATGCTTATCTTGCTACTTGCAACGTCTGTCTATTCATACATACAGATGATGCAGGGGACGATGAAGATGCCAGTATTAATTGGTGCTTTAATCGTTGCGGCAATCATCGCATTTGCGTCTATGTTCTTCCCGCGTATTTCACCTTTTGGTGCACCAATCTATGCAGCGGTAGAAGGGGTTGTGTTAGGAAGTATTTCAGCAGTTTATACAATGAAATTTGGCGATTCTATCGTTTTAAATGCTGTATTACTAACAATCTCAATTCTATTTGCAATGTTAGTGTTATATGCAACACGCGTAGTAAAAGTAACGGATAAATTCCGTACAGGCGTGATGGCAGCAACACTTGGAATTATGGTTATGTATTTAGTCGTATTTCTACTAAATATGTTTGGTGTAACTGTTCCATACATTCACCAAGGTGGTACAATCGGTATTATTATTAGTGCAGTTGTTATTGTAGTTGCTGCATTAAACTTATTACTAGATTTCGATTTAATCGAAAATGGTGTACGTAGTCAAGCTCCGAAATATATGGAGTGGTATACTGCGATGGGATTAATGCTTACATTAGTATGGTTATACTTAGAAATTCTTCGTTTCGTTTCGTACTTTACGAAAAATGACTAATAAAAAAATCCTGCATGAAAAATGCAGGATTTTTTTATTTTCAAAGATATATTGAATGTATGGTATAATATGGATGATAGCAACTTGAAGTGAAGGAGATGGAATATGATGAAAGAGAAGAAGGGGATTATGAAAAAACTATTTTCTAAAAGTTTTTTCATAGAACTAGATGAAGCTTTAACGTATCCATCATCAAAAGTTATTACTTCAGCGATTGAAGGATATGCAACTGAATGCAATGAAAGACTAAAATTTGAGAGTAAAGTTAAACCGATTACTTTCTACTTAGAAAATGCAATGTACCGTGCTGAAATAAAGATGGCTCGCGGAGGATATTACATATCTTGTACTGAAGTGTAATAAATTTTGAAACCATACATGTTTGAACTATGTATGGTTTCTTTTTTTGTTTTGTAAGGTCTAAAATAATACTTTTTACTTACGGATATATCATTTTGTGCTTTTTACCATTCAAACATTTCTCCTTACAATGAAGAAAAACATGTGAGGTGGTATAACTTATGATGAATCGAGTTGTATTAATCGGTAGATTGACAAAGGAGCCAGAATTATACTACACAAAACAAGGCGTCGCTTATGCACGAATATGTGTTGCGGTGAATAGAGGATTTCGAAATAGTTTAGGTGAACAACAAGTCGATTTTATTAATTGTGTCGTTTGGCGCAAATCGGCTGAGAATGTAACTGAATATTGTAAGAAGGGGTCGCTCGTTGGGATTACAGGGCGTATTCAGACTAGTAATTACGATGATGAACAAGGCAAGAGAATATATAGAACTGAAGTTGTGATTGAGAGTATTACCTTTTTGGAGAGAAGGCGGGAGGGGGCATTGTAATAAAAGGTGATTTTAAGTAATAGCTTCGGAAAAAATTGTGGAAAGTATTTTAATAAACTTAATGGATAAAAAATAAAAATCATCGGAAACGAAAGCTTTTAAAATCCCGTTCCTAATTTAAAATGTAAAAAGAATGAAATAGTATGGTAGCGGGAAGAAAGTAGTAAAATTAAGCATCCGAGTAGGAGTATAGAGTGATAATATGTTACAATACAGCTAAGAACATGCAATAAAGGAGAGTTTTTTACGTGAAGATTAAAGCAATTGAACCGACGCCAAGTCCAAATACAATGAAAGTTATTTTGAATGAAGTATTACCATCAGGAGCACGTAATAATTATACAAATGAAAATAAAGAACAAGCACCAATGCAAGTGCAAGAAATTTTGAAAATTGAAGGCATTAAAGGTGTATATCATGTAGCCGACTTTTTAGCAGTGGAGCGAAATGCGAAGTATGACTGGAAAGTTTTATTACAACAAGTTCGTGCTGTTTTCGGCGAAGAAGTATTGGAAGAAAGTGAAGAACAACAACTTGCTCATTTTGGAGAAGTGAAAGTGTTTGTTCAAATGTTCTTTACAATTCCAATGCAAGTAAAGTTAACAGATGGAACGACGGAAGAACGTGTTGGTTTACCAGATCGTTTTAAAGAATCAATTATGAAAGTGCAAATGTCTGCACCAAACGTTGTAAAAGAGCGTAAATGGGTAGAACAAAGTACACGTTACGGTAATTTTGAAGAAATTGGGAAAGAAGTAGTGGAAGAGATTGTTGCTGCTTATTCAGAAGAACGTGTAAATGAAACGGTTAAAGAATTATTAAATCAAGCGGGTGCTGTTGAAGTAACGATTCAAAAGCGTGAGCCATATAAAGTAACAGAAGAGATGATGAAAGATTCTGACTGGAAAAACCGTTTTGCAGCATTAGAACAAATGGATCCTACTGAAGAAGATATTCCAGTGTTGAAGATGGCGTTAGATGATGAAAAAGTTTCAATACGCCGCTTAGCAACAGCGTATTTAGGTATGGTAAAAGGTGATGAAGTATTACCGTTATTATATAAAGCGTTGTTAGATCGCTCTGTAAGTGTTCGCCGTACTGCAGGAGATTGTTTATCAGATGTAGGTGATCCGGCAGCGATGTTCGTTATGATTAAATCTCTGAAAGATCCAAGTAAATTAGTACGCTGGCGTGCAGCGATGTTCTTATTTGAACTTGGAGATGAAAGTGCGATTCCAGCATTAAAAGCAGCGCAAGATGATCCAGAGTTTGAAGTAGCGATGCAAGCACGTCTAGCATTAGAGCGTATTGAAGGCGGAGAAGAAGCAAAAGGTTCTGTATGGAAACAAATGACGGAGTCACGTAAAGGGGAATAATGTATGATTGTTTTCTATGATAGTTGGTGTCCGATGTGTACGGCCGTTGCAGAACGTACGAAAAAATTAGATAAAAAGGGTAAGATGAAATTTGTTTCATTTCGAAATGAAGATGTAGTTGAGAAGTATGAGCTTTCTCAAGAACTACAAAGTAAGATGGAACAAAGACTGTATATTTTTAAAAATAATAAGTGGTATGACGGTATTCAGAGCATAGATGTATTAGCAAAGGCCGTTCCATCTTATTGGTTTGCAGTTCCTTTTATAAAGCTATCTATCGTACTTGGTTTTGGAAGTAAAGTATACGATTATATCGCTAATAATAGAAAACTTGTTCCAGTGGGACATTGCCGCGGTGGGGTTTGTGAAATCCCTACAAAAAAATGAAATCATCGTTATCTTTCTTTTGCACCTATTAATAGAGCGTGATATGATGAATTTGGAATGAAAGTTGAAGGAGAGATTACAAGATGTCAAATGCTTATGAAGAATACATGCGCCAAATGGTAATCCCAATGCGCCAAGAGTTAGTGCGTTCTGGGTTTGAAGAGTTAACTACAGAAGAAGCTGTAACAGAATTTATGGAAAATACATCAGGTACAACTTTAGTAGTTATAAACTCTGTTTGTGGTTGTGCAGCTGGTTTAGCACGTCCATCAGCAGGTCAAGCGGTTGTTCGTGCTGAAAAACAACCTGATCATCTTGTAACTGTATTCGCAGGTCAAGATAAAGATGCTACTGCAAAAATGCGTGAATACTTCGGAGAAATTCCTCCATCTTCACCATCTATGGCATTATTAAAAGGAAAAGAAGTTGTTCACTTCATTCACCGTCATGAAATTGAAGGTGCAACTATGGACGAAATTATTACGAACTTAGAACAAGCTTTCGAAAAGAATTGCTAAAGAAGGGGGAGAGTAAATCTCCCTCTTTTCTTTATATAGAGGTGAAACAATGATCGTAACAACAGCAGGAAGAACGAATAAAGAAATGACAGATTATGCAAACGAGGTAGCAGCAGAATTAAATGCTTCTTTCGTTAAACGTAATGACATACCGGTACATAAGCTACATGAGCAGTATGAACAAGATGTGCTTGTCGTAGGGAAGAACCGATTAGCTATTTATCCAAAAGGTACGGAAGAATCGTTTTTCTTTCATCCGAACTCAGCGATGTTTCGTGTGAAAAGGTTAATGCGTGGAGAACACGATCCGTTTGTACAAGCTGCTAAATTAGAGAGCGGAATGACAGTGTTAGATTGTACGCTCGGGATGGCATCAGATAGTATTGTAGCTAGTTATGTTGTTGGGGAAAGCGGAAAAGTAACAGGACTTGAAGGCAATGAGTATATGGCTTATATTATGGAAAATGGTTTGAAAACATGGTCTTCATCTGTTTCTGAAATTGATGAAGCAATGCAAAGAATCCAAGTAAAGCAAACGGAGCATTTTTCATTTTTAGCGCAATGTGAAGACAATAGTTACGATGTCGTTTACCTTGATCCGATGTTTGAAGAAACTGTCATAGAATCCGATGGAATTAAAGGATTAAAACACTTCGCTTTGTATCATGATATTACTGACGAAACAATTGCGGAGGCAAAACGAGTGGCGAGAAAACGTGTCGTTTTAAAAGATCATTTTCGTAGTTCTAGATTTGAAAAACACAATTTTTATGTATACAAAAGAAAAAGTGCTAAGTTTCACTTTGGTGTAATTGACCCTTGCTAATTGTTTGAAAAGATGTATAATAAGCAATAATTAATTAAATATACTGTCTGTGATGAAGAGAGTAGTCTTTTTTAGAAGGAAAGCGAGCTAGGGATGGTGTGAGCCTAGTACGGAAGAAAAAGATGAAGCGCACTTCGGAGATGCTTCTTGAACGAATAGTAGAGAAAGCCGAGGCCCCCTGTCCTCGTTATAAACGGGAAAGTGGTTCGTAACGAACAACAAGGGTGGTACCACGGGTTAAAACTCGTCTCTTTTTTAGAGACGAGTTTTTTGTGTTTTAAAAATAAGGAGGTTGTATCATGGATTATAAAATGCAGTTTGCGGAAAGTTTATCTAATATTTTCACGAATGAATTAACGCAAAAACAAATTTTAGATTTAATTGAAACACCGAAACAAGATGAATTTGGAGACGCAGCGTTCCCATGCTTTTCATTAGCGAAGCAATATAAAAAAGCACCAGCTCTTATCGCAAAGGAAGTTGCTGAGAAATTCAATGATCCGTTTTTTACGAAAGTAGAAGCCGTTGGTCCTTATGTAAATGTATTTTTCAATCGTGAAACTGTAAGTGATGCAGTATTAAAAACAGTTTTAGCGGAGAAAGAAGAGTTCGGTCAAAACCACTTTGGCTGTGAAAAAACAGTAGTAATTGATTATTCCTCTCCTAATATCGCGAAACCTTTTTCGATGGGGCATTTACGTTCTACAATGATAGGAAATTCGCTGAAACATATCGCTGAAAAATGTGGCTATGAAGTTGTAGGGATTAATTATATAGGAGATTGGGGAACACAGTTTGGAAAGTTAATTACGGCTTATAAAAAATGGGGAAATGAAGCAGTAGTTAAAGAAGATCCAATACGTGAGCTATTTAAGTTATATGTCCAATTCCATGAAGAGGTAAAAGACGACGAAGAACTAGAAGAAGAAGGACGTGCTTGGTTTAAGAAACTAGAAGAAGGTGATGAAGAAGCGGTAGAACTTTGGAATTGGTTCCGTCATGAGTCCCTTAAAGAATTTTCGCGCATTTATGAACTTCTCGGCGTAGAATTTACTAATTTTCAGGGAGAAGCATTTTATAATAATTTAATGGAAGATTTTATTGGGATTTTAGAAGAACATGAGTTGCTTGAAGAATCAGAAGGTGCATTAGTCGTTAATTTAGAAGAAGAAGGAATGCCGCCTTGCTTAATTAGAAAATCAGATGGTGCGACGATTTATGCAACGCGTGACTTAACGGCAGCTTTATATCGTCAAAACACTTATGGGTTTGATAAAGCGCTATATGTTGTTGGTCCAGAACAAAGCTTACATTTCAATCAATTTTTCACCGTATTAAAAAAACTTGGCTATACTTGGGTTGATGGTATGGAACATGTACCGTTTGGCTTCATTTTAAAAGATGGTAAGAAAATGTCGACACGTAAAGGAAGAGTTATTTTACTTGAAGAAGTACTCGAAGAAGCAATCGAACTTGCAAAACAAAATATTGAAGAGAAAAATCCAAACTTAAAACAAAAAGAAGTAGTAGCAAAGCAAGTCGGTGTTGGTGCAATCATCTTCCACGATTTAAAAAATGAGCGTATGCACAATATTGAATTCTCATTAGAAAACATGCTGAAATTTGAAGGAGAAACAGGCCCGTACGTACAGTACACACATGCACGTGCTTGTTCTATTTTAAGAAAAGAAAGTGTAGAATTTGAAACATGTACACTTGCTTTAAAAGACGATCATAGCTGGAGTGTCGTAAAATTACTAAATAAATTCCCGCAAATAATTGAAGCAGCTTTCAATAAAAATGAGCCATCGATTATTTCGAAATATATATTAGATGTAGCACAATCATTCAATAAATATTACGGTAATGTTCGTATATTAGAAGAGAGCAAAGAAAAAGACAGCAGACTCGCATTGGTTTATGCTGTGACGGTTGTATTAAAAGAAGGATTACGTTTACTTGGGGTGGAGGCACCTGAGGAGATGTAACATAGTAGTAAACTGACAAACTGGGTCTAGTATAAACCTGGTTTGTTTTTTTATTGGATATATATTTTTTTTGCAAAATCAATTAAAATCTTTTTAGAGAGGGTGATTCATATTGATTCGAACTTTTATTTTACAAATTCCTTGTCATAGAAGATTAGATAGGAGTTTTTTTAAACTACAAAAGTACATACCTTTATGTGCACGTTGTACAGGCATGCTTATTGGTATTTTAATGTTTCCAATTTATTTTTATATGACACCTTCATTTCTTTTGGCAATCATACTATCATTTTTCGCTCAAATTCCGTTACTTATCGATGGGTTCACCCAAAAGTGGAAATGGAGAAATAGCTCAAATTTGCTAAGAATAACTACTGGTGTATTAAGCGGTAATGGTATGGGATTATTCATTTCCTCTAGTGTTATATGGATATTATCTTAAGATATATAGTAATGGAGGTATTTACATAGATGTTCTGGATTTACTTAATTCTAATTTTTATTTCAGGCGGAAGTGGAATTGGTTTTATGACTCAAAATAACTATACAGAAGCAATAATAGCTTTTGTTATTTGTATACTATTGTTTGGGCTACTGTATTATTATCTTAAAAGAAACAAAAGAAAGAGAAAAGCAGATTGTGACGATTTAGACTGTACGGATTGTTTTGATTGTGATTGTACTTGTTAAATTTTTCTTCCAAATAAAAAGCTAGTGTATTATTAAAAATACACTAGCTTTTTTGCTTTGAAATTTTAAGAAAAGTGTAGGAATACGGCTATTATATAGAGAACTTTAGTTTTGTATATAAAAGGAGGCGTTAGATGTTGGAAACATATGATTGGAACAATAAACTAACATATTTAAAAAACACGAGAGATTTATATTACAACGACGATTATGTAAGCTTTTTAGTAAATACAGTTTGGAAGATTACTGAGCCTGTACATATCGTTGATTACGGTTGTGGATATGGTTATTTAGGGTTAGTATTAATGCCATTACTCCCAGAAGGTTCAAAGTATACAGGTATTGATAGTGGAGAAACATTATTAGCTGAAGCCAGAGAGTTGTTTCGTTTACTTCCGTATGATTCAGAATTTCTTGAAGGAGATGCTACAGAAATTGAACTGAACGATAAATACGATATAGCAATCTGTCATGCTTTCTTATTACATATGACTACTCCAGAAACAATGCTACAAAAAATGATACATTCAGTTAAAAAGGGGGGGGAATAATCTGTTTTGAACCACATTGGATTTCTAATATGGCTTCTTATTTACTAGATGGGGAGAAACAATCGGAATTTATTCAGCTAGGTGTTTTGCAGAAATTATTTGAAAGTGATACGCAAAGAAATGGTAAAGATGGCAATATAGGCATGAAAATACCGATATATTTAAGTGAATTAGGTGTGAAAAATATTGAATGTAGAGTAAGCGATAAAGTGAACTTTTTAGATTCAAATATGCATCACAATGATAAAAACGATTTGTATCAATCATTAAAAGAAGAGGGGATTGCAGGTGATCCGGGTGATAAGCAACAATTTGTAGAACGTTTAATAGCCAGAGGATTAACATATGATAATGCGCTAGCTCAATATGAAGCTGAACTACGATTTTTCAAGGCATTTCATCTTCATTCTTCTTTAGTATATGCTCCGAATATGAAAATTACATTTGGTGAAATAGAATGTTGAAAGATAGTGATTTATTAAGGATTGCTACCTTCAATATATGGAACCATGATAGTCTTTGGTTGGAGAGATTAGAAGCTATTCGTGAGGAAATTTGAGTTATTTCTCCACATATTCTTGCTCTACAGGAGGTTAGAAGTTGTGTTAATTTGAATTCAAAGAAAAATGTTGCACAGTATATAGCGGGTCAAATAGAGTATCCGTTTTGTATATTTATGGAGTACCCTGATTTAATGAATGAGAAAAATGTCATTTTTTGTTGGTAAGTCGATATTCACCGTATAATCGCTGATATATCTTGAAAATCGCCGATATAATTTCATGTGCTGTTTTTAACTGACAAAAGATAGGATACACATGTTACGTTATTCTATATAATCAAACAAAATACAGAGAAAAACAATCATTTTTACTATATTTTGTTATAAATTTGAATAATATTAATTAATACTATCCATTATAAGAGATTTTAGTTGAATACATACTATATGGTGTGTAAAATCTAAGCAAGTAGCAGTATAAATATAAATTCGAGGTGAATGCATGCTAGATTTTAAGCAGTTAGAAACTTGTTTAAAAGACAAGAGATTTGTAGATGGATTACAGGAAATAAATAATGAAATTGCATATATAAAAGAAACGAATACTTTATCCTATGTGAAGAATTGGCTTGCCAATATTCCTTCGCATAAGGAGTTCGATATATTAATTCGTCTTACTGATGAAGGGCTTATGCACCAATACAGTTCATTCCTCATTCGTTACGCTTATAAAAAATTCCCAAATATGAGAACGCTCTCTTTATATTGTGATGAGTTAATTGATGAGCGGAAAATTCTTGAAGCAGAGCAGCTGTTAAAAGAAACTTTAGAAGAGAGTAATAAAGAAGAAATAGATGCAGATTTTTTAGCGAAAACATATTTTACGTTAGTACGATGTCTTTTAGAAATGAAACGAAACGAAGAAGCGTTAATGTATATGCAAAAAGCAGAGGAGTACAGTGCACGCGCAGTGTTTGATAAATGGGGCTACGTTTATATGCATACAGGTGAATGGGAGAAAGCGGAAGAACAATTTATTGCTGGCATGCAGCATGAAGATTGTGAAGAGTTATCTACCTATTTATTATCACAATTGTATGCCAATAAAGGAGAACAAAAACGCGCGATACAGTTAATCGATGATGCAATTGTAAAATTCCCACAAGTACCATATTTTCATTTTGAGAAGATAAAGTATTTATTAGATTTAGAGCGATATGAAGAGATGTTAGCGGTAATAGATAACATAAATACTCAGCTGCCGTATCATGCCTATAATACTTACTTTGTACATTTACGTGCAGAAGCACTGTACAAAATGAATAAATTTGCAGATTTACAAAAACTATTAAAAGAAGAAAAGAGTTTAAAAGAATCTTTATATCATAATTTAGAAAAAAATCCGGATGGAAAAAAGGTTCACTTGCCGATAGTTCCTATTGTACAAAAGGATAATTATTGTGTTCCGACAAGTTTAGAGATGATGTTGCGTATATGGGGAGAGAAACGTACACAAGATGAAATAGCAGAGTTTATTTTTGATATGACAGGTTCGAAGTTTTCAGATACTGTTTCTTATTTAGAAGAATTAGGTTATGAATATCGTTATTTTAAAGGGAATGAAGAGAATTATAAGAGACTGATTGACGAAGGAATTCCTGTTTTATTAAGTATAGATATTGAGCATGCTTCACACGTACAAGTTCTATCTGGATATGATGATACATTGCAAGCTTTCTATGTTCAAGATCCAAACTTTATAGAACCAGTTCTTGTGGAATATAGTAAATTACAAGAAAAATATCGTTATACAGGCTGTTTAGCAATCACGTTTGTTCCGAAAGAAAAGAAGGAGCAACTAGCGTTTCTAAGTGAGGAAGAAAATCGTTACTTTAAATCTATTTTTTCTCTTACGGATCATTTAGATGAACATGACAAAGAGGGGATTAGTAACTTAGTACAATTTTTAAAAGAAACGAGTGATAATCCAAATACGTGGTTATATACGATAAAGCACTTAGATGTTGAAGTAGATAAAGAATTTATTTTATATTGTATCGATAAGTTAATGGAAAAGTTTCCGAACTCGGACTTTGTTAAATTGCATGGTGCACAGTGTTTTATTCGTCTTCAAGAAGTAGAGAAAGCGGAGCAAATGCTGACAAGCGTTGAGAAGAAAAATAATCGTGCTTTATATCATTTAATAAACGGAAGATATGCTTTTGAGCAGGAAAGTTATATAGAAGCGATTTCAAGCTTTCGTTCATCGTTACAATTAGACGCAGATCAGCCTATTGCTTGGAGTTTTCTCGCTTTATCCTATATGTATATTGATCAATCTGAAAAAGCATTGCAATACTCTCAAGTTGCGTTAGAGCGTAGTCCTGAAAGGTTCACTTTAACAAATCACGGTTTAATATTAATAGATTTAGAAAGATATGAAGAAGCATATGAAATCTTTAATGACTTGTTAAAAGAGTATAAATATGAAGCGCATGTATGGTATGAACGAGCGAGATGTGCACATCAACTAGGGAAATTATATTTAGCAATAAAAGGGCTTAAAGTAGCGATTCGTTTGGATAGTAATGCACCTTACATTTATACGAAACTTTCGGAAATATACGAATCTGATTTGAAGGATGAGGAAAGTGCGAAAGAAATTTTATTAAACGGTATTGAGAATTGTGATGATAAAGCACCTCTTTACGTAAAATTAGGTGATTATCATTTTCAAAATGATAGCTTGGAAGAAGCAGAAGTATTGTATAAGCGTGCTTTAGAAGAAAATGATGAGGATGTTTATTCTCACTTCGGACTTACACAAGTTTATATGGCAAGAGAACAATATAAGGAAGCAAAAGAATATATACTTGGTCTTGAGAAGCAAATTGAAAAGAGCCAAGATTTCCTCATGAATGCAGGAATGGTTTTATGGGATGCTGAAATTGAACTTGGTGGAAATGAAGAAGGGTTTAAAGTAGCACTATCTAAGTTAGAAAATGGTATAAAGAAAAGTGATTATAATGTAGCAAGTGCGTTAGATGAATATGTGAATCGAATTAAAGGAACGGAATTTGTACAACGAGGTATAGCATTTTTAAGAACGTTACACAAAGAAAGAAATGAAGTAAGTGAGTACGGTTGTTATGCAGGTATTTTATATGAATCTATTGGACAGTACGGCCAAGCGATGAAAAGATATAATAAGGCGATAGAACAAATGGAAACGGCATTACCGTATTACCGAATTGGTGAAACACTTATGGCATTAGGGCAATTGACGGAAGCAAAACAAGCGTATGAAACATGTTTAGAGCTTGATGGGAATTTCGTAGGTGTACATTTACAGCTTGCGGAAATATACGAAAAAGAAGAAAACCGTTCTAAAGAACAAAGTCATATGGTTCAGGCGATGAAAGAAGAGCCGTTGCATATTAATATGGAATATTTAGCACAGCTTTCAGTAGATATGAATCTTCAGGAAGAATTGCTGACTGAACTAGAACAATTAGTGGACGAAGTACCTGAAATATGGCGTTTAGATGCGATTGCATATGTGTACGGAGCGATGAATGAAATAGATAAAGAACAAGCACAGGTTGAATACGCACTACAATTAGATGGTGAGCATATAGAAGTTCTATATCATTATGCAAAAGTATTAGTGAAAAAAAGAAATGTAAAAGCAATTGAAGTTGCAATGAAAGTAATACAAAAAGATTTTGATAATGAACGTATATTTGATGTTTATGTAAAAGCAGTAGAGCAACATAAAAAATTGTCTAACATACGAGATTTTCTTCATACGTTAAAGGTGAAAAAAGCAGAAAGGAGTACAGCATTCATGTATGCTGCAGCTGCGGTTACGGAAATATGGATTGAACGCCAGCTGCATGAACAGCCAAAACGATCTATCATTACGAGAGCTTTTTATCGTATGAAAAATCGTGCGAAAGAAATTTCAATGGTTACTATGATAATTGATTTATATGAAATCTCTTTAAAGTTAAATCCGAAAAATAGTATGGCAGCACAGCGATTTGCGCTATTTTATGAGAATGTAGAGATGAATAAAGAAGCAATAGAGATTCTGCACACGTCACTAGAAAATAAATGGGATTATGACGTAGCGAAGCAACTTGTAAATCTTTTCGTTGAGTGCGAGGAAGAAGATATGTTAAGAGATGCTTTGGAATTAACGAAACAAATGGTTCGAGAACTACCAGATGATTATGATACTCTTCTTCTGCAAGCACAAGTATTTTTTAAAGCAGGGGAAGAAAGAAAAGCAGAAAAGATTATCTTGCAATTAACAGAGCAAACACCGTTTGTAAGTAGAGCATTTCTTGCTTTAGGAGAAATATATCAAAGTCAAGAAAGGTTTGAAGAGGCAATTCATGTATTAGAAAATGCTTCTATACATCATCCAAATGAAACAGCAATTCTTCTTTCTTTAGCATCTTCATATCATGGTGCCGGCCAAACGATAAAGGCAGAAAAAATAACAAATGAAGTATTAATAATTGACGCGAGTGATTTGTTAGCAAGATATGATCGAGCTTGTTATTTAGCACAGTTAAATAGAAATGAAGAGGCGAAGGAAGAGCTTGAATTTGTCCTTCGTGAGGATGAATCGGGATTCTTTGCTGAACTTATTGAGGATGATGAAAATTTAGCAGCATTGCGAGAATTTGAAAAGTAATTGTATAAGAATAGGGGAAAAAGATAAGGATATATTTTGAATTAGTTGACAATTAGTTGCTAAATGGCATAAAATAACTTTTAACAAAGTATACAAATCTGAAGACGAGAAAGAGTAAAATAGTGAGCTGTTCTCCAGAGAGCCGGTATATTGCTGAAAGCCGGTGTGCAGACGTTATTTGAAAATCATCTCCGAGGAGCCGAGGCTGAAAGTAAGTAAGCCCGGACGGATGTCTACCGTTACAAAGAACACGTATGATAGTACGTTGCTAAGTGCTATTAGTGAAAAAGCTAATAGAATTAGGGTGGTATCGCGGGTAAACCCGTCCCTACTTTATAGGGACGGGTTTTTTGTGTGCTTTAAAATATTCAAAGGAGTGATTGTATATGGAAAAAGTAGATGTAAAAGAATCAGCTGTAGGAAGAGAAATGCGAATTCGCAAACAGTGGAACGAACAAAATATTTTCGAACAATCAATTCAGAATCGAGAAGGCGCACAGTCTTTCGTATTTTATGAAGGACCACCAACGGCGAACGGACTACCGCATGTAGGTCATGCACTTGGACGAACAATTAAAGACTTAGTAGCAAGATATAAAACGATGGCTGGTTATAAAGTGTTAAGAAAAGCAGGATGGGATACACATGGTTTACCTGTAGAATTAGGCGTTGAGAAGCAACTTGGTATTTCTGGTAAACATGAGATCGAAGAATATGGCATTGAACCATTTATTCAAAAGTGTAAAGAGAGTGTTTTCACATATGAGAAGCAGTGGCGCGAATTCACTGAAAGTATTGGTTATTGGGTAGATATGGATGATCCATATGTAACTTTAAAGAATCCATATATCGAAAGTGTATGGCATATTTTGGGGACAATCCATGAAAAAGGATTGTTATATAAAGGACATAGAGTTTCACCATACTGCCCAAGCTGCCAAACCTCATTGAGCTCACATGAGGTTGCACAAGGGTATAAAACAGTAAAAGATTTAAGTGCAACTGTGAAGTTTAAAGTGAAAGATAGTGAAAATGAGTATTTCTTAGGTTGGACAACGACACCTTGGACACTTCCAGCAAACGTTGCGCTTGCTGTCCATCCAAATATGGAATACGTTAAAGCAAAACAAGAAAGTCATGTATACATTGTTGCAAAAGAACGTGTACAAGAAGTATTAAAAGAGAATTATGAAGTATTATCTGTTCATAAAGGCGAAGAATTATTAAACACATCTTATACAGCACCATTTCCGATGAAAGAAGTTACAAATGGTTACCGCGTTATTGCAGCAGATTTTGTAACGGGAGATAGTGGTACAGGACTTGTTCATATTGCTCCAGCATATGGAGAGGACGATTATAGAGTTGTTCAAAGTGAAGGATTGTCATTCTTGCACGTTGTAGATGAAAAAGGTGAGTATACAGAGGCAGTACCATTTTTGAAAGGGAAATTTGTAAAAGATTGTGACGTGGATATCGTTCGTTATTTAGCGAAGGAAGGTTTACTGTATCATAAAGAAAAATATGAACATAGCTATCCGCATTGCTGGCGTTGTGATTCACCACTACTTTATTATGCAGGAGAAAGTTGGTTAATCCGAACAACTGCAATTAAAGATACATTTTTACAAAATAATGATTCTGTTACTTGGTATCCGGATCATATGAAACATGGACGTTTTGGTAAGTTTTTAGAAAATATGGTAGATTGGAATATTAGCCGAAATAGATATTGGGGAACGCCATTGAATGTATGGGAATGTGAAAGTTGTGATCATCAGTTCGCACCGAAAAGCATTGCCGAATTAAGAAAGAATAGTACGAAAGAAACACCAGAAGATTTGGAATTGCATAAGCCTTATGTAGATGAAGTGCAAGTCTGCTGCGGGAAATGCGGAGGCACAATGAATCGTACACCAGAAGTGATTGATGTTTGGTTTGATAGTGGTTCTATGCCATTTGCACAATATCATTACCCATTTGAAAATAAAGAGTTATTTGAAGAGCAGTTTCCAGCGGATGTTATTGCAGAAGGAATTGATCAAACACGCGGCTGGTTTTATAGTTTATTAGCAGTATCAGCACTATATACAGGAAAAGTACCGTATAAACGAGTGTTATCACTAGGGCATGTTTTAGATGAAGAAGGGCAGAAAATGTCTAAAAGCAAAGGAAATGCACTAGATCCAGTTGATTTAGTAGATAAATTTGGTGCAGATGCGCTAAGATGGGCTTTACTTGTTGATAGTGCCCCGTGGAATGCGAAGCGTTTTTCTGAAAGAACAGTACTGGAAGCGAAATCTAAATTTGTAGATACATTAGTCAATGTGTATAGCTTCTACGTTTTATATGCAAATTTAGATGAGTATAATCCGAAAGAAACGTATGATGTAAAGCTTACGAAATTAGACGAATGGGTATTATCAAGATTGCATAGTACAACGAAAAAAGTGAGAACTGCACTTGATGATTATCAATTTACGAATGCAGCTCGTGAAATTGCAGCACTTGTAGATGAAGTGAGTAACTGGTATGTAAGACGCTCACGTAATCGTTTCTGGGAATCTGGTATGAACGCTGAGAAAGCAGCTGCGTATGAGACACTTCATGAAGTGCTTGTAACAATTAGTAAATTAATTGCACCATTTACACCGTTTGTCGCGGAAGACATTCATCTAAATTTAGAAGGAAGCAGCGTTCATTTAGCCGATTATCCAGTTGTAAATGAATCACTACTTCAACCAAAATTAGAAGCGGAAATGGATGCTGTTTTACAAGTTGTTGAACTTGGAAGAAGTAACCGTAATCAGCATTCTTTAAAAGTAAAACAGCCGCTAGCAGAACTTGTATTACTTGAGCATAACGAGAATGATATGGATTGGGAATCTTATCGTGATATCGTTATGGATGAGTTAAATGTAAAAGCGTTCCATGTTGAACTCGATGAAACAAAATACACATCATATCAATTGAAGCTTAATTTTAAAACAGCGGGGCCGAAATTCGGTAAAAATGTGAATGCAGTGAATGGTTGGCTAAAACAATTATCACAAGAAGAAGTACAAAACTTTGTATCAACAGGAAGAGCAGTTTACGAAGCAAAACCAGAAGGAGAAGTAGTTGTAACTGGTGAAGATGTGTTAGTTGAGAAAGTTGCAAAATCAGGATTCTCTAATACGACTAACGGACAATATACAGTTATGTTAGATACGAATGTAACGGAAGAATTGTTACAAGAAGGAGTAGCGCGTGAATTCATTCGTGCGGTTCAAGAATACCGTAAACAGTTGAATTTACCAGTTAATTTACGAGTCGATATTATTCTTGATACAGAAGAAGAACTACAGCGAACGTTAACGAACCATAAAGATTTATTGGAAGAAAACTTACTCGTTAAACAATTTACATTTGGTCACTTAACGAACGAAGATGATGAACTTTCTTTAGGTGAAACAAAACTTAGAATTAAATTAAGTGCAGCTAATTAAAGAAAAAAGGAAGTTGGAATGATTCCAACTTCCTTTTTTGTATGGAGGTAAATTAACTAGCTAATTTCCTCATAATCCATTCGATAGGTCCTCTAGAAAATTTCTTTCTCCATAATACGCTAAACAAAATACTGAAAATGAAAAATACAGTAGCAAATAATAAAACGAAAAGTAGTGTTTGATGTTCCATTCTATTGAATAGAATTAATGTCCCAATCCCGATAAATACATGACTTACATAATGAGTTAATGTTAATTGACCTGTTTGTATAATGGAAGTAACAAACCAATTATTTTCATATTTTTCAGTAATATAGAGGCAAAGTATTAATATAGCAATAGCAGATCCTGTTGCAGATAAAATGTACAATACATTTGGTAAAACGGGTCCTGTATTAAACAAAAATGTAGCAGCTGCTTTGCCAATGTGTGGAATGAAGTAGTACGTGAGCCCTTTTGATAAAAGTTCTATCAGTATGGTGAATGTAATACCGAGCAAGAGCAACCTATCTCTAATCTTTTTATTATGAAGATCTAATCTGCCAATTATCATACCGATTAAGAAGAATGAAAACCATGGGAAAAAAGGGTGATAACCATTAAAGAATAAATTGCGAAGAAAACCGTTAACTGTCCAGAAGTCTACATAGTTTATAAATGGAGTAGGGCCTCCCCAACCTTCGAAAGCATTGAAAGTAAGCTGAAGAGATTGTGCCAAGAGTAGGATAATAATAGATAAGAAGAGTAATGCTTTTTTTCGGACTGTAATGAGTAAGGCAGCAACGAAAAGGTAAACACCATAGTAGTGTAATATATCCCCAGTCCACTCCATTACGTATAAAAGTAATCCTAAAATAAATAAGAATAGTGCCCGTTTCCATATGATCTTTCGGCTATTAGAAATTTTTATTTTTTCATTTCTAGCAACAGAGGATCTAGTCATTAAAGATATTCCAATTCCAGCAAGTATAACAAACAAGGCAGAAGCTCTACCTTCAAAAAGTGACATTAAAGTTATTAAAAATGGGGGACCATTTCCTTCTGCACCTGTTATCACCATAAAATTAACAAGCAGCATACCAAACATCGCCAAGGCCCTAGCAAAGTCTAAGCCGATAATTCGTTTTTTAGTATTCAATTCAATCCCTTCTTTCAAAAATACTGTTTACAGCTTCCATCCATATTTGTCTATAATCTATATCCACATGTAACATCATAAAATTCCCGACATTATCAAGCACTAATGCTAACATATGAGCTTTTGAAACTAGATTTTTATTTTCAATTAATTGCAGCTCATTTGCTTTTGTAAGGAGTGATTCAAACCCTTGTAAATATTCTGTTTGCACAGTTAGTAATCGATCTTTGTACATATCATTTCTTGAAGATAGTAATAAATATTCTTGCAACACACGATTAAAATAAGGATCGTTCTGCTGTTCATCAATTATTTTGAATCCAATTTCAATGCATTTCTCAATAAAATTTTCTTTCGTAAACTCTTCTGTATGGAAGAAGGAAGAAAACTGCATCGCAGCACATAATTCTGTGAAAATACATTCGATTAATGCATCTTTAGATTTAAAGTAATAATAAATGGACGGTTTAGCAATTCCGACTTCTTCAGCAATCATAGAATAGGTCGTTTTAGTAATGCCATGTCCGGCAAACAGTCGATAGCTTGCTTCCATAATTGAAGAGAGTGTTTCTTCACTTTTGCTCATAATAAAGCCTCCTACAAAAAGGTTATATAAATCGTATCATTCATAAATATTTTTTCAACCTACCGTTAGGTAAAAAATATCCTGTTTTTTACAAAGTAATTTAAAAAGGTTAAGAGTTATGGAAATACTTTAGAAATATATTTTTAAAGTATTGTGTTCACTTTACACATAAATATTGAGAAAATTTCACTTACCCTAAATGGAAAGGTAATAGAAGTGTTCATAGAGAATTACTCGTAGATTCAATTTTTATCCATCCGTTTTGCGGGGAATGATTGCCTAGTGGTAATGGGATAAGGTTGAGCTACTTTATTAGGGGGAGTGGTTCTATGTTTAATAAAAAAATGGTGGCAATGGCAATGACCGTGCCGTTAGTAATGGGGACGATTTCTACGGTTTCGGCATTGGAAAAACAACAGCAAGTAAAGTTAGAAGCTTATTCGCCACAGAAAAAAGCAACTGAATATTTAAAAGAAAATGCTGCGCAGTATGGATTGAAAACAGATCTTTCAGACTTGCAATATATTTCTACAACAGAAACATCAGTAGCTTCATATGTTAGGTTCCAACAAGTTGTTAATGGTGCACCTGTATTTTCAAAACAAATAACAGTTACGCTTAACGGAGAGGGAAAGGGAGTACTCGCTGTTTCTGATTATCAGCCTGTTACAGGTGTGAAGGAAGTAACGACAAAAATTAGTGAAAAAGATGCAATACAAAAATCAATGGCGTATGTTGGAGAAGCAAGTGAGCAAAATTTATGGGCTCCTACAGATAAAGAGTTCGGATATATTGTTGAAGAAGGAATTGCTCGTCCAGTATATAAAGTTGTAGTCCATTCTAATAATCCATTTGGTGCATGGGAAACATTTATTGATGCAGAAAATGGAAAGTTAATTAAAAAGGTTGATATAAACCGAAAAGCTGAAGGGTCAGGAAAAGTATTTTTACCTAACCCAGTCGTATCTAGCGGTAGTAAAGTAGGCTTAAAAGATAATAACGATGCAGATTCAACAGCTCTAACGAACCAACTGAAAACTGTTACGTTAAAAGGTTTAGATGGAACAGGATTTTTAATTGGAGAATATGTAACGATTTCTTCAAAAGCGAAAACAAAATCTACGAATTTACAATTTAACTATACACGCGCAAATGATAGCTTTGAAGATGTTATGTCGTACTATCATATCGACACATTGCAACGTTACATTCAAAGTCTAGGTTTTAAAAATATTAATAACCGTTCGATAAAAGTGAATGTTAATGGTACAACTGATGATAACTCATTCTATTCTCCATCAACAAAAGCTTTGACTTTCGGTACTGGCGGTGTTGATGATGCAGAAGATGCTGGTATTATCGCACATGAATATGGGCATTCGATTCAAGATAACCAAGTTCCTGGCTTTGGTAGTTCAGCAGAAGGTGGAGCGATGGGAGAAGGATTTGGGGACTTCTTAGGTGCTACATATGAAGATGCAGTATCGACTACTGGATATGGTAAAGCATGTGTTGGAGAATGGGATGCGACAGCTTATTCTAGTTCAGATCCAACATGCTTACGCCGATTAGATAATAATAAAGTATATCCGAAAGATATAACGAATGAAGTGCATGATGATGGTGAAATTTGGACTCAAGGCCAATACGAAATGGCACAAGCTTTTGGCCGTGATGTAGCAACAAAAATCATTTTACAATCACACTGGTCATTAACACCAAACTCTAAATTCAGTGATGGAGCGAAAGCGATTAAGCAAGCGGATGCTCTTTTATATGGCGGACAACATGCTGCTGATATTGATCGCATTTGGGCAGCGAGAGGCATTAGTACGAATTAATATAAAAAGTCGTGGCGTTTATAAGCCACGACTTTTTAATTTGCTTACGAACTGGTACTAGTAAATAAAGCTATATCAATGATAGTGTGAATATATCCGTATCCCATTTATTTTTTAGCTTCTTTAAAAACAAAATGCTCTTTAAATTTTCTAGACTCAACTTTTTGACCATTTCTCATGGAGCGGAAAGGGTGTTCTTGCCATGTAATAATTACATCAACCTCATCCGCTTTTGTAGCAACAGGTAAATTAGCGTGTTCAAATCCAGTTTTTCCACTTGCCAAACGACTTTCCTTTAGGGAAAAGAGTTCATATTTCGTTTTCTTATTTGGTTCGTTGCGGAATACTTCGACGTTTACATTATATACTTCATTATTCCCGACATTCTTTACTGAAAAATGATATGTTTGAAATTCATCTTTTTTAGCTTGAAGCATATTCTTGTTTGTTTTTTTCGGTTTATCAATATTCACTTGCCATCGATCAGAGTTTTGAGAGATTGGTAAAGATTTTGGTGAATAGGCATACGTTTCGTTTACTACAATTAAGCAAAACAAAAGGAGAAAGAAACTAATTGCTTTTTGCATAAACACACCTCGCTTTAAAATTTTTATTAATATGCGTAAATGAATTAGTTTTTATGTAAAAATTGGAAAATATTAAAGGTGTAATTTTGGATTTAATACATAAGAATATGTATTACAAAATTAACTTTTCACACTTTAGAAGAATCTAGGAGTTAGAAAATCAGAATGTTTTAAAAAAGGCTTGCATTTTATAAAGTAAGGAGTTAGAATACTCTGTAAATATAAAAAGTGATGATCAGGAAAAGTACATGGTGCAAAGATCTACAGAGAGCAGCCGGTTGCTGGGAAGGTTGCGATACCGCATGATGGAAAGACACCTGTGAGTGTTGCTTTGAACGTGATTATTAGTAAAAGCAAACGGTACCTACCGTTATCAGGGCTAAGATGGTCAGTATGACAATTTGGGTGGTACCGCGGAAAAAAATCCGTCCCTATTTATAGGGGCGGATTTTTGTATTCTTTGAAAGGGGGTGAGTGACCGTGGATGATGACGATGACAACAATAACGTAAATAAATATAAAATTACTGGAGGGAAAAATAATGGATTCAATAATGAAGCGTTCACTCACAAAAGAATGTACAAAGCAAAGTGGAAAGGTTGTATTACTTCAAGGATGGGTAAAAAAAATTCGGCACCTTGGAAATGTTAGTTTTTTATTATTACGGGACAGAACAGGAGTAATTCAATGTGTATTAGAAAATGAATTGGCCGGATATAAAGTTGATGTAGAAAGTGTTGTCCATGTAATCGGTGAGATAGTCGAGACATCGAAAACAGAATTGGGTGTTGAAGTACTTGCTCATGAAGTGAAAGTAATAAACGGTGCAGAGCCACTTCCATTTGAAATAAATAAAAAGAAGTTACAAGTTGGCTTAGATCAACTACTTAATGAGCGAGTAATATCATTAAGGCATGAGCGAACCGCAGCGATTTTTAAAGTGAAATCTACACTCGTTCAGAGCTTTAGTGAATTTCTTATAGAGAACGATTTCACACGGATCTTTACGCCGAAAATTGTTTCGCAAGGGGCAGAAGGAGGAGCAAATGTTTTTAAGCTTCCATACTTCCAAAAAGAAGCTTATTTAGCACAATCACCACAGTTTTATAAGCAAATGATGGTGGCAGGTGGGTTAGAACGAGTTTTTGAAATTGCACCTGTATATAGAGCGGAACATCATAATTCTTCCCGTCATTTGAATGAATATATATCGTTAGACGTAGAACTTGGTTTTATTCATGATTTTTATGAAGTGATGCAACTAGAAACGGATGTTTTACGATATATGTTTCAACAAGTAGCGAAAAAATGTGAAATAGAACTACAACTATTACAAATAGAAGTACCTGTTATTACTGAAATACCTAAAATTACATTGTTAGAAGCACAAGAAATTTTGAAAAGTAAGTATCGTAAAGAATCTCCTGTAGGGGATTTAGATACAGAAGGTGAAAAGTTACTAGGGAAATATGTAAAGGAAACATATAATAGTGAATTTGTTTTCATTACACATTATCCGAAAGAAGCGAGACCGATGTATACGATGCAAAATAAAGAGAATCCAGCTATTACTGATTCATTCGACTTATTATATAAAGGGCTAGAAATAACGTCAGGGGCACAGCGAATTCATAATTATGAATTGTTACTCGCTTCGTTTAAAGAAAAAGGATTACATCCAGAGAAATTTCAATCTTATTTAAATACATTCCGATATGGTTGTCCACCACATGGAGGTTTCGGAATTGGGTTAGAAAGGATTGTATATAAACTATTAGAATTAACAAATGTACGAGAGGCTAGTGCTTTTCCGAGAGATTGTACTCGTCTTATACCATAAAAAGAATCTTTGCGATTATCGCGAAGATTTTTTTTTAGTTCGTTTGAAAAGATGAAAATATAGACCCTTTCTTTTGCTAATAAGCTTAGTAAAAGTGAGTTATCAATATGAACCATTTCGACAAAAAATCAATATACCCCTTGACAGTTACAAATATAACCGATATACTTCATATTAATTTCAAAAGAAAATATATTCTAAATATTACAATGTGTTGAATAGGAGTAGTAAGGTCATGTATTTGTACAGAGAGCTATGGGTTGGTGTGACATAGTCAAATGATATCCTGAACTCGCCTAGGAGCAGTAAGGTGGAACGGAATTACATTCTTAGTAAATCTTAACGGTTAACCTTCGATATTAGGTTTGTAATCAAACGATTACTACTAAGGTGGATTCATAATGGAATCAATAAGGGTGGTACCGCGTTAAGTAAATGGCTTAGCGTCTCTTTATATAGAGATGCTAGGCCATTTTTTTATTATATGGAAGAAGAAATGGAGGGTTTATTTGAATAGGTTTATAAAATTTATTTATTTATATAAAAAGATTTAATTAGGAGGAAAATGAGATGAAACAGACGGAGCAATGGACTTCGAAATTAGGTTTTATAATGGCGGCAGCCGGATCAGCAATTGGACTTGGTGCGATATGGAAGTTCCCTTATATCGCTGGGAAGAGTGGGGGAGGAGCGTTCTTTTTAATATTTATATTATTTACTGTTTTAATTGGACTACCGCTACTTATAGCTGAATTTATGATTGGACGCAGTACGCAGAAACAAGCAGTTGGAGCATTTAAAAGCATCGCACCAAATACAGGATGGCATTGGATTGGACGCCTTGGTGTTGGAACGTGTTTTATACTACTTTCATTTTATAGTGTTGTAGGTGGATGGGTATTAATTTATTTATTCAGAGGAATAACTGGACAACTGATTACGCCAGGACAAAATTACGGCACATTATTTACTGAAACAATTGGGAATCCTGCTTGGGCTATTATGGGACATTTCGCTTTTATGTTCATTACGATATGGGTTGTATCAAAGGGTGTACAAAACGGAATTGAAAAAGCAAGTAAATATATGTTGCCAGCATTGTTCGTTTTATTTGTCGCTCTTATTATTCGTTCGTTAACACTTGATGATGCAATGAAAGGTGTGAAGTTTTTCTTACAACCAGATTTCTCAAAGATTACTTCGGAAAGTATTTTGTTCGCAATGGGGCAATCATTCTTTGCAATTAGTATCGGGATTTCAATTATGGTTACGTATAGTTCCTATTTAAATAAAAAAGAAAGTTTACCAAAATCAGCAATAACAATTGTTGGATTAAATTTATTTGTTTCATTATTTGCAGGTCTTGCTATTTTTCCAGCCGTATTTTCATTAGGAATGGAGCCAACAGAAGGACCTGGATTACTATTTATCGTATTACCATCTGTATTTAGTCAAATCCCATTCGGTGGATTTTTCTTAACAGTATTTCTTGCACTATTTACATTTGCGACATTAACATCAGCATTTTCTCTACTAGAAACTGTTGTTTCAGCATTAGCAAATGGTGAACAAGAAAAGAGAACGAAATTATCATGGCTGATCGGTTTCGGCATTTTCTTAGTAGGTATACCATCAGCGTTATCATTTGGAGTATGGAGTGATATTACGATTTTCGGAAAGAATATTTTTGATGCAGTAGACTTCTTATCTAGTAATATATTAATGCCACTTGGAGCACTATTTATTAGTATTTTCGTTTCATTCAAAATGGAGAAGAAGGTACTAGAAGCAGAGTTTTTTGTAGGTGGAAATTATGGAAAGAAAGTATTTACTTGTTGGGCATTTTTACTTCGATTTGTAGCACCACTTGCAATAATTATCGTCTTCTTAAATGTAATAGGAATTATTTAATATTAAATGTTATAATATTCAGTAAAAAAGGGGTGGTGATCATAAAGGAAAATTTGATAGAAGCAGGGAAATACATGAATATTAGAGGGAAAAAGCTATACGTTGAAACACATGGAAATCCTAAAAATAAGCCAGTCTTATACTTGCATGGTGGACCAGGAGAAAGTTGTTATGATTTTTCATTTCATCAAGCGGAACGTTTAAAAGATTCTCTATATGTAATTATGATAGATCAAAGAGGTGTTTGTCGCTCAGAAGAAATTACTGAAGACGAAGCTTTTGGATTAAATGATTTGATTGAAGACTGTGAGGAATTAAAAAAAGTATTACAAATTGAGAAGTGGTCTATAATTGGACACTCTTTCGGTGGATATGTAGCATTGCTTTATGCGTCGATATATCCAAGTTCAATAGAGAAAATAATATTTGAAGGACCAACTTTTAATTTTGCATTAACAAGTAGGGCTTTGTTACAAAAAACAGGGCATTTATTAAAAAAGTATGGAAAAGAAGAAATAGCAAAAGAATGCTTTGCTTATTCATCTAGCGATGCTAGTTCAGAAGAGTTGTTAGAAGCTTATATAAGATTAAGCGCTGAATTAGAAGAAAAAAGAATGGAGATTTACAATAATAAGGAAGATAGGACAGATGAGAGTTTATACAGTGATGAAGAGTGGGAAATATTTTCAAATCGCTCCAAAATTCACTTTGATAGATTAAAATTAGAGGGAGCATGTCATACATCATTATTATCAAAAATAAAAGATGTACAAAATCTAATGTTATTAATAGTAGGAAAACATGATGTAGTAACGTGTGAAGAACAAATTAAAACATTTAATAAAGATGCCCGAAACGGCAAGTATATCGTATTTGAAGAGAGCGGTCATTCACCTCATTATGAGGAAGCAGATAGATTTGCAGAAACAGTCATACATTTTTTGAAATGAAGAAAAGGGTGCTTCTATAAATGAGAGGCACCCTTTCTAAATTTCTGGATATGTGATTGTGATGCTAGGCCACTTACTTTGCCAATTCTTTTTTATAACTCTGTTTTTGTACATATGTAATCGTTCTTTCGATTTAAGAAAATGAGCTGTTGGTTTCACTTGTAAGGAAAGGACATCTTCAATACCACATGGGGCTGTTAAGATAACGTTGTTTAGTTCATCAAGTGTAACTCCTAAAGCCGTTGCTGTTTCAGGGAATTTAGATATAGCATTAACAGAAGAAGAATATGGTGGCATATTATTCACTACATGCATACGAGCTTGATTTTTTACAGACCAAGGGATAGTAGCATCAATATTCATTAATTTCGTTTCTAATGATTGTTCGTATATCTCATCTTGATGTAGACTATCATAATAAATCACATCAACATCAGGCATAGCCGTTTTAGCTTCATAGTCATGTAAAGTATCCCAAATTTTAGAACGAACAAATCCGGCACAAATCCACCAATCAGGTAGCTCTAGTGATTTTGCCATTTGTAATACATTCATCATCCATTCGTCGTTTTCTATTAAGCGAATGATATCTTGTTCTGTTTGTATAGTCATTTGTTATCTCACCTGCTTTTTTTTAGAGAGTAAATTTAATTCATAAGCTTTATAATCCATGTAATCCAGTAAGCACCTGGTATGAATAACAGTTGAGCAAGTAATGTACCAAAAAGTCTAGAAATCATTAGCCAAGCATACATTTTACTCATTGCTTCAGCACCTTCTTCTGATTGAAGAGCTCGCTCTGTTAAAAGAGCAATACGTGGATCTAGTAGCACTGTTAATAAAATAGTAGCAAAACCATTAATAAGACCAGAAGCTGTAGTGGCTTTTGTTGCGAAAGCTGGAATTAAAAAAGAAGCATATAGTGCGGAAAGAACTCCCGCTGTATAAATTGCAGTAGCGAACATGTTAATAAGCATTATACGCTTTGGAATACCGCCGATACGCAGTCTATGAATCATTTCTAACTTTGGAAAGCGGACATATTTTTTTGTGTACTTTAATTTTTGAATGTTATTCGTTTTCATCATTCGAATGAAAGAACCGTCTGTTTCAAAGTTTTGAATGACATATCCAAATAGTTTTGTCAAAGTTGGATACAGTATAATCGCAAGCAATGTACCGATAGAAGCAGATAATAGTACAAGACGTATAATATGCTCTAAATCAATAGAAGGATCTAGTTTTGCTTCGTCCACAATCCCGCCAAGTAAAAAGGCTTGTAGTAAGTTTGACGTTCTTGAAATGAGTAATACGATTCCTACGACGGATAATGCGACAGCAATCTTCTTTAAACGAACCCCCGCTAATCGAATACTATAAGAGCTTGTTTCAACTGCGTGGATTACAATTGTGAAAGCCATTATAAAAATTAACGTAATTGACATTTGTTTCACCAGTTTCTATTAAAATAATTGTAACTTTTTTACTTTATCATATCTATCGTATTTTGTAACTGAAAGTATGTGACATATGGAAATTGATTTTTCGAAAAAATAGATAATGATAGTATAATAGGGAGAAGTGGAAGAGATGTTAGCAGTTATTTATACAGCAAATTAAGTGGAGGAATGAAACATGTATAAAACATTTCTATTTGATTTAGATGGAACTTTAACGGATCCGAAAGAAGGAATTGTAAATTCGGTTTTGTATGCGTTAAAAAAAGTAGGAATTGAAGAAGTACATATAAGTGAGTTAGATTCATTTATAGGTCCTCCTATTCAGCAATCATTCGTAGAGAGATATAATATGAGTGAAGGAGAGGTTGAACGTGCAGTTTTTTACTTCCGTGAGTATTTAAAGCAGCGTGGATTGTTTGAAAATAATGTATACGAGGGGATTCTGAAGCTCTTGCAACAATTAAAAAGTTCAGGGAATCGCATATTTGTAGCAACTTCAAAGCCCACTGTATTTGCGAAACAAGTTATAGAGCATTTTCAATTAACGAATTATTTCGAAGACATCATTGGAAGTAATTTAGATGGTACGAGAATAAAAAAAGAAGAAATAATTGCTCATATTTTACAAAAAAATGAAGAACTAAATAAAGAAGAAATGATAATGATTGGTGATAGAAAGCACGATATAATAGGTGCAAATCAGAATGGAATTGCTTCAATTGGTGTTTTATATGGCTATGGCTGTGAAAAAGAACTGACTGAAGTTAGTGCGACCTACATAGTGAAAGATGTTGAAGAACTGTATCATTTTTGTGTAGAGAAAAATTTAATACAGCAGTAAATATAGATTCTAGCAATCCCTTTATAACGTATGACGATGAATTCGTTTCTGTTTAAAGGGATTTTTCATATGTAATCGAATAATTATAATTAGACATTTTTAGCATAAAAATTTGTATGAATAAGAGGAGGGATGTCAGAATTAAAAGGTTAGTAGAAATTTATCAATAAAATTTAGAATATTCTGTTTAATGGAGGGGTAAAATTGGAGTTAGTTATTATATTATTAGCACTAAGTTTACTTATGTTCGTAGCATACAGAGGTTTTTCTGTTATTTTATTCGCACCGATATTTGCATTATTTGCAGTATTTTTGACAGAACCTAGTTATGTATTACCTTTCTTTTCTAATATCTTTATGGAGAAAATGGTTGGATTTATAAAATTATATTTTCCTGTGTTTTTATTAGGAGCAATATTTGGAAAAGTAGTGGAAATGTCAGGAATTGCAGATTCTATCGCAAAAACAATTATTGAGTTAGTTGGTGAAAAACGTACTATATTAGCGATTGTATTAATGGGGGCTATTTTAACGTATAGTGGTGTTAGTGTGTATGTAGTAGTGTTTGCTGTTTATCCGTTCGCAGCTAAGTTGTTTCGACAAGCTAATATTCCAAAGCGTTTAATCCCTGGAACGATTGTTCTTGGAGCAGTAACGTTTACAATGGATGCGTTACCTGGATCACCACAAATTCAAAATGTAATACCTACAACATTTTTTAAAACGGATATTTATGCTGCACCGATACTTGGGATTGTAGGAGCAATTTTTGTTCTTACAGTAGGTTTACTATATTTAGAGAGTAGACGTAAGAAGGCAAAAGCGGCAGGTGAAGGATACTTTGGTTTTAATGATGGAAATACTGAAATGGCAGCATCTTTGCAAGTAGAACAAAAAAATATGCCATTAATTAATAACATTGAAATCACAAGAGCACAACAACTTATTGCATTTATACCACTTATTTTAGTAGGTGTAATGAATAAAGTGTTTACTATTATGATACCGAAGTGGTATCCAAGCGGTTTTGATTTTTCTGCAATTGGTATGAAAGCATTTGGAAAAGTAGAATTAAGTGCAGTAGTAGGAATTTGGTCTGTAGAATTGGCACTTATTATAGGGATCTTAACAACGTTATTATTATATTGGAAGCGAGTAGTAACAGGTTTCCAAGCTGGATTGAATACAAGTATTGGTGGAGCGCTACTTGCAACGATGAATACAGGAGCTGAGTTTGGATTCGGTGGTGTCATTGCAGCACTTCCAGGTTTCGCAATTATGAGAGATGGCATCTCTGCTACTTTCACAAATCCGTTAGTGAATGGTGCAGTAACGACGAATATTTTAGCTGGAATTACAGGCTCGGCATCAGGAGGAATGGGAATAGTATTAAGTGCAATGGGAGATAAATTTATTGCAGCGGCCAATCAATTTGATATTCCATTAGAAGTTATGCACCGTATCGTATCAATGGCATCAGGAGGAATGGATACACTACCACATAACGGGGCTATTATTACTATTCTTACAGTAACAGGATTAACACATAAACAGTCATATAAAGATATATTTGCTATTACAATTTTGAAAACGGTTGCTGTATTTTTAGTTATCGCATTCTATACTTTAACGGGACTCTATTAAAAAATTTGAATCGTAAAGATTCATCAAATCGATAATTTATGTTATAAAATATTAATTAGGATAAGAAGGGGTGGGGGACTTGCAAGAGGTTTCTGAGTTTCGTATGCCAAAGTCGGTATTATATGGAAGGAATTCGCTTGAAAAACTGGGAGAACAATCAAAAAAGTTAGGGAAAAGAGCTTTTCTAGTTACTGATACAATTATGGAGAAATTAGGATATGTTGAAAAGTGTATGCAACAACTAAATAAGAAAGGTATTACTGTTAGTACATATAATAAAGTGGATGCTGAGCCTACAAATATACACGTATTAGAAGCGTTATCTCTTTGTAAAGAGGAAAAGTGCGATTTTATTATCGGTATTGGTGGTGGAAGTTGTATTGATGCTGCGAAAGCGGTAGCGGTTTTATATACAAATGGTGGAGAAGTTGAGGATTATGTCCAAAAGGATATTAAAATAGAAAACAATCCACTACCACTTATTGCAATTCCAACAACTTCTGGTACTGGATCGGAAGTTACAAGTGTAGCAGTAATTACGAATAAAAAAACAGATGTAAAAATGATGATGAAGCATCCTAGTTTTATACCGAAAGTAGCAATTATAGATCCAGTTTTGACAAGTTCGTTACCCCCACAAATTACGGCAGCAACAGGAATAGATGCGTTATGTCATGCGATTGAAGCTTATATTTCTAAATTTTCACAACCACTTACAGATGTACTTGCTCTTTCAGCTATTGAAAGTATTATGAAATATTTACGTATAGCATATGAAGATGGACGTAATATGGAGGCAAGAGAAGCGATGATGATTGCTTCTTTACAAGCTGGAATTGCATTTTCTAATGCATCAGTTACATTAGTTCATGGAATGTCAAGGCCAGTGGGAGCATTATTTCATGTACCGCATGGAATATCAAATGCCATACTATTACCTACAGTGTTAGAGTTTACAAAAACAAGTGCAATGAAAAGGTTAGCAAAAATTGGACGTAGTTTAAATAAGGATTTGTATTCGAATTCTGATGAGGAAGTAGCAGACTACACACTTGGTGAAATAAAAAAACTTTGCTTTGATCTTCGTATTCCAAATTTAAAAGAATACGGAATCGATGAAATTGAATTTGAAAATGCTATTTCTAAAATGGCATCAGATGCAATTGAAAGTGGTAGCCCAGCTAATAACCCACGTGTTCCATCATATGATGAAATCAAAGAGCTGTATCGAGAGTGTTTTAATTATAAGTATAAAGAATTTATAAAAACATCAGATTGTTAATTTCAGAATATTCTATAAAAATTTCCTTGGAAATGAAAGTAGAATTATTCTTTATTATTTCCATATTTCCGTTAAAACAAGACTTTATATTCCAAACTTAAAGTCTTGTTTTATTATGTATAATATACACAATAAAACGTTGTTATTAGTTTTATAAAAATAGTTTAGGTAGGTGTTTATATGAAAACGATAGGTCTTATAGGTGGCATGAGTTGGGAATCAACTTCTGAATATTATCGAATTATTAATGAAGAAATAAAAGAGAGATTAGGAGGGCTACATTCAGCAAAATGTTTGATTAATAGTGTGGATTTTGAAGAGATTGAACGATGTCAGTCTAGCGGAGATTGGGATGGTGCTGGAGAAATTCTAGGGAATGCGGCATATTCATTACAAAAGGGAGGAGCAGACTTTATAATCATTTGTACAAATACAATGCATAAGGTAGTTGAAAAAATAAAGGAGAAAATTGATATTCCAGTCTTACATATTGCTGATGCAACTGCAAAAGAAATTAAAAGAAAAGACATTCAAAAGGTTGGTCTGCTTGGAACTAAATATACAATGGAGCAAGATTTCTATAAGTCACGTATTGAAGAGCATGATATAAAAGTAATAGTACCATCAGGAACAAATAGAGAAAAAGTAAACGAAGTAATATATACAGAATTATGTTTAGGAAAAATAGTAGTTCAATCTAGAGAGTATTATAAAAGGGTTATAGAAGAATTAGTACAAGAAGGAGCACAAGGAATTATATTAGGTTGTACGGAAATAGGTTTATTAATAAAGCAAGAAAACGTATCAGTCCCGATATTTGATACGACCCATATACATGCAATTGAAGCGGTCAAGGTAGCTTTAGATAAATAGATTATAATTATATTATGTAAACTTAATTCGTATATCTGGAAAACATTCAGAAAATACTTTATAATGTAAGTGGTTACATTTGAGGGGGAATGCGTATGTTTTCAGTTCAACCAATCGCATTTGTACATAATGAAAGAAAGGAAATAAAAGATGATGAGTGGGGAGAAGTAAGATCCCGTATAACTTTAACTGAAATGTATGCAGAAAAAAGTATACAAGGGATTGAAGATTTTTCTCATATTGAAGTTGTTTTTTATTTTCATAAAGTAACTGACGAGCAAATTCAGTATTTTGCTAGACATCCTAGAAATAATAAGGATTATCCTGAAGTAGGTATTTTTGCACAGCGCGGGAAAAATCGTCCGAATCGCATAGGTGTAACAATTGTAAAGGTGATCAAAAGAGAAGGTAAATCAATTATTGTTGAGGGATTAGATGCTATTGATGGCACTCCTATATTGGATATAAAACCAATAATGAAAGAGTTTATGCCGACAGAAGAAATACACCAGCCTAAATGGGCAACGGATATAATGAGACAGTATTGGAAGGGGAATGTAGTAAAATGAGAATATATGAAGCAACAATTGCAGATTTAGATGGACTGGCATCAGTTTTTAATAACTATCGCATGTTTTATAGACAAGATTCTGATTTAGAAGGGGCAAAAGTATTTTTACGAAATCGAATTGAGAGAAAAGAGTCTGTTATTTTCGTAGCAGTTGAAGACGACGAATATATTGGATTCACGCAACTATATCCATCATTTTCTTCCATTTCAATGAAAGAATTATGGATTTTAAATGATTTATTTGTACAAGCGGCGAAGCGTGGAGCCGGAACAGGTAAAAAATTATTAGAAGCTGCTAAAGAATACGCATTAGAAAATGGAGCAAAAGGTGTAAAATTGCAAACAGAGATTGATAATTTATCAGCACAACGATTATACGCTGAAAATGGCTATTTGAGAGATAATCGTTATTTCCATTACGAATTAACGTTTTAAAAAATTAAGTTGAAAGAGGCATTTTCAAGAAAAAGAATTTCTTTGTAATGAGAAATTCTTTTTTATTTTTGCCTAAATTAAAAAACATGACAAAAATAAAACGATATTTATTTATTGTTAAACAATAAATGTTGTGATAAAATTATGTTGCCATTAAATAAGTGAGGTATTGTAAATGAATCTTAAACGAAGTTCAACAATGTTCTTAAAAGTAATTATTTTTCTTGCTGGAATTTCAGTGCTTGCTTTATGCATATTTTTAGTGCCGGAAATGGCGGATTTCACAGCGAATTTGTATCCTAACATTGCTCCGATAAAATATCTTGTTTTCATTGTAATGTATGGAGCAGCTGTGCCTTTTTACGTTGCTCTTTATCAGGCTTTCAATCTTTTACAGTACATTGATGAGAACACAGCGTTCTCGGAATTATCAGTAAAGGCGTTAAAGAATATAAAGCGCTGTGCAATTACAATCAGTGGTTTGTATGTATTAAGTTTGCCACTTTTTCATTTTATAGCGAAAAAAATGGATCCTCCTATTGGGTTAGTGGGACTCATTATCGTTTTTGCTTCGCTCGTTATCGCCGTTTTTGCTGCTATCCTCCAACGACTTCTACAAGAGGCAATTCACATAAAATCAGAAAATGATTTGACGGTTTGAGGTGGCGGATATGACAATCATTATTAATATTGACGTCATGTTAGCAAAACGAAAAATGAGTGTAACGGAGCTTTCAGAGAAGGTTGGAATTACGATGGCGAATCTTTCTATTTTGAAAAATGCGAAAGCAAAAGCGGTTCGTTTTTCAACATTAGAAGCGATATGTAAAGCTTTGGAGTGTCAGCCAGGGGATATTTTGGAGTATAAAAACGATGAGAATACTCAATAAAAACAGATAACAAATGTAAATAATAGAAGTCAATAAAGAAGGGATAGCCACTAAGCTATTCCTTCTTTACGTTAATTGCTGTTACTAATAAAAAATATAATTTGAATTGCAATGTTTGCGTATCAAAAGGGAACTTGCTACCTTTTGAGGTGATCCGTTTTGTGGAATACAATTATTTGCCAAAAGGCTATTTTAACTATGTTTTAAATTATTTCGGGTGAATCAAAATTTTCATTTGTATTATAGTTGATTTAAAACCCAGTTTGTTGCATCTTCAAAGTTATCTGCAATGTAGTTTGGTTCAATATGTGCCCATTTGTCTCGGTACGTATGCAAAGCATCATACCCAGCGCCTGTTCGGACTAGAATCGTAGTCGCATTTACTTTTGCTCCTGCAACAATATCAGTCCAACGATCACCAACTACAGCACATTGTGTTAAATTAAGTCCATGTTTTTTTGCTGCTTTAAGCAGCATGCCTGTACTTGGTTTACGGCATTCACAACCATCACCGTGTTTATGAGGACATACATAAATATCATCAAAACCGAAGCCTTCTAATTCTTGTACAAAATCGGCTACAGTTGCTATTCCATCTGCGATACCGGGTTGATTTGTGAAAGAGAAAATTTTTATATTTTTAGCTTTTAGTTTTTGCAAGGATGTTTTTGTGAATGGAAATAATGTAAAAGATCCTGGATAATGTATTGTAGTGTCACCACCAATTGTACCGTCACGATCAATGAAAATTGCTTTAATGTTTGTCATAGTTATAGTCCCTTCACTTTATAAAGTAGTTTAAAAATATTTTACAAATCGGTAGCCATTTACTTCATAACCTAATTTTTTGTAAAAAGGATGAGCTTCTACTCTTTTTGTTCCACTAACTAGCCATGTGCCAATGCAATTATGTTTCTTTGCTAATTGCTCGGCATAATCCATCAAAACTTGTCCAATGCCTTTCCGTCGTATGTTAGAATCAACGCTAATAATTGAAATCTCTCCATAACGTGTTACATCTTCTAAATTTTCACGTATACGAAATCCAAGTAATCCAAATATAGCTTCTTCTTCCTCGTAAACATATAAAAAATCAAACGGACTCATTTGTACGAATTGTAGGCGGTTGTTCATATCTTCATAGGAAATAGAGGAACCTTTTAATTCTTTCGTTAAAGAACAAAGTGCGTCTATATCATCTATCGTTGCTTCACGAATTTGAAAAGACATATTATCAACTCCAATAAAATGTAATCAAACATTTAATATTCTGTTAAAAAATGTTTTTTCCTGCTATGAAAATAAATATTTTATAATGATATATAGATAGTTATATGTTATTCTTTTCCTTGATTGTATTGGAAATGGAAAGAAGGGGAATGCATGTTAAAAGTAAATATCCGCTCAGCTGGATATGAAATAGGGGAAAAAACAATTCATGATATAGTTTTTTCTATCGAAAAAGGTGAACTAGTTGCTCTTATTGGAGCAAATGGTGCTGGGAAAAGTACGACGATTAAAACGATACTCAGATTACTTGTAAATATGGACGGTGAAATATCATTCGGTGAAAAGAAAAATCCGTATGCATACGTACCAGAACATCCAACATACTATGATTACTTGACGCTCTGGGAACATATTGAATTATTAATGGCAGCTCGTGGAAGTGAAATGGGAAGTTGGGAAGAACGAGCGGAACAATTATTACATACTTTTCGAATGAATAAGCATAAACATGAGTATTTATCAAAGTTTTCAAAAGGCATGAAACAAAAGTCTATGCTAATATTGGCGTTTTTAACTGAGCCAGATTTTTATATCATTGACGAACCTTTTATCGGTTTAGATCCAGTAGCTACGAAAGAGTTTTTAAATTATTTATATAAAGAAAAAGAGCGCGGGGCAGGAATTTTACTTTGTACGCACGTATTAGATACTGCTGAAAAAATTTGTGAAAGATTTTTACTCATTTCACAAGGTACATTAGTCGCAGATGGACATTTAGAATCTATTCAAATATTAGCGGAAATGCCGGGTAGTTCATTATTAGACTGCTTTGATGTAATTGTAAGGCGTGAACAACATGATTAAACAACAATTTTATAAGAGATTACGCCATGAACTTGAGCGGAAATGGAAGTCTATACGTTCGGTAACAGATTGGACAGTCGCATTATATATTATTATTCCAGCACTTATATTTATGGGAATCTATTATCGATCGCTATGGATAAATGAATTATCAACGGAAGAGACGATTTATTTCGGATTAGGATTACTCGCATTTTATCTAGTAACATATCCAAGAGGAGTTCGTTCATTTTTTGAGCAAGCGGATAGTTTATTTTTAATTTCGTATGCAACACATATGCGAAAATTAGTCCAGTATGGCATGATGTACACATTTGTTCGAATAGCGATAACGAATATAATAGTAGTCGTTATTATGTTACCAGTGTTGATGAAAAGTATCGAAGTAACAGAGATACAAGTCCTATTATTTTGGGTATTCTTTACTATATTTCGATTTATGTTGTCGTTGTTAACGAGATTTGTTCATGTACATGTGGGGAAACGATGGGTTTTATGGATTGTAAAAAATGTAGTATTTTCTATGAGCGTGTCCTTTTTTGGAATTAGTTTATTTTTTATTTATAAAAATCCGTTGTATTCAATTCTATTTATCGGTCTAGTAATTTTCTTAAGTAGTGTATTAGTAAAAGAGAAAATGAATTATAAAAAGTTCTTTTTTAAAGAAATCGAGAAAGAAAAGGAGGAAAGCATGCGCTGGACGAGCGGAATTATGCAAGTTGGTGGTCATGCGGCTAAACCGAGTAGTTCGAATAAAAAACCGTGGATGTTTCCGCGCTCTAAAAGACTTTTAGGGAAAAAAGCTGATTCTCGTATTGTCGAATCTTTTTTGAAAGAATTTTTCCGTACAAGTACTGCACGAATATTTTATATTCAAATTGTATGTATCAGTACTGCAAGTATAATTATGACTCCAAGGTGGATTGCAGCTATTGTTCTCGTATTTGCTGTAGTTGCAATTTCTCGCTATGCACGTGATTATTGGAATGAATTTACGAATAAGATGTTTCTTCGTTTATATTGTGATGAAGGGAAATCACTATTGTTAAGATGGAAGGCAAATCGTTATTTACTACTACCAGCAATACTTTTATATGGAATAGTTATACTTTCACAGTTTTATTTATTGCCAGCTGTGGTAGGCAGCGTTGTTTTTATTTTATTAATTGTATGGATTGTATTTGTACCATTAAAAAAGAGCCATTGACGGCTCTTTTTCTAGTCTGTAACACATTGATAAATAAAATATACTAAAACGAGTATACTTGCGGCGGAATACATGACATCTAAAGTCATCTGATCGCCTCCTTATTGTTGTTGTATTTTTATTGTATGAAATCTTACAATTTCATATTCAAGTGAAAAATATGTGAACGTTAACAAAATTGTAAAGTGCAAAAATTACAATCATTTTGTATAATAGAAGAAACCACCGTTATATAAAAAATAATGAGTGAAAGGGGAGGGAACATAAATGCCAAATTGGTTTAGAAAAACCTTAGTCGCATTAATTACCGTGTTTACATTTGGTTTAGTGACGCCTCCTTCCATATTACTTGATAATGCCAAAGCTGCGGACAAGCCTACGAGCACAGCTGGGCAACAAAGTTTGGAGAGCACGTCCTATACATATGAAGAAACGAATGACAGGTTAACCACCGATACTTTTATTACTTATGCAATGCAAGAAGCAGAGAAGCAGTCGATGCAAAAGTTTGGTACTAAAATTGGTCCAGTAATTGAAGATGAGTTTAAAGATGTAATATTACCGAAAATTGAAGAGGCAATTGCTGAGCTTGCTAGTGATGTACCAGAAGATTCACTACAATCATTAGCGATTTCTCAAAAACCAGCTGGTGGAAATAATGAGAAGATTTTTCACGTCTACGATACGAAATCTGGAAATGATTTATTGCGTTTCCATGTAAGAAGAGATCATCCACCGCAAGATGGTTATTATTTTAATTTCCATTACCACCGTTTTGATGATGGATACTCTGGACATCATGAGTTAGGAAATATTTATTGGAATACGAATGTACCACCGAAATGGTTGTCTTAAAAAGAACAAGAGAAAATCTTGTTCTTTTTTATTTTTATAGAAGGGACAGACAACTATGTTGTTGAATAACATAGGTTTAGAAAAAAGAAGCAAAGGGAGTATGGGAATGCAAAAATATATTGTTTTTGACTTTGATGGCACATTAGTAGATTCACAAAATATATTTGTACCGATTTATAATCAACTTGCTGAAAAACATGGGTATAAAGCAGTAAAGGAAGACGAAATTGAACATTTACGTAAATTAACGATGCCAGAGAGATGTAAACAACTTAATGTACCACTGTATAAACTACCGATATTAGCGTTGGAATTTTATAAATTATATCAGCCTGCTATAAAAAATCTCGTTTTGTTCCATGGGATGAAAGAAGTATTAGATGAACTACATAAAAAAGGCTACGGAATTGCAGTCATATCATCGAACTCAGAAGAGCATATTCGGGCGTTTTTACACAAGAATGGTATCGAAAATATTCAAGAAGTGTATTGTTCTAAAAATTTGTTTGGTAAAGATAAAATGATAAAAAGATTTTTGAAATCAAAAAAAATAACAGAGAAAGATATGTTATATGTCGGTGATGAACAGCGAGACGTAGCAGCGTGTAAAAAGGCTGGAGTGAACGTAATTTGGGTATCTTGGGGATATGATGTTATTGAAACAGTGAAAAAAGATGCACCAGATTACATGGTTCATAAGCCGATGGAAATTGTGCAAGTAGTACAAGGAGCGTATTCTTAATATGAATACACTGCGAGCAGGCATTCATCATATTGAATTTTGGGTAGCAAATTTAGAGGAATCCATTTCTTTTTATAATAAGTTGTTTTCCATAATTGGGTGGAGAAAGTTAAATGAAATAGCATATAGCACAGGAGAAAGTGAAATATACTTTAAAGAAATAGATGAGGAAATTGTAAGGACGTTAGGGCCTAGACATATTTGTTATCAAGCTATTCATAGAGAAGTAGTTGAGGAAGTAGCAGATTTTCTTTCTAGTACGAAAGTGAAGGTAATACGTGGTCCAATTGAAATGAATCATTATTCGGAAGGTTACTATACGATTGATTTTTACGATCCGAATGGATTTATTGTAGAAGTTGCCTATACACCAAATGCAGAAATGTAAGGGGAATAGATATGAAGATAATTACAGCATGGCAAAACAATATACAAATAGTAAAAAATGCATTGGATATTAAAGAAATTTCTAAAGGTTTTTCACCTGATAAGAAATATATAATTACGAGTGCGAATAATGATAAATATTTATTGCAGACAGGCGATATAAAAGAGTATGAAAGAAAGAAAATAGAGTTTCAAATTTTAAATGAAATGCAAAATCGTAGTGTGCAAGCACAAAAACCAATTGAAATAGGTTTGTTGGCAGAAGAAGGTTTATGCTATGGCATCTTTTCGTATTTAGAAGGGGAAGATGCGAAGAAGTTATTGCCTACGTATTCACCAAAAGAACAATATGATATTGGTATAGAGGCAGGGAAAGATTTAGCAAAAATGCATACATATGAAGCTCCTAATAATATACTTCCATGGTATGAAAGAGCAATAAAAAAACATAGTAAATATTTAGAGGCATATAAAACATGTGGAATAAACATAAAAAATGATGATAAAATCATAAAGTTTATTGAAGAAAATGAAATATCTTTAAAGAACCGCCCAAATCGATTTCAACACGATGATTTTTATTTAGAAAATATAATTGTACGGGATGGAAAATATGTAGGTGTTGTTGATTTTAATGGCTACGACTGGGGCGACCCACTTCATGATTTTGTGAAAATTGCACTGTTTGCAAGGGACATTAGTATTCCGTATTCAATCGGACAAATAGAAGGATACTTTAATAGAAAAATACCAGAGGAATTCTGGAAATTATACACGGTGTACGTTGGTATGACAGTTTTCTCCTCAGTTGTCTGGACATTACGAGCAGCGCCGCATATGTTAGATGATATGTTAGAGCGCCTTACTATAGTTTTAGAGGATCATAATAACTTTGAGTTATCGAAGCCAATTTGGTTTCAACCAGATAAGATTGATATGAAATAGAAAAGGTAGGTGTGATTCGCACCTACCTTTATTTTTTACCATCAAAATACTTATTTAATTTTCTTAAATGTAAGCGGCTGAGTACTTAATGTAGCTGGTACATGTAACTGAAGGGATGGGAATTCACCACTTACATTCATTTCATAAGCGAATAATAAGCTCATTTTCATTTGGAATAAGTCAACTTTTGCAGAGAAGATGTCGTAATGATGATGCCCTAATTGAATATCCATTTCCATAAATTGTACATATAACGAATCATCTCGTTTGTATACTTGTAATGTTCCGTATGCAGGATGTTCAAAAGTACCAGTATAATCCTCTAACTTGTGCGAAGGTGTAGTCCCTTTAATTTGTTCAGGGAGGGATTCAGTTGCTTCTTTCATCATTTCCTTCATTTTTTTAGTATCTTCTACAGCACGTTTATGCCAATCAATGGATTCTAATTCAAGTAGTTCGTCATAAATTTGATTAGCGAGATAAGTAGGAAGTAATGTTCCTCCAGCATTCGTTAAAATGACAAGGCCTATGTTTTCTGTTGGTATGAATGAAACAAGCGCTGAAAATCCATCGATATTACCGCCATGATGAATCATTTTTTTACCACGATAAGCGCTAATAAACCAACCAAGACCGTAACTATTTAATGGAGATTCAGGGAGTGATAAAACCGGTTGGTCTGGAATTGAATTGTGTGGTGTATACATTTGTTGTAATAATTCAGAGGAGATTAATTCATGATCTCCAAATTTTCCTTCATTTAAGTGGAGAAGTACCCAATTTGCCATATCTTCAATTGTGGAATTAATACACCCAGCAGCGCCAACTGTATCGATGTTACGGAATGGAACTGCTTTTATTTCACCGTCATTTTCAATGTAAGGTAAAGCGTAATCATCTGTAGTTTGTGAATCGTTAACAGAGAAGTTTGTATGTCTCATATTTAAAGGTTCTAAAATATGTTCTGTAGTGTATTGCTCCCACGTTTGATTTGTAATGTTTTCAACAATGTAGCTAATTGTTGCATACATTAAGTTGTTATATAGAAATGCAGTTCGGAACGGTGCATCAAGTGGTAAATGTTTTATTTTTTCAACGAGATCTTTTCGAGATAAGGCAGAACTGTACCAAAGAGCCTCATGACGACTCACTCCAGTTCGATGAGAAGCTAAATCCCGTCCTGTAACTTGTGAGCTAGCAAGTAGTTCAGATAAAGTAAAGTTAGGTATATAGGACTGGATAGGGGTATCCCAATTAAACTTTTTTTGCTGTGCTAACAAGCTTAATGAAAGTGTGCCAAATGCTTTCGTTGAGGAACCGATTGCGAATCGAGTATTCGGTGTAACAGCCTCTTTTGTTTCTATATTACGATAGCCGAAACCTTCTGAAATAATAACTTCACCGTCTTTTATAACAGCGACAGCAGCACCAGGAACATTTAAATCCTTCATCATTTTTTCAGCCGTTGTTTGTAAAGAAGTCATAACAGGCGTTTCAATTTTAGACATACTTCTAACCTCCAAATATAAATTTTGTTCTACCGCACTATACTTTCGGTAATAGAAAATGAAAACCTTTTTATATTTGGAAAGTTAATAATTTTGTAAGAATTAGCGCAAGAAATTTTATTAATTAGGATTATTAAATTTATCATTTTTCATGTTATGATAAATTGCATATACGATTGAAAGAAGGTTTTCCTACATATGAAACATGCTGAAAATGAATACTTAAATTTATGCCGCCATGTAATGGAACATGGTACGAAGAAAGAAGACCGTACAGGGACAGGCACTGTATCTGTATTTGGATATCAAATGCGTTTTGATCTAAGTAAAGGTTTTCCTTTATTAACAACAAAGAGAGTACCGTTTCGCCTTGTAGCAAGTGAACTGCTTTGGTTTATGAAAGGTGATACAAATATTCGCTATTTATTGCAGCATAATAATAACATTTGGAATGAATGGGCGTTTAAGAGCTGGGTAGAAAGTGATGAGTATACTGGTCCTGACATGACTGATTTTGGTCTTCGCTCACAACAAGATGAAGAATTTAAAGTACAGTACGACGAGCAAATGGAATTGTTTAAAAAGAACGTTTTAGAAGATGATGAGTTCTCAAATAAATATGGTTATTTAGGAGACGTTTACGGTAAACAATGGCGTGCTTGGAAAACGACAGCTGGTGAGACACTTGATCAATTAAAAGATGTAATTGAAATGATTAAAAAAACACCAGACTCACGTCGTTTAATCGTTTCTGCTTGGAATCCTGAAGACGTACCGAGTATGGCATTACCGCCTTGTCATACATTATTCCAATTTTATGTAGCGGACGGAAAACTTTCTTGTCAGCTATATCAAAGAAGTGGTGACATATTCCTTGGAATTCCATTTAACATCGCAAGTTATTCACTACTAACACATTTAATTGCACATGAATGTGGTCTTGAAGTAGGAGAATTTGTTCATACAATTGGAGATGCACACATTTATACAAATCATTTTGAACAAGTAGAAAAGCAATTGGCACGTGAACCACGTCCATTCCCGAAACTTACATTAAATCCAGATGTGAAATCTGTGTTTGATTTTGAAATGGAAGATTTAACGATTGAAGGATACGATCCGCATCCAGCAATTAAAGCACCGGTTGCAGTATAATTGTAGAGGAGATGAAAAAATGATTGTTTCATTTATGGTCGCGATGGACGAAAATAGAGTAATTGGTAAAGATAATAATTTACCTTGGCGTTTACCGAGTGAATTACAATACGTGAAGAAAACAACGATGGGCCACCCGCTTATTATGGGAAGAAAGAACTATGAAGCGATTGGTAGACCACTGCCTGGAAGACGTAATATTATTGTAACTCGTAATGAAGGGTATCATGTTGAAGGCTGTGAAGTTGTTCATTCTGTAGAAGAAGTATTTGAACTATGTAAAAATGAAGAAGAGATTTTTATTTTTGGCGGAGCGCAAATTTACGATCTCTTTTTACCTTATGTAGACAAGTTATATATAACAAAAATCCATTATGCATTTGAAGGAGATACATTCTTCCCAGAAATGGATATGACAAATTGGAAAGAGATTTTTGTAGAAAAAGGTTTAACGGATGAAAAAAACCCGTATACGTATTATTACCATGTATATGAGAAGCAACAATAATAAAAAAGATTGATGTGAGAATTCACATCAATCTTTTTATTTGTATTCACCAATATAAGTTTATAGATGAGATTCGATAGTGCTATAATGATAGGTAGCATGTAAAAATGCTAAAATTTTCAAAAGTACTAATATAGAAAGAGGAGGAGAATCGATTGAGAAAGATATGGGGGATTCTTTTTCTTTGCTTAACATTCATGTTAGTTGGATGTGGTAAAGAAGAAAAACCACAAGAAGCGTTTGATACATATGTAAAAGCGTGGAATAAACAAAAATTTGCAGATATGTATGATCAACTATCAAAAAATGCAAAAAAAGATATTTCAAAGAAAGAGTTTACTGAGAAATATGAAAAAATTTATTCTGGTATCGAAGTGAAAGACTTAAAGGTAGAAACAGGGGAAGTAAAAGAAGATAAAAAAGATGAAGGTCCTGTTCCTTTTAAAGTAAGCATGGATACAGTTGGTGGTAAAATCACATTTGGTCATGAAGCAAAAATGGTGAAAGAAAAAGATGGAGATAAAGAATCTTGGAAAATAGATTGGACTCCTGATTTTATTTTCCCTGGCATGACGAAAGATAGTAAAGTGCGTATGCAGACAACACAGCCAAAACGTGGTGAAATATACGATCGTAATGGAAAAGGTCTTGCAACGAATGGGAAAGCTTCTGAAATCGGATTGATTCCTGAAAAGTTAGGCGATACTGCTCCGCAAACGAAAGAAACAGTAGCGAAGTTATTAAATATGTCTGTAGAAGAAATTGATCAAAAATTAGCTGCTAAATGGGTAAAACCAGGGTATCTCGTACCAATTGGAATTTTGCCTGAAGGGGCAACACAAAATACGTACATTGATTTACCAGGTGTTTCAACAAAACCTGTAAATGTTCGTACATATCCGTTAGGGGAAGCGGCAGCTCATCTGACTGGTTATATTGGAAAGGTAAATGCTGAAGATTTAAAAACGCTACAAAAGAAAGGCTATCAAGCTGATGACCCAGTTGGGAAAGCTGGTTTAGAGCAAGTATTAGAGGAAAAGCTACGCGGTAAAAAAGGTGGCCGTGTCTTTGTAGAAGATGCGCAAGGAAAAGAAATTAAAAACTTGGCAAAAACAGATGCTGTTGATGGAGAAAATGTAACTTTAACTATTGATAGTGTTGTTCAAGAAAAAACGTATAATGAAATGAAGGGCGAAGCTGGTTCAAGTGCAGCAATTAATCCGAAAAGTGGAGAAACAATTGCACTAGTAAGTAGTCCAGCATATGATCCTAATATAATTGCACGAGGGACATCGAAGGCACAACGCGAAGCTTGGAATAATGATCCGAAAAAACCAATGACAAATCGCTTTACACAATTGTCGGTACCAGGTTCTGTATTTAAACCTATTACAGCTGCAATTGGTCTTGAAACGAAAACGATTGATCCAAAAGAAGAGTTGAAAATTGAAGGATTAAAATGGACAAAAGATTCTTCTTGGGGTAATTACTATGTAACGCGTGTGAAAGATGCAAATCCGATTGATTTTGATAAGGCGATGAAATACTCAGATAATATTTACTTCGCACAAGAAGCTTTGAAAATCGGAAAAGACAAGTTTATGAGTGAAGCGAAAAAATTCGGATTCGATGAGAAACTACCAATTGAATATGGATTCCCTGCTTCTAAAATTGCAAATGACGGCATTAAAAATGATATTCAAATGGCAGATACAGGATATGGACAAGGACAAGTATTAATGACTCCTCTTCATTTAGCTTTAACGTATGCGCCAATTGTAAATGATGGAACGATTCCGTCACCGTATATTATTAAAACAGATAAACAACCAAAAGCTTGGAAAGAAAATGTAATTTCTAAAGGAAATCAGGATATATTAAAAACTGCAATGACGAAAGTAATTAATGATCCAGATGGTACAGGGAAAATTGCTAAAATTGATGGTATGACTCTTGCTGGAAAAACAGGTACAGCGGAATTAAAAGTATCAAAAGAGGCCGAAGGAAAAGAACTAGGTTGGTTCGCTGCATTTGATTTAAATTCGCCAGATATGGTCATTACAATGATGATTGAAGATGTAAAAGGTAGAGGCGGAAGTAATATTCCAGCTGAAAAAGTAAAACATGTATTTCAAAAATAATATGTAATAGAAGGCTATCTCTATAGGTTGTAGAGGTAGCCTTTTTATATGAAAGAGTTTGTAATATCTGTATACTAAATTTTAAGGAAACAAAGTAAATCATTAACTTACGAAAAAAAAGTAGCTATTTTTTATTGACATTGATTAAAACTTTTTATATTATACTTACATAAGGTAAGTTATTAACTTTTAAAAAACAAATCTTGAATTAAAGATAAAGAGAAAAAAGGGAGAGAATACAATGACAAAAGTACTATTTATTACAGCAAATCCAAATTCAGCAGAAGGTTCTTTCGGAATGGCAGTAGGGGAAGCTTTCATCGAAGCTTATAAAAACGAACATCCACAAGACGAAGTTGTAACAATTGATTTATTCAACACTACAGTACCAGCAATTGATGCAGATGTATTTGCTGCTTGGGGTAAATTTGCAGCAGGTGAAGGCTTTGAAGCTTTAACTGAAGTTCAACAACAAAAAGTAGCAGCAATGAACACAAACTTAGAAACATTTATGAATGCAGATCGTTATGTATTCGTAACTCCAATGTGGAACTTTAGCTATCCACCAGTAGTAAAAGCATACTTAGATAACGTAGCAATCGCAGGTAAAACATTCAAATATACTGAAAATGGTCCAGTCGGCTTATTAGAAGGTAAAAAAGCACTTCACATTCAAGCAACAGGTGGCGTATATTCTGAAGGAGCATACGCAGCTGTAGACTTCGGTCGTAATCACTTAAAGACTGTATTAGGATTTGTCGGTGTGAATGATACTGAATATATTGCAGTTGAAGGCATGAATGCAAACCCTGAAAAAGCACAAGAAATTAAAGAAGCAGCAATTGCTAATGCTCGTGAATTAGCAAAACGTTTCTAATATAGAATGCTTAAAAAGTCCGAACACTTGCTGTTTGGACTTTTTTTCTTCTTTTTCCTTCGTTTGTCTAGTATAATGAAGGTCGGAATGATAATAGGTGGGGGTTCTGTATGATTCAAACGTTTTTTAAAATCTTTTATTTAATTTTAATCGTAATTGCGATTACACCGAGAATGTGGCGTCTTAAAAGACAAGTAAATACGATGGCGCCAAAAGAAAAAGACAATGCTGTGTATAAAACGACAAATTGGTTTGGTAAGAAAATGGTACGTGTAGCTGGAGGGGCAGTAGAAGTGAAAGGACTTGAAAATGTTCCGAAAGACAAGCCAGTGCTAGTTGTAAGTAATCACCAAAGTAATATGGATATCCCTGTTTTACTAGGTTACTTAAATAAACCAATTGGATTCGTTTCAAAAGCAGAGATTAAAAAGTTCCCAGTTGTACCAACTTGGATGGAACTGATGAATTGTGTATTTATGGATCGTAGCGATCGTCGTCAATCTCTTCAAGCGATTAAAGATGGAATTGAACTATTAAAGAATGGACATTCTATCGTAATTTTCCCTGAAGGAACGAGAAGTAAGGGTGGCGAAGTTGGAGAGTTTAAGGCTGGTAGTTTTCATCTTGCAGTAAAGTCAGGTGTAGCAATTTTACCTGTAACGTTAGATGGTACATATAAGATGTTTGAAGCGAATGGAAATCGTATGAAGCCAGCTCATGCAACAGTAACAATTTCTAAGCCGATTACACCTGAAGATTATGCGAATATGGATATTAAAGAATTAACGAAGCATACACAGGAAGTTATTGCATCACAATTACATAAGTAATAAAAAAGGATTCAGCTTATCGTAAGCTGAATCCTTTTTATTATGCTGTAGGTAAGACATAAAAGAGTACACAGAAGAACATCATCGCACTACCACCTAAAACGAACAGGTGCCATATGGCATGGTTGAAAGGTAGCTTTTCCCAAAGGAAGAATATAGCTCCGACAGAATATAAAATGCCACCTGCTAAAAGTAGTGAAAAACCATGTCCAGTTAGATTTTCATAAAGTGGTTTAATAGCAACGATTATGAGCCATCCCATTATGATATAACATAGCGTTGATGCCTTAATAAAGCGACGTACAAAGAAAATTTTGAAGACGATACCTCCGATTGCTAGTGTCCATATTATAGCAAGCAACGTCCATCCTAATGGGCCACGAAGTGTAATAAGTAGAAAAGGAGTATACGTGCCAGCAATCAATAAGTAAATGGCTGAATGATCTAAAATAGTAAATATTTTTTCTACTTTAGGATGATGAATGCTATGTAGCAATGTTGAAAACAAGTACAGTAAGAACATACTTACACCATAAACAGTAAATGCAACTACGGCTGATGCGGTACCGTGCTTAGAAGCATGAATAATCAATATGATTAAGGCAGGGATGCTTAAAATGGCACCGATACCATGTGTAATTGCATTTGCAATTTCTTCTTTTACAAATTGGGTCATTCGTGTCATTTTTTCAGTCATAATGCAAATCCTTTCTACTATCATAAAATAATATGTCATTTCCCTTACCATATCATACACAAGAGCAATAGAAAATGAAATTTGTATAATTGATTATATTTTTGAATTTTTTTGACAAAAGACAATGGATTTGTTGACGTTTTCAAACTTTTTTGACAAAATAAAATTATGTAATAGTAGGACAAGGAAACTACTAATAAAGGGGATGGGGAAATGTTTTCAAATATTGGCTTTCCAGGGTTAATTTTAATTTTAGTAGCAGTACTCATTTTATTTGGACCTAAAAAATTGCCGGAAATCGGGAAGGCTTTAGGGGAAACGTTAAAAGAGTTTAAAAAATCAACGAAAGAATTGACAGATGACGCATTTCAAGAAAAGGAAAAGAAAGAAAAAATGTAGTGTATTTTCCTTGTAATGGATAAATAAAGTGTGGTGAACGAGATGGAAGATCGGGAAATGAGCGTAGTAGAACATATTGTTGAGCTTCGAAAAAGAGTAATATATACGGTGTTATCCTTTGTACTATTTTTAATTATTGGATTTACTTTTACAAAGGATATTTATTTTTGGCTTGTAAAAGATTTACCAATGAAATTAACTGTTCTCGGTCCAAGTGATGTATTGTGGATTTTTTTCTCGATTGCTACAGTATTTGCTATCGTTTGTACAATTCCTTTTGCTGCTATACAAATTTGGTTATTTGTAAAACCGGGTTTACATCCAAATGAACAAAAGATGACAATAATGTATATACCGGTATTGTCTATATTATTTCTCGCAGGTTTATGTTTTGGATATTTCATTGTAATGCCGTTTCTATTTCACTTTTTAACTACGATAGGTAATGAAATGTTTAATACGATGTTTACGACAGAAAAGTATTTTCATTTTGTACTTAATTTAACAGTTCCATTTGCTGTGATTTTTGAATTGCCAGTCGTTGTAATGTTTTTAACTAGTATTGGAATACTTACGGCGGAATTTTTAATAAAAATAAGAAGGTATGCTTACGTAGCATTAATTATCATTGCATCTTGTATATCACCGCCAGACTTTTTATCTCATAGTTTAGTTGCAGTGCCGCTTATTTGTATTTATGAAGTAAGTATTGCGTTATCAAAGGTTGTTAGTAAGAGGAAAAAGAAAAGAGAAGAAATGCAGTCGAAAAGTGCCTCGTTATAAAGGCACTTTTTTATTTATTTGTTATACTATAGCTATAAACGTATACAATATATAGAAGAAAAAAATTATAGAATCTCCAAAATTTAGACAAACTTTGCGCTTTTATAAGCTTATACTAAATGTATTAAACAATTGATGGATAATGAGATTCCCGTCTCAGAGATATTTAGGACGGGAAGGTGAATTAGGTGGAGATGAATAGAGTATAAATCTTCTAGCCATAAGGACTACAGAAATCATATAAGTCTGATTTTACTCCACTTTAAACAACGTGTTACAGCGCAAAGTAGAGGAAGTTCAAAAATCCAATGAAAAAGAGGATTGATATTGTGATTACGAAAAGTTTTTATTTCACTCATTCAACAGGGGATTGCATTAAAATATTCGAAATCCCTGTCCTACAGGCACAGCATCCATTATCGTTTCTAATTCAGTCTCGTCTTCAATTATTTATTGCAAAAATTCAAAAACAAAAACACCCAAGATTTTCGTATTCTTTCCGTGAATATTTACAAAATTGTTTGAAGTGGAATGATTATTTAAATGTATATAAAACAAATACCCTTGAAAAAAATGCATGATACGAAGTACGGACAGGGTTAGTAAACTCTGTCTTTTTCATTTTAGATATGAAAATATAATTAATTTGATGAAATTTCGTTCCAAATTGTTGAAAGCAATGGGAATACTAGTATAATAACAAGGAGAGCGTATTGGAAAGGGAAGAAGTATAGTATGCAAAAAATTAAAATTGTAACAGATTCAACGGCAGATTTATCACAAGACGTAATCGAAAAGTATGACATTCATGTTTTACCATTATCAATCTCTGTAAATGGACAAACATATTTAGATCGCGTTGATTTACAACCTGACGAATTTATTGAAGAAATGATTAAATCAGAGGAATTACCAAAAACATCACAACCAGCTATGGGTACATTTGTAGAAATGTATGACAAGCTAGGGGAAGATGGAAGCGAAGTCCTTTCTATCCATATGACAAGTGGAATGAGCGGTACTGTAGCAACTGCAAATAGCGCTGCATCAATGACTGATACAAAAGTAACAGTTGTTGATTCTCAATTTATTACACATGCTTTAGCATATCAAGTAATTGAAGCTGCAAAAATGGCAAATGACGGACGCTCACTAGAAGAAATTTTAAAACGTGTAGATGAAGTAAGAAAGAATACTCGTTTATATGTAGTAGTGGATACATTAGAAAACTTAGTGAAGGGTGGACGTATCGGTAAAGGAAAAGCGTTTATCGGTTCTCTACTTAATATAAAGCCAATTGCTAGTCTTGAAGACGGTGTTTATAATCCTGTAACGAAAGTTCGTAGCCAAGGCCAAATTGTAAAAACATTAGCTAAGTTATTTGAGCAAGATACGGCTGGAAAAGTCGTAAAAGCTGTTGCAATTCCGCATGCAAAAGCAATTCCTTTAGCTGAAAGTATGAAAGCGGCGGTTGAAAAAGTAAGTGGATTTGCTCAATCAGAAATTTTCTATACAACGCCTATTATTAGTACTCATACAGGTCCGGGCGCAATCGGATTTATGTATTTAGCAGAGTAATAAAAAAGCTACTTGAAAATATATTTCAAGTAGCTTTTTTATGTAAATAGAAAGTAAGAAATAAGAAGAGCTACACAGGCACTACCGCTAATGATATAGCGAGTCTGTAAATATTCATTCATAGAAAACACCCTTTATCCCGCTATTTGTGGACAGTAAAACTCTCTACCTCAAATTTAGCTGGAGCAAAGAGGTTAGGTAGCGGGCTGCCCGTAAAAGCTTGATTGGTGAAGGCAAATAATCAGTGGGGATGAAGAAAACCCACTAATTAAAGTTTCACTATAGGATTTTCTATATTATATGTTGGATATAGAAAATCAGTCATTACGTTACACATGTAAAGTTTCAATTTTTTCGTTTATTTGCTTATTATTTGTTGCGTTACTATAAATAAAAGTTTGACCTAAAAAGAGTACATGCAGTTGTTCCCACGGTAACATGCGCAAATTCCAATTATTTCGAAGTCTAGTTATTGCTTCACGAGGTGTTTCATCGGCGAGTGCAAAAGCTCCGTAATGCATTGGTATAAAATGCGTAGCGTTTAAATCTAAATAAGCTTGCACGGCCTCTTCAGGTGAAACATGAGATACTTTCATAAACCATTCTGGTTCATAAGCGCCAACGGGCATAAGAGCAATATCAATTAAAAAGCGTTCACCAATTTCTTTGAAACCTTGGAAATAGCCACTGTCACCACAAAAATATATGGTTTCCATAGTCGTTTCATTATCAATAATCCATCCACCCCAGTGAGACGTATTCATATCAAATAAGAATCTTCTCGTCCAGTGCTGAGCGGGTACGAAGTGAAAAGAAACTTCGTTAATTATCGTACTTTCCCACCATTTATACTCTTCTACATGTTTAAATTTCTTACGAGTAAATAATTTTTTTAATCCAATAGGTACAAGATATAGAACATCATCATTCAACTGACGAAGAGTTGAAAAATCTAAATGATCATAATGACCATGTGAAATAAGGACAATATCAATTTTAGGTAGTGCTTCTATAGAGAGTCCAGGTTCTGTAAGTCTTGGAACTAGCTTTAATTTATTAGCCCATACTGGATCTGTTAATATATTAAGTCCATTCGTTTGGATAAGAAAAGTGGAATGCCCAATCCATGTGATAGTCGTTTTTTCAACATTACTTTGCAAAAATGCACTTTGTTTAACGGGTGATTGTTCTACTAAGAAAGAAAAATCTTTTTTGTTTTGCTTTCGTTCTTTACGCCAGCGTAAAAAAGAGCGAATTGATTTTTTTGTACTAACATTATCCATATTTTCATAGCGCTTTGCCATGAACATCACCTCATTTAAAATCGTTGTATTTGTATTGTACCGAAATGTTGTTAAGGAATACAGTGTAAAACATGGATTAATGTTTAAGGAATTGTTAAAAAATAGGGAGAGGTATTTACAAAAGTAACAATAAAATTAGTTTTATCACTTTTATTTAGAGAAATAATAGTAAAAAAATATATTTTGTCTAGTAATTCGCTTGAAATAAAAAAGTAACATACGTAAATTCGTACGATTTCGTGAACAAATGTAGTAAACAATTTTCTCGTAGTGTTAACTTTTGTTATTATAAACATAACCTATTTAAATTTAGGATAGAGAAAAGAGGTTTATAAATGAAGCGTTATCAAAAAATAATTGGTCTTATGGTTGTATTTTGTCTCTTTGTACTTGCTGGATGTAGTGAATCAGGTTCAAAGCTTCGTAAACCATTAAATTGGGATTTAGAAACCTTCCAATTTACAAATCAAGATGGAAAGAAATTTGGTACAAAAGATTTAAAAGGGAAAGTTTGGGTTGCAGATTTTATGTTCACAAATTGTCAGACAGTTTGTCCACCAATGACTGCAAATATGGCCAAGCTTCAAAAGATGGTAAAAGAAGAGAAATTAGACGTTCAGTTTGTTTCATTTAGTGTAGATCCAGACCTTGATAAGCCAGAAAATCTGAAAGCTTTTATTCAAAAGTTTACAGAGGATACTAGTAACTGGAATTTATTAACGGGGTATTCGTTAGAAGATATTACAAAGTTTTCAAAAGATAATTTCCAATCACTTGTAGATAAGCCGGAGAACGGTCAGGTCATGCATGGTACATCATTTTATTTAATTGATCAAAACGGAAAAGTAATGAAAAAGTATAGTGGCATTAGTAATACGCCATACGAAGACATTATACGTGATATGAAGCGATTAGTGGGTTGAAAATAAGGGTGCATAGCACCCTTATTTTTTTGCATTAGTCTATCGATAAAATGTCATGTTGCTGGGGAAGTTTCGGCGCCCGAATTTCTAATACGCCGTTTTGATAAGAAGCTTTTGCCGCTTTTTTATTAATTGAATACGGCAATTTAATCAATCTTGATGCTTCTGAAATGGAACGTTCTCGGCGATAATAGTTATGGGATGTTTGTTCTTCTTCCTCTTCAAGTATCTCTTCTTTTACAGAGACTTTTAAGTATTCACTTTGTATTTCAATTTGGATTTGTTCTTTTTGTATACCTGGTAGTTCAGCTGTAACAACGAGTTCTTCACCAACTTCATATAAATCTACAGGGAATGTTAATAAACGGTTTCCTTTTTGGAAAAAATGATTTAAATCAGCGATTACATTGCGAAGAGGTGTTTGCTCGAAGAAATCATCAATTTGCTTTAAGTAATTACGAACCGGTGGGCGAGAAGAATCTTTTTTTTCTTCACTCATGGTATTCCCTCCTAGAAATCAATTTGCAATATCATATGACAAAAGCGGAGAAAGGTGAGTGCCTAGTTTTCATGTTTTCATAAAAAATTGTTAAAAATGTGAAATGGAGTGATTTTTTTATAGTTTTTGGTCGCCATATTCAGTTGATTATGCTAGTATAAATAGGGTTGATATAGTAGTATAGAGACAGAATGAAAACTGAAAGAGGGTAAGAAGTATGTGTGGTTTTGTAGGATGTTTATGTGAAAACCCTAGAGAGTTTTCAGAAACAGAAAAACATCAATTTGAAAATATGAACACGATGATTTTCCACCGTGGTCCAGATGACGAAGGATATTTTCGTGATGAACATGTACAATTTGGCTTCCGCCGTTTAAGCATCATTGACTTAGAGGCAGGACATCAGCCGCTAACTTATGAAAATGATCGATATGTAATTATTTTTAATGGTGAAATTTACAACTATGTAGAATTACGTGAAATGTTACTTGAAAAAGGTGCAACGTTTGCAACGCAATCTGATACAGAAGTTATCATTGCATTGTATGCACATATGAAAGAAAAATGTGTAGATTACCTTCGTGGTATGTTTGCATTTATGATTTGGGATCGTGAAGAAAAGAAACTTTTCGGTGCACGTGATCACTTCGGTATTAAACCTTTATACATCGCACAACAAGGTGATACTACATTCTTCGCATCTGAGAAGAAAAGTATTATGCATGTGATGGAAGATAAAGGCGTTAATCCAACGTCACTACAACATTACTTTACGTACCAATATGGTCCAGAGCCAGAAACTTTAACAATTGATGTTAATAAAATCGAGCCTGGTCATTATTTCGTAAAAGAAATCGGTAAAGAGATGGAAATCCATCGCTACTGGAAACCTTATTTCAACGCTTCAAGTGCAACGAAAGAGGAACATATCCAAGCAATTCGTGATGTGTTATATGATTCAGTAAAAGTGCATATGCGTAGTGATGTACCAGTAGGTTCATTCTTATCTGGTGGTATCGATTCATCTATCATCGCTTCTATCGCAAGAGAAATGAATCCAAATCTTTTAACATTCTCTGTTGGTTTTGAGCAACGTGGTTTCAGTGAAGTTGATGTTGCGAAAGAAACTGCTGAGAAATTAGGCGTTAAAAACCATAACGTATTCATTTCAGCGAAAGAATTTATGGATGAGTTCCCAAAAATCATTTGGCATATGGATGATCCTTTAGCTGATCCAGCAGCTGTACCATTGTACTTCGTTGCGAAAGAAGCACGTAAACATGTAACAGTTGTTCTTTCTGGTGAAGGCGCAGACGAGCTATTTGGTGGTTATAACATTTACCGTGAGCCAAACTCACTAAAAATGTTCTCTTACATTCCTAGTCCAGGTAAGAACGTTCTAAAAGCATTAAGTGGTGCTCTTAAAGAAGGATTTAAAGGTAAGAGCTTCCTAGAGCGTGGATGTACACCAATTGAAGAGCGTTACTATGGAAATGCTAAAATCTTCCGTGAAGAAGAGAAAGCTGAATTAATGAAGTATTACAATGAAAGTGTTAACTATATGGATATCACGAAACCATTGTATAACGAGATTAAAGATTATGATGATGTAAGTAAAATGCAGTATATTGACATGTTCACATGGTTACGCGGTGACATTTTATTAAAAGCTGATAAAATGACAATGGCAAACTCATTAGAACTTCGTGTACCGTTCTTAGATAAAGAAGTATTCGATGTTGCATCTAAAATTCCAACTGAATTTAAGATTGCTAACGGAACTACGAAAGCTATTTTACGTGAAGCAGCACGCGGAATCGTTCCAGATCACGTATTAGATCGTAAAAAACTTGGATTCCCAGTACCAATTCGTCACTGGTTAAAAGACGAAATGCATGATTGGGCTATAAATATTATAAACGAAAGTAAGACAGAGCATTTAATCGACAAACAGTATGTATTAAACTTACTGGAAGCACATTGTGCAGATAAAGGCGATTATAGCCGTAAAATTTGGACTGTACTTGCGTTTATGGTATGGCACCAAATTTATGTTGAGCATAAATACGATACGAATAAGTTCCATGAAGAAACAAAACGTGCGTATAGCTTAGTTTAATTAGAAAAACCTTAAGATCGCATACGGTCTTAAGGTTTTTTTCATAAATAGGAAGTATTATTGATACAATAATAGTAAAAGGATGGACAACATATGATTACGTTTGAGAAAGTTACTGTAGAAAATGAAAGCGTTGTTAAAGAAATGTTTAAATCGCATAGTTTAGGTGAGAAAAAGGTACAGTACTGTGTGAAAGTTGATGATACATATATTGGTGTAATAGATTATAGTGTACAAGAGGAACGGGCTGTTTTATCACAGCTAATTATTCATTTTGACTACCAAGGTTACGGTTATGGTACAAATACGTATTTTACATTTGAAGAAATGATGAAACAAAGAAATGTGAAAGAAATAAAAGTGCTACAAGAGAAATTAACAGAAAAGGCGAAGTCTTTCATAGAGAGTTTTGGTTTTACTTCAGAAGATGAAGAGTATGTAAAGAAAATATAACGATGATTATTTATGCGATACAATAAATATAAGGCAGGTGGATGTATGACGATGACTTCTGGTCTTGTATTAATTGGAGGGTGCTTTATAGTAGCAGAATTATGTCATATAATCATTCGGAAAAGAATGATTAAGAAAAAAAAGCCGTATGAATTACAATACGTCCCTGTCTTTTTCATTATGTTTTGCATGCTTAGTACATTACAAAATCTAATAAACTTTCCACCACTTGTAAATGTTTTTTTAAAGTTCGGTTTACTTTATAGTGGTGTTGGAATAGCACTTTTATTTATTTTATTTTGCATACGTTATGTTCACTATCAATCGTATATATTTATTTTAAATTGGTTAAAGCAAGATGATAGAAACCGCCTTACATAAGGCGGTTTTTTTATTTGCAATTGTAACAGAACTTGTACATTTCACATAAAATAGGACGAGTAGAAATGCAAACATATTACAAGAAAGGGGCGGGGCAATAAAATGAAACTTGTTATAGACGCAGGGCACGGTGGATATGATTCTGGTGCTGTTGGTAATGGTTTAGTAGAAAAAAACTTAACACTTCAAATTGCTAGACGCGTTCGAGACATTTTAACGGTAAATTACCCAATTACAATTAAAATGACACGTGATAGTGATGTGTTTATTTCTTTATCTGAACGTGCTAATATTGCTAATGCTTTCAGTGCGGATTATTTTATTTCATTTCATATTAATAGCGGCGGGGGTACAGGTTTTGAAAGTTATATTTATAATGCGTTATCCAATAGCAGCACTGCATATGCAAAGCAACAAAAAATGCATACAGCTGTCAATCCTGTATTAACAAAATATGGTCTTCGTGATCGAGGAGCAAAAAAAGAAAATTATGCGGTATTAAGAGAAACCGCAATGGATGCAATTTTAACTGAGACTGCTTTTATTGATACAGCTTTTGATGCAAATTTATTAAAAAATCCACAATTTATTGAAGATCTAAGTCAAGCGTATGCAAATGGAATAGCAGCTATTTTTGGAGTAGCTCCAAATCCACAACCTCCTAACCCACAACCGGTACCTCAAACGAAGGGAATCGCTTATGTTCTTGGGAAAAATGTAAATTTAAGAAATGGTCCATCAACTTCTTCCTCAGTTATTCGTCAATTAAATTCTCCAGAATCTTACGTTGTATATCAAGAAAGTAACGGATGGCTAGATTTGGGGAATGGACAATGGGTGTATAATGATTCTTCTTACATTAATTTTGTAAAGACAAGCAATAGTGATGGAAGCCCGATTGGGGTTGCATATATACAAGGGCTGAATGTAAATTTAAGAAGTGGTCCATCAACTACATCTGCAGTTATCCGCCAATTAAATTCTCCAGAATCTTATTTAGTATATATAAATGAAAATGGTTGGTTAAACCTTGGTGGAAATCAGTGGGTATATAATGACCCAGCGTATATTAAGTATACTCAATATTAGGAATTAAAATGATAGTGCAATATGGATGCGTATCCTTGTTATGTATAACAAGGATACGCATTTTAATAACAACATTTTTTTCATACTTATGCACTATGTTTTAAAAAGAAACATTAGAAAAGCGGATAGAATCTAAATAGTATATATTAAAAAAGTTTTCTGATATACATTGACAATGTATGTAAGATACATTAATCTTTAAATGTTAATGATAATCGATTTCATCTAGGGAGGACATATGATACATACTAAAAAACTAATTATGTTCTGCATTATGATACTCATGGTTGTAATTGCAGGATGTAGTAAAGAAGAGAAAAAAGAAAATAATATATCAGCGAAAGCAAAAGATTCATATACGGTAAAGCATGCAATGGGTGAAATGACAGTAAATGGTACACCTAAAAAAGTTGTTGTTTTAACAAATGAAGGCGCAGAGGCTCTCCTAGCTGTGGGCGTAACGCCAGTGGGGACTACGAAACCACGTGCTGGTGATGAATGGTATCCTCATTTAGCGAAAGAGTTAAAAAACACGGAAGTTGTAGGAACTGAACGTGATATTAATTTAGAGGCTGTAATGAAGCTTAAGCCAGATTTAATTATCGGAAATAAAATGCGTCATGAAAAAATATATGATCAGCTAAAAGAAATCGCACCAACTGTTTATGCAGAAACATTACGCGGTGATTGGAAAGAAAACTTTACACTTTATACAAAAGCTGTAAATAAAGAAAAAGAAGGGCAAAAAGCTCTTGATGATTATAAAAAACGCATTGAAGGAATGAAAGAGAAGTTAGGCGATAAATTGAATTCTAAAGTTTCTATTATTCGTTTCGTGCCAGGTGATGTTCGTATTTATCAAAAAAACTCATTCTCGGGCGTTGTTTTAAATGATATTGGATTTAAACGACCACCATTACAAGATAAAGATGATTTTGCGATAAAAGGAATTACAAAAGAGCAGATTCCAAATATGGACGGAGACTACTTATTCTATTTCACGTCTGATAAAGATGCAGATAAGAATAATGAAGGAAATTCGTTAGCGAAGGAATGGACAGAAGATCCACTCTTTAAGCAACTACAGGCTTCTAAAAATAATAAAGTATTCCAAGTGGATGAGGTAATCTGGAATACAGCAGGCGGTATTAAAGCTGCGAACCTTATGTTAGATGATATTGAAAAATATTTCCTTAAATAAATGATAAAATACATCACTTTTACGAAGTGATGTATTTTTAGTTTGTGAAAATACAGAAAATTCCTTCTTTCAGGGTGTCATAAGTTGTACAATAAAATCAATCATGTGATAAAGGAGTGGGGAAGAATGAAAGCTACTCATAAAGATTGGATCTTGTTTAATGGGAGAATGATTAATACGAAAGAAGAACAGCCGATGGTAGCATTAGAAGAGAGAGGCTTCCAATTTGGTGATGGGATTTATGAAGTATTTAGACTATACGATGGCAAGCCTCATTTATTAGATTTACATTTGGAACGATTCTTTAACTCTATGGCAGAAATAAAACTAATTCCACCATTTACGAAGGAAGAATTAGTAGAAGAGTTATATCAAATGATTGAAAAAAATCAATTTCAAGAAGATGGGAATGTATATTTACAAATATCAAGAGGTGCACAACCGCGCAATCATGTATATGAATCAGATTTACAACCGACATATTTTGCAAATCTTGTTTCGTTCCCAAGACCAGTTGCTTCAATGGAGGCAGGGATTAAGGTGACAGTAGAAGAGGACATCAGGTGGAAGTTTTGCCATATAAAATCTTTAAATTTGCTTCCTAATATCATGATCAAAAACAAAATAAATGAACAAGGGTATCAAGAAGCAATATTAGTACGAGATGGTATTGTGACTGAAGGGTGTCATTCCAATTTCTTTATCGTGAAGAATAATAAGTTGATTACACATCCAGCGGATCATTTCATTTTACATGGTATTACACGTCACTATGTAATTACATTAGCGAAAGAGTTACATATCGATGTAGAGGAACGAGAGTTTTCATTACAAGAAGTATATGACGCTGAGGAGTGCTTCTTTACAGCGACGCCACTTGAAATATTCCCAGTCGTTCAAATTGGTGATGAACAGTTCGGGGCTGGTGAAAGAGGACCAATTACGAAAAAACTACAAGCTGCATACGAAGAGAGTATTCGTTTGTTTAAAGTGACAAATTAATCATGAAGAAAAAAGCTGGTATTCTTCCGGCTTTTTTTCATGATATAATTCAAGCATAGGATAAGTTTTGAAAACGCTGTAAAAAGGGGATTTAATATATGAATTATGAAGATTTTAAAGAAGTAATTCACGGAAGACGAAGTGTTAGAAAGTTTACAGATCAAGAAGTATCTACTAATGATATAAAAGAAATAATTGATTGTGCTCGTTACGCACCAAGTGATACGAATTCACAAACGTGGGAATTCTTAGTTATCATGAATCGAGAGAAGATTAAAGAAATTGAACAAATGACATGGGATGCATTACATAAACTTGCGGAAAAAGCAGCAGAAAATGGAGAAGAGAAAGCAGGGAAATTACTTACACGTTCTTTCGGACCATATGCAACAGCTTTCTCGGAGGCACCAGTATTAATCGTATGTTTGGCAACACCATATGAATCAAAGTTCCGTGAAAAGATATTTGATCCAATTGCTTTTGTTCCAAATTCAGTTTGGGAAGAAGAAGGCATGAAGAGTAGCTGTTTAGCGGCACAAAACTTAATGTTAGCTGCACATGCAAAGGGACTTGGTACTTGTCCAATGACAGGGCCAGTATTGCTAGCTCAAGATGAACTGCGCCAATATTTACAAATTGAGCCTGAAAAACAAATAAATATGGTTATTTCACTCGGATTTCCGAAAGATAAACCGAAGAAACTTCCAAGAAAAGAAGTAGATGAGATTACAACGTTTGTTTTTTAATTGCTGTATAGAAAAGACATTGAACTAACAATGTCTTTTTATTTTTGAGGGTATGTAATTCATATGTTGGGCTAAAATGATAGATAAGAGGAAATTACTATTTATTTCATAAAAAAAATTAATGTTCTATTAAGGAAAGTATGATACATTAATCGTGAGCAAGATTCTATTTGTTCATGAAAGTGTTGAAAGTAGTCTCAAAATTTAAAAGTTATTTTTGTATAATAAATTATAATGAAGTTACAGGGGGGATGAATTTTGAAAAAATTCATAATCACTGGATTGTCTGTATTGTTATTAGTTGGTTGCGGTGCTCCACAGGAAAAAGAGGACGCGCAATCAAAACAGGAAGAACAAGTTGTAAACGCAAGTGATGAGAATATGGTTGTATTTCCTGAAGGAGCAATGTCAATTGGAGAAGGGAAAGTAAAAGTTATTACTCCAGATGGTACTTCTGAAAACGGCAATATACCGACTGTATTCATCAAAAAGGATACGTTAATTCAGCAAGTTGAATTAGAACTTTCTAATTTTCAAAGTGATAAAGAAACATTCGTATTTGTAGATCAAATGTATACAGATAAACATCAAGTAACTAGTACAACGCAGACAACAGTGCAGTTAAAAGAAAAAACGCTGGAAACAGGTAGTCATACAATTACTGCAGTTCAGTATGAAAACAATGACCCGAAAGGAAAGGTTATTAGTTTTAATCAAGCAACATTTGAGACAAAACCTGCGTCTTAATAAGAATAAAAAGTACATTACTCAAAAAGTAGTGTGCTTTTTTGTTTGGACTAGAGTGTGCAAGAGTGAATAACTTATTTCATTTTCTAATACGATTAAATAGGAAGTAATCACTTGTTACTACTATGACAGAGAAAGAGGTTGAAGATGTGAATCGGTGTATTCGTATCGTCTTGATTAGTATGATGATGGCAGTATTTTGGTTTACGATACAAGAGATGATTCAAGCTACGCTCAATTATCAAATTCATGACTTATTAATAGGAGCTATTTGTTTTACCATTGTTTATCTATTATATCCCGCACTAACGGGCAGTAAGACCTTACCTTAAAACTCGGTATAGGTGAGGAGATTAGGTGGGAGATCAACTGCCTGTAAATGCACGATTGATGAGGGCTGATAATCATTGGAGATGAACAAACTCTCCAATGATTAAAGTTTCACTTTATGATAAACTCGGATTAAGGTGAGTTTTGCAAGAAAAATGTAGGTATTTCATTTGAAATGTCGAATAGTACATACGATGTCGTAATAACAAATTTTCTATTGTTTACTGTGAAACAGGAGAAGGAGAGATAGTAATGAAACGAGCTCTTATAAATATTGATTATACATATGATTTTGTAGCTGAGAAAGGCGCTTTAACTTGCGGGAAACCAGGACAGGAAATTGAGAAGGAAATTGTACATATAACGAAGCAATATATTGAAAATGGAGATTACGTTGTCTTTGCTATTGATAAACATGAAGAAAATGATGTATATCATCCAGAATCAAAGTTATTCCCACCTCATAATATAGCTGGTACAAGTGGAAGAGATTTGTTTGGTGAATTACAAGATGTGTACGAAACATATAAAAATGCAGAGAATGTATATTATATGGACAAAACGCGATACAGTGCGTTTGCTGGAACGGATTTAGAGATGAAGCTAAGAGAAAGAGGAATAGAAGAAGTTCATCTTGTAGGTGTTTGTACTGATATTTGTGTTCTTCATACAGCAGTAGATGCTTATAATAAAGGGTTTAAAATTGTTGTTTATGAAAAGGCGGTTGCATCTTTTAATGCACAAGGGCATGAATATGCACTTGGACATTTTAAGTCATGCTTACATGCAGAAGTGAAGTGAAAAAAGAGGCCTTTAAAAAAGGTCTCTTTTATTTGTCCATGTTCATTGAAAACAGCTACAGCAACTCCTGTTAGATTGAGTGGTCTTGATCCGACAACTTTTCTAAGTTCTTCAATATATCCCATTGTATGTAACCTCTGTAAGAAAAAACAAGAGCAAATAAACTTATTCGTTATTATGTAAGTATATTCCTCTTTATAAGGGGAGAGATGACATATAACTTATTTGTTTTATTTGGTAAAATATACATCAAAAAAGGTCAAACAAAAACTTTGACCTTTTTTGACCAAATGTTATAATAAAGGCAGAAAGAGATAATCTTTCATTCATAAATAATAAGGAGGAAAAAATATGCGTAATTTATTTCCAGAGATAACAAAACGTCAAAATGGCATTTTTGATTTTGGGCCTTCTTTATTAGAAGGGATGACAGATGCTTTCTTTAAGCCACTGAACATGGATACTTTTAAAGTAGATGTTCATGAGCAATCTGGTAAATATACTGTGAAAGCAGATTTACCAGGTTTTCAAAAAGAAAACATTCAAGTTGATTTTGAACAAGATATATTAACGATCCAAGCAACGAATCATAATGAAGTAGAAGAAAAAGACGAGAATGGCACATATATTCGTAAAGAACGTTCTATAGGTTCTGTAACTCGACGCTTTAATTTTAAACAAGTTGAGGAAGAAAATGTTAAAGCAAATTATAAAGATGGCGTATTGACAATTGAATTGCCAAAATTGAAAGAAGAAAAAAGTAGTAAGACAACAATTAATATCGAATAAAAGAGCTGATAAATTCAGCTCTTTTTTTACGTAGTTAATGAATAAATGAGTTGAAATCGTAATGAGATGAATAAAGTTTTAACGTATAAAAAAATTTCACGATTTGCTCCCCCTTAGGTTATTAAAAAGGGTATATTTAAAGGGAAAGGAAAAAGAACACCTAGACATACTGTTTAAGGTGAATTAGTAATAGAATCAAAATACATAGTAAGGATAGTGGCATTTTAGATTAGGATAATAGATTTTTCTAGGCGATTATGAATTTTTTAATTAGTAAGGAAGTGGTTAAATGAGCTTATTAACGTATACTGAAGAATTTTTTAATTATGTAAGAGAGTTTTTACTTTTAAGATTTTTACTATTTGCTTTAGTTTTAATCATTATTTCTTTTGTAATAAACCGTATTATTGATTGGTTTTTTAGGAAATCAAGCTTTTTTGATGAAGAGGTAGAGCAGACGATTCAAAGTGTAATTCGATCTATTTTTAGATATATCATTATCATCAGTCTTATCATATATTTAATTAGCCAATTTGTAGATATAAAAAGTATTATTGCAGGTGCAGGGATAGCTGGAGTTGTCATCGGTTTTGCTGCACAACAGATGCTAAAAGATGTTATATTAGGCTTTGCAAGATTAGCGGACAAAGAGTTTCGGGTTGGTGATTTTGTAACTTTTAACGGAACAAATTCAGGAACTATTGAAGAGATTAGTATTCGTTTTATGCAAATTCGTGAATGGTCAGGAAAACTACTTACCATCCCGCACGGAGAGATTAGAACGATACAAAATTTTAATAAAGGATGGATGCGTGTAATTGAACGCATCACGGTAAGTTATCAGGAAGATCCAACAAGAGTGAAGGAATTGTTAGAAGAAGTATGTGTTATGTGCAATGAAGAATTGAATCAAACTCTTTATAGAGTAGAGGATGAGGCTGTTGAACCATTTAAATACGTCGGTGTTACAGACTTAAATCCTAACTTGAAATATGTTGGCTATGAATTTTGTATTACAGGTTTAATAAAGCCAGAAGATTATTTTGAAACTTCTAGACAAGTAAGATTTGAATTAATGTCTATGTTCCATAAGAATCAAGTGCAAATGCCAGCAGCGAATATGGTTGTTACTACTGAAGGTTTACAGCATATCCATGGTGGACAATCTTTATCGGACAGCTAAAGTAGAATCGTTTGTTAACAAAAATTCTGCTTCCAACATTGGATAGAATAACAATAATAAAATGATTGATATAAAGAAAGGGCTGAAGGAATTCGGTTCTTTTTTTATTTATAGAATTTAGAAATTTCTTAATGTTATAATTGTAGTTGGTGATGAGAATGAACTTTGAAGAAAAAGAGATGCGTCGTTTAGAAGCATTAAAAGAAATTGCTGAATTATTAAATGAAGCAACAAACTTACAGGATATGTTAGAAAAAGTGTTGCATACATTGTTACAAGTAATGAATTTACAAACAGGGTGGATATTCTTTATTGATGAAAGTGGAAAGCACAGCATGCTTGTAGACGAAAATTTACCAGAGGCTCTTACGTGGCAAAAGAAGAAGCCGATGTGTGAAGGAAACTGTTGGTGTGTAGAACGTTTTGTGAATGGGAGATTGGAAAAAGCGACTAATATTATTGAATGTAAGCGAATAGAAGATGCAATTGAATGTAATTGGGGAGAGACAGAAGATGTTACACATCATGCGACAATTCCGCTTAGGTCTGGATCAGAAAAATTTGGTCTACTAAATGTGGCTGCACCTCATAAGACTCATTTTTCTGAGGAAGAGTTAGCGTTATTAGAATCAATTGCATTTCAAATTGGAACGACAATACAACGTATTCAATTAGTTGAGAAAGAACGTAAATATGTAGTGGTAGCGGAAAGAAATCGACTTGCACGTGATTTACATGATTCAGTAAAACAATTGTTATTTTCTATTATGCTAACAGCGAAAGGTACTCTGAATATGACGCAAGATAGAGAATTGCAAGAGATGTTAAGTTATATTGGGGAATTATCACAAGAAGCATTACAAGAGATGACGCTATTAATTTGGCAATTAAGACCTGAAGGATTGGAGAAAGGATTAGCAGAAGCAATTCAAAATTACGGGAAGTTATTAGGAGTTCAAGTGGAAGTTCGAATTGATGGGATGGTTTCAATTGGGGATGAAATAGAAGAAGTTTTATGGCGTATTAGCCAAGAGGCGCTACATAATTGTAAAAAGCATGCTTCGTGTGAAAAGGTACATATTCTTTTGAAAATAGAAAATAACCAGTTACATTTTTACATAGAAGACAATGGAATAGGATTTATACAAGAACAAGTAAGGGAATCAGCACTTGGCCTGAAAAGTATGAAGGAACGTATTCAGTTAATGAAGGGGTCGTTTCAAATTATAACAGAGCTGAAAAAGGGTACAAAAATAGAAATTCAATTGCCGATTTGAAGGGGAGAATAAGGTTGAAGATTAAACTGCTACTAGTTGAGGACCATCATATCGTTCGAAGAGGACTTGTATTCTTTTTGAAAACGAGAGAAGAATTTGAAATTATTGGGGAAGCGGAAAATGGCGAAGAGGCATTACATTTCATGCAAAAAGAAAGACCAGATGTCGTACTAATGGATGTATCGATGCCGAAAATGGATGGAATTGAGGCAACAAAACGTCTAAAGCAATATGATGAGACAATAAAGGTACTTATATTAAGTAGTTTTTCAGAGCAAGATTATGTTATACCAGCACTTGAAGCTGGAGCAGATGGTTATCAATTAAAAGAAGTACAACCTGAGCAACTTGTCGCTTCTATTATTGCAGTACATCAAGGAAATGCGAATTTTCACCCGAAAGTAACACCTGCATTAATGGGGCGTTCTGCAGTAAAGAAGGAAGTAGAAAATCCTTTTTCAATGTTAACGAAAAGAGAGCAAGAGGTACTTCGCGAAATTGCGAAAGGAAGAAGCAACAAGGAGATTGCAGCAGAACTTCATATTACAGAACAAACTGTGAAAACACACGTTTCAAACGTTTTAGCTAAATTGGAAGTGGATGATCGTACGCAAGCCGCATTATACGCAGTGAAACATGGAGAGAATTATTCATAAGCATGAATAATTCTGTTATATCGTATGACAGAATACATAGGAGCAATTAAAATTTATAGTAATCCCTAATATAGGTTTTTCTTCTTTCGATAATTAGGTACAATAAAGTGAAACTCTAATCAGTGGGGGACCATCCCCACTGATGATTAGTTTAACTAATCGGTTTTTACAGGATAAAGCTACGATGGAAGGGGAGGATATGCTATGCCTGGTACAAGAAGTGGGATTGGAAAGATTCAGGCTTCGTTAAATGGTTTATCACCGAAATTGCGAAGTATTGCCGAACATATTTTGAAACATCCACAAGATGTTGTACATAAATCTATTACAGAATTAGCTGAAGTTACGAATAGTTCCGAAGCTACGATATTCCGCTTATGTAAAAACCTTGGTTTGCAAGGTTTTCAAGATTTAAAGATTACATTAGCTCGTGAAATTGTACATACACCGATGCAAAATATTCATGAAGAGGTATCAGCAGAAGATAGTATGGTAACTGTTGCTAAAAAAGTTTTTCATTCGCATATTACAGGACTGCAAGATACTTTACATTTGCTTAATGAAACGGCACTTGAGCAGGCTGTACGAGCCTTACAAGAAGCAAGTCGAATTGAGTTTTATGGAAATGGTGGCTCTGGTATTATTGCAATGGATGCGTATCATAAGTTTATGAGAACGGGTATTTCTTGTATCGCTCATACTGATTCGCATTTTCAAATTATGGGAGCAGGTTTACTCTCAGAAAATTCAGTTGTTATTGGTATTTCTCATTCTGGTAGCAATAAAGGATTACTTGAAGCGTTAGAAGTAGCGAAAGCAAGAGGAGCCAAAATTATTGCGATTACGAGCTATAAGAAATCAGCATTAAGTCAACTTGCTGATATAACGTTATATACATCAACACGTGAGACTGAATTCCGCACAGAAGCAAGTTCATCACGATTAGCACAGTTAAGCTTATTAGATACTTTGTATGTAGGGTTGTCGTTGCAGCGACAAGAGGAAACTCTAAAAAATTTACAAAGTATACGTGAAACGATTTCGATGAAGCGAATATAAAAAAAGCTCTTCAAATGAAGAGCTTTCAGACTGTAGACAAACTATTTTTGGAGAGTTCAAATGCTAAAAATAGTTTGTTTCTTATTTTAGGGATAATTTATCCAATGGAATTTATATGTAGTGCTTTCTATACTATAATTTACTATAAGTGAGGAAGATGTCTTATGAAAATATCTGTTTATGTTGCAAGTGCATTTAGCAAGGAGCATAAAGGCGGAAATAAAGCAGGAGTGGTATTTATTGAGAATACAAATACATTGACCACTACTCAAAAAATCGAAATAGCCAAACAACTGGGTTATGCGGAAACCGCATTTATATCAGAATCTGAAATTGCTGATTATAAATTTGAGTATTTTACTCCAAAAGAAGAAGTTGATTTATGTGGTCATGCCACAATTGGCTCTTTCGCGATACTGATGTATTTAAATAAACTTTTCAGGAATCGCTATACGATTGAAACGAACAGCGGTGTTCTTACTATCACTATAAAAGATGACATCATATTCATGGAACAAAATAAACCGAGATTCTATGATGTTGTATCTCCAAACGAGTTCATCGACTGTTTTGATAGTAAAGATATAGACAATAAATACCCAATTCAAATTGTCTCCACTGGCTTAAAAGATATTTTAATTCCTATAAAAAGCGAAATACAATTACATGCACTGCAACCTAATTTTGAAAAAATTAAAGAAATCAGCAAGTATTATAATGTTGTCGGGATGCATTTATATACTTTTAATGACAATCGAATTATATGCAGAAATTTTGCTCCACTATACGACATTAATGAAGAAGCAGCGACTGGAACTTCAAACGGTGCATTAGCTTGCTATCTTTATGAACAGCACTATTTGCAAAAAGAAGTCTATGTATTTGAACAAGGTTATTCTTTACACTCGCCTTCCGAAATATTAGTTAAATTAGCAACCAATAGCAAGAATAAAATAGAAAAAGTTTATGTTGGTGGCAAAGGCTATTACTGTGAAACTAAGTGTTTAAATATAGAAAATATTGAGTGAAGAGCTTTTTTATCGATGAGAAGTTTGTTACTTTATTTTCTTTTAGAAATGTATGACTTACTTATAGTCAGTGATAAACTCTCATTTTTAAAAATTTAAAATAAAGACCGATTTATGTAATAATTCAAATATTGTTCATAATTTCACAAATTGTTTATGAAGTGTCATGTTATGATGAAGATGTAATGATGATTGAACACTTAAATTTGGTACAATAACTAGCCAAAGTAGTGAAGAAAGTAGTTGTGAGATAAACTCATTAAAATGCTAAAACACTAAAGGGGAGATCACATATGAAAGCAGTAGTGGTTAATAAAAACAGCAAAGCAAACATCGAAGTGATTGAAAAAGAATTACGTCCGTTACACTCAGGTGAAGCGTTAGTAGATGTAGAGTATTGTGGAGTTTGCCACACTGATTTACACGTTGCGAATCATGATTTTGGTAACACTGATGGCCGTATTCTTGGTCATGAGGGTGTAGGTATTGTTACGAAAATAGCTGATGATGTTACTTCACTAAAGATAGGTGACCGTGTAAGTATTGCATGGATGTTCCAATCTTGTGGACGTTGTGAATATTGCGTAACTGGTAGAGAAACATTTTGCCGTGAAGTTAAAAACGCTGGTTATTCAGTGGATGGTGGTATGGCTGAACAATGTATCGTTACAGCTGATTATGCGGTAAAAGTACCAGAAGGATTAGATCCTGCTCAAGCATCATCAATTACTTGTGCTGGTGTAACTACATATAAAGCTATTAAAGTATCAGATATTAAACCTAGTCAACCTATTGTAATCTATGGCTGCGGTGGATTAGGTAACTTAGCTATCCAATATGCTAAAAATGTATTTGGTGCAAAGGTAATCGCAGTAGACATTAATGACGATAAATTAGCCTTAGCGAAAGAAGTTGGTGCTGATATGACTATCAATCCAATTTCTCAAGGTCCTGCTGATAAAATTGTGCAAGAGAAGTTTGGTGGCGCTTATGCTGCGGTAGTAACAGCAGTCTCTAAAGTAGCCTTTAACTCAGCAGTTGATGCAGTACGTGCTTGCGGTAAAGTAGTTGCAGTAGGGCTACCAGTAGAAACAATGGACTTAAACATCCCACGACTTGTACTGGATGGAATTGAAGTAGTTGGTTCTCTAGTTGGTACTCGTAAAGATTTGGAAGAGGCGTTTATGTTTGGGGCAGAAGGAAAAGTAGTGCCGGTTGTTCAAACTTGTTCGCTAGATAAAGTACAAAATGTATTCGAAGAAATGGAACAAGGTAGAATTCAAGGGCGTATGGTAATTGATTTTAAAAAACATAATTGTGATTGCAAATAATTCACTTTAAATATAAAAAACATGAGTCTAGCAAAGGACATGTAAAAAAGTTAGACAGCATAAGAAGATGATCCCTGTATTTAATAGGGATCATCTTCTTTATTTTCTACTAATATCGATGCCAATTAATACTTCATTAATGAGAAATGATTAAAGGTTTACTTTATTTGCAAACGAAAAGGAATCTTTATGTTTAACAAATTTTTTATGATCTGGAACGTTTTGAATTGCTACAATTTGCGAATCTCTTGCTTTCAGTGCATCTTGAATCCCGATGGTCATAAGCTTAATAAATAGAATCGTAATAAAGAATGAAGCGAGAGTATAAAAAATAATCCACCATGAAAGATTCATTTCATTACGATTTAATCCAATAAGACCTGCCCAATCATTAGATAGAGAAACAGGTTTGAGCACTCCGTCATAGAGTTCACGCATTTGTATGCCGCCAATTACAATGTTAAGCAACGCTAAATGGATAACGAGTATGAGTGTTTGGACGATATGTTCCATAAATAATACAAATAAGCGGTCAAGTAATAAGACTCGTAAGTGTTTTTTTATAATATGAAAACGACTAGCCCCCAGTAATTGTGAACTTAAGATGTAATCTTGTTTCATAAATTCATCAACCTCTGAGGATATGTATAAAGAAAGTGTAGGCAGAGCGACGAAAATAAGTACGAGTACTTGATAAAACGTAAATGAAATATTTGGATCTACCCCATCAGCATTTGATGTGATTATAATATTAACGGGCGTGATGAGTATGAATGCGATAAATAGAGTTGGAATGTAATAAAAAACTTCTGAGCATGACTGGAAAAATCTCTTGAGTTTTGGAGCAAATAAACTTAAGAGGATTCCTATACATGTTCCGCATAAAATTCGAAAGAAGCTAATTGCCATGGCTAATAAAATAGTGAATTTTGCTCCTTCTACAATTTGTAAGAAAACAGACTCTCCAAAACGATCAGATCCAAAAGGTGGAATTAACGATGGCGGAAAGGGGGCCTTTCCAAGTAATTCGTTATTGTCATTGTAAAGTAACTGAGGAGGTTTTGGGATGTTATCTTTAAAGAACCAACTATAAATAAAACTAGCTGAAATAAGTATGAATAGATAAGTAAAGCCGATTAAAAAGCGTTTTGATTTCCAAATAGATTTCATAATGATACTCCTTTCAATTGCTTTTTCCATCTATTCATCATGAATGAGACTATTTGGAAAATAGCATAAAATGGTAAAATAATCATAACAAGTATGATAAATGCAGCTGGAGGTGAAACAAACGCCTTATTAAATAAAAATTGAATAATGCCTTCCATATTAAAAACAAATTCTAAAATGAATAAATTAGAAAGTAAGAAAACAAAAATCGTTTTTAAATGGTGGAAGAAGTGGATAGATATATTTTTGAATAAATGAATGCATAGTATATAACTTGATGAAAGGCCTTTTCCATATGCAACCTCTACGTAATGTTTTCCTTGCTCTTCTTTTATGTATAACACCATCATCCGAAACATTTGTAATGTAGGTAAGACAGCTAATGATAAAATAGGGAGTAAATAAGCTCGATTTTCATTAAAGGAAATAATAGTGACAGGAGATTCCCCAAATTTCTGAAGTACCCATATGAAAAAAATTTGCAAACAAATCATCATCATCATATCAGGGACAGCTTCTAATATGAACACAATTCGGTTTATCCATTTTTTTATATAATCTTTTGCTAAAAAATAAAAAAATGCCATGCTAGATGATAAAAAGAGAGCAAGAAAAAAGGCTAAAAATAATATAGTAAATGAATATAGGTAAGGTTCTAAAACAGTTGGAAATAATGGTGTTTTTTTGAAATGGCCAAACTTCGGGTCTGATCCTATAATCACTAATGATTCAGGGGAAAAAACTTGTTTTAACATAGTAACGGTCTGATTAAAAAAATAAATTGGTTGAAAGGTAAATCCTTGTTGAGTGATAAATAAATAAGGTAAATTTAATAATAGTAAGAGTGATAAAAGAATTGATGAAAGCTTAATTGTGAATTGAGATATTTTATTTAACATTAAATCCCTCCGACATCTTTTTACAACATTATACAATAAATTTCGTGTTATTGTTTTTATTTTTCTGAAAAATAAAAATACTTTTCGGTTTTATAGTATGCAAGATATATTTACAAGATAAAAAAGTGATAGTAGGGGGCCACGCTCTATGTTTATCAAGATAAAAGACTAGTGAACCTAAAACAATAAATATGAGTAAAATGCACAGAATTCTCATTCTGCGGTTAGTTACTTTTCTTGGCTTGATGGTGATGTTACGTGACCGCTAAAAATGAATATTGCTTTTCAACTTTTTCTTCAAGCAAATAAGTAGAACGTATGGAGGATTATGTATGTGTTGTTAATGAGAGGAAAGAGTGTATTGCGTAACGAATATAACGTAATTTTACCGCATGGAAAAGCTAAATTTAGTATATAAGTGAAATGGAATGAGGGGATTTATTTTTGGTATGAAAAAAATTTTCTTTTTATAACTTGATAAATGAAAAAAATTTTATATACTAATTCATGTAAACGGTTTACTAAATCGTATTTTGCTAGTAATGAAGGGAAGATTCGCATGGAAACAAGGGGGAGAGTAATCGGGATTGATATCGGTACCACAAGTACAAAAACGGTTGTGTTCACAGAAAAAGGAAAAGTCATTGCATCACATGCAATCGATTACCCAATTATTCAACCGAATGTAGGATGGGCTGAGCAAGATCCTGATGTAATATGTGCCGCTGTATACAAAAGTGTAAGCGTTGCCATTGAAAAAGGTAATGTATTACCAGAAGATATTTCTTCAATCGGTATTAGTACAGCTATGCACGCATTAATTGCAGTAGATGAAAATGGTGCGCCATTAACGCGTTCTATCATTTGGGCAGATAATCGAAGTACGAAGCAATCAGAAAAATTATTACAACAAATGAATGGGCATGAAATTTATAGACGTACAGGTACACCGATTCATCCGATGTCACCACTTTCTAAATTGTTATGGATGAAAGAAGAGGAACCAGAGTTATATACAAGTGCCTATAAATTCATTTCCATTAAAGAGTATGTGATTTACCAATTATTTTCACGCTACGTAGTTGATTATTCGATTGCTTCTGCTACAGGGTTATTTAATTTAGAAACATTAAACTGGGATGAAGATGTTTTAACTATGTTACATATGTCATCAGAAAAATTATCAACCCCTGTACCAACTACATATATTTTATCAGGTATGAAGCCAGAGTTAGCACAGAAGATGGGGATAAGTGCAGAAACACCAATTGTCATCGGAGCAAGTGATGGGGTTCTTGCAAATGTAGGAGTTGGTGCGATATCACCGGGTGCGGCTGCAATTACGATTGGAACGAGTGGTGCGGTTCGAACAATCTCATCAAATATAAATACAGATGAGAAAGGGAGAACGTTTTGTTACGCATTAACAGATGAGCACTGGGTAATCGGTGGTCCAACGAATAACGGCGGAATATTACTGAGATGGTTACGTGATGAATTTGGTAGTCCAGAGCAAGAAGTAGCAAGAAAGCTCGGCATTGATCCTTATGATTTATTAATTAAATATGCAGAAAGCGTACCAGCTGGAGCGGATGGGCTATTGTTCTTACCTTTCTTATCTGGAGAACGCGCACCTTACTGGAATGCAAATGCTCGTGGTACATTCTTTGGAATCAATCTTCAACATAAGCGAGAACATTTTATACGTGCAGTGATGGAAGGTGTTTGTATGAGTGTATATTCAGTAGCACTCGCAATCAGGGATTGTACAGGGCCACTTACTGAAATACGAGTTTCAGGAGGGTTTGCAAAATCTGCATTTTGGAGACAAATGTTGTCCGATATGATGGGAAAAGAATTGCTTGTACCTGAAAGTCATGAAGCATCTGCGCTTGGGGCAGCGGCAGTTGCTTTATATGCTGTAGGAAAAATTGATTCTCTTGAAGAGGTAAAGGATTGGATTGATATTGTCCATCACCATGTACCGAATAAAGAAAATACGGCTATATATTTAGAAATGTTTTATATGTATGAACGACTTTACAATCGCTTGAAAGAAGAATTTGATTGTATAGCTGCTTTCCAACGTAAACAATAGGGGGATTGGGAGAAATGGTAGTTGGGATCGTACTAGCGGCAGTTGTCATACTACTTTTACTTATTACGGTAGTAAAATGGCATCCATTTGTCGCATTAATTTTAACAGCAATTGGTGTAGGATTAGCAATGGGAATGCCTTTAATTGGAACTTCACCAAAAGATCCAGGGATTATTGATTCCATTAAACTAGGGCTTGGTAATACGTTAGGGTTTTTAGCGATAGTTTTAGCACTAGGAACGATGCTTGGAAAAATGATGGCCGAATCTGGTGGTGCTGAACGTATCGCTAACACATTAATTAATCGTTTTGGGAAGAAACGAGTTCACTGGGCGATGATGTTCGTTGCATTTTTAGTAGGGATTCCGGTATTTTTCCAAGTTGGATTTGTACTATTAATTCCGTTAGTATTTACAATTGCGTTAGAAACTGGGGTATCACTTATTACAATTGGTATTCCGCTAGTAGCAGGACTGTCAGTCGTACACGGACTTGTTCCACCGCATCCAGCGGCAATGGCGGCAGTTGGTATTTTTAAAGCAGATGTAGGGAAGACAATTTTATATGCGTTAATTGTCGGACTTCCAACTGCAATTATTTCAGGTCCACTTTACGGGAAATGGATTGGTGCTCGTATACATAAGGAAGTACCATTAGATATAGCGGAGCAATTTGTTGAAAAAGATAATAAAAAAGAGCTTCCTAGCTTTTGGAATACATTGTTTACAATTTTACTTCCAGTATTTCTTATGCTTGGTGCATCAATAGCAGAAGTTGCATTAAATAAAACGAGTCAACTAGCACAAGTATTACACTTTATTGGAGATCCGATTGTGGCTTTATTAATTGCAACCATTTACTCTTTCTTTAGTCTTGGATATGCAAAAGGTTTCTCAAAAGATAAAGTGTTACAATTTACAAATGATTGCCTTGGACCTATTGCAAACATATTGTTAGTGATTGGTGCAGGCGGCGCATTTAATAAAGTATTATTAGATTCTGGAATTGGAACGACAATTGCAGATATGGCGAAAGAATCACATATTTCACCGATATTATTAGGGTGGGGAATTGCGGCACTAATCCGAATTGCAACTGGATCGGCAACTGTTTCTATGATGACAGCAGCTGGTATTGTTGCGCCGATTGCAGCAAGCACACCAGGTGTAAATGTTGAATTATTAGCACTTGCAACTGGTGCAGGGTCATTAATTTTATCACACGTGAATGATTCAGGATTTTGGATGATTAAAGAGTATTTCGGAATGACTGTGAAAGAAACATTATTAACATGGACTGCAATGGAGACTATATTATCTGTAGTAGCACTTGGGCTAATTTCGATATTAAATATATTTGTATAGAATAGGAGATTGATTAATATGAAACTAGGTTTAATTGGATTAGGAAAAATGGGATTTCCATTAGCTGAACACTTATATGAAGACAAGCATGAAGTAGTTGTATACGATGTAAATAAAGAGCTTGTTGAAAAGGCAGGAAAACTAGGAATTACTGCACGTCATACATTAAAAGAAATGATTGCTGAACTAGAAGCTCCTCGTACAATTTGGGTAATGGTGCCTGCAGGAGAAGTTGTAGAGTCAGTACTAAAAGATGTATATCCATTATTAGATGAAGGTGATATCGTTATTGAAGGCGGAAATTCATTCTATAAAGATACGTTACGCCGTGCTGAAGAAGCAAAAAGCTTCGGATTACATTATGTAGATATCGGTACATCAGGCGGTGTAGAAGGAGCTAGATACGGTGCTTGCTTAATGGTTGGTGGAGAAAAAGAAATTTACGACCAATTAGAACCTTTATTTAAAGATTTAGCAGTAGAAAATGGCTATTCTTATGCTGGCCGTGTTGGTAGTGGTCATTTCTTGAAAATGGTTCATAACGGTATTGAGTACGGCATGATGCAAGCAATCGCTGAAGGATTTGAAGTACTAGATAAGAGTGACTTTGATTTCAATTATGAAGATGTTGCAAAAGTATGGGCTAACGGATCAGTTATCCGTGGTTGGTTAATGGACTTAACTGAAAAAGCATTTGCAGAAGATCCGAAACTAGATGGCATTAAAGGTGTAATGAACTCTTCAGGAGAAGGAAAATGGACTGTTGAAACTGCACTTGAACTTCAAGCTGCAGCACCAGTTATCGCTATGTCATTATTTATGCGCTATCGTTCTCAGGAAGATGATACATTCCATGGAAAAGTAGTTTCAGCATTACGTAATCAGTTCGGTGGACATGAAGTTGTGAAAAAATAAGGATGTTTTTAAAAAGAAACTTGTGTATAAGCGCAAGTTTCTTTTTTATAGTTTAAGAAATTACTAATTTAAAAATACCAATCAATCATCGTTTTTTTGTCACAAATGATAGCTTCAACGTTCATTGAATGAACAATATATTCTATATTTTCTTCTTTAGCTAATAATAAGGTTGTAAAGGAATCGTATATACTCATAAACGCATACTCATTATCTTCGCCAGTAATAATTAACTCATTATTGCTAATGCCCCAAATATCTAATGGAGTAGTATTATTTACCTGTAATAATCCGTTTGTATCAAGAATTGGTTCAGAGAAATATAGATTTTTTGCACCTTTAGAACCGAGGAGTTTAAGTAATTTGTGTAATAAAAATATAGACGTATAATCTTCTGTTGGATAATAAAGATCTTTTTTTAAGTTTGAATGTAGCTTTTCAGCTAAATCCTCTCTTTTATATTCTTCTGAAAGGACACTAATGGAAGTCAACATGGCCATTGCTAGGTCTGCGTATGAATGTAATCCACTACAAGACATCATTTCCTTCCAAGAAACGGATTTCCCATTATAAATGATTTCTTCAGCGCTAGGATAGATGTGCTCATATGGTCTTTTTCTCACAGACTTTTCCCATCCTAAAGGCATTTGGATAAAAGGATGTAGCAATATAGCTGCAGATTTAAAGTTTCTTGGTAGTTGTTCTAAAATTGGTGATTTGTCATCTAGCCAAATGTAATCCAACAAAATATAACCTCCTCTTAGACTTTGAAATGTACGGATTCCCGTATTATGTTTTTTGTATTGATTGTATCAAATATAAAGCGAAGCATGAAATATGTCCCAACATAAAAGTAAGAATAAATAAAATGAAGTTTTCATAAATAGTAAAAGGGTGCTTATGTCATCAGTATAGCTAAGAAATGTTGTTACATATGAGAAGAGCGTGTTAATAAAATATGAGGTGGTTAAATGGGAAATGAGCAAGTGAAGTCTGTAAAGGAAGAAAAAAAGTTATGTCTTTGTATGATCGTTAAAAATGAGTCTAGAATTATGGAAAGATGTTTAAATGCAACAAAATCAATTGTAGACTTTGTTTCTATTTGTGATACTGGATCGACGGATAATACGCCTGAAATTATTGAAAATTGGTGTAAGGAAAATGAGATACCTGGGACGGTTCATCATGAGCCGTTTAAAAACTTTGGTTATAACAGAAGCTTAGCTGTTTCGTTAGCGCAAAAAACATACCCAGAAGCAGATTATTTATTAATATTAGATGCGGATATGATTTTAGAGGTTGATCCGAATTTCGATAAAACGAGCTTAACGGAAGATCATTATCTTACATTACAATATGATGTTCATATTAAATATTGGCTTACACGTCTTTTAAAAGCTTCTTTACCATGGAAATCTGTCGGTGTTACTCATGAGTATTGGGATATAGATCGTTCAAAAGTTGGAGCGAATTACAATACGAGGGTAGCTCGGTTAGAGACTCTTGTCGTGAATGATCCCGGAGATGGCGGGAGCAAAGCTGATAAATTTGAAAGAGATGAGAGGTTGTTGTTACAGGGAATAAACGACCCAGAAACAACGCCAGATTTGCATATAAGATATTTATTTTATTTAGCTCAGACTTATTTTCATTTAAGTCAATTTGAGAATTCAATTAAATGGTATAAAAAACGTGTGGAAGCAGGAGGATGGGTTGAAGAGGTATTCTATTCGTTATTGCGAATAGGATTTTGTTATGAGCAGTTAGCAAATCGTTCAGCAAATAAACAAAATGAAGTGACAGATGCTGATGAAAAAGAAACTGTTAAAGGGCAAGAAGAGCAATATTTAGCGTTAGCTGTTTTTTATTTTCAAAAAGCTTGGGAATATAGACCAACCCGGGCTGAACCATTATACCAACTTGCAAGGTTGTATCGATTAAGATCTCAAAACAATATTGCTTTGATGTATGCTCTGCAAGGGAAGGAAATTCCTTTTCCAAAGGATGATCTACTATTTGTAGATTATCATGTGTATGATTACTTATTTGACTATGAAATTTCTATTAGTGCTTTCTATATACCTCATAAAAAACATTTAGGGGCGGTGTCGCAAAAGTATTTGGAATCGATAAAAGAAAAGATTCCATTTCATATAGCAAATATAGTAGAGAATAATGCGAAATTTTATTAAATACATTTTCGATTAAAGGAGTAGTGGAGTAATCATGGAATTAATACGATGGGCGATTGAACTAGGAGAATCGGTGCATGGAAATACGTATGAAGAATTGATGCCACTACTAGACTATTATTATGATCGTGATCATTTAAAAGCGTATTGTATCGCAAATCTTCTTTTAAACATGGATGTATTAGATGAGGACCGGGAAAGAATCGAATTAAGAAGATGCATCGCTGCTTATTATGCTGGATTATATAAAGTAGCAAGAAAACATGCAAATGAGTTGGTACTTAAACATCCGGATGTAGATCTATATAAAAATAATTTAAGATTAATGGAAGTTTATTTGAATAAAGAATATGATTATTGTCTTTTTATATGCCCAAAGACATACGGTAGTTTCATAGATGTTGCGCGAGCTTTAAAGTGGAGGTTGGAGCAGGAGGGAAATACAGTAATTATATCAGAAACAATACTGGAAAATGTAAAGAATACAGTTGTTTTTGGAGCACATACATATGCATATAACCCGAACCTTCTTCCGAAAGATGCAATTGTTTATAATTTAGAACAGCTATACGAAGGAAGTCCATATGCGCACCCCCTTTATTTAATATTATTAAAAGATAGAGTGATTTGGGATTATAGTAAACAAAATATAGAATGGCTTAAACAAAAAGGGGTAGGAAAAGAAATAAAACATGTAGAAATGAACTATGCTCCAACTTTGGAAATAAAAAAAGATGCGTTTGAAGATGAAATTATTGAAGATATTGATATTCTGTTTATAGGTGCTCTTAATCCGAGGCGACAAGCTATTTTTGATCATCTAAAAGCGATTGCCCCGAATTTAAATATAGTTTTTAAAAATAATGCGTGGGGAATTGTTAGAAATGAATTGATTGCTAGAGCTAAAATTATATTAAATATTCATTTTTATTTATCAGGAATTCTTGAAACACCTCGCGTGTCTTATGCAGTCGCAAATAAGAAATTTATTATTTCCGAAAATAGTAATCCAGAAGATGAGGTAGAGTGGCCAGGAATTGTGTTTACTCCGTACGAAAAAATAATTGAAAACGTAATGAAATATATAGAATTACCAGAAGAACGGAAAAGATTAGCGGAAAAAGCATATAATCATTTTGAAGCAAATGAAAGTTTAGGTACATTGAGCATGAGAGATGAAACAAAGTAATTGTACAAAACTCATACGAAAGTATGAGTTCTTTTTTGTTTATCATACTATTTTATGAAACAAGTTAACTCTTTATATTGTGTTTTGTATAGAAATTTCTGATAATATATAAGTAGAACTTGAAAACAAAGGGGAGAAATAATCATGAAACTAGTCGTTATTAACGGTACACCAAGAAAATTTGGTCGAACTCGTGTGGTGGCAAAATATATTGCGGATCAATTTGAAGGGGAATTATATGATTTAGCAATTGAGGAGTTACCTTTATACAATGGAGAAGAGTCACAACGTGATTTAGAGGCAGTAAAAAAATTAAAAACGTTAGTGAAAGCTGCGGATGGGGTTGTATTATGTACACCAGAATATCATAATGCGATGAGCGGTGCGCTGAAAAACTCTTTAGATTACTTAAGTAGTAGTGAATTTATTCATAAACCAGTTGCATTGTTAGCGGTTGCTGGTGGCGGTAAAGGTGGAATAAATGCATTAAACAGCATGCGAACGGTCGCTAGAGGTGTTTATGCAAATGCAATTCCAAAACAAGTTGTGCTTGATGGATTACATGTGCAAGATGGTGAACTTGGAGAAGATGCAAAACCATTAATTCATGATGTAGTTAAAGAATTAAAAGCATATATGAGCGTATATAAAGAGGTGAAAAAACAACTAGGAGTGGAATGATATGTCCTCACTTTATCATGATTCTCGCTTGTATTACATTCTAGGAGCCAATAGTCTATCTGCTATTGGTTCCGGAATTGTTATGATAACGATTCCTTGGCTGTTAATTAAAGAGAGTGGAGGAGAGACAACATTTGGTTATGTTTCTATCATTGCAACCCTCATTATGTTTTTATTAACACCATTCATTGGGCAAAGTATTGATCGTTTTTCAAGAAAATCTTTATTGCTATGTAACGAAGGAATCGGAATAGCCGTAATCGGAATAATGGTTATATGGGGATTTGCTGGGCAACCTTATCATTCTATTCACTATATTCTTATTTATATAGCCGGATCATTCTACTATTTATTGTTTTATCCTACAATATTTGCGTTCAACCAAGAGATATTTCAAGCAGAACATTATAAAAGTTTAAGTGGAACGATGGAAATACAAGGACAGTTAACACAAGTTATTTCTGGAGCGGCTGCGAGCTTCTTAATTGAAATTGTATCTTTGAAGTGGATTTTGTTAGTAGACATGTTAACTTTTGCTGGAGCATTTTTTCTTTTCTTATGTATACCGTACGTAAAGAAAAAAGAAGTGAAAAGAAAAATAACATTTAAGAAGCAATTGTTTGAAGGAATTCACTTTATGAAAAAACGTCCTAAGCTCTTTTGGTTCTTACTGGCCACTTATATGCCGTTTATAGGTGTTATGATGGCAAATTATTTAATACCAGTTTATATTTCGGATATACTTAAAGCCAATGCCTCTGTATACGCAATAGAGGGCACGATGTACGGTGTCGGAGCGGTTGTTGCAGGAATCTGTATTCCACTCATAATGAAATATGTAAAAACAGAAGTTTCAATCGTTATGACGATGTTCATTTATGTAATTTCAATTACCGCAATGATTATTGAACCTTCCGTAATTTTCTTATATGGACTTGCAATTTTTCATGCAGTTGGAAATGCGGGTACAAGAGTGGCGAGAAATGTATTGATGATGGAGGAAATTCCAAACGAAGTAATGGGACGTGTAGACAGCTTATTTCGCCTAATTGGTACTGGAATACGAATTGTATTATTAATGCTGTTTACAGCGGGTGTATCTAAAGCCGGAGTAATGCTTCCGTTTTACGTATTAAGCTGCATATTGATCTTCTCATTAGGAATCGCTATTTATTATGTACTATCACAACGTAAAGTAGCGGCGAATGTTTCTAATAAATCAATCGTTTAAAAAACACTTCTGCCGCCCTTTCTTTTTCTGTATAATAAAAAGAAAGGGAGTGCAAACTTATTTATGAACAAATGGATCTTTCTTATCATTTTATTATTACCGCCACTATACATCATTTATATGACGTTTAGAATGAACAAAGTTGCTCGTGAAAAGTTGAGCTATCACTCTCCGTACGTTCTTATACTGGGTGCAAAGTTATTTGGAGATAGACCGTCTTTATCTCTTCAAAATCGTTTGGATGTAGCGGTGGAGTATTTATTTTCCCATCCTGAAGCGAAAGTAATTGTTTCAGGTGGTCAAGGAGAAGATGAAGATATACCGGAAGCTCACAGCATGAGAAACTATTTAATGGTACACGGTATAGATGAGAGTCGTATTTTAATAGAAGATCAATCTACAAATACGTATGAAAACTTAAAGTTTAGTATGGATTTATATAATGTGAAACATGCAGTAGTTGTAAGTAATACGTATCATTTATATCGAACGAAAATAATTGCAAAGCGTTTAGGCATGAAGATGGAGGCACTAGCTGCTGAAACACCAATTCGTTCTAAGAGAAAAATGTATGTTCGCGAATATGCTGCTATTATGAAAACAATATTGTTCGACCGTTAGAGCTCAAATGTGAGCTCTTTTTTAATTTAAAAGCGTATCATTTGAAATGAATGCCATATTCCATCAAAATAAAGGAAACAACATTAAAGGAGTTGTATTTGTGATTCAATTTAATCATGTGTCAAAATCGTATGAAGATGGCACGAAAGCAGTGGATTCATTGCATTTAGAAATTAAAAAGGGAGAATTTTTTGTTCTCATCGGTCCGAGTGGATGCGGGAAAACAACGACAATGAAGATGATTAATCGTTTAATCGAAACGACTGAAGGATCGATTTTAATCGATGGAAAAGATATTCAACAATATAATATAAACGAATTACGTTGGGATATAGGATACGTGTTGCAACAGATTGCTTTGTTTCCTCATATGACAATTGCTGAAAATATTGCAATTGTTCCTGAAATGAGGCAATGGAGCAAAAAAGAAATTAAAGCACGCGTCGATGAATTGTTACATATGGTTGGATTAGATCCGGATATTTATCGAAATCGTATGCCTGATGAATTGTCAGGAGGACAAAAACAACGTGTCGGTGTCGTGCGAGCATTAGCTGCAAACCCGAAAATCGTTCTTATGGATGAACCATTTAGTGCGTTAGATCCATTAAGTAGGGAACAGCTTCAGAAGGATATTGTACAGTTGCAAAAAAAGATTCAAAAAACAATCGTATTTGTAACACATGATATGCAAGAAGCATTATCACTTGGAGATCGCATTTGTATTATGAAAGAAGGAAAAGTTGTTCAACTAGATACACCAGAAGGAATTATACATAATCCGAAAAATGAATTTGTAGAGGAGTTTATTGGAAATCGCGGACGAACTTGGTATCAGGGGAAAAGTATAGCAGATGTATTGCCGCTTGATCAAAGTGTGCAATTAGAAGGGCAGGCGCTATCATTACATTCTTCTTTACAAGAAGCGTTAGTTCGTGTGCGTGATGAGGAGGTCGTTCCAGTTGAAAAAAACGGTCAATATATTGGAGCGTTAACAAGTCGTCATATTGTCAATTACATTGTTGAACAAATGAAGGAAAGAGGCTAAACAGTGACTAATTTTATACAAACGTTCCAAGAACGAAAAATAGAATTACTAACTGCATTAAGTGAGCATTTACAAATATCGCTTATTTCATTATTTTTTGCAGTAATTATAGCGGTGCCACTTGGCATCTTATTAACAAGAAAAGAACGAATGGCTGAATTTATAATAGGAACTTCTGCAGTAATGCAGACAGTGCCATCACTTGCATTACTCGGACTATTAATTCCATTAGTAGGAATCGGAAAACTTCCAGCGATTATCGCATTAGTTGTGTATGCACTATTACCTATTTTACGAAATACATATACAGGAATAAGGGAATTAGATGAATCTCTAATAGAAGCCGCGAAAGCTATGGGGATGAATAGTTGGAGAAGATTGTGGAAGGTAGAACTTCCTCTTGCATTGCCTATCATTATGGCCGGTATTCGTACAGCGATGGTATTAATTGTTGGAACGGCTACATTAGCAGCTCTCATTGGTGCTGGTGGGCTCGGTAAGCTTATACTATTAGGTATAGATCGAAATGATCATGCACTTATCATTTTAGGGGCCGTACCAGCCGCGTTACTCGCTTTATTCTTTGATATAGTACTTCGCATACTTGAACGACCGAAACGCTCTTCTAAGCGTGTTATATTGACGATATGTATTGTTTGTATAATGATTGCTTCTCCATTTCTTTGGAGTACAGAAAAGAAAGATATTGTTATTGCGGGCAAACTTGGATCAGAACCTGAAATTTTAATTCAAATGTATAAGCAGCTTATTGAACAAGATACAGATTTACACGTACAATTAAAACCAGGTCTTGGAAAAACAGCATTTGTATTTGAAGCGTTGAAATCAGGGGAAGTAGATATATATCCAGAATTTTCAGGAACAGCTTTATCTACTTTCGTGAAAGAAGAACCAAAGAGTACAAATCGTGATGAAGTATATGAGCAGGCTCGCATTGGAATGGAAAAGAAATATAATATGATTATGTTGAAGCCAATGGAGTATAACAATACATATGCACTAGCTATGCCGAAAAAAATAGCAGATCAAAAGAATATAAATACAATTTCTGATTTAGGGAATGTTGCACAGGAAGCCAAAGTAGGATTTACATTGGAATTTGCTGATCGTGAAGATGGTTATAAAGGAATGCAAAAATTATATAACTATAAGTTCTCGAATGTTAAAACGATGGAGCCGAAGCTGCGTTATAGCGCAATTGAATCTGGAGATGTTAACGTAATTGATGCATATTCAACAGATAGTGAATTGGAGCAATACGGACTGAAAGTGCTGAAAGATGATAAAGGGTTATTCCCACCTTATCAAGGAGCACCATTATTAAGAAAAGAAACGTTACAGAAATATCCTGAACTTGAAAAGGTATTAAATAAATTATCTGGAAAGATTACAGATGAAGAAATGCGAAAAATGAATTATGAAGTTAACGTAAATGGTAAAAGTAGTGAAGAAGTCGCAAAACAATTTTTACAAAAAGAGAAGTTACTTCGTTAAATTTACAAGAAATATACAAATTTATATGTTTGAAATGACCGTTCATTACAAAATGAGCGGTTTTTTTGTGCATACTTATACATTTTTTCAAAAAAGTATTCCATTTTTGCTCATTTTCTTTTAGAATAAGTAATGTTTTCCTGAAAAAATATAAGAGAAACGTCTATTAGAGAAAAAGGTGACTTTAATAGTTGAACGAACATAACACCTAGAATGACAGATGGGGTGGTACAAATAGAAAAGAAGTTAGGATTTTTTCCATTAATCGCATTAGTAGTTGGAACAATGGTTGGTGGCGGTGTTTTTAGTTTACCGCATGATTTAGCAGTAGGAGCAAACAGTGGTGCAATAATAATTGGCTGGTGTATTACAGCGATGGGAATGATTCCACTTGCGCTCGTATATCAAACGTTAGCAAGACAAAAACCGGAACTTGAAGGTGGAATTTATAGTTATGCACGTGCTGGTTTCGGTGAATATATTGGATTTAATAGTGCTTGGGGATATTGGCTAGCAGGAATCTTAGGTAATGTCGCAACAATTATGTTACTGTTTAGTACATTAGGTTATTTCTTTCCAATTTTCAAAGGAGGAAATAATGTTGCGTCTATCGTTGGGGCATCACTTTTATTATGGACACTTCATTTTTTAATTTTATTTGGAATCCGTGAAGCTTCTATTATGAATGTGATCGCAACAATAGGGAAGTTAGTTCCAATCGTTTTATTTATTGTTGTAATGGTAACAGCCTTTCGATGGGACACATTTACACATGATTTTTGGGGAGAAGGAACGATCTCACTTTCCGCTATACTTGGTCAAGTGAAAAATACAATGCTTGTAACACTTTGGGTTTTCATTGGAGTTGAAGGAGCGGTTGTATTATCTGGAAGAGCGAAGAATAGTCGAGATGTTGGTAAGGCAACAGTATTGGGACTTATTTTAGTAATGTCCATTTATATTTTAATTTCTGTCCTGTCAATGGGAGCTATGACAAGAGGCGAACTTTCTGTGTTAGAAACTCCGTCCATGGGACATGTATTAGAGCACGTTGTTGGTCCATGGGGTGCAGTTGCGATTAACATCGGATTAGTTGCTTCACTTGTCGGTACATTAATAGGCTGGTTTTTACTTGTTTCTGAAATTTCTCATGTAGCAGGAAAAGATGGCGTATTTCCGAAAGTCTTTACGAAAACAAATAAGAAGCAAACACCGCACATGGCATTATGGATTTCAAATGGTGTTGCCCAAATTATATTTATCATCGTTTTGTTTTCGGAATCAACATATCAAATTATGTATTTCATTGCATCAACATCAATTTTATTACCATATTTATTATCAGCGTTATTCCAATTTAAATTAGTCATTACAAACGAACTAAAAGACGCTAAATTAAAAAACGGAGCGTTAGCTTTAATTGCTTCTATTTACTCTGTATGGCTTCTTTATGCAGCTGGTTTAAAGAATTTACTACTCGTTTCAATTGTGTATGGAATTGGAATTATTGTTTACACGTTTGCAAGAAAAGAACAAGGGAACCGTTGCTTTGTAGGTGCAGAGAAGTATGTGATGTGGGCAATTATTGTTGCGGCTATCACATCAATATATATGTTATTAACTGGAAATATAAAAATGTAAAAAGTCCTTTTCATTTAAAGGGCTTTTTTCTTTGTTTAGAGAATATTTACTACATAAGATATTCAGGAGGGATGAGAATGGAAGAAAAAGAACAGTTGTCTAGAATAATTGATTTAGCTAGTGAGTTAAGGAAAGTATTAGTGCAAGAATCTTTTTTTAATCATCATCCTGAACTAAGAGGAGTCATTGAAAATTTAGCAAGTTCTGTTGAAAATTTGGCGGAATTACAAATAAGTAAAGATGAAAACGCTGAAGATCGATTACGTTACGTACTTGCGAAAATGAAAATTGCTCATAATGCAATTTTACAAGAGAAAAAAGCATTTCCTTCTCATTAATATAAGTTTTTATTTTGAACCTGGCGGATAACGTCAGGTTTTTTATTTCTAGTTTTTCGTTTCTTTCATACACTAAGAATAGTATGAAAAAAGAAGGTGACTAAGGTGAAATTACATAAAGCTCTTCAGCCAAGTTTTATAAAACGAATGTACTATATGAGATTTTTAGGGAAATTTACAAAAGCTGAGAAAGAGAAGAGTGGAGAGAATTTCTTTGTACACTGCTTATCGCCAATACCATTCACTTTACAGGAACAATTTACAAATGAACCATATGTATTTGAAGGGTTATGTAGCAATAAAAAGAATGAAAAAATCTTTTCGGAATTAAAGAAGAGGAAATTAGAAAAGCAATTAGTAATGTTTCGTCTTTATTATGAAAGAGGAAATGTATACGTGGAGTTAATATGTACAGAAGAACCGAAAGAAATAGCAAGCAGCTATAAAATGATTCCGGCACCTAAAGTTACAAATCATAAAAAAAGAGAATCTTTAGAGCGAAAACTTAGCAACGGTTATTTATCATTTCTTATGCCAAAATTTCCGAAAGACTTTGAGCCTCCCGAATTATTGTGGCACGATGGAAGACTGTACGGAAACATATCCCTAAAGTCATCAATTAGCTCAATCGCCTATTTTGAACAGAAACGTGAATGTAAATATATAAACTGCAGTGACTGGACGAAGTATGTAGAAATAGCGGTAGAAGATCAATTATATTTTGTAAGTGATTATGTATATGAGCAATTAAAAAAACGAATGCATGAAGAAGGTAAGCTAGTTGAAGTAGAGGATATAAAAATACAAAAAGATGAATGGGAATGGGATGAGCGTGAATCGTCCTTTTTACAGTATGTACAAAGTATGGTGCATAATAAAGGGTTATATTTGGATGAAACGGATATTTATAATTTCCATATAAGTGTAAAAACAAATATGTTAACGATTCTTGGTGGTATACCGGGCGTTGGGAAATCACGTTTTGTGCAAACTTATGCAGAAGCATTAGGGTTACAGTATGGGGAAGAGTTGGTTTGGATTCCAATTTCGCCATCGTATCAAGAACCACATGATTTACTTGGTTACCTTCATCCAAATGGTACTTTTATTGAATCTGAAGCGAAGTTAGTTAGGACGTTAATGAAGGCGAAAGAAAATCCAAATCAACTGTATATAATCGTTTTTGATGAAATGAACATGTCTCATATTGAGCATTGGTTTACTCCGTTTCTATCTGTTCTTGAACTTGAAACAAAAAATCGTATTTTAAACTTGTATGAGGGTGTACAGGACATAGAGAATTCAATTCCATCAACAATTGAAATTGGAGAAAATATTATATTTGTAGGTACTGTAAATTTTGATGAAACAACGAAAGAGCTCTCTGATCGATTATTAGACCGAACGAACCTAATAACGTTACAGAAAATTCCGTTTTGTGAGATGGGCATGGAACAGGGGAAAGTCGTATTACATCCACCTTTGAAAGTAACGGCGGGAGAATTTCGGATAAATTGGATGAGAAATAAAGCGATGATTGAAGTGTTTTCTGAAGAAGAATTAGAGCTATTAGATAAGTTGCATGTCGTATTGTCATCACATGACGCGTCTAAGGGAATTTCTTTCCGATGTGCAAATGCAATTGCGACTTATTTGCAAAACATACCGTTTCAAAATAACCATACCTATATGATTAGTAGAGAAGAGGGGTTTGATTTACAAATAAAGCAGCGTGTATTGACGAAAATCAGAGGGACCGAAATGATGGTTGGGCCTTTACTTTCTGAAGAAGCAAAAAGGGGGGCGACCTTAGTACCTCTTTTGCAATCTACACTTGCAAACAGAGTATCTACATTTGAACACTCTTTAGCATATATACGAGAAAAACGTAGAGAACTGGAGTTGTATGGATATGCAAAATGAAGGGTGTTATGAAACAAAAATCGTTGATACGAATGAAACGCTCCCTTTTGTATTAAAGTTAATCATTGGAAATGAGGGGAAAGGAGATTATATTTTATTAAATCGTCTTTGTACATCTACTACAGCATTAGTTCAATGTATTTATAAAGTACAAGAATTAAAACCAATAAGATTGCAGTACAATTATGAAATCCCAATGAATATTACTTTTATATGGAATAAAGTATATGAGGGACAGAAAAATATAAAAGAGGCTCAATATGAAATAAATGAAAAAAAACAAAGAGTATTAATATATGAACACGGGAAAACAGAATTCTTTTATCCATGGCGCTGTGGTCTATACCATTTTGAAGTGCGTATAGAAGATACAACGTATTATGGCGCATTTCAAATCGTACCGAAAAACTTTTTTGATGATCAATTTGAAATGATTCAAGACTATGTGAAGTCAATTTTAAATGAGTTGATTTTGGATAGAGGTTACTATAAAAAAACCTTCTCTGCACTTAGCGATATTGAGGATTCTTCTTATTTAGTGTTACTTAGAAAGTTACCGCAAAAAATGAAAATGATAAAGCAAATCTTTAAGAAAATAGAATCAAGCTCAAAATTTATAAATGAATATAAATGGGAAGGAAAAGAGCGAAAGCCAACAAGAAAAGGAACTATAGTGGCAGAACGAAAACCTTATGCCAAACATTATAATCGTAAGTTTATGGAACAAAAAAATAGTAAGGAAAATGCATTTCTTAAATATAAAGCGATGCAATTTTATCATTATTTAATTGAAGCTAAAAGTTTTTTACGTCAAACAATTGAAATATTAGAAAGAGAAAAAAAGAAAAAATCAGAAGAGTTTCAAGCTGTAAAAACGATTATACAAACAATTGAGCGTAATGGATCAGTAACCGATAGAGAGAAGCAAAAATATAAAAATATACATTTACTAAAAGAAGCCGATTTACGAAAGAGCTCAATGAAAATACAAGAATATAAAATATTGGCGCATATTGTGCATGAAAATGTACAATACTTTCAAATGTTAATGCACTCTTCATTTTGGAGGGAAGTTACTGAAACAAGTAACATGAACTTACATGATTTACCGATACCACATCAACAATTACTACATCATTTAGAAGTACTCCCGCAATATACGGATCAATCTCCATCATTATTATTTGTTTATAAGCCAACGTTTTTAGTGTATGAATATTATGCTTTTTTTATCGTTATTTCACTTTTAGAGCAAATTGGTTTTGAGGCTAGAAACTCCATCCGTGAACAAATACAAGAACATTTTTATGTAGATGGATTACAAGATGGAACGACAGTAGTTTTAGAACGAGATGATATGAAGGTGCATGTCGCATTTAATGACTTAATTGAAACACATCCTCTTATTGCATTAAGTAAAGGTAGTAATTTTTACAATGGTGAGGATACGAAGAAGCCAGATATTCGCTTAGACTGTTATGTAAAAGAAGATGGGAAATACGTATATAAATCTTCTATTATTATTGAAGTGAAGTATAGTCCAATGTACAATATTTTTCAGCACGTCGGAAATACGAAAGCAACTGAGCAAATGTATAAGTACTGGTCTATAAAGTATGTAGAAGAACAGGATGGAAAGCGAGTCTATTATCGAAGGTCAATTTATGAAGTCATTTGTGTATATCCAGGAAGCCATATGCATAGTAAAAAAATTGAGTCTGGATGCGGTGTTTTCTTGCAGTTATATCCATATAAGACGAAACAAGGGGAAGAGAAATTAGCTGGAAAACATGGGATGGTACAAATTTTTGAAAAATGGCTAAAAAGCATTAAGAAGTAAAAGAAATCCTTTTTCATAAAGGATTTCTTTAGATTAAGAAGAATTATATGCTGTATGGAAAGAAACGTAGTGTAATTTAGATTTGAAAAGTGCTACAAATGTGTTATTAAAAGGAATGTGAGCGCGGGATAAAAGTCGATTAAATTGGAATCTAATTCATTTTGCAGAATATAATAAGTCATAAATATTTTTAGTTGCATACGAAGATTTGTTCTTATATGATAGATAGTGAAAGCGTTATCAAAAAACAGAGCGGCGATGGGAAAGGCGGTTAAATATGTTCCAGCGTGTTCAAACAAAGGAAGAACATTTTGGGTTCGAGCAACTATGGGGAGATTTTTGTGAAGAAAGAAACTTAATGTTCGTAGAACGTAATTTAAATCCATCACGATTTTTATTAATAGAAGATGAACATCCTATTGGTACAGTAGAATGTATTAAGTATACGGTACCTGAACAATCGAATTCTGAGTTTTTCTATCCGTTTTCTAAAAATGATTTAGTAAAAGATTTGAAGAATGTATATGAAATAGGCAAGTTAAGTATTTCGAAAACGTCTCGTGGAAGAGGACATTTCAAAAGGCTAACAGCTATTTTATTTATACATGCGTTAGAAACAAAAGCTGAATGGTACATTGCAGCAGTAACAAAAAGAATGTATATGTATTTACTTACACTTGGTTTTCCAATTGAACCAATAGATAATCCTTTTCAGTTTCATGATACTTTACAAGGTGTACCAGTAAGAATTCATGCTCGAAAAGGGGTTACGCATTTGTATTCTTTAAAAGAATTTCGTGATGTGATTCAAGGGAATGCTCATGCACAGGCATTAATTACAGAATACAGTAAAAATATTATGTTAACGAAATAAAGCGAAGTGAATATGTATAATAAAGAGAATAATATTTGTATAGGATATAACTCTTCATTAAAAAAGACCCTTATTATTTTAATAAGGGTCTAAAAATTATAATCCAAATATACTAAAAATCATTTTGCGGCGCTTCGGTTTCTTTTCTCGTTCATATGTTGGTTTTGAATCCGGAGTAATATAAATGGGTTCTTCTTTCGTTAGGGCAGCTTCTAACTTTTGAATTCGCTCTAACATTTCCTCCATTTCACGACGGTGTTGTAAAAGTTGGTACGTGACGACATCATTTGCCTTATCTTGCATTTGTTCTTCCATTCGATCAAGTCTTCTCGTAATAGTGTTTAATTGATTAGCTAATTGCTCAAAATCATTCGATGATATGTTTTGAACAATTGTATTAACTTGAGTTTTTAATTCCTCAACTTCATTTGAGGAAGCCTTTTGAGTAGATTGAGAATTTTGAGATTGCTCTATTTGAAATCGATGGTGTTCTAACATTTGATCGACATCCTCTTGTGTGAAAATAAAGTGGCCATATTTGTTTTTCTCTATCGTAAGATTTAATTGTTGCGCGATCCGGACAACAGCCTTTGGGCTAACACCTAATTTCTTTGCGATAAATGGTGTTTTATATTCCAAAATAATCCCTCCTATATATATCCTGTTGAATGATTTCGAGCTATGAAGTAAGTTCCCTTCTAGTGCGACAAAAGAAGTGTGGAATCGGCAAAGAAAGTGTTTTTTCACGAAATTGAGTTGAGGAGAATAGTTCTTTTAAATAAAAATGTCTTATCGTAACATTTAGAATAATTTGACGAGTGTAAATGAATTAGATTATCATAATGATAAATATCTTTTTTATGTATGCATATAATATATAAAAAGGTGGTTGCTAATGTAGAATTTTGTTAGAGTATTAGAATGCTTACTTCACTTGAATAAAATTAAGTAGGAGGTGGCTTCCTTGCTTACAAAGTAAGTAAGGAAAAGTATTTGGACATATATAGTATAAGTATAGTGATTGTTTTAATTGCCTTAACGGCATTTTTCGTTGCAGCAGAATTTGCAATTGTTAAAGTGAGAAGTTCACGAATTGACTATTTAATTGCAGAAGGAAATAATCGTGCAACATCGGTCAAAACAGTCATTACAAACTTAGACGAATATTTATCTGCTTGTCAGTTAGGAATTACTGTTACAGCTTTAGGAATTGGGTGGTTTGGTAAACCTGCGTTAAAGCAAATGTTTGATACGCTTTTTGCAAATTGGAATATCTCTACTCAACTAGCAGACATTTTTGCTGTAACTTTAGTATTTTTGTTAATTACTTTTTTACATGTTGTAATAGGGGAATTGGCCCCAAAAACATTTGCAATTCAAAAATCTGAACAAGTGAGTTTGCTTGTTTCTAAGCCGTTAATTTTCTTTTATCGTATTGCATTCCCATTCATTTGGCTATTAAATGGTTCAGCTCGAATCATTACGAAGCTGCTAGGGCTGAAACCGCCGAAGGGGCATGATGAGGTTCATTCAGAAGAAGAATTACGGTTGTTAGTTTCAGAAAGTTATAAAAATGGTGAGATTAATCAATCTGAATATAAATATGTAAATAAAATTTTTGAATTTGATGATCGGATTGCAAAAGAAATAATGGTACCTCGAACTGAAATGAATATTATAAGTAAAGAAATGCCTGCTGAAGAAGCTTTGCAAAAAATGTCTCGCGAAAAATATACAAGGTATCCAGTTGTTGATGGCGACAAAGACCACGTAATAGGTTTTGTGAATTTTAAAGATATTTTTACTGAGTTTGTACAACATAAAGCTGTTAATAAGAAGACAGTAGAGCAATATGTGAGACCAATTATTTTAGTTATCGATTCTATTCCAATTCATGATTTGTTTTTAAAAATGCAAAAAGAAAGAACACATATTGCTATATTGATAGATGAATATGGTGGGACATCTGGACTTGTTACTGTTGAAGATATTTTGGAAGAAATTGTTGGAGATATTCAGGATGAGTTTGATACGGATGAGCAGCCAGAAATTCAAAAGGTTAGTGAAACGAAGACGATACTAGAGGGAAAAGTACTTGTTAGTGAAGTGAATACGTTATTTGGTTTAGGGATTGATGATGATGGTATTGATACAATCGGTGGTTGGATTTTAACGAAGAATATAGAGATTGCTGAAGAGGATTCCATTGAAATTGAAAATTATAAGTTTTGTGTGAAAGAATTAGATGGACATTATATAAAAAGATTAGAAGTTACAAAGATAGTAGAATCGATTGTTATTTTAGAAGATGAAAAACAAATTTCGTTACAAGAGCAAATTAGCTCGTAAACTCTGCTATATAGCAGAGTTTTTTTGAGCATAATGTTTTTTGAGGGATAGGGGCTATGATACAATGACATAAGTTGAACCTTTCACTAGGTGAAATATTGTTGTATACATATATTTGGAAGGAGAAGAAGTATGAAAAAGCATTTATATATAAACGGAAGTTGGAAATCTGTAAACACGTATAAACCATTATACGCACCATATTCTGAAGAAACATTAGCGGAAATTGCACAAGGAACGGAAGAAGATGTAAAAGAGGCTGTTACTGCTGCAAAAAATGCAATGATAAAAATGAATAAATTATCTGCATATGATCGTGCGACTATTTTAGAGAAAGTTGCACAAAAAATGGATGAAAGAAGAGAAGAATTTGCAGAGATTATTGCAAAAGAAGCTGCAAAACCAATACGTGCTGCAAGGGGAGAAGTAGATCGTACTGTTCAAACGTACAAATTTGCAGCTGAAGAAGCGAAGCGTATATATGGTGAGACATTGCCATTAGACGCCGCACCTGGTGCAGATGGGCGTATTGCATATACAATCCGAAAGCCGATTGGGGTTATAGGGGCTATTACACCATTTAATTTCCCATTAAATTTAGTAGCGCATAAAGTTGGACCAGCAATCGCTGCCGGAAATACAGTTGTATTAAAGCCAGCTGATCAAACGCCATTATCATCTTATGCATTAGTTGAGTTATTTGAAGAGGCAGGATTGCCAAATGGAGCTTTAAATATCATTTCTGGCCCTGGCCCCACGGTTGGTGAGGCAATCGTCAAAAATGATTACGTTGCTTCTATTACTTTTACCGGAAGTCCAAAAGTTGGAATCGGAATAAAACAAAAGGCTGGGCTAAGACGAGTTACGTTAGAACTAGGCTCAAATGCTGCTGTTATTATTGATGAAGATGTAGAGTTAACAGATGAAATAATTGAACGTGTAAAATGGGGAGCATTTGTTAATAATGGGCAAGTTTGTATTTCAGTACAACGTGTTTTTGTACATGAAACGAAAATACATGAATTTCTCTCAAAGCTAAAGAAAGCGATGGAATCAGTTGTTGTTGGTGATCCATTGCTTGAGGAAACGGATGTATCAGCTTTAATTTCAAAAAAAGATGTAGAGCGAATTGATATGTGGGTTCAAGAAGCAATTAAGGAAGGAGCAACTGTTTTATGTGGTGGTAAGAAGCAGGATGCAAGAATTTTTGAACCGACTGTATTAACAAATGTTCCAGATCATGTATCTGTGCAGTGCCAAGAAGTATTCGGTCCACTCATGACAGTAAATACATTTAAAGAATTTGATGAAGCGATTGAGCAAGTAAATAATTCGCGTTACGGCTTACAGGCAGGAGTATTTACAAATAATTTATTTAAAGCAATGCGTGCAATTGATGAGCTAGAGGTTGGTGGTGTCATGATTAATGATATTCCAACGTTCAGAGTAGATCATATGCCTTATGGTGGTGTGAAAGAAAGTGGCACGGGACGCGAAGGAATTAAATATGCAATAGAAGAAATGACAGAAATGAAATTAGTATGTATTAAAAAATAAAGTGGAAAAACTTAAAACTTGCACTAAAAAACGAGTAGGAAATGTTTACGATTCCATACTCGTTTTTTACGCTTCTAGTAACTATTTAATTAAGTGTAACTTTTACTTCATTTCTTGTTTGAAAATAGTATCTTCTACATAAATTTGTTCTTTATCTATAGCAGTAGCATGAGTTAATACTAAACCGATTGGTGTTTTTGTATCTTTATTTTGAACAATTGTAAAAGGAACATTTTTTTCGTTTGCTAATTTAATGTATTTTGATAAATGTGGGTAAGCAATGCCACCATTTAGGAGGAGTTGTAATGATTGAGAAGAGCGCATGCTACCCGCCACTTCAGAGTATACATTACTTTGCATTACTTGACCGATTGTTAAAGCGATTTCCACACGCTCACGTAATGTAGTTAAATACATATTACGTTCTTCTGGTTTGTTTTGCTTTTGGCCGTAAATGCCTTCTTGGAGATAATCTTCCACATTTTTATTTACCATATTTTTCACACCTTTCATTTTCTATTGTACGCAAGAATTAAAAATGATGCAAAAAAAAGTCGTTTTGACTACGGAAATAATGAAAATATGTGAAGGAAAAAGGGGATTTGTATACAATTAGTTAAATAAGAAAGAAAAAATAATTTTATCAACAGAAATTAACAAAATGTGACAAAAATCTATTAACGAATCGTATTTTTTGTGTTAATATTCAAAATATAAAGGGTATTCGTCGTATGGAAATGGAGGGAATGGAGGTTTTTCCAATCGATAAGGATATTAAAGAAATATTTTGTTCACACTTGAAAAACAATAGGCACCAATTCGTAGAGAACTGGAAAAACAAAATGATAATTTCCGAAAAAGATCCATTTAAACTAGAAGTAGTTCAAAATGGAGAGGATTTACTAGAGTTAATTATCGAACTTACTATGGAAGATAAAGATATAAATTATCTTCAACCGTTATGTGAGAAAATTGCTATTGAACGTGCTGGAGCAGATGCGAATATTGGAGATTTTGTTTATAACGCAAACGTGGGAAGAAATGAACTTTTCGAAGCGATGTGTGAATTAGATGTTAGCGCTCGTGAATTGAAACCAATTATGGCAAAAATACATACTTGTTTTGACAAATTAATTTATTATACCGTTTTAAAATACTCGGAAATTATATCGAAGAATTTAGAGGAAAAACAGCAATATATTAACGAAACACATAAAGAAAGGCTGACGATTTTAGGGCAAATGTCAGCTAGTTTTGTACATGAATTTCGTAATCCGCTTACTTCCATTATGGGGTTTGTTAAATTATTAAAGGCGGATCATCCGAGTTTATCGTATTTAGATATTATTTCGCATGAATTAGATCAATTAAATTTTCGTATTTCGCAATTTTTACTCGTATCGAAAAAAGAAATGTGGAATGAATCGGAACGGTTTTGGCTTAATGACTTGTTTCAAGACATTATACAATTCTTATATCCGAGTTTGGTCAATGCGAATGTTTTGATTGAAAAGAATTTACCGTATCCAATTCCGCTTGTTGGTTATCGGAGTGAAGTGAGACAAGTATTTTTAAACATATTAATGAATTCAATTGATGCTCTTGAATCAATGAAAGAAGAACGAAAAATTATCATTGATGTATTTGAAGAAGATCAAGCTATTCGAATTGTGATAAAAAATAATGGACCAATGATTCCAGCTGAAAATGTAGAAACGATTTTTGAACCATTTGTAACTACTAAAAAGTTAGGAACTGGTATTGGATTATTTGTATGTAAACAAATTGTGGAAAAACATAATGGATCCATTATGTGTCGATCAGATAACGATTGGACAGAATTTCAAATTGCATTTCAAAAATAAACAGTCTACACCAAATGAATGGTGTAGACTGTTTTAATTTGTGAGTATAACGGCTTCTAATTTAGGATCTTTAGTTGAATAACCTACTATTGAAATTGTATAAATAACATTTGGTTCAACATTGAATTTTGGTATAGTCAATAAAACGTTTTTATTATCTGCGAGTGAAATTTCAATATCTGCTGTACCAGGGCTAACTTGCAAAAAATCTGTTATTTGTTTAAAGAGTACATTTTCAAATAAATGATCCCCATCTTTTAAATCTACGTTTACAACAGGGGTATCTGGAGAGAAATGTGCAAACCGTATTTTGGCTTGACCAGCTGGTAAATGTGTATTATCAAGTATAGGCTGTAATTGTAGGTGATTATCACTATTTATTGCAGCAAGAGTATAAGTATGATTTCCCATTATTGGTACCAACGCTGAAAAGATTGGAGTTTCATTTCCGACAGGAACAATATCTATACGGTATTTACCTTGCACTAATGATAAATAAGGGCTGAATTGCTTAAATGAAATATTTTTAATAACCTTTTGTCCGTTTACTAAAATGTCAACCGCTGGTATATTTGGATCGGCATGAAAAATTCTTATATGTGACGGTAAAGCAGCTTCTTGTGAGTCTCTTGTTTCATACGCCTGTACAAGTTTTGATAGTGCATCGTAATATTTCATATATAATTCTATATATTTTTTAGGATTACGAAACTGATAGTAACGTGCGAGTTGTTCGTATTGTGTAACTTCTTGTCCATATTTTTCGATTTCAGATTGAGACATGAACATTCCTCCTTTGTCATCATTAAAACTATATGCGAAGCAAGAAAGCGGTTATGCAAAAAAAATGATTTTATAAAGGGAAAATTAAAAATTGACAACAAATATGTTTTCATAAAGAGGTGCTGGTGCTTACGAGAATTTCGCAGAGTAAAGCAGTACATATGACTGTACGAAAGTAAAATAAATGCCAAATTGAAAGTGCATTTCAATTAACATATTGAATACATGTCCAAAAATCGCTAGAAAACTAGGGATTTTTTTAATTATAGGCAAATACACATACAAAGTGATAATTGTCCTACATAAATTATAAAGGAAAGATACTTTGAATCTGAGGAAAGGAGTGCCACTTCGGGATAGGGATATCCCGATAGTAATTGTGAATGAAGTTATGAAAAGGTTTTGTGTTATAGGCTGTAGGATGAATTTGTAAACTTCATTTTTCTATTTATTTTAGCAATTGACAGTATTAACCCATAAGAGAGCGTCATGACGAACTGATTAGTGTGGTTAATCGGTTCTTTTTTTATAGTTTAAAACTGAAAAGTTTACATAATGAATAGGAATCTGAATTGATTAGTAAGGTGGGTGTCGAAATTTGTTTTAAAATATGCAATTTAAAGTAGGATAATAGGAAGGAGTTTAACGGGAGTTCCGTCGAAGTGTACAGAATGTCGGCATTTAAGGACAGCTGGCATTATGCTATAAAAACATTTGGTGATGTAGTCATTTCATATAAAAAGGAGGGTTATTTGGGCGTATAGAAAAGGGTTGGTCTTCGGTTTTTTAGTTCTGAATTTTCTGTTTTATAAAAATTTTTAAGCACTCATTTGTATATTTTATAATAGTTTTTTGATAAATTCACTGCTTTTGCAGAGGATTCTTTTTTATGAAAGAAACGTCAATTTTCTTCATATATATATACAAATTGGAGAAATGGGGGAGCGCTATGCGCGATTACTTAATTAAACCACTTGTTGGTCAGCCGTATCCAATGATTTCACATGGAAAAGGTGTTTATTTGTATGATCAAAATGGCAATAAATATTTTGATGGTTCGTCAGGAGCAATTACGGCAGGTATTGGGCATGGCGTAAAGGAGATTGCAGACGTTATTAAAAAGCAAGCTGAGGAGATTGCTTTCGTTTATAGATCACAGTTTACGAGTGAACCAGCTGAAAAATTAGCGAAGAAGTTAAGTGATTTAAGTGTAGGAGATTTGAACTGGAGTTTTTTTGTAAATAGTGGTACGGAAGCGAATGAAACAGCTATGAAAATTGCAATTCAGCATTTTCAAGAGCGAGGTATTCAAGGGAAACATAAAATTTTATCAAGATGGATGAGTTATCACGGTATTACGATGGGTGCTTTATCGATGTCTGGGCATCCACTACGTAGACAACGTTTCGTATCTATTTTGGAAGATTATCCGACTATACCAGCTCCATATTGTTTCAGATGTCCTGTTCAAAAGGTATATCCAACTTGTCAGCTGGCATGTGCGACTGAACTAGAAAGATCAATTGAAAGAATTGGTGCAGAGCATATTGCTGCTTTTATTGCTGAGCCGATTATCGGAGCAGCTGGAGGCGCGGTTGTTCCGCCGAAAGACTATTATAAAGTCATTAAAGAGATTTGCGACCATTACGATATTTTATTTATTGCGGATGAAGTAATGACTGGGCTTGGTCGTACTGGAGCATGGTTTGCGATGGAGCATTGGGGCGTAGAGCCGGATATTATGACACTTGGTAAAGGGTTAGGAGCGGGATATACACCGATGGCAGCGACAGTTGTAAGTGATCGTGTTATGGAACCAATATTACGTGGATCACGTTCAGTAATGAGCGGTCATACGTTAAGTGCAAATCCATTGTCTGCAGCAACGGCTTTAGCTGTTATTGAATATATGGAGAAACATAATCTTCCTGAAAAAACAGCAGAAAAGGGAGAGTATTTAATAAAAGGCTTACAGAAAGTTCAGCAACAATCGACAATCATTGCTGATGTGCGCGGAAAAGGGTTGCTAATCGGAGTAGAATTGCAACCGTTTACAAAAGCGTCAGAGCTTATTTCAGTTGCAGCTAAAAATGGTCTGCTTTTATACCAAGCAGTTTCAGGGCAAGCAGGAAAAGAAGATAGTGCACTGCTTGTAGCACCGCCAATGACAACTACATATTCCGAGTTAGATGAATTACTTTCAATTTTCTCTAAAAGTGTGGAAGAGATGATGCAAAAAGGAGGGCATAGTATCGCATGACAACTATTACAAATACATTCGGTAAATTAAAAGAAATTGAGGAAGTAATTTCTTTGTTCCATGATGATATGACATTGATGTTTGGGGGATTTGGAGGGATTGGATCCCCTCCATCTTTAATACAGGCAATTTTAGAAAAAGGCGTTACAAATTTAAATTTAATTGGAAATGACACTGGATTTCCTGATGTAGGTATCGGTCGTCTTGTTACAAATGAAAGAGTTAAATCAATAATTACTTCTCACATTGGCTCCAATCCAAATGCAGGAAGGCAACTAAACGAGGGAAGGTTACAAATTGAGTTTTCTCCGCAGGGAACATTAGCAGAGCGTATTCGCGCTGGTGGCGTTGGTCTTGGTGGTGTTTTAGTTGATGTTGGTGTTGATACGATTGTGGAAGAGGGAAAACGAACAGTTGAAATGAATGGTAAGACCTACTTAGTTGAAACAGCATTAACTGCTGAAGTTTCAATTGTATATGCGAAAAAGGCAGATCCGTTTGGTAATCTTGTATTTGACAAAAGTGCACGAAATATGAATCCCCATGTAGCTATGGCTGGGGATATAACAATTGTAGAAGCAGAAGAAATAGTCCCGCTTGGAAGTTTAGATCCAGAGGAAATTGTCGTTCCAGGTGTTTTCGTAAATTATATTGTACCGTCGGAAGGAGTGAACTGGAAATGGGTATGGGCGTAGAAGTGAGGGATAAGATTGCTAGGCGTGCGGCGAAAGAAATACAAAATGGTATGATTGTAAATTTAGGTATTGGCATACCATCGCTTGTACCAAATCATTTGCCTGACGATATAAATGTTATGTTTCATGCGGAAAATGGAATCGTCGGCATGGGACCAACGCCAAGTAAAGGGAATGAAGATGAAAATTTGTGTAATGCAGCAGGTTTACCAACTTCTCTTATAACAGGAGCGAGTTATTTCGATAGCTGCACAGCGTTTGGGATGATTCGAAAAGGTTTGCTAGATATAACGATTCTTGGTTCATTACAAGTAAGTGAAAATGGTGATTTAGCAAACTGGATTGTACCTGGAAAACGTGTTCCAGGTATTGGTGGAGCAATGGATTTAGCGCAAAAAGCGAAGCGGGTCGTTGTTGTGATGAATCATGTTGATAAGTACGGAAATGCAAAAATTGTTTCAGAGTGTACATTGCCATTAACTTCAAAGAAATGTGTAGATTTAATTATTACTGATATGGCAGTCATGGAGGTAACTCCGAGTGGACTTATATTACAAGAATTAATGAGCCCATACACAGTAGAAGATGTAAAACGACATACAGAAGCTGATTTTCAAATTAGTTCTAACTTACTAGTAATTGAATGAAGGGAGATGTAATATATGGAGCAATTAAAAAAGCAAGTTTGTGATTATATTGAGAGCCATGAAGAGGAAAGTGTGAAATTTTTAAAACGATTAATTCAAGAAAAGAGCGTATCTGGTGATGAAAGCGGTGCGCAGGCAATTGTGATTGAAAAATTACGTGAATTAGGTTTAGAGCTCGATATATGGGAGCCTTCTTTTTCTAAAATGAAAGATCATCCTTATTTTGTATCACCCCGTACAAGTTTTTCAGATAGCCCAAATATTGTAGCAACTTTAAAAGGAAGTGGCGACGGGAAATCTATGATATTGAATGGGCATATTGATGTAGTTCCAGAAGGGGATGTGAATCAGTGGGAACATCATCCTTATAGCGGTGAGAAAATCGGAAATCGTATATATGGCCGTGGAACGACGGATATGAAGGGCGGAAATGTCGCACTTATGCTTGCGATGGAAGCGATTATTGAATCTAACATTGAATTAAAAGGAGACATCTATTTTCAAAGTGTAATAGAAGAGGAAAGTGGCGGAGCAGGGACATTAGCAACTATATTACGAGGATATAAGGCAGATGGTGTCATTATTCCGGAGCCTACTAATATGAAGTTTTTCCCGAAACAACAAGGTTCCATGTGGTTTCGTCTACGTGTAAAAGGGAAAGCTGCACACGGTGGAACGCGCTATGAAGGGGTTAGTGCAATTGAAAAAAGTATGTTTGTTATAGAACATGTAAGAAAGCTAGAGAAGAAAAGAAATAGTCGAATTACAGATCCGTTATTTAAAGAAATTCCGATTCCAATTCCAATTAACATTGGGAAAATTGAAGGAGGGAGTTGGCCAAGTTCTGTTCCCGATGAATTAATTTTAGAAGGAAGATGCGGTGTTGCGCCGAATGAGACTATAGAGGCGGCAAAAGAAGAGTTTGAGAATTGGATTGCTGAATTAAATGATGTGGACAATTGGTTTGTTGAAAATCCAGTAGAAGTAGAATGGTTTGGAGCGAGATGGGTTCCTGGTGAACTAGAAGAGAATCATGAACTCATTACGACACTTCATCACAACTTTGTTGAAATCGAAGGGAACGAACCAATTATTGAAGCATCTCCGTGGGGGACTGATGGAGGTTTATTTACACAAATTGCAAACGTACCAACAATAGTATTTGGTCCAGGAGAGACGAAAGTAGCACACTATCCAAACGAATATATAGAAGTTGATAAAATGATAGCTGCCGCAAAAATTATTGCATGTACATTACTAGATTGGTGTGAGGTGAAAAGATGAAATACTATGAATCTTTTAGAGAACAGACGAATTGTTATACAGTAGAAGGTGTTTTAGATTATTTTAATAAGCGTATTCGGATAGATCACTATACAGGAAATGTTGAAAGTATTATACAGACAATTGACGAACTAGCAGAGAAACATTCTTTCACTAAATGTATTATTAAAGGAAAGGGAGAGCATGTTTCAACATGGCTCTCTTTCGGTTTTTTGTTGGAAGCAACGATACCTCATTATTTTCAAGGACACGATGCATACTTTTTTGTGAAATATAATAATGATGAAAGACGAAATAGTATGCATTGGATTGAGGAAGATACTATATTAAGCGGTGTAAAAGGAAAAGAAATAAAAGAAAAAGTAGTTCCAGAGAAATTTTTGCTGAGAAAAGCGACTGAAGAAGATGCAGAAGAATTAGCAACTGTATTCGGAAAAGTATTTGAAGTGTATCCGACACCTTTAAATGAAGCGAGTTATGTATTACAGACGATGAAAGAAGACGATACAATTTACTACGTGTATGAATTTGAGGGGAAAATTATTAGTACAGCATCTGCAGAAATGAACATAAAGGAAGGGAATGCAGAATTAACGAATTGTGCTACTTTACCTGAATACCGTAAACATGGATTTATGAAAAGTTTACTAATTAAATTAGAGGAAGAACTTCAAGAAAGATCTATTTTCTGCTCCTATACAATTGCTCGATCGCTTTCTTTCGGAATGAATGCTGCCTTTCATCAATTAGGCTATACGTATACAGGAAGACTGGCGAATAATTGCTACATTTTCGATAAGTTGGAAGATATGAATATATGGGTGAAAGATCTATCTAGCTATTCGAAAGCAGTAAAACTTCCGCCTCAAAATTTGGCTGTAAAGCAAAACAGTTAGGTGGAGCTGGGTGTTTGAAAAAGCCGTACTAATTAGAGTTTCGAGTTATCTAATGAAAATATAAAATTGATTAAAATTATAGAACGGAATCGTCATGCTTACAATCGCACATAGGTGTGCCGAAAATTCGGCATGTAATTGCTGGATTTTCGGCAAGAGGGGGGATGACATTGCTAGCAGTTTCGACACAAGAAGTCATTGAAGCGATTTTGGGCAGTATTGATGAGGCTATACACGCTGTAGATGAAAATGGAATTACAATATTTTATAATTCTGTAGCTGCAAAACACGATGGATCGAAGATTGAAAAAGTGTTAGGGAAACATCTGTTAGAAGCGTTCCCGTCTTTATCAAGGGAAACGAGTACATTGATGAAAGTACTAGATACAAAAAAACCTATCGTACATCAGGTACAACATTATCAAAATTTAAATGGTGAAGATGTTTGTACAGTAAATACGACGTTACCTATTTTTATAGATGGGAATATTGCTGGGGCTGTTGAAATTGCAAAGGATTACTCTACAATTCAAAAGCTTACTGACACAATTGTTGACTTACAGTCGAAAATAAAGCGATCATCTAGAAAAAAAGTGATTAAAAAGCACGCTGCATTTGAGACAATAGTGACAAATGATACGCGGTTTAAACAGACGAAAGAGTTAGCACAAAAAGTAGCACCAACAGACGCGAATGTTTTAATATATGGTGAAACAGGAACAGGAAAAGAACTGTTCGTACAAGCAATTCATGAAGCTTCTAAAAGAAAAAACAAGCCATTTATTGCACAAAACTGTGCAGCTTTACCAGAGTCGCTATTAGAAAGTTTATTGTTTGGAACGACAAAAGGAAGCTATACGGGAGCGATTGAAAGAGCTGGGCTATTTGAACTTGTTGATGGTGGTACATTATTTTTAGATGAACTGAATTCAATGCCTCTTGATTTGCAGGCAAAAATGTTACGAGTGTTAGAAGATGGAGTCATTAGAAGAATTGGTGATAATAAGACGAGAAAAGTAGATGTTCGTGTTATTACCGCGATGAACCAGCCTCCAGAAATATGTTTACGAGAGAATAAAATTCGCACTGATTTATATTATCGCTTAAACGTATTTTCATTATATATCCCACCGCTTCGTGAAAGAACTGAGGATGTACTATTATTAGCATCTTATTTTTTGAAAGAATATAATAAAAGTTATAAAAAAGGTGTACTTCAAATTGATGAGGAAGCGAAAGATAGCCTGCAAGCTTATCAGTGGCCTGGAAATGTACGGGAGTTAAAACATACGATTGAACATGCTGTTATTATTGCAGAAGGGAATACATTAACAGCCAATTGTTTACCACGTACATTTCGGAAAGAGAAGTTTTCGAAGAAGAAGGGTATAATGCCACTTAGAGAAGCACTTCATCAAACAGAAAAAGAATTAATAGATCAAGCGTTGATTGAAACGGAAGGGAATATATTACAAGCCGCAAAAATGTTGGGTATCCCTCGTCAAACGCTTCAATATAAACTGAGCAAGTACGACAAAACCGCCGAATAATCGGCGGTTTTTGTGTGTTTGCACGAATAAAAGAGCGTTTACATATATAAAAAGTAATGAATATGATGTTAAGTATTGATTTCATACAACGCTTAAAAATATTTTTTCGCTTATGTAATAGGGTTCTCCGCACATTTACTTATCAACAATGTAAAGTTGGCATAACTATTGCTTATATAAAGGATGAGCGTATAAAAAGGGGGAATAGCAATGTTACATGATGTATACAAACCAAATCGTCACTGGAAGGATATCGAATTATGGAAAGATGTTACTGAAGAGCAATGGAATGATTGGGTTTGGCAATTAACGAATACGATCAAAACGTTAGATGACTTAAGAAAAGTAATTAACTTAACACCTGAAGAAGAAGAGGGCGTTAAAATTTCAACGAAAACGATCCCGTTAAACATTACACCGTACTATGCTTGGCTAATGAATCCTGATGATCCACGCTGTCCGATTCGGATGCAATCAGTACCGATTTCGGAAGAGTTATATAAAACAAAATATGATTTAGAAGACCCACTTCACGAAGACGAAGATTCACCAGTTCCAGGGCTAACACATCGTTATCCGGACCGTGTACTATTCTTAGTAACAAATCAATGTTCTATGTATTGTCGTTACTGTACACGTCGTCGTTTTAGTGGACAAATTGGAATGGGTGTACCGAAGAAACAATTAGATGATGCAATTGCTTATATTCGTGAAACGCCACAAGTACGAGATGTATTAATCTCCGGTGGTGACGGACTTCTAATTAACGATAAAATTTTAGAATATGTATTAAAAAATTTACGAGAGATTCCGCATGTTGAGATTATTCGTATCGGAACGAGGGCACCAGTAGTATTCCCACAACGTATTACAGAAAACTTATGTAACATTATTAAAAAATACCATCCAGTATGGTTAAATACACATTTCAATACATCTATTGAAATTACTGAAGAATCGAAAAAGGCATGTGAAATGTTAGCGAATGCTGGTGTTCCAGTCGGAAACCAAGCAGTAATTTTAGCTGGTATTAACGACAGCGTTCCAATTATGAAAAAACTTATGCATGACTTAGTAAAAATCCGTGTACGTCCATACTACATTTATCAATGTGACTTATCTGAAGGTATCGGTCACTTCCGTGCACCAGTATCTAAAGGTCTTGAAATTATTGAAGGTTTACGTGGACACACATCTGGTTATGCTGTTCCGACATTCGTTGTTGATGCGCCAGGCGGAGGCGGTAAAATTGCACTTCAACCAAACTATTTAATCTCACAAAGTGCAGATAAAGTTGTACTTCGTAACTTTGAAGGTGTTATTACGACGTATCCAGAGCCAGAGAGCTATATTCCAGGAAGAGCGGAAGGATACTTTAAAGAGATTTATCCGAACTACGAAGAAAAACGTTCAGATGTTGGTATCGCAGGTCTTATGAGCGATAAGAAATTTAACCTCGTTCCAGACGACTTACAGCGTATGAACCGTCGTAAAGACTACGAAGATAATGATACTCATGCATCTTTAAAAGATAAACGTGATAAGCGCGATCAATTAAAAGATAAAAAATATCAAGCACAAATGGCTAAGTTAGAAGAAAACGACAAAAAAACTGAGGGTGATGCAGTATGAATTGTATGTGGTGTGACAGTACAGAAGCGAAAGAAAGCTTGAATACTGTATATTGGGAATTACCAGATGGTACGAAAGCCATTGAAATCCAAGAGACACCATGTATTTCTTGTTCCTCGTGCGGGATGGACTATCAATCAGACCATACAGTAAAAGAAATTGAAGATCAATTATTCTTAATTTACACGAAAGATTTACCAAAACAACTAACATATGAAGAATTAATGGGAAGACCGCGTCTATTAAAAAGAAATTATTTCGACTTTTAACCAGCTTTTATGCTGGTTTTTTTCTTTTTTGCCTTGTATAATGTACCCAAGTTAGAAAGGTAGGGAATATTTTTGAAAAAGACATTTTACCATTATATGATGAAGCATCGTGCAGCTTTATTTAGAAATGAAATTTCAGATTTAGCAGAGGCGATGTATGATGATTTAAGTTTTCCGAAGCAATCTGAAGACTATGATGAAATTAGTTCATACTTAGAGTTGAGCGGAATGCTAGAAAGTATGTCTATATTTGATGAAGCCTGGGATTTATACATACAAGATAGATAAAAACTATTTGAAAACATACAGAATACATTACTTTATTTAAAGTGAAGTATTCTGTATGTTTTTTTATTATGAAATTTGTTGATTTGAAGCTAGTCTAGTTACTAGCTTTTGTTTGAGTGTAATGTAAATTTTATAAGATTATATTTTTTATTGAAAAAATTTATGAATATAAGCTTCTGTGATAAGCGTTTTTATGTAGGTTGCATATACTGATATCAAAATCACGACGTCAAAAAAAGGAGAGATAGAGATGGCAAGAAAAAAACAACCTAAATACAACGTAGGGGACATAGTCGTGATTACGCTATATGGAACCGTTGGGAAAATCACAAATATGAAGGTTTTAGATGGAGTTTATGTATACGAAGTCAATAATCACGATGGATTTTACGTAGAGCAAACATTGCAGCACGTTACAGAGCAAGATATGAAAAAGGGCGATACGGAGTGGATTGAATTAAATTATAATTTCACGTTTGGTGATCTTGTGCAAGTAACTGGATATGATAAAGATGTTTTCCGTATTGTTGGTTTTCGTACAGAAGTATGGAGATATAAGAATGACGCATGGGAAGATACAATTTATGAATTGTCACGGATTACGGATGGTGAATGGTTAGAAGCGGATGAATCAGATTTAACGTTACTCGCCAATGCTCAAACGGCAAATGCAATTTTGAAGAAAATGAAACAAGATAAAGCAGGTATGAATAAATTAGATTTAGGAAAGTTAAAGTCAATTAACAACTCGAAAAAAGTGAGTGTTAAGACGAATCGTCAAGAAATCATTGATGGATTACTTGATATTTATAACGATTATCAATTATTGTTCGATACATTTAAAGATGAAGAATATAAAATTGTAATGGATGTTGTTCATAATTATTTAGTTAAATTGACAGAGAAAAAATAGTTAACTAGAAAGAGAGAATAAATTGAACAACAACATATGCAGTATAAGGTATGCCTACAACTATTAAAAAAATAAAAAGCCACTTTATAAGAGAGTCTGCCCATTGATCTTCATGCATGAACTCTTCTTTTGTTTGTCCTACTTCATATTGATTTTCCATTATTATTTCCCCCTTTGAATAGCTTGTACTACAATCGTATGCATCTCGTCCAAAGCTTATGACCTATAAAAAAATAAAATCTATTTTTCTAATCTCATATACATAATTTTGAGATTTTTTCATAAAACAGAAATAAAGGAGTGATGCTCATGAAGGAAATTGAAGTCGTGATTGATACGGAAGAGATTGCGGAGTTTTTTTATGAGCAACTAATTGAAAGAGGGTACGTCCCAAAACGAGAAGAAATTGAAGATCTCGCAGATATTACATTTGAGTATTTATTAGAGAAATGCATGATTGATGAAGTTTTTGATGAAGAGGATGAATGAAAGTAACGACGGGCATAACTCGTCGTTTTTTACTCTTTACAAACCTGTCACAAATATAGTCAATAATTATTGGTATAATGAAAAGGAAATTTTACTCAAGAGGTGAAGGAATGTTCAAAAAAATTATTGATTCTTTATTAGGAAAGAAAAAATATCGTTCGTATTCAAGTAGTGATTATCGTCGTAGAGGGCGCTCGTATTCAAGTAGCGATTATAAACGACGTTCATCTGGTTATGGACATCAACATTATAAAAGAAAACGTAAAAGCCGTAGCTTCTTTTCAAGTAGCTGATGAAATGGCGTCGTGTACTAGCATTATTTGATAGACCACTGCGAAAAAATACAATTGTTGCAGAGCGTTATAAAATTGAATCAGTAATTGGAATGGGCAGTTATGGGGTTACATATGTCGTTAATGATTTACAAATAAATAGATATAAAGTCTTAAAACAATTAAGACAAAGTAAACAAAGATATGAGTCTGGTAGAAAATCATTTGAACAAGAGAAAATGATCTTACAAACATTAAATCATCATGCAATTCCTAGTCTATATGATCATTTCCTATGGGAGAAAAAGAGCTTCTTTGTGATGGAGTACATGCCTGGTAAAAATTTTGAAGATTATATTTTCATAGATGGGTATGTATATACAGAACGTGAAGTTTTTGAGATTTTATATGAAATATTAGAAATTGTATCGGTGTTTCATAGTGAAGGCATTATTCATCGAGATTTACGCATTCCAAACATACTAATGAAAGAAAATCAAATTAGTATTATTGATTTTGGATTGGCTAAATGGAAAGGTGAGGATGATGAGCGAGCTACAACTTACGAAGGTGAACAAGCTTTGATGCGAGAAGTTCACTTTCGTAGCGACTTTTATGCGCTCGGTCATTTCTCATTATTTTTATTATATGCAGGATATGAATCTAATGAAAAACAGGAAAAACCATGGTACGAAGAATTAACTTTGGAACATTATAATCGTGAAATGCTTATGCGAATGTTACAAATAAAAACGCCGTACTATGAGAATGTACAAGATTTAAAACAAGATGTAGCTTCTGCTTTAGAAAGGATGGAGACTCCATGTTTCAAAAGTTTTTAGCAAGCGTTGGTATTGGAAGTGCAAAGGTAGATACTGTTCTTGAAAAAGATGAGTATATTGTTGGGGAAGAAATAGTTGGAAAGGTTCATATAACTGGAGGTTCAGTTAGCCAACAAATTGAAAGCATTTACTTAACATTATCGACGTCGTATGTACGAGAAGTGGATGATAAAAAAGTAACAGCAACATATGATTTAGAGCGAGTACGCTTAACAGAACCTTTTTCTGTAGAACCGAATGAAAAAGTTGAAATTCCATTTTCTTTTCCAATGCCAATTGAAGCACCACTTACACTTGGTATGAAAACGGTTTGGATTCATACAGGTCTTGATATTAAACGTAGTATAGACCCAAGTGACCGCGACTACGTTCAAGTGTTACCTAATGCATTATTAAGTAGTGTTTTAGATAGTGTAAATGAATTAGGGTTTAAAGCACGTCATATAGAATGTGAAGAATTACCGCATCGATTACGTAAGCAAGTTCCATTCGCACAAGAATTTGAGTTTATTCCGGTTTCTGGAGAGCATTATGGGAAATTAGATGAATTAGAATTATTAATCTTGCCACGTGCATACGACCGACTAGAAATTATTATGGAAGTAGATAGAAAATCCCGTGGTTTAGCTGGATTATTCGCTGAGGCGCTTGATCTTGATGAGAAGGTGATTCGTTTTACCGTAACAAGAGAAGATATCCCTGAGATGAAGCAAAAAATTAATAATTATATTTTTTAATAAACTATGCATAAAAAAGAAATGGAGAGGAAAACTAAAACAACCGCTCCATTTTTTTGCATAGTGAGGTTATGTATGTGAAACGATATCGACATTTATACTTGCTAAGTTTTACGTTACTCATTTGTTTTGTCGTATTATCACTTTCGTATCATACCGCTTGGATTGAGAACTTTGACAATATAGTCGCACATTTTATTCAAAGCTTTCGAAACGATTATTTGACGACCTATTTTACTTGGGTGTCTTTTATCGGTTCCAAAAGAATATATTTTCCATTACTCATTATTCTTGTAATGTATTTTCTCGTTAGAAAAAAGTTACTTAGTGCGTTACTTCTAACAATTAATTACTACGGATCTCGTTATTTAAACAGTATGCTTAAACTATGGTACGAACGAGCAAGACCTGATGTCACGCAGCTTGTTACTGCAACTGGATATAGTTTTCCGAGCGGTCATACGATGAATGCTACTGCTTTTTTAGGATTTATTGCATACGTCACAATTACTGAAGAGCGTATTTCGTTGCATAAAAAATTGTTAATTATTCTTATAGCAAGCTTTGTTGTATTATCTATTTCAGTTAGCCGAATATATCTTGGCGTGCACTATCCATCTGACATATTAGCAGGATGGGCAGCTGGCGGTAGCTGGCTCGTTTTATGTGTTATATTCCATAAAACGTTCATAAAAAAAGAACCTATGTCATAATAGGTTCTTTTTTAATTGGCTCAACATGAATGTGTGCATGGTAAATTCCAAATTTTTTGCGCAGCATAGCTTCGATGTTGTCGGTAATACAGTGACTTTCTCCAACATCCATGCGAGCATCTACTTCAATTGTAATATCAACGTACGTTTGATTCCCATACATACGTGCTCGAATATCTACAATGTTTTCCACACCGCCAATATGCTCAATAGCATCAGCGTATTCTTCCATTTTATCAGGATCAATTCCATCTGTTAGCATATGAGAAGATTCTACAAAAATCTCCCATGCAGTTTTACAAATAATAAGACCGACAATTAAAGCGGCAATAGGGTCTAAAATAGGCATTTGGAACTGAGAACCGACAATACCTACTACGGTACCAATACTTACGAGTGCATCTGATAAATTATCCTTTGCAGCGGCTTCTAATGATTTACTTTTTGTTCGTGCTGCAATTTTTTTCGTATACAAATACACGCAGTACATAACGACAGCAGAAAATAAAGCAACCCATGCAGCGAGTACATTAGGCGCTGCTTGTTTCGGATTTAAGAAAGATTGAATGGCACTAATAACAACTTCTAATCCGACTGTTGCCATAATGAAGGACGCAACAAGTGATGCGATTTGTTCGGCACGCGAATGCCCATACGGATGATCTGGGTCACGAGGTTTACGAGATATTTTTAGACCAATTAATATCGCTAAAGAAGCACCGATATCCGTTAAGTTATTTAAACCGTCAGCGCGTAATGCGCTAGAGAGGGTAATATAACTGATGATGATTTTCATAGAGGATAAAAATATGTAGGCCATAATGCTGACAATAGCACCTTTATCAGCTTCTTTATGAGAAAGAGTATCCATTTTAATCACTCACCTTTCTTTAAAGGAATTTCTTTCTATAAATAGAGTATCAAACGAAAGTCGTGTGGGTCTATACAAACATTGTTGACGTTTTATAGCTTTTTAAGAAGGGGATAACAAAGTTTCGTAAAGGAAAAATATGTTGAAAAGTACAAAGTCAAGGTGTGAACCTAATTGGAGTTTATTTACTAAAGAGATAGGAGGGTAGATGGATGAGGAAACGAATACTTTTCTTACTACGTATTATTCTTATCATGACAAGGTGTAATTCATTAAACGATGAAAAACTTCAAAAGATAATTGTGAAAATAGATGAAAACCCTCTGAAAAATATTTTCCAGAGGGCTTTCATTTTAGTATGCTTCTAAAAACTCAGTAACTTGCTCTTCTGTTTTTGCATTAGCACTATGTAAGTGGCCTAGCTTCTCACCGTTTTGGTATACAAGTAAACTTGGAATACCCATTACTTGATACTCTTCAGCGATACTTGGAAACTCATCTTTATTGATAGAGTACCATTCAAATTTATTGAACTCTTCCATTACATCTCCGATAAAGTTGTCCATACGTACGCAATCTGGGCACCATGTAGTAAAGAACTTAACAACTACAGGCTCCTCGCTTGCGATGATGTCTTTGAATTCTTGTTCTGTTTTAATTTCTTTCATAAGTAAAACTCCTTTCAATATCACACGAATTTATATGCAAAATTCGTATTTGCAAACATGTTGCAAACTTATTATTTGTTTTTTAGTTTTGTAGTTCGTTCACACTTATAAAATTATATGTAACATGACTGCGCTACTAAGTGTGAAAATAATGGAACCTCACTTTTCTTTATAAGCTTTTTCCAGGATTGTGTCAAACTTTTGAATTTTATACAGAAATTAAAGAAGCCCACACTTTGATTGAGTATGGGCAGAGTGACTAAAATTAATCGCTTATTAATTTCGAATAGATATTTAAATCGATAAGCTTTCCAGCTGATTTTTCGCTCTTTCTCAGAATCCCTTCTAGATTAATTAACTTTTATTATACAAGAAAATAACTACATTGAACAAAAGCGTTAATTGGAGGTAACGAAATGACAAACTCATCAATTGAATATTGCGTTCAGTGTGATTAAGAAAGTGGTGTATAAAGATGGGACGAGATGAGAGTTACTTCCGAGCTAAAAAAAGAGTAGATAATTTAAAATCATTTTACATGCATTTAACCATCTACATACTAGTCAATCTGATGCTTTTTTACTTTTTAAGTAGTGAATTAGCTATTTTTTATTTTATAAAGAAATAACTCCGAAGCTCATATCCTTTCATGATAATATAAGGTGAAGAGGAGGGCCTTCCCTCTAATTATTAGTACACACTAATAAGGTTTTACGGGTAGTTAATTTTTTATCTAACTTCCTCGTATGTACTGAATTTTAATGTGAAAATGTTCGTTAATAGGAGATAAAAGAAAAAAGAGGATATATGAATGCTTGTATTAGGTTTTATATTAATTGGTTTAGGTGTTTTTATTGTTTGTCTGACTGTAATTGATGGAATCAGAGAGACAAAGGAACATAGTTTCAGTGGGTTTAAAGATTTTATTATTATTGTGCTGGTGCATATTATAGAAATAATCAGTGATTTATGGGGATTCCGATTGCTATTTATATTGATAGGATTGGTTTACATCGGATTTGGCGTTGCTATTTTAATAGTGGAATTGTAGTGGAAGATAAGTAAAGGGCATCTAATTAAGATGCCTTTTTATATTAATTCCAAAAATTGAATAAGGTTAGAAATTATATGGTTGTAATGGGAATTGAGGGATATGAATAAAAAAATTTTATCCCGCTATTTGTCGGGCAGTAAATACCCCCACCTCAAAATTCAGCGGAAGCAAAGAAGTTAGGTGGGGTCGGGCTGCCAGTAAAAGCCCGATTGGTGAGAGCTGATTAAAGTTTCACTTTATTAGGGATTTGCCTTAAACATTTATTACAGTCAAGAATATTTATAATAATATGAACTAAAAAAGGTCCAATTTTTGTAATGTTGGAGGGGATTATTGTGGACATAACTCAAAGCGTATCAAGAATAGTGGTTAATGGGAAAGACCTTTCTTTCACTTCAGTTCAAACCTCTGCATGGAATCATGGACCTGTAAATGATTTAATCGTTACGACGAATCAGAGAGTGAATGAGCTTTATCAATTCATGTGGTCGCAAGTACCGGTTACGATTTCGGTATATTTCCTTCAAGGAGCGGATTTACTTAGGTTCGTTAGGGTTGCGGGAATTAATGAGCGTGTAACAGGAGAATATGTATATCATTTCATTTGGTGATAAGAAGGAGTCAAAGTAGTCTAGCAGCTACTTTTTTATTTTGTCATTTGAATATAAGCGAGCGGACTAGCTTTATAGTACCCACTGAAATAAAGAATCATAATATAATTTGTAATAAATTATACGGGAAGGGAGCTGAAAATCATGTTTTATTCATATTTTAATTCTGAAACTGGTATGCGACCAGCGTATGGTACATCTATAACGTATAGTGGAGCACAAAGTACAGTCCAAGCTATTCAACAAGCATTGCAAATGCAACAACAATTGCAAATGCAGCAGCAAGGTGTACAACCGTATTATTCATCCGTAGAGTATTTTTACCCAGTACATCAAGTTACACCGTACGGAAGTTCTTTTCTGGCTATTCCATATGGGACTGTATACAACTTATAACTAGTAAGGAATGAAGTGGTGTATATAAATAAGGGTGCAGGTTAATAGCGCCCTTATGAATAATAAAAATAGCTAGTCCAAACCTTATAAATCAATCTTACATAATATGTAGTAATAAGTTTGAAAGGGGAATTAGTATGTCTTGTTATTACTACTGTAAGTATTGTAAAGAGTATAAAAAGAAGCATCATGATTGTTGTAAGAACACTTGTAAGTGCCATGATAACAAGGACAATCTTGTTAGAGCATCGGCATTTAGAGCTAGAAATACTGTGAATCAAAATGTTCCTGCTAATACTTTTGTGAAAGTGTTATTTCAAAATGAACAATTTGATTTAGCGAATGAGTATAATCCAGCAACATCTATTTTTATGCCGAAGACTAAAGGTGTATATTCTATTATTGGAACGATTGGTTTCTTTCCAAACGATCCAACTTTAAATTATAGAGCGCGTGTAGAAATTCGTGTGAATGGAAACGCAGCGATAGCTATAGATAATGACTTTTTTGGTCCAATAAGTTTTGGAAATGTCGTAAGTGTTTCGACGATTGTTCAATTGAATGCAGGGGATGAAGTTGAGATTTATGCACAAAGTAGTATAGATGGAGTTTTAAGTCCTTTAGAAGATGGTGCACATTTTGAAGCAGCAAGATTTCCTTCTCCAATTAAATAAAGTCATTAAACAATGAGTTTGCAGAAGCTTAAAGGTAAACCCTCACCGAAATGGTGAGGGTTTTTTAATCTATTAAAAATAGTAACAGGTCGTCCAAGCTATTCTAATCTATATAGCATACTATGTAAAAATAAGTGTAAAGGGGGACTCACTATGTCTTATTATTACTGTAAGTATTGTAAAGATTACAAAAAGGAAAGTCATGATTGTTATAGGAAAAGTAGTAAATGTGATAGGAAGTATGTAAAGGTGAAGTGTTGTGATGATAAGAAAGAGGAGCTTGTAAGGGCATCGGCATTTAGAGCTGTGAATACAGTTAATCAACCTGTTCTAGCAAATACTCCTGTTAAAGTATTATTTCAAAATGAACAATTTGATCTAGCGAATGAATATAATCCAGTAACGTCGATTTTTACTCCGAAAACTAGAGGGGTATATAGTGTATTAGGAAATATAACATTTTCTCCAAATGATTTTAATGTAAATTACAGAGCTAGAGTAGAAATTCGTGTAAATGGCAATCCGGCAATAGCGATAGATAATGATTTCTTTGGAACAGGAGTATTTTTTAATAATGATGTTTCCGTAACTACTATTCTTCAATTAGAAGCAGGAGATTTAGTTGAAGTTTTTGCAGAAAGTAGTATTGCTGGCGTAATTGTACAAAATGTTAATGGTGTAAATACGGTTCACTTTGAAGCGGCAAGATTTCCTTCTCCAACTAAATAAAACTGATTATTAAATGTTTTTTAGTAGGTTTAGTTAATCCCCTTACCAAATGGTGGGGGATTATTATTGTTTTTCTAAAATATATAAGTAAATAGGTAAAGCGTAGTTTAATTTGTAGGGGCTTCAACCTTCTTCAGATAATAAACAGAATAATAAGTAACATGCTTGTAAAAACGCATTGTTAGTAAGTTTACTAGTTTTCTTATAGAACAAGAAAGACGGAATACATAAAAGATCGTATCATTATGTTTTTTCTTTACCATATAGAAATTATATATTGAACATAGATTTGTGTAGGGAATGCTAATACACTGAAAAGAATAGCATAAAGGCGATTACACTATATAAAAACAAAATCAATCCTAAGATGAGTAGTATTGGATGCAACTTGAACATATTTGACCTCCTTGAGTATATAAAGAATTTTAATATATTGTTGGTCAATTTAGAAGGGGGACGGTTACATAAAAAAAGAGCATACATAAAAAGTACGCTCCAAAGAAAGATAGGTTTTATGAGTGGATAATCTCCATACGATAATATATGTTCTTTTCATAAAAACGTGTAAAAAATCAATGAATTATCAATGGAATATCATAACATGAGTAATTTTAGTCTAGGAATGCAATTATTTTCTTTCTCGGTTATTTTAGGTAATAAAGTTGTGAAAATCGTGCATTATGCGGACTAACAACGGGATAGCGATCGTACTTCCGTTACATATTTCTTAAAGTCTGGGTATTGCGTGATAGTTTGACATTTAGGGGTGCATAGTTGATTAATTATAGACACATTTGTAATTACTTCGTTACAAGGACCGAAAAATGTAATTTTTAGCTTTGAATTTGGTGGGATTTTGAACACGATAGGTTTTTTTTCCATGAAATCAGCTCCTAATATTGAGTATTATAATTTAATGGATATAGAGTCGTATTAGTATAATATGAAATTTCAGTGGATTTGCTTATAATAAAGAATTTTATAGTAGTAAAAGTGCTTAAAGATGTAAAGGGGAAATTGAGAATGGAAAATAAAATGTTTAATTAATATAATCAATAAATACGCAAATGGTTAATATAACTAATGCATTTTTTTGTTTGTTACATATTATGTTAGTAAGAATGGTATAAGGGGGTAGTATAAAATAGTGGAAGAAAATGTACAAGCTCAGCTTTCGCCACCGTGGATCACATATTTTAATGAATTAAAAAATTCAATAGGTGCTGATCCAACTGTTACAGTTGGGCCGCTTATTCCTGTTGGTGGTAATTATATTATTTTAGTGCATGCGTTAAGCAACGAAAAAGCGAGAGCATTAGCAACGCTTTTAAAATCTTTTGTACAATTTGGGAATGTAAGTGTGACAGTTATTGTAACGAATAATGAGAATGAAATTGTAAATCCATTTCCTTGTCCACTAGATGCATTTGAAATAGCTCATTTATTTCAAGTAGCACTAGAAAATAATCCTTATTTTGAACAAGTTGTGGTACAGCCTCAGTTCCCTGGCGGACCGAATGTTGTTTTTCCGGTTTTCGCTGCGGAAGTCATTCAGTTTTTCAATGACGATATTTCTAACTTATGTCAAACGTTTACAGGTGTTGCGGCCAATGTGTTTCGTGATGTAATGAATGATGAGGTTTGTGGTATCCCAATTCTATTTTCCACAAGTTGTGTTATGAGCAGTGAAAACTCACAATTACAAAATACAGATTTAGCACCAAAGTTGTTTTATTAAACTGTAAAAAGACATTTTCAGTAATAGAAAATGTCTTTTTTATGCACCAATAGTGTTCAGGTTGGAAAATTGCAATTTAATAGGAGTAAACTTCAATTAATTAAAATTTTTCTAAATCTCAAATTTCATGTAGAGGTAGTAATTTTGACTTAAGAATATATAGAAAATGAGGGATGAAATTTTTTAGTTGAAAGGAAATCGATACTGAAAGTTATAATTTAATAATACAGGAGATTTTTTTTAATATCTGTAAAAATGATTGATAGGACGAGATTACATAATAAATGAATAGTAGGGTATATTTCGAATGTTTTATGTGGCATACATGTTAAAGTTGATAGAAATATTTCTGAAAGAGAATATATTTTGAAAAACAGTAAAGATTCTTTTTATTTATATTATAGATAGCTAGTTTTAGAGAGAGGAGGCTTACAATAAAACAAGCTATGAATAAGACATTCAAAAGGAGCTGGAATGTATGGGGTATATTGTAGATATTTCAAAATGGAATGGAACTATTAATTGGGATATTGCAGCATCTCAGCTAGATTTAGTGATTGCTAGAGTTCAAGATGGCTCTAATACGGTGGATTTTATGTATCAAAATTATGTTAGTGAAATGAAAAAGCATAGTATCCCATTCGGTAATTATGCTTTTTGCCGTTTTATATCTATTGCTGATGCAAAGAAAGAGGCACAAGATTTTTGGAATCGTGGTGATCAATCAGCTAAGTTTTGGGTGGCGGACGTAGAAGTTCAAACGATGGCAGATATGCAAGGCGGGACACAGGCATTTATTGATGAATTACGCCGTTTAGGTGCGGAAAAAGTAGGATTATACGTAGGGCATCACACGTATTTATCATTTGGAGCATGTAATATTGAAGCTGATTTTGTATGGATCCCTCGTTATGGAGGGAATAAGCCAGCATATCCATGCGATATGTGGCAATATACGGATTCAGGGAATGTTCCTGGGATTGGGAAATGTGATCTGAATCGATTAGTAGGAAATAAGTCACTTTCTTGGTTTATAGATTCCAACAAAGCAAATCAATCTAACATAGTGTATACACAGCAACCGAATGGCATTGGTATTGCAGTTTCGAAATATCCTGATGGATACGGAATAAATTTATATGAAACTCCCATGACCCCTCAATTTACAGGTGCACTCACTCAGAAAATTCCATATTTAATCTTAACAGGTTATTGGGGAGGCGGTGAGCAAGATATGATTTGTTTAGAGAACGATAAGCAGTGGGCATATTTAAAACATTTTAATGTGAAATGGTTTTATGCAACTTCGAAATATCCTGTCGGTTACGGAGTAAATTATTATGAAGAGCCTGAATGTATGAATTATAAAGGGAATATAGATGGATCGACATCTTTTCGAGTGTGGGGTAGAGTGGGAAATGCGGTAGATATCGGGCAGAATAGTTGGATACCTGAAAAACATGTAATTATTAAGTAACTATAGCGGCAGTATTGTTTTTAAGGAGTATGTAAAGAGTCTTCTTACTATACATAATAGTAAGAAGACTCTTTACGTTTAAAAATGAAAATACATGATACATAGTCTACTCATATGAAATGAATTACATGTAGAAAACACACTGTTTTCACAATGACTGTGTATAGTTAATTTGCATAATGATAAAAGTGAGGTATTTGAATTGAAAAAGAAAAAAATATTTATTGGAACAATTATTTCATGCGTGATGCTAGCATTATCTGCATGTGGTTCCTCAGACAACGTAGTAACATCAAAAGTAGGGAATGTTACAGAGAAAGAATTAAGTAAAGAATTACGACAACAATATGGAGAAAGTACTTTATATCAAATGATGTTAAGTAAGGCATTGTTAGATAAATATAAAGTTTCAGATGAGGAAGCAAAAAAGAAAGTAGAAGAAGCAAAAGATAAAATGGGTGAGAACTTTAAATCGACTTTAGAACAACTTGGATTGAAAAACGAAGATGAATTAAAAGAAAAAATGAAGCCAGAAATTGCATTTGAGAAAGCGATTAAAGCAACAGTTACAGATAAAGATGTGAAAAATAACTATAAACCAGAAATGAAAGTAAGTCACATTTTAGTGAAAGATGAAAAAACGGCTAAAGAAATAAAGGAGAAAGTAAATAATGGTGAAGATTTTGCTGCCTTAGCAAAACAGTATTCAGAGGATACTGGTTCAAAGGAACAGGGCGGGGAAATATCTGGTTTTGCTCCTGGGCAAACAGTGAAAGAATTTGAGGAAGCTGCGTATAAATTAGATGCAGGCCAAGTAAGTGATCCGGTTAAAACAACTTACGGTTACCATATTATTAAAGTGACGGATAAAAAAGAATTGAAGCCATTTGATGAAGTAAAGGATAAAATTCGTAAAGATATAGAACAACAAAGACTACAAGATACGACAGGTAAATGGAAACAACAAGTAGTCAATGATTTATTGAAAGATGCTGATATTAAAGTGAATAATAAAGAATTTAAAGATACATTTAAATTTCTAGAAAAGAAATAATGACTGTAATCATAATTAGAAAAGGGAACTCATATAGAGTTCCCTTTTCTAATTAGTGTGTGAGTTATAAATAGATAGTAAGACAATACAATATTACATTTAAATATTAAGAATTACAATGGAAAATTATGGTTTATAATTATTTCAACGAAAGTGGATATTCTACGGTTTTCATTATGCAAGTTTATTACATATATTTACTCTTTAATAATGAATATCGAACATAATTTAAAAAATAATACATATAATGTTTTTGAATAAATATTTAACATGGATAATTAGTAAAAAGCTGAGCATTCGATTGGAAAGGATGTTCTTTTTGTTGTGAAAATTTTAGGATAAAGAATGAATCGTTTTAAACGCATCATTTACCACATCAATAAATTAAGGTGGGGAGAATATATGAAAGTAATCTTTCAAGGAGAGGGCGGAGCGAAAATTTTTGAGTCATATGATGAAAATATAAGTGATTTATTAGTTATATTAAAAGAAACGAAAGGGATTAAAATTGGGATGGTTGAGTATAAAGTGTTAAAGTACGAACTTAATTATTTTCGTCATCCGAAAAAAGCGGATACAGAGAGAGAGTTACATATAATAGTACAACCTAAGTATATGTAATAAAATATAATAATAAAAATCACTGATTCAGTTTTGTAAAGTTCTATAGAGTATGTAAGAAAAGAGAGTGTTGTAAATGCTCTCTTTTCTTATGCTTTGTGAGTTCGTTCATCATAGTATATGTTTTCAGTTATAGATGGTTAATAAACGATAAAAATTTAAAACTTTTTCGTTTAGGCAGGGATTTTATATTTGAGTAAATAAATATACTATGAAGTATTTTTTATACGAATATTGGAGGAGTATAAAATGAGTTTAGCAAGTTACATAGGCTGTAATGTAGAAATTCCGTTAACGGATCCAGATTCTAATGATGTAATTGTTTTTGGACCGTGTTTTTCAGATGAAAGTATGCTTGAAATTGTACAAGATTATCAATTCCAAACAAATTACACATATGAGGTTTCAACTAATTGGGGAATTGAACTGGTCGAGTGGCAAAATGTAAAGGAAAAAAAAGAAGCGAAAGAAAAACTTTTAACTTTATGCAAGATTATGGAAAGTTATTTGGAAGATGGAGACTATTTCGAATTATTTAGTTGTTGGGTTGGTGATGAAGATAAGGAACGAGTAGGGGAATTGAACTTAAAAATAAATCATTTTAATATAGATGAATTATGTATTCTAGAAAGAACATTAGTTAGGATAGAAAAATAAGCTTTGAATATTTTTTAGAAAAAGGCGATTTCACTTTGTGTGAAGTCGCCTTTTAGTTTTTATATGCATTTTATATAAGAAATGAAAAGTTTATTTGATAAAGGAAAAAATATGGAGATAAATAAAATTATGTTTTTTGTTAAGAAATAATAAGTATAGCTCTTCTCAAAGGAACGTAAGTTCGTGTATAATAAGAACGAATGTTCTTTTAAGAGGTAACCTAATTATAGTTTAGAAGTAAATTCGAGTTTAGTAAGTATTAAAAATAACTAAGGGATAGCATGAATAAATAAATGTATAAATGATCAAGGAGATAAAAAATGAACGATGTAAAGATACAAAAAGAAGAAAGAGAGTGGGTTCCGTTTACAGTAATGTCCGAACAACTTTTAAATATGAGAAAGATTATTGGAGAGAAATTAAAAGTACAAAAACCGCTTTTAACAAATGAAGCAAAAGAGAGGATTTCTGATAAATTATTAACGTCATTACTGTCTGAGAAAGAAATATTGGTAACATATTTTGAAGATGGTTACATATTAACAAGCTACATGACTGTTGTACATATCAATCCGGTAAAACAAATTGTAATTTGTACAGACGCCTTTTATAAAACTTACGTATTTAACGCTATGGATATTATTGAAATAATGTAAAAGAAGCTGAATATTAAATGGCAGCTTTTTTTATTTCTGATTTATGAGACAAATAATATAAGAAAAAGCAGCTAGCTTTGTGCTAGCTGCTGAGCCCCAGGGAAAGGGAGAAAAAGATAGGGTACTCCAAAATCGATAAGAGCTGTCAAACAGCCTGATTATAGTATAGACAAATTAAAATTTTCTATACAAAAAGTTGAACATAAGATTAGGCTGTACCCACTTGGTTTTGATCTGCAAGGTCAGAATCAAATGTATTGGTCGCGCTAACACCGCTAAAAGTATTAACAACAAAACCAACGTTTGATGCGCCGGAACCATTATAAGCTTTCGTATTTTCTTTCGGAGAAACGTTGTAGAAATCACCTAAGTTAAATGATCCATTACTATTTTGTACAACTAAATTTCCTACAACTGATGGCATAATTTTCACCTGCTTTATAAAAAGTTGTTAACATTACTATATGGAGTTATAGTCCAGATGGTTCATATAATAAAAATTGTGGAATAGTAAAACGTTTGGAGCATGGATTTCAATAAAAGTGTGTTAAAATTAATATAATAAAGTTGAGTAATTTTTTTAAAAAATTTGTATAATTGATATATATGAAAATAAAGGAGGCAAAATGTAATGAAAGATATTATGAAAAAAGTTGATTTAACAGATGCCAAATCAAGTAATCTTGTTGCACTAATTTATAGTAATGAAGTTATATTAGTTGAAGACGCATTTTGTCCAAATGAAATAAAATTAAAGTTTAATGAAATTGCAATTTTATCTGCAATTAAAACAGCTCATATTGCGAAAGTGTCTATTAGGAAAGAACTTGAAGCGCTTTTTCATGATACGGGTGTTATATTAGTGAAACAAAATGTTGATTATGGTAGTAGCCAATCTATTACCATGCATTTTGAGCAATTTAAAAAGTTGCAAGATGAGATTGAACATTTAAATAAAAGTATGTAATAAAGCAGCTAAATAAAGGTTCTATCATAAAGGTGGAATGTGTTGTGTTGAAAAAGTGGTTTAAAAATTATTTGGGTGAATCGCATTGTAAACATAAATATATTTTTATTAAGATGCAGGATAATGAGGATTTTAAAAAAGGTACATTAGGTGTAGTTTATATTTACCAGTGTGAGAAATGTGGAAAAGAGAAGTTGAAATGTAAAAACAATAATGAAATAAACAATGAATTTTTAGATATATAGCAAAAAGTAACCATGATGGTTACTTTTTTTGTTTATGTATACAATATCAAAACCATTACTAAAGTATGAGTTGAGTTAATACTATAGTAAATCGCTGAATAAAAATGAAGAGAGTAAGATATAGGGAAGGAGGATGAGAGAAATGAAGCGAAAAGAAATTAGTAAATCTGTAATTATTACAGGCGTGACACAAGGGTTAGGGCGTGCGATGGTTGATCGATTTCATGAATTAGGGTGGAACATATATGGTTGTGGACGTTCAAAAGATAAAATTGAAGAACTAAAAAAACAGTACAGTAAAATACATGATTTCCAAGTAATTGATGTTTCAGATTCTCAGCAAGTTAACAATTGGGCAAATTATATACTTAATACACATACAGCTCCCGATATGATAATAAATAATGCATCGATTGTAAATCAAAATGCACAACTTTGGAAAATTACGGCTCAAGAATTCGAAAATGTAATGAATGTAAACGTGAATGGTGTAGTAAATGTAATAAGAGCATTTGTTCCAGCGATGGTAGCTAGGAAAGAAGGAATTATCATTAATATGAGTTCTAGTTGGGGGAGAGAAGGTGAGGCTGAGCTTGCGCCATATTGTGCCTCGAAATTTGCTATTGAAGGTATCACTAAATCTATGGCCCTGGAATTACCCCATGGCATGGCTGTAGTTGCTTTAGATCCTGGAGGGAGTATTAGTACTCCAATGCTGAAGTCATGTGCGCCACAATATATAAATGAATCGCCTACACCTGAAACTTGGTCACATAAAGCAATTGAATATATATTGAATATAACAATAGATAAAAATGGAGATTCATTGACATGCCCAGCATGCATATAAAAGCACCTTTAAGGTGCTTTTATATTAGTAGCACATTATATCATTCACAAAATTACATCTAAAAAATAAAATAAAAGATTAAGGGTGAGATTTGTTTGTTTTGAAAGCTTTAGAAAATATTTAAATAGGTGATAAAAATGAATCCAAGCAGTTTAAAAGTGACAGGGGCATGGTTTCAAGTGGGAGGGAATCTTACAGCTGCTATTGGAACGACAAGAGGATTTATTGGAGAAGAGAAAGTTGAATCGGATCTTGTTATTGTAGGAAGCTCATTACAAGCCCTCGGATATATATTACAAATCATTGCGAGCAATTATGATGATGGGGAAGAAAAAAGAGAAAATCAAAATATAGGCTTAGAGAATCAAAGTAAATTACTTGATCAAATAGGAATTGAGTTATTAGCATTAGGCAATATATCAAATGTAATAGGAACATATTTTAATATAAATGAACAATTGAAAGAAAATGATTATCTTATCATTACAGGGAACAGTTTACAATCGATCGGTGCTTTTTTAGGAGTAGAAGCAGCTTTGTTGGATATAAATGTATTACAGAAAATTATTATACTGGGTAACTCCATGCAAAGTTTAGGGGCTGGATTACAAGCGTATCAAGGTGTTTCAAATGTATTGAAAGATGAGAGAGAAAATGAAGATAGTATTTTTGATAAGAAGGATGAGAGAATCATTGCACTCATTGGTATTTGGATACAAGCGATAGGAACGTTAATTTCTGCAATTGGAGTAACTGCAATAGAGGAAGAAAATAGGCTAGAAAACAATAAAAAGTCTGAAATACTTATTTAAATAGAAGGAGATACATTGATTTTAGAGGTAGGTTAAGATTAAAATGGTAGTAGGTTTTTTTGCGTATATTTTGAAAAGTGATATATAAAATACAAAATAAGGAGTTTTCAAGGGATGATGTATTTATTAGCAATTCTTCTTCCACCTGTTGCTGTATTATTTTGTGGAAAACCAATTCAGGCAATCATAAATTTCATATTAACATTAATATTTTGGGTTCCAGGAGTTATACATGCAATTCTTGTAGTGCATGATAAAAAAGCTGATCGGCGTTTGAAAAAACAAATTCAAGCATATGATGAAATTAATAAGAGGAATCGAAGATAATTCATCTGCAAAATGTTTTTAAAAGAAAGGAGGATTAACCTCCTTTCTTTTTTAGTGGGTGTTAAGTTTAGATTTTTGTGTGGCGGAAAGAATTTTTAATGTAAGTATTATGATAATAACTTTTAGATTGTGCATGTAATAGGCCAGTATAAATACTTTCTGGTACATTAAAGAAATCGTACATACCATTCTTTAATTGGATTCGCAAAATCATAGAAAAAGGATTATAACCAACAGCAACTATATTTTTTGAAATTACGGGAGATAGCTTCATCATTACGCAACTCCTCACTTTTTATTTTTAATACTTTTTTGTAGATGTTGAGGTTGTGATGTTGAAATCCTTATAATTTAAGAGGTATTATACTTATATGCAATATATTAAATGTTTGTTATACGTAATTATAAGGAAGTTCACACGAAGTACATATCGTTGTGCTATTTTTATTTCACCTTTGATTTATAAATAAGAAAATATTGACCATTTGAAAAAAAGGTATATTATTTATACGAGGTATTAAAAATTCACTTTTTACATTCTATGCTTCAAGGGGCAGCGTTATTAGGAAAAATAGAAGTGAAAATAGTTTGTATAAGAAGTATTCTAAAATTTATAATCTGTGAATTGGGAAAATATTGAATGCTCCAGGTCAATATACTTTCTTAATCAAATTTATTTTAGAAAGTGACCTCAATATTTTTAAGTAAATCAACGGGAGAATTGAAAGGCAGGAGAAAGTAACATGTCAGAAAATTATCGTTCTCGAGAGGAACGACGACAAGTTAAAAAGAAAAAACAACCAGCTTCTAAAACACAAAAGCCAAAAGGTAAAACATCATTCTTTCGCAAGTTTTTAATCACTTGTTTATTACTTGGTATTGTTGGTTTAGTGGCAGGGGTTGCTACCTTTTTCGTAATGATTAAGGATGCACCAAAACTTGAGAAAGCAAAACTTGTTAATCCGTTATCCTCAAAAATTTATGATAAAAACGGGGATTTGGTATATGAATATGGAAAAGAAAAAAGGACGAATGTTACGTATGAGCAAATACCTAAATTAGTAGAAAATGCATTTTTAGCGACAGAAGATTCACGTTTTTATGAGCATAGCGGAGTAGATTTTAAAGGTACTGCCCGTGCTGTTCTAGTAAGTCTTAAAGGGGATTATGGTTCTCAAGGTGGAAGTACGATAACACAGCAAGTTATAAAAAACTACTTCTTATCAATGGACAAAACACCAAAGCGTAAGGCGCAAGAAATATATTTAGCTTATAAGCTAGAACAACAGTATTCAAAACATGAAATATTAGAGATGTACTTAAATAAAATTAACTTAGGAAACCGTTCATATGGGATCGCAACAGCAGCACAAAACTACTATGGTAAAGAATTGAAGGACTTAACATTACCAGAAGTTGCGATGCTTGCAGGTTTACCGAAAGCACCGAATAACTATGATCCAACGAAAAAAGAAAATGTTCAAAAAGCAACAGAAAGAAGAAATGTTGTTCTAAGTTTAATGAACCGACATGGATATATAACAAAACAGGAAATGGAAGAAGCATCAAAAGTTGACGTAGAAAAGGGGCTTAAGCCTGCAGCTCAACTACAAACAATGCCATACCCTGCATTTATGGATGCAGTTGTGAAAGAAGTAGAAAAAGAATTACCAGATGCTAATATCGGTTCTGACGGTTTAGAAATTTATACAACGTTAGATCCGAAAGCACAGAAACTTGCTGATAATATTTTAAATAATAATATCATTGATTATCCGAACGATAAATTCCAAGGTGCATTCACATTTATGGATACGAAAACAGGAGAAGTTCGTGCTATAGGTAGTGGCCGTGGAGAAAATAAAGCTGTATTTAAAGGGCATAATATGGCAATTGAATTAGATCGTGCAGCTGGTTCAACGATGAAGCCGATTTTCGACTACGCTCCTGCAATTGAATATTTAAAATGGGCTACGTACCATCAAATTGATGACTCTCCATTTAAGTATTCAACGGGACAAGAAGTACGAAATGCAGATAGAAGTCATATGGGTCCAATTACAATGCGTGAAGCATTAAAAATGTCGCGTAATATTCCTGCAATTAAAACTGCAAAAGAAGTAGGGATTAGTAAATCGAAAGAATTCTCTGAGAAACTAGGTATTACATTTAATACAGCACCGACAGAATCGACAGCGATTGGTACAAATGAAGTATCGCCAACTGAAATAGCGGGTGCTTATGCGGCATTTGGTAATGAAGGTAAATATACGAAACCGCATTTTGTTAAGAAAGTCGTTTATCCAGACGGTAAGTCACAAAGTTTTGGACAAAAACCAAAACAAGTTATGACAGATTCTACCGCATACATGATTACTGATATGCTTCGTTCTGTAGTTACATCAGGTACTGGTACATCGGCAAATGTAGGCTCTTTAGATGTAGCTGGTAAAACGGGTACGACAAACTATTCATCAAAGCAATTAGCTCAATATAAAATTCCAGAAAGTGCAACTCGTGATAGTTGGTTCGCTGGATATACACCGCAATATACGATGGCAGTATGGACTGGGTATATGAAAGATGGTAAAGACGAGTATATTAGTAGTAAAAATACGAAAATTGCACAGTTGATCTTTAAAGAAATGATGAGCGAAATGGCTACAGATAAATCACGCTTTAAAATGCCAAGTAGTGTTATTCAAGAAGGTAGTGAGCTACGTATAAAAGGTGAAAAACGTGATTCATCGCCAAATACTAGCGTACCGGATACAACGGAGCAACCAAAACAAGATCAACAGCAAAAAACTGAAGAAGAGAAAAAGCAAGAAGAATTAAAGAAACAAGAAGAACTGAAAAAACAAGAAGAACAAAAGAAACAAGAGGAACTTAAGAAGCAAGAAGAACAAAAGAAACTAGAAGAGCAAAAGAAACAAGAAGAACAAAATAATGGAAATGGCCAAGGAACGACACCTCCAGCAAATAACGGAGGAGGTCAAGGAAATACGACACCTCCAGCAAATAACGGAGGAGGTCAAGGAAATACGACACCTCCAGCAAATAATGGAGGAGGTCAAGGAAATACGACACCTCCAGCAAATAATGGAGGAGGTCAAGGAAATACGACACCTCCAGCAAATAACGGAGGTGGTCAAGGAAATACAACTCCACCAGCGACCACACAACCAGAGACTGGCGGTAATGCAGGAGAGACCCCTGCTAATAATGGGCAATAAGAAAAATTTATAAAAAATATTAAAAAGCACTTAAGATTTGTGAAAATTACAATCTTAAGTGCTTTTTTCGTTTAAATGTAGTAGCTATGAAATGATGTGTTTTAAATGTTAAACGTACCATAAAAATTTTGAAAATAAATTGATGGGAAATGATAAAAGACTTGAGCCTGAGGTAGTGGAGCGTGGCTAGGATGATAAAAGGTAGTGCTACTTGGATGGGCACCATGATGCCAAAATGAAGGGGTAGCTTGACCTGGTGATTGGTATTGTTGCCAAATTGCTGGAAGTTCAATGCCGACATCGGAACTTGCTGTATGAACGGCGGGGGCATGTATTTCGGGTATCGAAGGAACCGCGACAGTTACTCTTGATGATAATACCCACATAAAATAATCACTCCTAAGTTGTGATAATAAATTAGTATATTCTTTTCACACGTATAAAGGTACATATATAGGACTTTCGTTTAAAATATGCGTACAAAGTCTTAAGACTAATGTAAGCTGATGGTGGACTATTTAATATGAAAAGATACGTCTATTTGCGGAGGGAAAAGAGATAAAAAAAATATACAATGAGGGTGTTAATCGTAATATTTTACGAGTGTATGGAGGTATTTTTATGGAACGATTATGGACGAAATCATTTATTCAAATGACTTTCGCAATGTTATTTTTATTTACAGGATTTTATTTACTTGTTCCAACGCTCCCGCTCTTTATTAAAGAGATAGGTGGCAATGAATCGCAAGTTGGACTTATGATGGGGATGTTTACAATAGCTGCTGTTGTAATACGACCGATTATTGGAGGAATGTTAGATCAATATGGTAGAAGATCCTTTATTATTTTCGGACTCATCTTTTTTGGCTTAACGATGTATTCCTATAATATAGCATCGACTATTGTCCTTTTAGCTGTTTTACGTGTTATTCACGGAGTAACATGGGCTGTTTCTACAACAGCTGTTGGAACAGCAATAACGGATATTATTCCAGATTCACGCCGCGGTGAAGGTATGGGTTGGTACGGGATGGCGATGACAATTGCAATGGCGATCGGACCTATGATTGGATTATGGGTTGTGCAAAATTATTCATTTGATGGTCTATTTTTATTAGCGACGTTGTTATCTTTTATGGCAGTCGTATTATCATTAATAACGAAGATCCCATTTACGCCACAAAAAGAAAAAGGGAAAATTCAGCTATTTGAGAAATCCGTATTAACAATCACGATTGTAGTATTCTTTTTATCGTTTGCATATGGAGGAATAACAACCTTTTTACCGTTATTTGCATCATCAATTCATGTAAACCCGGGAACTTTCTTTCTTGTATATGCAATTGCATTAACAATTGTAAGACCAATTTCAGGGAAACTATTAGATAAGTATGGAGAAGTATTCATTATACTTCCAGCATTATGTATTACTATTTTAGCTATAGTTGTTTTAACTATTTCAAATGGTTTGATAGGTGTAATTATCGCAGCAACATTATACGGTATTGGATTTGGTTCAGCGCAGCCAGCTTTGCAAGCGGCAATGCTTACAATTGTCGATCCGAGTAAAAGAGGAGTTGCAAATGCTTCATTTTTTACAGCGTTTGATTTAGGAATCGGGTTAGGTGCTATTTTACTTGGAGTTGTTTCACAAATGTTTGGTTATCGTATTTTATTTTCAGGGAGTGCAATTTCAGCATTGATAGCCTTAATTATTTTCGTCTTCTTTGTAAAACAACGATTAGGAAAAAAAGAGTTTGCGTAAACTGGAGGAATAAAGATGAGAATTTCAATTGATCGTAAAGCTCTGCAATGGTTCCAGGAAGAATTACGTATAAAGCACGGTGAATCTGTACGTTTTACTGTAAGGTACGGAGGGGATAGTTCAATTCAGCCCGGATATTCTTTAGGGGTTGTTGCTGAGAAACCCGATGGCGAAATAGTGTCAGTTGAGAAGGAAGGTATTATATTTTTTGTAGATTCTGATGATCTTTGGTATTTTCAAAACTATGATTTATTTGTAAGTTATCATGAGGAAATGGAAGAAATTCAATTTAATTATGTAAAATAATAACTTTATTAAAAATGAATAAGTTTTATATAAAAATTATATTTAAGAGATAGTGAAATAAATATCATATAGTAACGAGCTGTATTTATGTACAGCTCGTTTTTTCTATTTCTCAAATAAAATTAGAATAATTGTATATTTGGCGGTGTTATATGAAAAATCTTTATATCTTGTTTTTGAAAATACGCAAAGAAGTCTATCCTTTCTTTATAAAATATAAGAATTATTTTCAAAAAATTGTATTGTTACAGTAAGAAAAGTGTAGGAAACTTATCATTATAAAATAAATTGAAATCTTCTAAAAACTCTGATACATTGAAATAGAAATGTAGTTTCACAATATTGTAAAGGCTTACAGTTATGTGCACGAAGATCTATTAGGATTGGAGGAAATAATGATGAAAGCTGAAGAGAAATTTTCCCCGGGATTAGATGGTATAGTGGCAGCGGAGACGAAAATCTCGTTTCTTGACACAGTAAAAGGTGAAATTGTAATTCAAGGGTATGACTTAATCGAACTCTCAAAAACAAAAGAGTATTTAGACATTGTGCACCTTTTATTGGAGGAACACCTACCGAATGAAGATGAAAAAGTAACACTTGAAAAGAAATTAAAAGAAGAATATGCAGTACCAGAAGGTGTATTCAACGTACTAAAGGCATTGCCTAAAGAGACGCATCCCATGGATGGATTACGTACAGGTGTGTCAGCGTTAGCTGGTTACGATAATGATATCGAAAACCGCTCGTTAGAAGTGAATAAAAGCCGAGGGTACAAGCTGCTAAGTAAAGTGCCAAACATTGTAGCGAATAGCTATCATATTTTAAATAATGAGGAGCCAATTGAACCTCTTAAAGAATTATCTTATAGTGCGAATTTCTTCTATATGTTAACTGGTAAAAAACCAACTGAACTTGAGGAAAAGATCTTTGATCGTTCCCTTGTTTTATATAGTGAGCATGAAATGCCAAACTCTACATTTACAGCTCGCGTTATTGCATCAACACAATCAGATTTATACGGTGCCTTAACAGGTGCAGTTGCATCTTTAAAAGGAAGTTTACATGGCGGTGCAAATGAAGCGGTTATGTACATGCTTTTAGAAGCTGGTAATGTTGAGAAATTTGAAGAGTTATTACAGAAGAAACTATATAACAAAGAAAAAATTATGGGCTTTGGACACCGTGTTTATATGAAGAAGATGGATCCAAGAGCACTTATGATGAAGGAAGCTTTAAAACAGTTATGTGATGTAAAAGGTGATTATACACTATATGAAATGTGTGAAGCTGGAGAAAAGATTATGGAAAAAGAAAAAGGAATTTATCCAAATCTTGATTATTATGCAGCTCCAGTATATTGGATGCTAGGTATTCCAATTCAACTTTACACACCAATCTTCTTTAGCTCTAGAACAGTGGGGTTATGTGCGCACGTTATTGAGCAACATGCAAATAATCGTTTGTTCCGTCCTCGTGTAAATTATATTGGCGAGCGACATGTACTTAGTAAATAAGAACAACTGGGGAGTTGTTAGCGCCGCCCGCCAGATGGGTGTTTGACCGACACCCATCATTAATAATAACGAATTTTCGACAGAAAGGGAAGAATAGCATGATTAAAACAAATGAAATTAAGCAAAAAGATGCATTATTAGAAGAGATTACCGATTATGTATTAAATAAAGAGGTTACTAGTGCAGAAGCATTCAGTACAGCTCGTTACGTATTACTTGATACACTTGGATGTGGAATTTTAGCACTGCAATATCCAGAATGTACGAAATTACTAGGACCAGTTGTGCCAGGAACAATCGTGCCAAATGGTACACGTGTACCAGGTACGTCTTATGTACTAGATCCAGTAAAAGGTGCATTTAATATCGGATGTATGATCCGTTGGTTAGACTATAACGATACTTGGCTTGCAGCAGAGTGGGGACATCCATCTGATAACCTAGGCGGAATTTTAGCAGTTGCAGATTATATTAGCCGTGTTCGTATTTCAGAAGGAAAAGAAGCTTTAAAAGTACGTGAAGTATTAGAAATGATGATTAAAGCACATGAAATTCAAGGCGTGCTTGCTTTAGAAAACAGCTTAAACAGAGTTGGTCTTGACCATGTATTATATGTAAAAGTAGCAACAACTGCAGTAGTTGCGAAAATGCTTGGCGGAACACGTGAAGAAATCTTTAATGCATTATCACATGCGTGGATTGATAATTCTAGTCTTCGTACATATCGTCATGCTCCAAATACGGGCTCACGTAAATCATGGGCTGCAGGTGACGCAACGAGCCGCGGTGTTCATCTTGCAATGACTGCTCTAAAAGGTGAAATGGGTTATCCAACAGCATTATCTGCGCCAGGATGGGGATTCCAAGATGTATTATTCAATAAACAAGAATTAAAATTAGCAAGACCACTAGAGTCATATGTAATGGAAAATGTATTATTTAAAGTGTCATATCCAGCAGAATTCCATGCACAAACGGCTGCAGAATGTGCAGTGAAGTTGCATCCGGAAATTAAAGAGAGATTAGATGAAATTGACCGTATTACAATTACAACTCATGAATCAGCAATTCGTATTATTGATAAAGAAGGTCCATTAAATAACCCAGCTGATCGTGATCATTGCTTACAATACATTACGGCAATTGGTTTATTAAAAGGAGATATCGTTGCAGACGATTATGAAGATGCAGTAGCAAACGATCCACGTGTAGATGAATTACGTAATAAGATGGTTGTTGTTGAAAACAAACAGTACAGTTTAGATTACCTTGACCCGAACAAGCGCTCAATCGCCAACGCTGTTCAAGTTCACTTTAAAGATGGCACAGTAACAGAAAATGTGGAATGTGAATATCCGCTTGGTCACCGCTTCCGTAGAGACGAAGCAATTCCAAAAGTTGTTCAAAAATTCACTGCAAATATGGCAGGTCATTATTCTAGTAAGCAACAAGAACAAATTCATGAAGTTTGTTTAAATGAAGAAAAACTAGAAAATATGAATGTAAACGAATTTGTAGATCTATTCTTAATTTAATAATAGGGGGGAATTTAGAATGGCTTGGGTTGTGAAAAAACAGTCAACACAAGAGGAGCTTGCGAATCGATTCCGAGCTTTAGTAGAAGCAAATGAAATTTTGCAAATTCCAGGTGCTCATGATGCAATGGCAGCTCTTGTTGCGAAAAATACAGGTTTTTCAGCTCTTTATTTATCAGGAGCTGCTTATACTGCAAGTAAAGGTTTACCAGATTTAGGTATCGTGACGTCTACTGAAGTGGCTGAGAGAGCAAGAGATTTAGTAAGAGCTACAGACTTACCTGTTCTTGTTGACATTGATACAGGATTTGGTGGTGTACTAAATGTGGCGAGAACAGCTGTAGAAATGGTGGAAGCGAAAGTAGCAGCTGTCCAAATTGAAGATCAGCAATTACCAAAAAAATGTGGACATTTAAATGGTAAGAAACTTGTTACTACAGAAGAATTGGTTCAAAAAATTAAAGCGATTAAAGAAGTTGCACCGAGCTTATACATTGTAGCACGTACTGATGCTCGTGGCGTTGAAGGATTAGATGAAGCAATTGAAAGAGCAAATGCATATGTAAAAGCAGGTGCAGACGCAATTTTCCCTGAAGCGCTTCAATCAGAGGAAGAATTCCGTCTATTTAATAGTAAGGTAAATGCACCTTTGCTTGCGAATATGACTGAATTCGGAAAAACTCCATATTATAGTGCAGAGGAATTTGCGAATATGGGTTTCCAAATGGTTATTTATCCTGTAACTTCACTTCGCGTTGCAGCGAAAGCGTATGAAAATGTGTTTGCTTTAATTAAAGAAACAGGTTCTCAAAAAGATGCACTTTCTAATATGCAAACGAGAAGTGAATTATACGAAACAATTTCATATCATGACTTTGAAGAGTTAGATACTGGTATTGCAAAAACAGTATTATCAGAAGATCAATAGATAAAGCAGCGAAGGCGATGAAAATACATCTTTGGCAAAATAAAATGCTTGATGTGAAAAATCATCGCCTTCTATTTTCAAAAAAGATATTCCACTCATCGTAGACGAGCATAAGCAAAAAGCTATGAAAGCCGAATGATAGGGGGATACATATGGAGAAAACGAAGTTACCATGGGATGAATTCTTTTCACTTAATAAAGATATAAATCATACTTACTTTACACCAGAAGATTTTTCAGGTGATGAAGATTTAATCGCAAAAACGACAGAACAATTCGTTAAACAAGAAATTGTTCCACAAATGGAGAATATTGAACAACATAACTATAAAGTTTCTCGTCAATTATTTGAGAAAGCTGGGGAACTTGGATTATTAGGCATTGAGGTACCAGAAGATTATGGCGGGTTCGAGTTAGGAAAGGCTGTCTCAGGTCTTGTAGCAGAGAAAATGGGTTACGCTGGTGCGTTTAGCGTTTCTTTTAATATACACGCTGGTGTCGGTACATTGCCTTACATATATTATGGAACGAAAGAGCAAAAAGAAAAATATTTACCGAAAATCGCATCGGGAGAATGGATTGGGGCTTATGCTTTAACAGAGCCAAATGCTGGTTCGGATGCATTAAGTGCAAAAACAAGCGCCGTATTGAATGAAGAGGGAACAGCTTGGAAGTTAAATGGTGAGAAGCAATGGATTACAAATGCTCATATGGCAGATGTATACGTTGTTTTTGCGAAGACAAATAAAGGAATGACAGCGTTTATTGTCGAAAGAACATGTGAAGGTGTATCTATTGGATTAGAAGAAAAGAAAATGGGGATTAAAGGTTCTTCAACAGCGACTCTTATTTTAGAAGATGTTGTCATCCCTGCTGAAAATGTTTTAGGGGAAGTTGGGAAAGGGCATCACGTAGCCCTTAATATTCTTAACTTTGCTAGACTTAAACTTGCTTTTGGAAATATTGGAACAGCAAAACAAGCAATTGGTTTGTCGGTTCAATATGGAAAAGAGCGAAAACAGTTCCAAACGGAATTAGTAGACTTTACGATGATTCAAGAGAAAATTGCAAATATGATCATTGCTACATATGGAGCCGAAAGTGCAGCTTATCGTACGGCAGGTGTAATCGATGAAGCAATTCATGAGAGCGATGAAGATCTTATGAAGAAAATGTCCCAATTTGCAATTGAATGTGCACTGAATAAAGTAAATGCTTCTGAAACACTTGCTTATATCGTAGATGAAGCTGTACAAATTCATGGTGGTTACGGTTATATGCAAGAGTATGAGGTAGAACGATTATATCGTGATGCTAGAATTAGTCGTATTTTTGAAGGAACGAACGAAATTAATAGATTAACAGTTGCCAAAATGTTAATGAAGCAAATCGAACAATTAGAAGATACTGAAGTAGAAAGTGATGTAGCAAATGTAGAAAGAAACCATCGTTACATTTTATTAGCGAAAAAATTGTTGAAACAATCTTTGAAAACGCTCTCTAAAACTCCAGGCCTAAAAATTGACCAAGAACAAGAATATTCACGTGTAATTTCAAATATGTTGACGGACGTGTACGTCATGGAATCAGCGTTTTTACGTACGAGAAAAGCGGTAAGTAAAAATGGTGAGGAAAAAGAACGTACGAAGCAATTAATAACGGATGTTATTTGTGAAGAAGGATACCGTAAAGTAGAAGAAGCGGCGATTTCTGTACTTTCAGCGGCTGTCACAGAAGAACAAGATAGACATGTGATTTTAGCTGAAATCCGTCAATTATTAGTGCCTTTATACACGAACGTATTTACGAAGAAGAGAGAAATTGCGAAAGCTATTATAAATCGCGGGAAATATATTGTGTAAATAGGAGGAAAGCGATATGAAAAAGATTGGTTTTATCGGTTTAGGTAACATGGGCCTTCCAATGTCAAAAAATCTAGTTAAATCAGGTTACACAGTATATGGCGTGGACTTAAATAAAGAGGCGGAAGCGTCCTTTGAAAAAGAAGGCGGAATTATCGGTCTATCAATCTCAAAACTAGCAGAAACATGTGATGTAGTTTTTACAAGTTTACCTTCACCTCGCGCTGTTGAAGCGGTATATTTTGGAGCAGAAGGATTATTTGAAAATGGTCACTCGAATGTAGTTTTCATTGATACAAGTACGGTATCGCCGCAGTTAAACAAACAGTTAGAGGAAGCTGCAAAGGAAAAGAAAGTAGACTTTTTAGCAGCACCTGTGAGCGGTGGTGTAATAGGAGCCGAAAACCGTACATTAACGTTTATGGTTGGTGGATCGAAAGACGTATATGAGAAAACGGAATCTATCATGGGCGTACTAGGCGCGAACATTTTCCACGTTAGTGAGCAGATTGATAGTGGTACAACTGTTAAGTTAATTAATAACTTATTAATTGGTTTTTATACAGCTGGTGTGAGTGAAGCTTTAACATTAGCGAAAAAGAATAATATGGATTTAGATAAAATGTTTGATATTTTAAATGTAAGTTACGGTCAAAGTAGAATTTATGAACGTAATTATAAAAGTTTTATAGCACCTGAAAACTACGAGCCAGGATTTACTGTGAACTTATTGAAGAAAGATTTAGGATTTGCAGTTGACTTAGCTAAGGAAAGCGAACTCCATTTACCGGTAAGCGAAATGTTATTAAACGTATATGACGAAGCGAGTCAAGCTGGATATGGTGAAAACGATATGGCTGCTTTATATAAGAAAGTTAGCGAGCAATTAATTTCTAATCAAAAATAAATTATACAAAGGAGAGAATACAATGATTACAACTGAAATTAAACGAGTAAAAAATCACATTAATGGTGAGTGGGTTGAATCGACAGGTACGGAAGTAGAAGCAGTTCCAAATCCAGCGACTGGAAAAATTATCGCTTACGTTCCACTATCTCCAAAAGAAGATGTTGAAAAAGCTGTTGAAGCGGCAAAAGCAGCATTCGAAACATGGTCTAAAGTACCAGTTCCAAATCGTTCAAGAAATTTATATAAATATTTACAGCTATTACAAGAAAACAAAGATGAGCTTGCAAAAATCATTACGCTAGAAAATGGTAAGACGCTAACGGATGCAACAGGTGAAGTACAGCGTGGTATTGAAGCAGTAGAACTTGCAACATCTACGCCAAATTTAATGATGGGTCAAGCACTTCCGAATATCGCTAGCGGAATTGATGGATCGATTTGGCGCTACCCAATCGGAGTTGTTGCTGGTATTACACCGTTTAACTTCCCGATGATGATTCCGTTATGGATGTTCCCACTTGCAATTGCTTGCGGTAATACATTCGTATTAAAAACATCTGAAAGAACGCCACTTTTAGCGGAGCGACTTGTAGAATTATTCTATGAAGCAGGTTTCCCAAAAGGCGTATTAAATTTAGTGCAAGGCGGAAAAGATGTTGTAAATAGCATTTTAGAAAATAAAGATATTCAGGCTGTTTCGTTCGTTGGCTCTGAGCCGGTAGCTCGTTACGTATATGAAACAGGTACGAAACACGGAAAACGTGTACAAGCATTAGCAGGTGCGAAAAACCATGCGATTGTAATGCCAGATTGCAATCTTGAGAAAACAGTACAAGGTGTAATTGGATCTGCATTTGCAAGTAGTGGAGAGCGCTGCATGGCATGCTCAGTAGTAGCAGTAGTGGATGAAATTGCTGATGAATTTATTGATGTATTAGTAGCAGAAACGAAAAAATTAAAAGTAGGCGATGGCTTTAACGAAGATAACTATGTTGGACCATTAATCCGTGAATCTCATAAAGAGCGCGTTTTAGGCTATATTAATAGCGGTGTAGCAGATGGGGCAACTTTATTAGTAGATGGCCGTAAAATTAATGAAGAAGTTGGAGAAGGTTACTTTGTAGGTGCGACAATCTTTGATGGCGTGAATCAAGAAATGAAAATTTGGCAAGATGAAATTTTTGCTCCAGTATTAAGTATTGTACGTGTTAAAGATTTAGAAGAAGGTATTAAACTAACAAATCAATCTAAATTTGCAAATGGTGCGGTTATTTATACGTCAAATGGTAAACATGCACAAACATTCCGTGATAATATCGATGCTGGTATGATTGGTGTAAACGTAAACGTTCCAGCACCAATGGCATTCTTCGCATTTGCAGGAAATAAAGCTTCATTCTTTGGTGATTTAGGTACAAATGGTACAGATGGCGTTCAATTCTATACACGTAAAAAAGTTGTAACTGAGCGCTGGTTTTAATATAGAGTAAACAACCAAATCCGTTATTAGATGAAAACCACCACTATTAATAGTGGTGGTTTTCGTCTTGTTAATTATTTTTTTCAAAAGCTAGTTTAATACCAAATCCAATTAGGACGACTCCTGTTAGCCCTTGAATATAACGTTGCGTCTTCGGTTTTTTCATAAAAGCACTAATTTTATCAATTAAAAATATATAAAATGCAAACCAAATGACTGTTAAAACGAGGTAAGTAAGGCCCATTACAAGAAGTTGAATAAATGTATTATGATTTGGATTTAAAAATTGTGGTAAAAAAGTTAAAAAGAAGACTGCTACTTTAGGATTTAATAAATTTGTAAGAAATCCTTGGCGAAAGCAAGAAGTATGTTCGTTTTCATTATTCAAAGATAGATCATTTGTATCTAAGTTTTCTTTGTTTCTTACTGCTAAAAGGGCTTTAATACCGATATATATTAAATAGAGAGCCCCAACGTACTTGAAAATAGAAAATAAAAGAGCTGACTTTACAATAAGTGCAGAAAGACCAATTACAGCAGCTAAAGTATGAATTAATAGTGCAATACATGTACCAAACACTGTTTTCACTCCACCGACTTTACCAGCAACCAATGTATTTTTCGTAGCCATTGCTGTATCTGGACCAGGTAAAATGATAAGGCAAATAGACATAATGATGAAAAGAAGATAATTTTCTATCATAGCCGCCCCTCCTTTTTATTTTTAGAATATTTGATTAAAATCAGTGTAGCATAAAAATGGATTTAATAAAATTAAATTTTATTAAAAATAATTAAATAAAAAAGGCTATATAGTAGCTGTAATTACACTACTATATAGCCTCGATTTTATACCGCTATTTGCGGGTAGTAAGATTTTCACCGCACAAGATTTAGCTGAAGCAAAGAAGTTAGGTGGGGGATGAACAAAATATCCCCTCATGACAATTTCATTTTATGCATTAAGTAAGTTAAAGAAACGATTCACATCTTCTTCTGAAACGTCACTTAACTGTTTATATTTATAATTCGGATTTTGATCTTTATCAACGACAACGGAGCGTACTCCTTCGAAGAAATCTTCATGTCTCATGAAGTTTTTAGCAAGTATAAGGTCCGTAGCGAAACATTCTTCAACGGATTTATCTTGTCCATCAATAAACTGTTTTAATGTTACTTTTAGTGAAATAGGGGATTTTGATAACAGTGTTTCTTTCGTTTTTAGAGCAAAGGAACTTTCATCTTTCTCCAATGAATGGATGATTTCTTCAATTGTATCGAAAGCAAAATGCGAATTGATTACTTCTAATGAAGGAGCGAGCTCGCTTTCTAAGTTTGGAGCAGTTGCAAATGTACGAATAACTTCTTTTAAATTAGTATGTACATCATCTTCTTTATGCCAATTTACACTTTCAAGTTCAGTAAGAAACTCTGGTAATGAATCAGATGTCATAAAGTAATCTGCAGCATTAATAAATAATACGTCAGAAGCTTTTAAAATAGATGCTGTTAAAGCAACGAATCGTCCTGTATATCCAGGCGCTTTATTTAAGAAATATGCAGCTCCGACGTCTGGGAAGAAGCCGATATTCATCTCTGGCATTGCCCATTTCGTACGCTCAGTTACAATGCGATACTTCGCACCATTTGTAAGACCGACACCACCGCCCATTACAATTCCATCTAAACAAGCAATAATCGGTTTTGTATATTGATAAATATATGTATCAATTTCATACTCTTCTTCAAAAAAACGTTCTGCATGTTGCAATGCCACTTCATTGGAACGCGCTTCATAAAGAGTTTTAATGTCGCCACCTGCACAAAAACCTTTTGTGCCAGCTCCTTTTAACACGATAAGTGCAATACGCTCATCGTGTTCCCACTCTTTAAGTTTTTGTCCGATAGGTTGTAACATGTCATAAGATAAAGAATTAAGTGCTTTTGGACGGTTTAAAGTAATTGTCGCAACGCCGTTTTCACTAACAGAAAATAAAACTTGTTCAGTCATAATGCATCCTCCCTTACATATCTTCTTATTCTTAATTCTTGATATGTACTGAAATGTCCTTTATAAATTTTGTCAAAAGTTGACGGTAAATATTAATTTGGTCACTGCATATTTTGACGAGTTATCTTTGCAGGATTTCAGAGACTGAGGGGGAATATTACAACATTACTGTAAGTGTAATTATTTGAAGTTATAATGATAAAAGCGCTATTATATAGGTGTGAAATGTTCATTATCAATTCTAAAAGTGTGTTTGAAGAAAAAATAAATCGTACAATTGTAATAAAAAATTTTACATTGAATTAGAAATAGAGAAAGGAGAAATCGGAATGCCAGGACCTTTACTATTGTCGGTTATTATTTTGTCTTTTTTAATGATAGGAATAACGCAGTATTTTCATCATACAGATACGACAGAAGAAGTGAAGGATAAAGTACGTCTCGTATTTCCGATTTTTATAATATCTATTTCATTCTGTATTTTATTAAATAAAGATGGCTACATTGTCGCAGTGTTCTCATTTTTCGTCGCAATCGTCTTAATTACCGTTTTATATTATGTAATGAAAGACTTTATACAAAAATAAAGATGTCACAATAGGCATTTTTATTTTGGGGGAAATGTAAAATTTCACATACCGTATTTTATATAAAATACATAAAGCATATAACAATAGAAAAGTGTGTACTTTGCTGTGTATGTACTTGTCAATCTTGCATAGCCACTATACTATTAAAATGTAGAGATTATAAAAAGGGGTTGTATCTATCATGAAATTTGAGATGCACACAAAAATTATTTCAAATGAAAAAGAAGTAAGATTACATATTGAAGAAAATATATTTCAATTAATATTGGATGGTTACCACTTATTTACAATTAAAGAAATATTGCCTTTATATAAATCAAATGAAGAAAGAATTGGAAGTGCAACGATATTGAAACTAGAGTGGGAGAACGGAAAAACTACAATAAACTATCAACTCGTTTCACTAAAATCAGTAAATTAAAAGGAGTAGAAAAATATGAAGTTATTTCATACAGCGGATTGGCATTTAGGAAAGCTTGTTCATGGCGTGTATATGACTGAAGACCAAAAGATTGTATTAGATCAGTTTGTACAGGCTGTTGAAGAAGAAAAACCAGATGCTGTAATTATTGCAGGGGATTTATATGACCGAGCAATTCCACCTACAGAAGCAGTAGACTTATTAAATGATGTGCTGCAAAAAATAGTTATTGATTTACAAACACCAGTTATTGCAGTAGCTGGTAATCATGATAGTCCGGATCGTATCCATTTTGGAAGTAGTTTAATGAAAAAACAAGGATTACATATTGCAGGTCAATTTCAATTCCCGTACGAACCTGTTGTACTAAATGATGAATATGGAGAGGTTCACTTCCATCTAATACCGTATGCAGACCCAAGCATAGTTAGACACGTGTTGAAAAATGAAGACGTACGTTCTCATGATGATGCGATGCGCATTTTTATGAATGAGCTCTCTGAAACGATGGATAAAGAAGCTAGACATGTATTTGTTGGACATGCATTTGTAACTTCTTCAGGAGAAACGGAGGAGAATACAAGTGATGCAGAACGACCACTTTCAATTGGTGGTGCTGAATATGTAAATAGTCATTATTTTGATAAGTTTCATTACACAGCGCTTGGACATTTACATCAAGCGCATTTCGTACGTAATGAGACCATTAGATATTCAGGTTCACCACTTGCCTATTCAATTTCTGAAGAGAAACATAAAAAAGGTTATTACATTGTAGAACTGAATGAAACTGGTGAAGTAGCAATTGAAAAAAGGTTACTTTCACCACGTCGTAAAATGCGAACAGTAGAAGCGAAAATAGATGAATTATTACAGCACCCAGTAAGTGAAGATTACGTATTTGTAAAATTATTAGACGAAAACCCTGTCTTACAGCCAATGGAGAAAATACGATCTGTATATCCAAATGCAATGCACGTTGAAAGAGCGATGCAAAGGCGAGAACTCACAGATACAAATGAAGTAACGGTTTCAAGACATAAAACGGATGATTTATCTCTTTTAAAGGCTTTCTATAAAGAAATGAAAGGGTTAGATTTATCAGAAGAGAAAGAACGCCTATTTATAGATGTATTACAAACAGTGCAAGAACGGGAAGGTGAACGAGGATGAGACCGATTCAGCTTATTATGACAGCATTCGGGCCATATAAACAGAAAGAAGTAATCGATTTTGAAGATCTTGGAGAACATCGTATTTTCGCTATTTCTGGGAATACGGGAGCTGGAAAAACAACGATTTTTGATGCGATTTGTTATGTGTTATATGGTGAGGCTAGTGGAGAAGAACGTAGTGATACGAGCATGCTTCGAAGTCAATTTGCTGATGATAATGTTTATACAAGTGTTGAATTAACCTTTCAGTTAAAAGGGAAACGCTATGAAATAAAACGACAACTTGGACATAAAAAACAAGGGAATAAGACCATTACAGGACATGCAGTAGAATTATATGAAGTTATTGATGGAGAAAACGTTCCAGCCGTCGATCGTTTTCATGTAACAGACGTAAACAAAAAAGTGGAAGATTTAATTGGGTTAAGTAAACATCAATTTAGCCAAATTGTTATGTTACCCCAAGGGGAATTCCGAAAACTATTAACATCTGAGACGGAAAACAAAGAAGAGATTTTACGTCGTATTTTTAAAACGGATCGTTATAAATTAATGCGTGAGTTACTTGATCAAAAGAGAAAACAATGGAAAGATGTCTTGCAAGAAAAACAAAAAGAGAGAGAGCTCTATTTCCGTAATGTTTTTAAATTACCAATCCGTGATGGAGCATTATTAGAGACATTAGTGGCACAAGAACATGTAAATACGCATCAAGTAGTAGAAGCGTTAGAACAAGAAACAACCGTGTATAAGGCAGAGGTTGAGCAATTACAAGTAGAACAAGATGTTCAAACGAAGCAATTAAAGGATGCAGAAACACGTTTTCATGCAGCAAAATCTGTAAATGAGAAATTTATAGATTTACAACAAAAGAATGAGAAATATAACACTTTACAAGAGAACCGTGCAGCAATTGAAAGGAAAGAAAAATCCTTTAAACGTGCGGAACAAGCAAAGCGCTTATTACCATTTGAACAATGGTATGAAGAAGCGATGGAAAATGAGCAGAAAGCTGAAAGTTTGTTAAAACAGATAAGCGTCAAACAAGAACAGATAATGAATAGCTTTGAACTTGCTCAGGAGAAGTATGAAGTAGTAAAGAATAAAGAAGCTGAGCGAGAAGAGGCTAAAAAACTTGTTCAAAGATTAGAAGAGTTACAAGCGATTATTGAATCATTAGCTGAGAGAAAGCTGAATTTACAAAATACCGAAATCCAAATAGGGAAATTAAAAGAAAGTATGCAAAAGTTAGATCAACAACTAGAAGAGCATACAAACAAAAAACAGAGAATCTCTGATGAATTGCAGCAATTAGAACAAGCACTTGAGCAATATGTAGCTAAAGTAGAAGAACTAACGAATATGCGAGAAGATGCAAAAGTTTTAAAGCAAGCATATGATGTTTGGCAAGAAAAACAAAAATTCGAGCAAGAAAAAGAAGCGGCAAATAATAAAATGCAAGTGGCAGTTCGTGCATATGAAAACATGGAGCGCCGCTGGTTAAGTGAACAAGCTGGTATATTAGCTCTTCATTTACATGACGGTGAATCTTGTCCGGTATGTGGTAGTACGAATCATCCGCAAAAAGCTACAGAGCAAAGTAATGCGATCGATGAAAAAGAGTTAAACGATTTAAGAGATAAGAAGAACATTGCTGAAAAATTACATGTGCAAGTAGAGGAGAAATGGAATTTCTATCGACTACAATATGAACAAGTGATAGAAGAAGTTGTGAAGCGCGGCTACAACTCGGAAAAATTAGCTGAAACATATAGTGCACTTGTTCAAAAAGGAAAACAATTAGCTGCAGACGTTAATACGTTAAAAGCAAGTGAAGAAACACGTAAGCAGATTGCTGCGAACATGAAAAGCGTAGAAGAAAAAATAGAAGAACTTCAGAAACAAAAACGAGAAGTGGAAACAATGCAGCACCGTACAGAAATGGAGTGTATGCAACTTCGTACGTCATATGAACATGATAAACGAAATATTCCAGAAAACTTACAAACAGTACAAGCTTGGAAAGCACAGTTTGACCAAGCTATGCAGGAACTTAGGTTAATGGAGGACGAATGGAAGAAAGTGCAGGAAGCGTATCAGCATTGGCAAAATGAAAATATACGTATTCAAGCAGAACAAAAAGGTGCTTCTAATCAATTTGAAAGTGCAAAATTAAAGAAAGAAGAGACTTTCGCACGCTTTATGAAAGAGCTAGAACAAAGCGGGTTTACAGACGAATTCACGTATAAAGAAGCCAAATTAAGCGATCACGAGATGGAAATGTTACAAAAAGAAATTCAAGGTTATTATTCATCGCTTGAAGTGCTTGCAAAACAAATTGAAGAGTTACAAGCTGAATTAAAAGATAAAGAGTATATGGATATTACAGCGTTAGGTGAACACATAACAGAATTACAAATTAATCTCGATATCATTAAAGAAAAACGTCAACGTGCGCAAAATGCGGTAACATATATTTCTGATTTACATGAAAACATTAGACGTATTGATGAGCAAATTCATGAGGAAGAAAAAGCTTTCCAAGAACTTGTTGACTTATATGAAGTAATGAAAGGTGATAACGAGAGCCGTATATCATTTGAACGTTACATCTTAATTGAGTATTTAGAACAAATTGTTCAAATTGCAAACGAACGATTACGTAAATTATCAAACGGACAATTTTATTTAAAACGAAGTGAACGAGTTGAAAAAAGAAACCGTCAAAGTGGATTAGGCTTAGATGTGTACGATGCATATACTGGCCAAACACGCGATGTAAAAACACTATCCGGCGGAGAGAAATTTAATGCATCACTTTGCCTAGCGCTAGGAATGGCAGATGTCATTCAAGCATATGAAGGTGGTATTTCCATCGAAACGATGTTCATCGATGAAGGGTTCGGTTCATTAGATGAAGAATCATTAACGAAAGCAGTAGACGCCTTAATTGACTTACAAAAATCAGGCCGATTTATCGGTGTCATTTCACACGTACAAGAGCTGAAAAACGCAATGCCAGCTGTATTAGAAGTAACGAAGCAGAAGGATGGTTGTAGTCAGACTAGGTTTGTGGTGAAGTAAGCTTAGAAAATGGAGTAGGGAATCTATCGATACTTTTAGTGTCATATGTATGAATCATAAAACGTCGTCTCTTCATATTAGAGGCGACGTTTTATTTTATAAAATATCTATGAATTATCTGTAGAAGGCGGCGTATTCTCCAAACGATTATAAGCTTTAAAAGCTGAAATTGCCGATATAACCCCGCCTACTAAAAATAAAGTCGATCCTCCAACTAAGATGATACGACTGACATATGTTTCCCGTGCTTCTTCGACTTCTTCTTGTAACGCTGTAGGCATATGAATCCCCCCTTTATAAAAGTTGTTTTATCTCGCTATTTGCCGTGCAGTAAGACCCACATCTAAAAATTCAGGGGAAGCAAAGAATTTAGGTGGGGCCCTGCTGCCCGTAAAAGCCCGATTGGTGAGGGCTGATAATCAGTGGGGGATGAACAAAAGCCCCACTGATTAAAGTTTCACTTTATAAATAGTATATACAAACGCCTAAAATGTGTTAAAATAACTGATGATTTTACGCAGTGAGTAATTAGATGAGTAGGATGCGAGTGGCTAAGTAAATCTTCATCACAAATTTATGTGAACTTCACATAGAGCACATATTAACATTGTATTATGTATATGTACCAAATAAATAAATAAAGTGAATGTAAGTTCTGTTTTCAAAAATTTAAAATCCTTTTATTTCTATATGAAAGTTTTAATCAAGGGTTTTAAAAAATTTGGAAATAGATCTTATGAATATGGAATTCATATAAAAGGGGAATGTCTTATGACAACATATACGAGTGAAATGAGAAAAACTTTAGTTTCAGAAGAAGATGTAGATATTTTAAAAATTATGGCGCATCCAATCAGACTGCAAATTGTAAATGAATTAAGTACGAGAAAAACTTGTAATGTAACACAATTAACAGAGTTACTGAATATTCCGCAATCTACTGTTTCACAACATTTATCAAAAATGAAGGGTAAAGTGTTACGAGCAGAGAGAAGAGGTTTAGAAATTTATTATCATATTAACAATTTAAAAGCGAGTAAGATTGTTAATGTTTTAGGGTATATAAACTAGTGAAATATTTTTATATAAAATAGCCCCTGCTGTTGAGCAGGGGCTATTTTGTGTTGTTTTATGTATTTGTATTTAAAACTTTATAGTTTTTATGATTTACAATTGTTCGATCAAATTCAAAAGTACCACCGCTTACATTTGTAATTTCAACTAAGACCGATTCAGTATAAAGTTTTAATACAGATCCTGTAATCTTTAAATTATTTCGTTGAAAAAGTATAGTATCCCCTACGTTTGCTTTCATAGTACCTCCTCATTAAAGACAGAAATATTTTTTTATTATATATATTAAACCACGGATAGATATATTAGTGAATATTTAGTTTTATTTATTGGGAAAAAATTTGTTCTCTAATAGAAGAGTATAAAGTACTCTTATGTTAAAAGTTATATTTTATTTAAGTTTATCCCGCTATTTGCTGGGCAGTAAGACCCCCCCACCTCAAAATTCAGTGGAAGCAAAGAAGTTAGGTGGGGGCCCTGCTGCCCATAAAAGCCCGATTGGTGAGGGTTGATTAAAGTTTCACTTTATTATAAGCAAAGTAAATTGTTTTCAGCATTAGCGAAACAATATTTCTATGTAAATACTGCAGAGAAACAAATTATTCAAAAAACAGACACTATGTAGCACAAAACGTAAAGTAGATAAGTAAAGTTTTTTTCAGGAGTATAAGAAAAATATACGTTTATTAATAAGATCTCTAATTGGTAAAATTCCAATTAAAAACATAGAAAAACTTTAATATAAAAAGGTAATCAATTACAAATGGAGAAGTAATATATACGAAAGGAGAGATTTATATGAATAAAGGGAAAAAACAAGTTAGTCAACTTAGTTTTCTGGTGAATTTTATGAACGACAAGGGGAGTCTTGTGAAAATTTAATAGTATTATAGTATCCCCTTGTGAAAAAATGGTTGGGGGAATATATAAATGATAACAGAAATGAATATTAAAGTAGTTTGTGAAGAATCGTTTTCAAAAAGAGAAATAAAAATTTTAGAGACGTTTCTTTCAACTTTATCGGGGCATTCTAATGCTCTCGTTACAAAAGAAGGGATGTTTTTAAACCCATTAAGTAAAGAGAAGAGTGTGATTTATTATCATAACTTTGTATTTGTAAAATCACTTACAGAACAAATGTGTGCAGAATTAAAAGAAGTTTTAACAAGACGTATTAAAAATGCTTTCATTATGATGGAATTTGTAGAGCCAATTGTTACATTTGAAGAAACAATTATAAACGTATAAAGAAAGTCAGGCTTATGAATTGACCTAATAAAACCGTCTCTTTAATAAATAGTAAAGAGACGGTTTTATTGTTTCACTTTTTAAAAAAGGGTTCAAAAACAAATGTAAATCGAGCTTATACAAAAACTACTTATTAAATAACTGTTACGTATTTAATAAGTAGTTTTTGTATTTCATCCTTCGTTTTTTGTAACTGATTCTACGTTTTTGACGCTCTGTCTTGTAAGTGCTTACATGAACGAAAACATCTTATACAATGAAGGTGTCAAATCAAAAGAGGTGACCAAAATGAACATAAAAAAAGTAAATTTAGCGAATAGCATTGAAATAGAAAGAGGAGGCGGAAAGGTATGAAAAAATCAACTGTTAATCCATGGTTTGTTGTCCTTGGCACAGTTATAGTACAAATGGGGCTTGGGACGATATATACATGGAGTTTATTCAATCAGCCTTTAGTTAGTAAATACGGTTGGAGTCTTAACGCTGTTGCGATAACTTTCTCAATTACTAGTCTTTCTTTAGCATTTTCAACTTTATTTGCGAGTAAATTGCAAGAAAAATGGGGACTTCGTAAACTTATTATGATAGCTGGATTAGCATTAGGACTAGGGTTAATACTTAGTTCACAAGCTTCTTCATTAATATTGCTTTATGTACTAGCAGGAGTTGTTGTAGGTTATGCAGATGGTACAGCATATATCACTTCACTATCAAATTTAATAAAGTGGTTTCCAGAGCGTAAAGGTTTAATTGCTGGTATTTCTGTCTCTGCATATGGTTCAGGTAGCTTAATCTTTAAATACGTTAACGCACAGTTGATTGAATCAGTTGGTGTATCGCAAGCATTTATATACTGGGGTTTAATTGTTACAGCTATGATTGTAATTGGTGCTTGTTTAATCCATCAAGCTGCAGATCAAGGAGCAGCTCATGAAACAAAAACTAAGGAATACACAACGAAAGAAATGTTAGGCACAAAACAAGTATACTTATTATTTATCATGTTATTTACATCATGTATGAGTGGCTTATACTTAATTGGTATGGTAAAAGACATTGGTGTTCAACTTGTAGGACTTAGCGCAGCAACAGCAGCTAATGCGGTGGCTATGGTTGCAATCTTCAATACATTAGGTCGTATCATTTTAGGACCGTTATCGGATAAAATTGGGCGTTTAAAAATCGTTACTGGTACTTTTGTTGTTATGGCGAGTTCAGTCTTAGTTCTAAGTTTTGTAGATTTAAATTATGGTATTTACTTCGTATGTGTAGCAAGTGTAGCGTTTTGCTTTGGTGGAAATATCACTATTTTCCCAGCTATTGTTGGTGATTTCTTCGGTATGAAAAACCATAGTAAGAACTACGGAATTGTGTATCAAGGATTTGGATTTGGGGCGCTTGCAGGTTCCTTTATCGGTGCACTTCTAGGTGGATTCAAACCAACGTTCATGGTGATCGGTGTATTATGTGTCGTGTCATTCATTATCGCAATTTTAATTCAAGCACCTAAACAGAAAAAAGAACAAGAAGAAGAGTATCGCAGCGTAGCATAAGTATACAAATCTTCTATAACACTATGATTACGAAAAAGCATCCTATTCTATTAATTAGGATGCTTTTTTATGAGTTATTTTAACAAGGTTAAATTACTTTTGTGATTTTTATAGATGTAAAAGTGAGTGGAATACCCATTTGGAATATAATAAATTGATACATCATATTCGAAATATATATTAAATCTTAAATGATAAAGAAGACATTCATTAGTATTTGTAAGATATATTTTCAGAAAAATATTGAGAAAATATATACTTGAGTTTTTCATAAAGCATTGTAAATGAACGTATCTCTAGTTTATCTTCTTCAATTTTAAAAAGAGGAGTTTGAATTTTATTTATAATATAAGTACATTTAATGCGTTTAGGTATGATTTTATTAAGAAGCATTAAAATACTTTATCTGAAAAATAAAAAAAGATTGACAAGTTTATTGAGAAACATTATCATTTCGGTGTAAGATAGTAAATGAAAAACATTATCAATAAAATGGATTTTAAAGTAATGCGCACTTGACCAATTAGTTTAGTAAGTGTATTATTTTTTACAACATGAATGATAATGAAAATCAATATCATTTATGTTACTTAATGAAATTAATGTTTATGTGAAAGGATAGAGAAAATGAACTTAGGGGAATTTGATGGGCAAACAGTTTTAGTAACAGGTGCAGCACAAGGCATAGGCAGTGTTGTTGCCAAAATGTTTTTAGAAAGAGGAGCCACAGTTATTGCGGTTGATCAAAATGAAGAGGGGTTAAATGTACTCTTAAATCAAAATGAATTAAATAAAACACGTATGAAAACGTTTCGTTTAGATGTGAGTAATAGCGCTGCTGTTGAAGACATGGTAAATCATATTGCAAATGAAATAGCGCCAATAGATATTTTAATAAATGTTGCAGGGGTTTTACGTATGGGACCAATTCATTCGTTAAGTGATGAAGATTGGAATAAAACATTCTCTGTAAATACTACAGGGGTTTTCAATATGTCCCGAGCGGTAAGTAAAAATATGATGTTAAGAAAATCAGGGGCAATTGTTACAGTCGGTTCAAATGCGGCAAATACGCCGAGAATGGAGATGGCTGCGTATGCTGCGTCAAAGGCTGCAACGACGATGTTTATGAAATGTTTAGGACTAGAGCTTGCGGCATACAATATACGCTGCAACTTAGTTTCTCCAGGTTCTACTGAAACTGAGATGCAAAGATTACTATGGGCTGATGAGAATGGAGCTAAAAATATAATTGCTGGTTCTCAAAATACATATAGACTCGGAATTCCATTACAAAAAATTGCACAACCTTCAGAAGTTGCTGAAGCCGTGTTATTTTTAGCCTCAGATAGAGCAAGTCATATTACAATGCACAATTTATGTGTCGATGGCGGTGCTACGTTAGGAGTTTAATCAAAATTCAGGAGGTTATTATATTATGAATGAACATATAGCTGTAAAGGAATTGTCAGAAAAACTTTTAGAAGATTATAAGACTGAATCTTCATTCTTTTTCGCTTCACCAACTCGAACGATATTAGCAGAAGGAGAGTTTACTACAGTAAAGCATCGTGAAATTGAAAATTTCCCAGAGCTTGTGCAAGCGACATTAAGTAATGCGAAACAAGCTGGAAATCCAAATCCTATCGTTGTGGGTGCTTTGCCATTCGATCGTAGAAAAGAAGTCCAACTTATCGTACCAGAATATAGTAGGATTTCTGAGCGTTTACAATTGGATACAACAAATCAGCTTGAAACAAATGAGAACGTAACATTTGAAATGACGCCAATGCCAGACCCTGAAGTTTATATGAATGGTGTGAAGCAAGGAATTAAAAAAATACAGGACGGTGATTTAAAGAAAATCGTTCTATCTAGATCGTTAGATGTTAAATCTTCGGAAAAGATTGATAAGCAAAAACTTCTGCGAGAATTAGCAGAGCATAATAAGCATGGTTATACATTTGCTGTGAATTTACCGAAAGATGAAAAAGAGAACAGTAAGACGCTAATTGGAGCAAGTCCTGAATTACTTGTTTCACGTAATGGTATGCAAGTTATTTCTAACCCGTTAGCTGGTTCAAGGCCACGTAGTGAGGACCCAGTAGAAGATAAAAGAAGAGCAGAGGAATTACTTTCTTCTCCAAAAGATTTACATGAACATGCGGTAGTAGTGGAAGCGGTTGCCGCTGCACTTCGTCCGTATTGTCATACATTACATGTTCCAGAAAAGCCATCAGTTATTCATAGTGAAGCGATGTGGCATTTGTCTACAGAAGTGAAAGGTGAACTGAAGGATCCAAATACTTCTTCTTTACAATTAGCAATTGCCCTTCATCCTACGCCAGCAGTTTGCGGAACTCCGATGGAAAAAGCAAGAGAGGCTATACAGCATATTGAGCCATTTGACCGCGAGTTCTTTACAGGAATGCTAGGATGGAGCGATTTAAATGGAGATGGAGAATGGATTGTTACAATTCGTTGTGCTGAAGTACAAGAAAATACACTGCGTTTATATGCAGGAGCTGGAGTTGTTGCTGAGTCAAAACCAGAAGATGAGTTAGCAGAAACATCAGCTAAGTTCCAAACAATGCTAAAAGCTTTAGGGTTAAGAGATAGTTCACTTAATGAAAAATAGGGGGAAGAAAGAATGCTAGTAGGTTATACAGAATGGCCAAAAGAATTTGCCGATCGTTACCGAGAAGAAGGATGTTGGCTTGGTGAAACATTTGGAGGAGTGTTAAGAGAGCGGGCTGAGAAATATGGAGATCAAATCGCGGTTGTAAGTGGTAAGAAGCATATAACATATAGTGAACTTAATAAAAAGGTAGATCGTTTAGCAGCAGGTTTACTGAATTTAGGAATAAAGAAAGAGGACAGAGTTGTAATCCAGTTACCTAACATTATCGAGTTTTTCGAAATATGTTTTGCACTATTTCGAATTGGAGCGCTTCCTGTCTTTGCACTGCCGTCACATCGAAGCAGTGAAATTAGTTATTTTTGTGATTTTGGCGAGGCGAGCGCTTACGTTATTTCAGATAAGGCTCTCGGTTTTGATTATCGAAAACTAGCAAGAGAAGTGAAAGAGAAAGTGCCAAATTTACAACATGTAATTGTAGTGGGAGAAGAAGAAGAGTTTGTGAACATAAATGATCTGTATATGGATCCCGTCTCATTACCAGAAGTTCAGCCAAGTGATGTTGCGTTTCTCCAATTATCAGGAGGCACAACAGGTCTTTCTAAATTAATTCCTAGAACACATGATGACTATATTTATAGTTTACGTGTTAGCGCTAAAATTTGTAATTTGAATGCAGAAAGCGTCTATATGGCAGTTCTTCCAGTAGCACACAATTACCCAATGAGTTCTCCAGGGACATTTGGAACTTTCTATGCGGGTGGAAAAGTGGTATTGGCAACTGGTGGTAGTCCAGATGAGGCATTTGCTCTTATCGAAAAAGAAAAAGTTACAATTACAGCGCTCGTTCCGCCATTAGCAATGATTTGGCTTGATGCTGCATCTTCTCGTAATACCGATTTATCGAGCCTAGAGGTTATTCAAGTAGGTGGTGCTAAGTTTAGTGCTGAGGTAGCAAGACGTATACGCCCTACATTTGGATGTACGTTACAGCAAGTATTCGGTATGGCGGAAGGATTAGTGAACTATACAAGATTAGACGATCCGGAAGAAATTATTATTCATACACAAGGTAGACCAATGTCTGCACTCGATGAAGTACGAGTTGTTGATGAAAATGACAACGATGTACAACCGGGCGAAGTAGGTAGTTTATTAACACGAGGTCCATATACAATTCGTGGTTACTATAAAGCCGAAGAGCATAATGCACGATCATTTACAAAGGATGGGTTTTATCGCACAGGTGATCTTGTAAAAGTAAATGAACAAGGATACATCATTGTAGAAGGAAGAGATAAAGATCAAATTAACCGTGGTGGTGAGAAAGTTGCTGCGGAAGAAGTTGAAAATCATCTATTAGCACACGATGCGATCCATGACGTAGCAATCGTATCTATGCCTGACGATTATTTAGGTGAACGCACCTGTGCTTTTGTTATAGTTCGCGGACAAGTTCCGGCAGTAAGTGAATTAAAAATGTTTTTAAGAGAACGTGGTATAGCGGCTTATAAAATTCCAGATCGAATTGAATTTATTGAATCATTCCCGCAAACAGGAGTCGGAAAAGTCAGCAAAAAAGAACTACGTAAAGTCATTGCTCAAAAACTTATTACAGTAAAACAATAATAAAAATCGGAAGGAAGTGATTAGATGGCTATCCCATCTATTTCAGTATATAAAATGCCAATTGAATCAGAACTACCAAAAAATAAAGTGAATTGGACACCAGATCCGAAACGTGCAGTACTTTTAATTCATGACATGCAAGAATACTTTCTTGATGCATATAGCGATAAAGAATCACCAAAAGTAGAACTTATTTCAAATATTAAAATGATAAGAGAAAAATGTAAGGAACTTGGTATACCAGTTGTTTATACAGCACAACCTGGTGGGCAAACGTTAGAACAACGAGGTTTATTACAAGACTTTTGGGGTGACGGTATACCTGCTGGACCAGATAAAAAGAAAATTGTTGATGAACTTACTCCTGATGAGGATGATATATTCATAACAAAATGGAGATATAGTGCATTTAAAAAGACAAATCTATTAGAAATTTTAAATGAACAAGGAAGAGATCAACTCATTATTTGCGGTATTTATGCGCATATTGGCTGTCTTTTAACAGCTTGTGAAGCATTTATGGATGGTATAGAGCCGTTCTTTGTAGCAGATGCAGTTGCTGATTTTTCACTAGAGCATCATAAACAAGCATTGGAGTATGCATCTAATAGATGTGCAGTAACGACATCAACAAACCTACTGTTAAACGATTTACAAAGTGTAAAAGATGATGAGAGTGAAGGAATCACTATACAGGAAGTGCATGAACTAGTTGCACAACTACTTCGTGAGCCAGTAGAGAGTATTGATATTGATGAAGACTTATTAAATAGAGGGCTTGATTCGGTCAGAATTATGAGTTTAGTAGAAAAGTGGCGTCGTGAAGGGAAAGAAATCACTTTTGCAGATTTAGCAGAACGTCCAACTGTTGCAGGTTGGTACAGTTTACTATCTTCACAAACAGCACAGGTGCTGTAACAAATAGACTACATAATAAAGGGGTAGTAAAGAATGCCTAACAGTCAAAAGATTCGTCATTCGTTATCATCTGCGCAGTCTGGTATGTGGTTTGCGCAACAATTAGATCCGCTTAATCCGATATATAATACTGGGGAATATGTAGAAATAAACGGGAATATTCATCAAGACATTTTTGAATTAGCTGTACGTAAAGTTGTACTGGAAGCAGAAGCACTTCACGTTCGCTTCGAAGAGGATGAAATTGGCCCATGGCAAGTTATTGAAGAATCACAGTTTCATATGCATTTTATTGACGTTCGGAAAGAAGAAAACCCTGAAGAAGCTGCTAAAGTATGGATGAAAAATGATTTATCTATACCAGTCGATTTGAAAAAAGATACTTTATTTACTGAAGCACTTATTCAAGTTGAAAATAATCGTTTCTTTTGGTATCAGCGCATCCATCACATTGTGATGGATGGCTATGGATTTTCACTTCTTAGCCAAAAGGTAGCGAATGAGTATACATCACTTATAGAAGAAACAAACAAGAATGAAAAGCCATTTGGTTCTCTTGCAAAAGTCGTGCAAGAAGATATTGAGTATCGTGAGTCTAAACAATTTCAGGAAGATCGTACTTTTTGGTTAGAAAAGTTTGCAGATGCCCCAGAAGTTGTAAGTTTGGCAGAACGAGCACCGAGAACATCAAATGGATTTTCACGAGAAACAGCTTATTTATCTAGTTCTAGCACGAAAACTTTACTAGAAGATATCAATATTTCGTTAACAAGTTGGCCGGAATTCATTGTGGCTGTAACAAGTATTTATATGCATAAATTAACAGGTGAAAATGATATTGTTTTAGGTCTACCGATGATGGGACGTCTAGGTTCTGTATCTATTCATACACCAAGTATGGTAATGAATTTAGTTCCACTTCGTATTACAGTAACTCCAAATATAACTCTTGCGGAATTATTGCAGCAAGTTTCTAAAGAAATCCGAGATGTCCGTCGCCATTATAAATACCGTCATGAGGAATTAAGAAGAGATTTAAAGTTACTAGGTGAAAATCAAAGGTTGTTTGGACCGTTAGTGAATGTTATGCCTTTTGATTACGGGCTTAATTTTGCTGGAAATCGTGGTATTACGCATAACTTATCAGCAGGACCTGTCGATGATTTATCGATAAATGTATATAAACGTTTTGATCAAAATGAGATAATGATTCATTTTGATGCAAATCCTGAAGTATATAATAACGCGGAGCTAGCATTGCATAAAGAAAGATTTATGAATCTATTTGAATTAGTAATAAATAATTATGAGAAAAACGAGTCGATTGGAAAAATAAACATTACTCTGCCTGAAGAAAATCATAAAGTTTTATTGGAATGGAATGAAACGAAGGAAGACGATGAATTAATCAGTCTGCCTATATCATTTGAAAAACAAGTGAAAAAAAATCCCAATAAACTAGCGATTACTTGTGACGGTGTAATCCTTACGTATAAAGAGCTAAATGAACGAGCGAATGAACTAGCACATTATTTAGTAGAAGAAGGAATACGACCAAATCAGTTTGTAGCTTTAGTATTCCCTAGATCAATAGAAATGGTAGTTAGTATGCTAGCAGTCTTAAAGGCTGGTGCAGCGTATTTACCAATAGATCCAGAATACCCAGCAGATAGAGTTACTTATATAGTAAATGATGCAAAACCAGTTTGTATCATAACACATTCATCTGTTTCATCTAAGTTAGTTATAGAAAAGGATATGAAAAAAATTGTATTAGATGACGAAGAAACGAAACTAGCGTTACATACATATTCTCGTATGAATATAGCATGTAAGAATGATGTATCACTGTTAAACCCAGCCTATACAATATATACTTCAGGCTCAACAGGAAACCCAAAAGGTGTAATTGTTCCTATGAGAGGTTTAAGTAACTTTTTAATGGCTATGCAACAAAAGTTTTCATTAAATGAAAATGATCATTTATTAGCAGTTACAACGTTTGCATTTGATATTTCTGCACTAGAAATTTATTTACCTCTTATTAGTGGTGCAAGTTTAACAATTGCGCAAAAAGAAGACATACAAGAGCCTTCTGCATTAACGACACTTTTACATGAAGAAAGAGTGACCATTATGCAGGCTACACCGACGCTTTGGCAGGCGTTAGTAACTGATTATCCAGAGAAGCTACAAGGGCTAAGCATACTTGTTGGTGGTGAAGCTCTTCCAGCGCATTTAGCAAATAAATTACGAGAATTAGGTTGCTCAATAACTAATTTATATGGACCAACTGAAACGACGATTTGGTCTACTTTCATGAACATTGATGAAGGTGAAAAGGGCATACCTCCTATTGGAAAACCAATTTGCAATACAGAAGTGTATGTATTGGATGCAGGGTTACAACCAGTGCCACCTGGAGTTATTGGGGAATTATATATTGCAGGGGAAGGACTTGCAAGCGGATATTTAGGAAAACCTGAGTTAACAGCTGAACGGTTTGTTGCAAATCCTTATGGAGAATCAGGGAAGCGCATGTACCGTACAGGAGATCTTGTGAAATGGCGTAGTGATGGTGCGTTAGAGTACATTAGTCGCGCAGATCATCAAATTAAAATTCGTGGATTCCGAATTGAATTAGCTGAAATTGAAACGGTATTACAACGACATGAAAATATTCAACAAGCGGTAGTAATGGTACGAGAAGATCGTGCAAATGATAAACGCATCATTGCGTATATCGTTGCAGAAGAAAAGGAACCGATTAATCTTTCAGAAATTCGTTCTTATGTTTCAGAAAGTTTAGCGAATTATATGATACCATCGACATTTGTTGTGCTAGAAGTATTACCATTAACGCCAAATGGTAAGGTTGACAGAAAGAAATTACCTGCTCCTGATTTTAATGGAATGAACAATGAGAGAGTTGCTAGAAATCCGAAAGAAGAAATATTATGTGATTTATTTGCAGAAGTACTTGGTGTTTCTCGAATTAGCATTGATGATAATTTCTTTGAAATGGGTGGACATTCACTTCTCGCATCTCGTTTAATGGCAAGAATTCGTGAAACGTTAAGTGTGGAATTAGGAATTGGGAAACTATTTGAATCACCAACTGTTGCCGAACTGGCGAAACAATTAAACCATGCAAAAAGCGCAAGACCAGCTATTCAGAAAGCAAGTAGGCCAAATGAAGTTCCACTTTCATTTGCACAGCGCAGGTTATGGTTCTTAAATTGTTTAGAAGGTCCAAGTCCTACTTATAATATTCCGCTAGTCATTCGTATGAATGGAATATTGAATCGGGAAGCATTACAAGGTGCTTTTTATGATGTAGTTGAGAAACATGAAACACTTAGAACAATTTTCCCTAACGTATTAGGTAGTTCCTATCAGAAAATTTTAGATATGGAAAACTTAAATTTAGAAATGGTTATAACTAATACATGTAAAGATGAATTAGAAAGTGTACTTTCAGAGGCGGTAAGATATAGCTTTAACCTCGATTTTGAGCCGGCAGTTCGTTTGCAACTTTTTACAATGAGTGAAAACGAACATGTATTATTAATTCTATTACATCATATTGTAGGTGATGGCTGGTCATTACAGCCGTTAACGAGAGATTTTACAGCGGCGTATAAAGCGCGATGTCAAGGTGACAGAGTTCAGCTGGAGACACTACCAGTTCAATACGCAGATTATGCACTTTGGCAACAGCAATTGCTAGGTGATGAAACGACACAAGAGAGTCTTATTTCAACACAATTAGATTTTTGGAAAGAAGAACTTAAAGGTTTACCAGACCAAATGGAGTTACCTACAGATTTCCAGCGTCCAATTGAGACGAGTTACCGCGGGGAAACAATTCATTTTCATATAGATGAAGGTATGCATAGTAGGTTAGTAGAGCTTGCACGTAAAAATGGAGTTAGTTTGTTTATGGTATTGCAAGCAGGGCTTAGTGCACTATTTACAAGATTAGGTGCAGGCACTGATATACCAATTGGAAGTCCGATTGCTGGAAGAAATGATGATGTACTTTCAGATATTGTTGGTTTATTTGTAAATACATTAGTGTTACGTACAAATACTTCAGGAGATCCAAGTTTTAAAGAATTATTAAATAGAGTGAAGCAGGTAAATCTTGCAGCTTATGAAAATCAAGATGTTCCATTTGAAAGGCTTGTTGAAGTATTAAATCCAGTACGTACTCGAAACAGCCATCCGTTGTTTCAAGTTATGTTAGCTTTTCAAAATACACCAGAAGCAACGTTTCATGTACCAGATTTAGAAGCGAGCCTTGAAATTCAAAGCGTTGGTTCTGCAAAATTTGATTTAACATTTGAAATTAGTGAGAGTAACGGGGTTGATGGTACTCCGAACGGTTTACATGGATTACTAGAGTTTAGTACCGATTTATATAAACGTGAAACGGTTCAAAAACTAATAGAACGATTCATTTTGTTATTAGATGATGCAACTACAAATCCAGATCAATCCATTGGCAGATTAGAAATATTAACTTTAGCAGAGAAAAATACAGTGTTAGAAAAGTGGAATGGTGGTTTTCAAATTGCACCAGAAATGACATTGCCACAATTGTTTGAAAAGCAGGCTCATATAAATCCAAATTCTATTGCTGTTGTCTTTGAAGATAAGAAATTAACTTATGAAGAGTTAAATAGAAAAGCAAATAAAATAGCTCGATTCCTAATAGCAAAAGGGATTGGTCCTGATCAACTCGTTGCTTTAGCGATGCCAAGATCATTAAACATGGTTGTAAGCTTATTAGCTGTTCTTAAAGCTGGTGCTGGATACCTTCCGTTAGATCCAGATTACCCAGCAGACCGTATTTCATTTATGCTACACGATGCGAAACCATCATGTGTTTTAACGAATTCAGAAGTGGAAATTGAATGTAATGAGGCACTAAAAGTTTTAGTTGATGATGTGAAAGTAATAGCAGAGGTTGAGAAATATAGTGAAGACAATATTGATGAAGTGGAACGAATTAAGCCATTATCTCCATCACATATTGCTTACGTTATTTATACGTCAGGGTCAACGGGCAGACCGAAAGGCGTTATGATACCTCATCAAAATGTAGTGAGACTTTTAGGAGCAACTGATCATTGGTTCCAGTTTGACGGAAACGATGTTTGGACGATATTCCATTCATATGCTTTTGATTTCTCGGTTTGGGAAATTTGGGGACCTTTATTATACGGAGGGCGTTTAGTTGTAGTCCCACATACTGTAAGTCGCTCGCCGAAAGAATTTTTACAGCTTCTTGTTAAAGAAAAGGTTACGGTTTTAAACCAAACTCCATCAGCGTTCTACCAATTGATGCAAGCAGATCGTGAAAATGAAGAGATTGGCCAAAAATTATCTTTACGATATGTTGTTTTTGGAGGAGAAGCACTTGAGCTAAGTCGCTTAGAAGATTGGTATAGTCGACATCCTCATAACGCACCAAAGCTTATTAATATGTATGGTATTACAGAGACGACAGTACATGTTAGTTATATTGAATTAGATGAAACTATCGTCTCTTTACGGGCAAATAGTTTAATTGGGTGCAGTATACCTGACCTTAAAGTGTATGTGTTAGACAACTATTTACAACCAGTCCCACCTGGAGTAGTTGGAGAAATGTATGTTGCAGGTGCAGGACTTGCGCGTGGATATTTAGGAAGAGCAGGATTAACGGCTGAACGCTTTATCGCAGATCCATTTGGCAAGCCAGGTACAAGAATGTATCGTACAGGAGACTTAGCTCGCTGGCGTAATGATGGGACGCTAGATTATATAGGACGTGCAGATCATCAAATCAAAATTCGTGGATTCCGAATTGAATTAGGAGAAATAGAAGCAGTCATAATGAAGCACCCTAAAGCTGAGCAAGTAGCCGTTATTGTACGTGAAGATCAACCAGGGGATAAACGGTTAGTTTCTTATATCGTTGCATCAAATAATGAAGCAATTGATACGAATGAAATGCGTCAGTTTGCTAGTGGTAGTTTACCAGATTATATGGTTCCATACGCTTTTGTAGTAGTAAATGAGTTACCTTTAACTCCAAACGGTAAATTAGATAGAAAGGCATTGCCAGCTCCAGCATTTATCGCATCATCTTCTAGTCGTGGTCCAAGAACACCGCAAGAAGAAATGTTATGTGACTTGTTTACAGAAGTGCTAAGTGTACCTCAAATTGGAATTGATGACGGATTCTTTGATCTTGGTGGTCATTCACTCCTTGCAGTGCAGCTTATGAGCCGCATGAAAGAGGCGCTTGGAGTGGAACTAAACATTGGTACTTTATTTGCAGCACCGACTGTTGCAGGGTTAGCTGAAAGACTTGAGATGGGGAATGGTCAAAGTGCACTTGATGTGTTGCTTCCATTACGAGCAAGCGGGGATCAATTACCACTATTTTGTGTACATCCAGCAGGTGGATTAAGTTGGTGCTATGCAGGACTTATGAAATCTTTAGGAACAGATTATCCAATTTATGGTGTGCAAGCACGTGGTATTGCTAAAAATGAAGAACTTCCAAAAAGTTTAGAGGAGATGGCGGCGGATTACTTGAAACACGTTCGTGAAGTACAGCCTCATGGACCATATCGTTTATTAGGTTGGTCGCTTGGAGGAAATGTTGTGCATGCAATGGCGGCGCAATTACAAAATGAAGGGGAAGAAGTAGAATTACTCGTTATGCTTGACTCTTATCCTGGACACTTCTTACCGAATACGGAAGCGCCTACTGAAGAGGAAGCGTTAATCGCATTACTTGCTTTAGGCGGATATGACCCAGATAACATGGATGGTAAACCACTTACAATGGAAAGTGCAGTTGAAATCCTTCGTAAAGATGGAAGTGCATTAGCAAGTCTTGAAGAAGAGACTATATTGAACTTGAAAGAAACATATGTAAATTCAGTAGGGTTGTTAGGGAAATATGTACCGAAAGTTTATAACGGAGATATCCTGTTCTTTAGATCTACTGTTATACCAGACTGGTTTGATCCTATTTCTCCAAATACGTGGCTAAATTATTTAGACGGGCAAATTGTGCAGCACGATATTGATTGTAGACATAAAGATCTATGTCAGCCAGGTCCGCTTACGGAAATTGGACAAGTATTAGCGAAATATTTGCAGAATAAGAAAGGGGTAAGTAGAGTATGACGAATCCATTTGAAAATGATAATTACACATATAAAGTATTAATAAATGAGGAGGGCCAGTATTCTCTCTGGCCTGCTTTTCTCGATGTACCTATTGGCTGGAATGTCGTATATGAAGAAGCTAGTAGGCAGAGCTGCTTAGAATATGTTGAATATAACTGGAAAGATTTGAATCCAAAAAGTAATCAAGTTCGTGAAAAAACATTAGCAGGAAAACGATAATGAAAGAAAAACTAAATCCAAAAGTAGTTGTAAGTATCGTTTATATAACTGCGATGTTTATGGCTGCGATGGACGCAACGATTGTAAATGTAGCACTGCAAACGATAAGTAGAGAACTACAAGTACCTGCATCTGCAATGGGGACGGTTAATGTTGGGTATTTAGTTAGTTTAGCTGTTTTCCTTCCGATTTCTGGTTGGTTAGGAGATCGATTTGGTACGAAAAGAGTGTTTTTAATTGCTCTTTTCGTATTTACAATTGCCTCTACTTTATGCGGAATGGCTAACGATATTACTTCATTGAATATTTTCCGTATTATTCAAGGTGCTGGTGGAGGGCTTTTAACACCAGTTGGAATGGCAATGTTATTTCGAACATTTTCACCAGAGGAAAGACCGAAGATTTCTCGGTTCATTATACTTCCAATTGCTGTAGCACCAGCAATTGGTCCTATCATCGGTGGTTTCTTTGTAGATCAAATGTCTTGGCGTTGGGCATTTTATATTAATCTACCGTTTGGAATCGTTGCATTGCTATTTGGACTTCTATTTTTAGCAGAGCATGTTGAAAAATCAGCTGGTCGCTTTGATTCGCTCGGCTTTATTTTATCAGCACCAGGATTTGCGATGCTCATATATGCGCTCAGCCAGGGACCATCAAAAGGGTGGATTTCTCCAGAAATTATGAGTACTGGGATAGCTGGGGGTGTATTCATTACATTGTTTATAATCGTAGAACTGAAAGTAAAGCAACCGATGTTAGATTTACGTTTATTAAAAGAACCAGTGTTTAGAAAGATGAGTCTTATATCATTATTTTCATCAGCTGGTTTACTAGGAATGTTATTTGTTTTTCCACTTATGTATCAAAATGTGATAGGAGTTTCCGCGCTGGAATCAGGACTTACGACATTTCCAGAGGCGATTGGATTAATGATTTCTTCACAAATTGTGCCATGGTCATATAAAAAATTAGGAGCGCGAAAGGTAATTTCTATTGGATTAATTTGTACCGTGGTTATCTTTGTTTTATTAAGTTTTGTAAATCACGATACGAATCCGTGGCAAATCCGCGCATTATTGTTTGGTATCGGTATTTTCTTAGGTCAATCTGTCGGTGCGGTTCAATTTTCTGCCTTTAACAATATCACGCCGCCTTCTATGGGGAGAGCTACTACTATATTCAATGTGCAAAATCGATTAGGTTCAGCAATAGGAGTAGCTGTTTTAGCTAGTATACTAGCTGGTTTTGGAAGTAATAACGCTCAATCCGATTTTTTACCATATCAAGCAGCATTAATTGGATCAGCAATATTTTTGCTCATAGCACTACTATTTTCTTTACGTATTTCCGATAAAGAGGTAATGTCAAAGAAGAAAGAAAAAACATTATCTGTATCAGAAAAAGAGAAAGTACTTGTCAATGAATAACAATATACGCATGCTTTCTTATGAAAATTGATATTCGTTGAATAAAGGAGAGTTTACATGATAGAAAGTAAAGTTGTAGATTCTATTCCAACTTTGAATGAGAATGATTGTCAAATATGGTGGGCAAGAATTTCGGATTTACAATCATGGCATTACAATTTACTAAATGATATAGAGCGAGAGAAAGCAAATTCGTATCATCATTCGGCAGATCGAGCTCGTTTTATAATAGGTTGCGTAATAAGTAGATTAGTTCTCGGTAAGATACTTTCTATGTCACCAGTCCAAGTACCAATTGATCGAATGTGCTCAGTATGTAAAGTGCAGCATGGAAGACCACAATTACCAGAAGGTATGCCGCAATTATCCGTTTCGCATTCAGGTGAGTGGGTTGTCGTTGCTTTTACAAAATCTGCACCTGTTGGCATAGATGTAGAACAAATGAATCCAAATGTAGATGTTATGAAAATGGCAGAAGGTGTATTAACAGACATTGAAATAGCGCAAGTTATGAAACTGCCAAATGAACAGAAAATAGAAGGATTTTTAACATATTGGACTCGAAAAGAAGCGGTGCTGAAAGCGACAGGTGAAGGACTAATGATTCCGCCAGTACATATTACAGTATCAGCTCCAAATGATCCTCCAAACTTGTTGGTTTTTAAGGATAGACAAGAGTTATTAAATAATACAATGATGGAAGATGTAAAGCCTAGTTTAGATTATAGGGCCTCTGTTGCAATATTCAGTAAGGAAGTAACTGAAATTACGCAATTAGATGCGGCAGCACTTTTAAATCTTAAATAAAAAAATTATAGAAGAGGTGTTCCTCATGTTAGTAGCGGAAAATAGAAAGAATGAATTCACTTATAACGTACAAGCAATTAAAAATATTTTATTTTCTGGAGATACATCATCCATTCATGCTTTAGAAAAGCTTTTAAATGATACAGTTCAGTTTGATGTTCTTGAACAAGAGGCACTTGGTAGACAGTACATTCCGAAAGAAGCAAAGAATTTCTTTGATAAAGATGGAACATTTCTTTACCGTGTATCTAATGTTAGTTATAAAGGCAAGGTGTTATCTGAAAATCTAATTTTTGCAGACACTTCGTTTTTACCGGACGCAATAAAGAGTGAATTAGAGAGTGGAAATATTCCTGTTGAAAAGCTTATAGAAAAGATGGAAGTAAGAAGAAATGTATTATATGAAGGATATCAGCCATCTGGAAATATTATCGAATTGTTTGATGGATGTTCTGTTACAGCGAATGTGTATCCAACTAGAAAGTATCAAATTGTAAGTAAATGCAAATGTGTATTTTATATTTGTGAAGTGTATCATGCAGAGAATATAAAGCAATTGCTTAAATAAAAACAAGAAACCAGCCTATAAAATGGCTGGTTTCTTGTTTATTTAACAGCTTCTTTTAATTCTTTACCTGCTTTAAATGCAGGAACTTTACCAGCGGCGATTTGAATTTCTTCGCCAGTTTGCGGATTACGTCCTGTACGAGCAGATCTTTCGCGCACTTCAAAAGTTCCAAAACCGATTAGTTGAACTTTATCTCCAGATTGTAATGCATTAGCAATTGTGTCAAATACGGATTGTACAGCTGCAGAAGCGTCCTTTTGAGAAATATCAGCTGATTGAGCTACGTTTTTAATTAATTCTGTTTTGTTCATGTTTTCACCTCATAAAAAAATTTTTGGAATGAATGTTTTAGTATAATAGATAGTAAAGATAAAGCTATCACTATGATTAGATAGAATACTATATAATTATGTTAATTTCGTTGCAAGAGACTGAATCCCTTCTATTATTTAGGGATTAATTAAGAATCGATGCATATAAAAAGCTTTAATATGAGGATGAGGGGGAGTATATGAATGATTTTTCGTGAAAAAAATGAGAAGGAAAGTATATTAATTCGTCAACATGATCATGGTTTTTTAGCTGGAGAGATTGCAAAACATATAAAAGAAGACTTTTTTGAAAGTAAAACATATTTAAAAGAAACAGTTGATGCAATATATGAGCATGACAGAGGATGGATAGAGCTTGATAAAGTACCAATTTTGAATGATGCTAAAAATATTCCATATACATTTATGGATTGTCCAAGCCCATTACGTTTTGTTTTTTATACGATTGGTTTGAATGAAATTGAAAATTCTAATCCATACGGGGCATTGCTTTGTAGTAAACATTTTTTATCATTTCCACTAAACGAGGAAGATGAAGAGATGATGTCATTTTATAAACATGAATTAGAACGACAAAAAAGAATCTTGAAAACGTTAACAAAAGAACAGTTTGCGATGTTCGATAAACATTATAGATTATTAAAGTTTTGTGATGAACTTTCTTTATACGTATGTATGAATAAGCCTGGTGTCAAAAAGAAAGATGAAATTGATTTATTTAAAGATGGTTTTGAAGGAACAGAAATGTTTAATAGTGAAGAGGAGAAACTTATTCAAGCTGAATGGGTGGACGAGGAAACAATTCGGATTACACCATTTCCATTTCAAACGGAATTTTATACGTATGTAAAATATAAAACGATAAATAAGCATGAAATGAAAGAAAAAGGGATTGCAAAGGCTGATAGAGAATCAGAAATGAAGAAACAAACCATTCGTTTCATACAATAAGGAGGTAATATAAATTGAAAGATTATATATTAAAACAGTGTGATTATCATGCTTGGGCCAATACAAGATTATTCAATCGATTAAAAGAGTTACCAAACTATGAGACGATTTTTAATGAGCAGATACAGAGTGTATTTCCATCCATTAAGGATACTTTTGTGCATATTTATATTACAGATCAAGTGTGGTTACATATATTGCATGGTAAAAGTATGAATGAAGCAATACAAGACCGAGAAGATTTACGAAAACAAATTGAAACTAAATCGTTACATGAATTAGAAAAAATGTTTGAAAACATGGCAAATCAATATAAAGATTTTTTAATTACAATACAAGATGTGAATGCTGTATTTGTTATTGAGAATCCATATGTAGGGAAATTAGAAACTTCGATTTTAGAATTAGTGCAACATGTCGTAAATCATGGTACATATCATAGAGGAAATATAACAGCGATGATCCGTCAACTTGGTCATTCGTCGACAATGATGGATTTTGTACTGTATTTACATATGGTTAAAAAGCAGGGAGAGTAATATAGTTTGTAAGAAGGAGAGGCTTTAATTATAGAAGTCTCTCCTTCTATTTTATTCGGCATTCATGGTAGATCGACTGATTAAAGTTTTCTTAAGAAGCTTTATTTTCTTGTAATTGCTTAGCGTATTGTACAGCCTTATATGCATTGACTCTACCGTTTTTCCAGTACGTACCTGTACCACTAATTTTATCAGAAGTTGACTCGATAATTTGGCGAATTTGTGTATTACTATATCCTTGATTTGCTAAAAGAGCAGCGACTCCTGCAACATGAGGTGTTGCCATAGATGTACCACTTAATGATTGATACGTGCTTCCTTTATATGTTGAATATATATTTGAACCTGGTGCTGCAACATCTACCCAGCTACCATAAGTAGAGAATGAAGATTTTCTATCTGATTGATCTGTAGAACCAACTGCAATTACTTCGCTGTAATAAGCAGGGTAATTAGCTTTTGTATTTCCAGCATTTCCAGCAGCTGCAACTATAACAGAGCCTTTATTCCATGCATATTGAACGGCTTGTTGTAATGCAGTACCACCATTTGGAGCTCCTAAACTTAAACTAATTACTTTTGCACCCGAATCAGCAGCTTCTCGAATACCTTGCGCTACAGCATCAAGAGTACCACTTCCTTGATTATCTAATACGCGGACAGCATAAATTGAAGTTTGTGGGGCAACACCAGCAATTCCGACGCTGTTATTCGTAAGTGCTCCAGTAATTCCAGCGCAATGTGTACCATGACCATTACCATCATCAGATGTATTGTCGTTATCAACATAATCATGCCCGTAAATTACTTTCGAAGCCAGATCAGGGTGTGAGCCTTGAACTCCTGTATCAATAATAGCTACTTTTACACCAGGATCACTTCGTTGGCTATCCCAAGCTTGTGGAGCTTGAATCTTTTGTAATCCATATTGATTATTAAAATATGGGTCGTTTGGAGTCCAAAAGGCGTGAACGTAATAATTTGGTTCTGCATATTCCACATCTGGATTATTTTTATAACTCTTTATTTTTTCTTTTACAGTACCTTTTGAAAATTGTACGACTTCAAAACCTAACTTATCATCTTTAGATAAGACATTAGCTCCGACAGATTTATGAAAAGATTGCACATTACTTAAAGATGCATTTTGTTTGAACTTAACGATTAATTGGTTAGGAACGTAATCAGTAGATGATGTTTCAGCACTTGAAGTATTCGTGTTAAAGAAGAAACCACCAATGATAAATGATAAAACAGATAGGAAAACAATGATTTTGTTTTTCAAAAGATTTTTCCTCCCTTTTCTTGGATGAGTTTTTCAGCGACACTTTAATGTCGCATTCCTTTTCAACTATATAGTTAGACCATACGATTTATGACATTTATGTGAAAAACTTTTGGAGGAATAAAAAGGAGTAAATATTGATATAAATATATTTTTAATGATAGTAATTAAGTAAAAGAGGGGATGAAAAAAGGAATGCTCATCATGTATGAGTCATTCCTTTTTTCATAGATTAACTTGCCTGTTTTTTATTATTTTCTTTCAATTTCTCTGCTTGTAAAAAGCGATTCGTTTCAGCAACAACAATACTACTTAATCCAATCAGACCAATCAAGTTTGGAATTGCCATAAGTCCATTTGCAATATCAGCAAATGTCCATACGATTCCTAGCTTTAAATTAGCACCAATTGCAATCATGAAAATAAAGATTGCTTTATAATATTTAACTGCACTTTCTCCGAATAAATAAGCTACACATTTTTCTCCATAATACGACCAGCCTAAAATAGTAGAGTAGGCAAATAAAATAATTGCGATACCGAGAATCATACTACCAGCAGTACCGAATACAGATTGGAATGCAAGTGTTGTAGCTTCAACACCAGTTTTACCTGATTTCCAAGCGCCTGTAGTAATTAATACTAGTCCTGTAATTGTACATACAATAAACGTATCTAGAAAAGTACCAGTCATTGAAACTAAAGCTTGTTTTGCAGGCGAATCGGTTTTTGCCGCCGCCGCCGCAATTGGTGCACTCCCTAAACCAGCTTCGTTCGCAAATACACCACGCGCCATTCCGATTTGGATAGCTGATGCAACTGTTGCCCCAATAAAACCACCAGCAGCTGCTGTACCATTAAATGCACCAGAAAAAATAAGTGAAAATGCTTCTGGAATTTGGTCGTAGTGATAGAAAATAATTATAAGACCAGCAATTATATAAAAGAAAGCTTTAATAGGAACGACATATCCCGTCACTTTCCCGATTTTTTTTACACCGCCTAAAATAACAATTGCGATTAAAAATGACATTACTATACCAGTTAAAGCAGGAGGGAAAGAGAAATTAATTCGCATTGCCTCTGCAACTGAGTTAGATTGCACCATATTACCAATACCGAAAGAAGCAGTTGTACCAAATATAGCGAATAATATAGCAAGCCATTTCTTACCTAAACCACGCTCTAAATAATACATTGGTCCACCCGAATATTCACCATTTTCATTACTAACACGATATTTCACTGCAAGTATTGCCTCTGCATATTTTGTTGCCATACCGAATAAAGCGGTAATCCACATCCAAAATATTGCACCAGGACCACCAATTGTAACCGCTGTTGCAACACCGGCTATATTACCCATACCAATCGTTGCGGCCATAGCTGTCATGAGTGCTTGGAAGTGACTAATATCTCCAGAAGAAGAAGTATCTTCTGATTTTTTAAACGCTAGTTTGTGAGCGTATAATAGTTTACTAAACTGTAAACCTTTCAAACGCACTGTGAGAATGATACCTGTTCCAACGAGTAGCAACAAAGTTGGTAATCCCCACACGTATTGATTTAGTTGTTCTAATACTTTACTTACTGTCTCCATCTTTATTCTCCTTTTTTAGAAAAAATAAAAACCACTTCAAGTAAATGAAATGGTCTCTGGAGAAACAAGGGATAGAAAAATAAACCGATACAATCGGCTTTTTCTTTCGCTTGTCTCTGTCCTTTTACCTGAGAGATTATCCGCTAAAGTAGCGGATTTGCTCCTTCGGTGCTCGTTTTCCTCCGCGCTCTATGAAAGCGAGAGGGAGTCTCTCCAGAGATTCGTCCCCATGCAGTTCTACTTGTAACCAAGACCTGAGAGTTTCAAAGCTGGTATAACAACTTTTTGCCCCGTCGGTAGATCAATAGACCTTCTCCTGAATGGTTCATCCGAATTATAAAATTTATAAACACATTGATTGTAAATCAATAAAAACATTATAGACATACAAATTGTGAATTGCAATCATTTTTTATTTTAAAATAGTAAATAGTTTTATTTTTTTGTAAGTCCTAATTTATCTTCAACTTCATTTAAAGTAGATAAAGCGATGACAATATGTTGATCCGCAAGTCCTAAAGCTTGTTTTGTTTTTTCAATAGTTTCATTGGTTGGAGTAGAGTTATTTGCTCCGTCTATAATCAAATTTGCTGCATTTTTCATGAAATTTGATGCGGATTTAAACTGAGTTGTGAATTGAAGTAGTTGTTTTTGTATATCTATATCTGTTATGTTTTCTTCAATTTTAAGCGTGTCTATTTCGTTCATAATTGTTTCGTACTGTTTGGAAACAGCACTCATTGTAACTAATAGTTTATTTCGATCTACTGAATCTCCATTCGTGTTAATCTCTTCCCAGGCAGGTAACCAATCTTTTTCGATGATGTCATTATAATGAGTAGTCAATTCATGAATTTTAGGTTGTAATTTCGTTTTGAAAGTTTTTGTCTCCGCTGTTTCTACAGTTGCTTTTTCGTTGTTATTTTTAACATTAGTAACATAGAAAATCGTACCGAAAATGATGAAAATAGAAATAACAACTGTCCATTTAGTAAAAAGTAATTTCTGCAATATGTAACGCCTCCAAAATTAAAAAACTTATAATTATAATATATAACAATAATGTTGTTTAAAGTAGAGAAAATAGGTTAGAAATAATTTAAATTACTTATTTTATATACATTGATAATTAAATTTAGTAAAATGATGAAAGTTATATGCGAGAAAAGAGGGTTTTTAGTGAAAATGAATAGAAGAAAACTGGTTTTAAGTATTTCAATGGCTATGTTATTAGTTGGTTTATTTGCACTCATATATGTAGACAAAGAATCTAAAATTAAAGATTTTCCAGTGCCAATGTCAGCAATCCATATTAACGATGATAATGAAGAGGACTATCAATATATAAGTGTAATGCCTATTACAAAGGCGAATGGATGGGAGAACTTAGGGGAAAACGGGCATACTGTTAGTTTTAAAAAAGGGGAGCGGAAGGTAGCAGTAGTACATTATCCGGGAGAAATTACGTATTATTTATTTGAGAAAAAGATGAATAAGGGAGATTAGCTAAAGATGTAATTCATTAAGAGTTACATCTTTTTTTATTCTGAATCATTTGAAATTAAATTCGATAGATGTTTTGATAGATGTAGTGATAAATATGATTAGTTCTATATGTCTATAAAGAGTATTAGGGTGATTATAAAAATATTATGTGAACTAATTATTGTGAGAAGAAGATAAATTATATGCTAAAGGGGGAATTAAAAATGTTACTAAAAACAATCTAATGTAAGGTGGAAGAAGAGAAAAAGGAATTGTTTTCAAATGCGCAAGAAAAATGGAGTGATATACGGCATCTAGATGGTTTTCATGGACAATTTGGTGGATGGTATGAAGATGAGGCATGTGTATTTACTTTATGGGAAGATAGAAGTACATATCAATCATTTATGAATGGTGCTCACGATACAATTTATTTAAATAGTAATCAAGAGGATACGTTTCTTTCGTGTGAAATTGAATTATTTCAAACGTTGTATGATATAACTGATACGCATTTGAAAGACGTTGTTACAGAAGGATCATTCGTAAGAGTTGCTATATGTGATGTAAAGGTGGAAAAGGAAAAGTATTTTTTACAGAAGCAAGAAACAATTTGGAATAAAGGAATGGAAAAAGCAAAAGGAATGTTAGGTGGAGTAGTTGGGAAGTCTTTAAAAAATGAAAATCGTTACATAGTGTTAACGTATTGGAAAGATGAACAGACGCATCAACATTATGTGGAAGAGATTTTCCCAGATTTATATAAATTAGCTAATATTCATGAAGATATAGAAGAGATAAAAGGAAAACAAGCTGTATGTAAGGAAGAATGGCTTGTATATTAAACGCTGAAAAAGTGTATAAATGAATGTATAATAAAGATATTTTCTTATAAACAAGTAATTAATAGAAGACGTTATATACCCTTTCATGTTAATATATTTAAGTTATAATAGGAGGCTTACCCTTTTGTATTGTACGGTAGAAGCAGTGTGAGCTTGAAATTTTTTTAGAAAAGGATGTGCCTAATTTGCGTATCAATAAATTTATTAGTGAAGCTGGAAAAGCGTCTCGACGTGGAGCGGATAAACTAATTAATGAGAGAAGAGTAATTATTAACGGTAAGGTTGCAAAAATTGGTGACCAAGTGAACCCAGGTGATGATGTACGAGTAAATGGAGAGCAGCTTCGAATTGCTCGAGATCACGTATATATCGCTTTAAATAAACCAGTAGGTATTACATGTACGAGTGAAAAATCAGTAAAAGGTAATATTATCGATTTAGTGAACCATCCTTTACGAATTAGTCACATTGGACGTCTTGATAAAGACTCAGACGGTTTAATTTTGTTAACGAATGATGGTGATATTGTTAATGAAATTTTACGTGCTGAAAACAAACATGAGAAAGAATATATTGTTTCAGTAGATAAGCCAATTACACCTGATTTCTTAGAGAAAATGGCAGCGGGTGTTAAAATTTTAGGAACAAAAACGCTTCCTTGTGAGGTTACACAGTTATCAAAATATGAGTTCCAAATTATTTTAACACAAGGGCTAAATCGTCAAATTCGCCGTATGTGTGAAGCTTTAGGTTATCAAGTATACACGTTAAAACGTACGAGAATTATGAATATTGAATTGAATAATTTACCAGTTGGGCAGTGGAGAGATTTAACAAAGAAAGAGAAAAGACGTCTATTTGCAGACTTAAATTACGAACCACAAGATTGGTAAAATTGTGAAGTGAAACCAAAAAAATTTGGTTTCACTTTTTTAATTAAATAAATAATTTTTTTAAACACTTGCAAAAATAAAATGAATAAGATATATTAAATAACAATAAATGGATGTTTTACAAAAAGCGAAGAAAAGGACACGAGTTATTTTCCCCGGTTATACAGAGAAGGAAGGAAAGCTGAGAACTTCCTAACGCAGAAAAATAACTTACCACCTTAGAGCTGCACTAGGGAAATTAAGTATCTAGTGCCGTGTATGCGACGTTATCGCAAAAGAAGCCATTATGTTTTTTGTGATGGGAATCTGGGTGGAACCACGGATATAAGCATATTCGTCCCTATATTTAGGGATGAATATGCTTTTTTGTATTCAATTTCATAAAAAGCGAAGAAAAGGACACGAGTTATTTTCCCCGGTTATACAGAGAAGGAAGGAAAGCTGAGAACTTCCTAACGCAGAAAAATAACTTACCACCTTAGAGCTGCACTGGGGAAATTAAGTATCTAGTGCCGTATAAACGACGTTACCGTAAAAGAAGCCATTGCATTTTGTGATGGGAATCTGGGTGGAACCACGGGTAAAAGCACGCTCGTCCCTATGTTAGGGATGAGTGTGCTTTTTATTATGAAATGGAGAGATGAAAAATGAAAGAACAAATGATTGAAATTAAATTTCCAGATGGTAGCGTGAAAGAATTTGTAAATGGAGTTACTTTAGAAGAAATTGCGGGATCCATTAGCAGTAGTTTGAAAAAGAAAGCAGTCGCGGGGAAAGTAAATGATGGATTATATGATTTACGCCGAAAGATTGAAGAAAATGCGGAAGTAGAAATCATTACTATAGATTCAAATGAAGGTGTAGAAATTGCAAGACACTCTGCGGCACATATTTTAGCGCAAGCTGTAAAAAGATTGTATGGTGATATAAATCTTGGAGTAGGGCCTGTTATTGAAAATGGATTTTATTATGATATGGATCTTCCAAGTAGTGTAAACGTAGAAGATTTACGGAAAATAGAAAAAGAAATGAAAAAGATTATAAATGAAAATATAAAGATAGAACGAGTTGAGGTTTCTCGAGAAGAAGCAGCAAAACTGTTTCAAGAAATGAACGATCGCTTGAAATTAGAACTTTTAGAAGCAATTCCTAGTGGGGAAAGTGTAACACTATATAAACAAGGTGAATTTGTAGATTTATGTAGAGGGCCACATTTACCATTTACAGGTTATTTGAAAGCATTTCAATTAACTCACGTTTCCGGTGCATATTGGCGAGGTGATAGTAATAACCAAGTGCTTCAGCGCATATATGGTGTTGCATTCTCTTCTCAAAAAGAATTAGAAGAGTATTTACATTTCGTTGAAGAAGCAGCAAAAAGAAATCATCGTAAGTTAGGCAGTGAGCTTGAGTTATTTATGTTTTCTGAAGAGGCTCCGGGAATGCCATTTTATTTACCGAAAGGACAAATGATTCGTAACGAATTGGAAGCATTTTTAAGAGAAATTCAAAAAGAGTACAATTATCAAGAAGTACGCACTCCGTTCATGATGAACCAAGAAGTATGGGAGAGATCAGGGCACTGGGGACATTATAAAGATAATATGTATTTCTCTGAAGTAGATAATAAAAGTTTTGCATTAAAACCGATGAACTGCCCAGGGCACATGCTTATGTTTAAAAATAAATTGCATTCTTATCGTGAATTACCGATTCGTATGTGTGAATTTGGTCAAGTACATCGCCATGAATTTAGTGGTGCCTTAAACGGATTATTAAGAGTACGTACTTTCTGCCAAGATGATGCACATTTATTTGTAACTCCAAAACAAATTGAAGATGAAATTAAATCAGTAATGGCGCAAATTGATTACGTATATAAAACTTTTGGATTCGAATATGAAGTAGAGCTTTCTACTCGTCCAGAAGACTCAATGGGTGATGATAAATTATGGGAGCAAGCAGAAGCAGCATTAGAAAATGTATTACAATCGCTAAATTATAAATATAGACTAAATGAAGGTGACGGTGCATTTTACGGGCCGAAAATTGATTTTCATATTAAAGATGCTTTAAATAGAAGTCACCAGTGCGGAACAATCCAGCTTGATTTCCAAATGCCAGAGAAATTTGATTTAAATTATATAGATGAAAATAATGAAAAGAAAAGACCAGTTGTTATTCACAGGGCAGTTTTAGGGTCATTAGATCGCTTCTTAGCAATATTAATTGAGCACTTTGGAGGTGCGTTCCCGGCATGGGTGGCACCAGTTCAAGTGAAAGTAATTCCAGTTTCAAATGCAGTACATGAACAATATGCCAATGAGATTGCACTTAAATTAGCACAAGCTGGAGTTCGTGTTGAACAAGATGCACGAGATGAAAAATTAGGATATAAAATAAGAGAAGCACAAATGCAAAAAGTACCGTATGTTCTTGTTATTGGAGATAAGGAAATGGAAAACGGAGCTGTAAATGTACGTAAATATGGGGAAGAGAAGTCAGAAGTTATTGCACTAGATGTATTTGTGGCAACTATTGAAGAAGAAATAAAGAATAGAAAATATTGATTGTAAAGAAAACACACTATTAGAAATTAGTGTGTTTTCTTTTTTATCTTACAAAAATGTAAGGTAAATGTAAGCGAAATCGAGGGAACGAGTTGTAGAAAAATGAGAATATGAAGTAGGAAATAGGTTCATGTTACAGGTGTAACTCTTATTGAATGAATAATTAAAAAAATCTTAAGGATTTACATGACAAAATAATAAGAAATATGTGAGAAATTAATTTTATACAAAAGGGATGGAGTGAAAGAGATGTCAACAAATGTAGTTACTGTAGAAAGTGTAGAAAAAACGTATGGAAAAAGAAATGAGAATCAGTCAAAAGCATTAAGGGGTGTATCGTTAAGTATTAAAGAAGGAGAATTTGTCGGGATTATGGGTCCTTCTGGGTCTGGAAAAACGACTTTACTTAATGTGATAAGTACACTTGACCAAGCGACAGGTGGTAGTGTGACGATAGCTGGTACAAATATTACTTCTATGAAGGGCAATGCGTTATCTGATTTTCGCTCTCAAAAATTAGGTTTCATTTTTCAAGATTTTAATCTACTAGAAAACTTATCAATTTATGAAAATATAGCTTTACCACTTTCTCTGCAAGGCGTACCATCAAGTGAGATTACTGGAAAGGTAAATGACGTTGCGAAGAAATTAGGAATTACTGAAATTTTAACAAAATATCCAACTGCTGTTTCTGGTGGACAAAAGCAAAGAACAGCGGCGGCAAGAGCTTTAGTACATAATCCAGCAATTGTATTAGCAGATGAACCGACAGGTGCGCTTGATAGTAAAAACGCAAAAAGTTTATTAGAAGCGATGCAAGATTTACATGAAAATCACAATGTAAGTATTTTGATGGTTACACATGATGCATTTAGTGCAAGTTATTGTGAGCGTATTTTATTTATTCAAGATGGTCTTCTTTATAAAGAATTAAATCGTCAAGGCACTAGAGAGAATTTCTATCAAGACATTTTAGGTGTGCTCGCTCATATGGGCTCAGCTGCTGAGTCTAAGTAGGGGGCGAAACTATGTTATTTAAATTATCACGTCATAGTATGAAAAAAATGTTAAAAGATTATATGGTTTTACTTATTGGCCTCGTTATTAGCATTAGTATTTTTTACATGTTCCAAACGATGGCGATGAATAGTGAATTTACGAAGGATAATAGTCTTATTAGTAGTATTAGACTCGTATTCTGGGTAGGTGCAATACTATTATCTTTCATTACTGTATTTTATATTATATATGCCAACTCTTTCTTGCTCACATTAAGAAGAAAAGAACTCGGTATGTACATGATGCTTGGTGCAAAAAAGAAAAAAGTAGCACAGTTATTATTTATTGAAACATTCGGTATGGGGATTGTCAGTATTATTATCGGTATTTTAGTAGGGATGTTACTTGCAAGTGTAGCAGGAAACTTTTTAATGAATGGAATGGAAATTTCAGCAAAAGGTAGTTATGCATCTGTATACACACCAGCAATTTTAGTTACAGCTATTTTCTTCTTAATACTATTTTTCATTACTGGCTTAATGAACAGTGTCCGATTGTTACGTAAAACTGAACTAGAGTTAATTCGTGAAGATGAAACACTAGATGAAGTGAAGAAAAGTAAAACTCGCATTATAATAATGACAGTACTTGGTGTATTACTAGTAAGTACAGGGTACTATTTTATGATCAATGTAAAAATATATGCTGAATTAGGTTTTATTATAGCGACCATCGTTACAACACTTGGAACATATTTTATCTTTAGTTCATTACTCCCATTTTTTGTGATGAAAATTAAGGGGAATAAAAAACGAAATGAAACTGGTCTAAATAGTTTTACATATGCACAGCTACGCTTTCGAGTAAATAGTTTATCGAGAGTATTAGGTACTGTAGCGATGTTAATTGCATTAGGGGCAGGTGCGATGACGGCAGGTATGGCTTTCCAAAAAAATGTAGGTATTATGACAGACTTTTCTCGTGTATATGATGTTGTAATTCATGATCCGAATGATCAAGACAAAGCTGCCTTGAAAGAAATGGAAATTGTTGAAGAAAGCAAGTACAAATATAAAGTAGATGGAGAAGCGGTTTATTATTTACGTAACGACTTAACTGCGAAACCACCACTTGTTTCAGACCATTTTGATACAAAAACGTTAAAAGAACCTGTTCGTAAACGTGTGACTGAACCTTTAACAGAACCTGTATATTCAGCTTTAGAGGCTCCTGAATTAGCAAAATTCCCTCGTATGCCAAAGGATTGGGAAGACGCAGTTGTAAGAGAGATACAAATTACGCATAATCAATTTAACGGAAAACCAGTAAGAATTGCAGACGAAGAGCATTATAAAGGAATTCAAGGAACAGAACACACTGTAACATTAGCAAAAGTAGATGATATGAAAAAATATAAACCGTTATTGATCGAAATAGACAAGAGACAAAAAGCACAAATTGAAAAAGCAACAGGTAAAAAGGTAGACTTATTTACGAAAATGACAATTTATCAGTTTATGAACAGCTTCATGAGCGGAACAATGTTTATGGGATTTTTCCTCGGAATTGCCTTTTTAGCAATGATGGCAAGTTCCCTTATGTTCAAGATATTAACAGGTGCTTCTCGCGACGTACGCCGTTATGAAATGTTACGAAAAATTGGTGTGAGACGCAGTATGTTAACGAAAAGTATATATAAAGAAATTTCATATTTATTTATCTTCCCAGCAATCATTGGCATTTCTCACGTTTTAGTAGGGCTTAACTTATTCAGCTTTATATTAGTTGACCCGTTTGTAAAAGTGTGGGTGCCAATTGGGATATTCTTAGTCATTTATTTCATCTATTACTGGATAACTGTTCAACTTTATAAAGGTATGGTAATGCCGAAAGAAGAGATAGCTAAATAGTTTATCCCGCTATTTGCCAGGCAGCCCGATTGGTGAGGGCTGATTAAAGTTTTATTTTATGAAAAGAGTCCTTGTTTTGAAAATAGGGCTCTTTTTTATGTTTTTTATAAAGAAGGAAAAGATTGGATAATGGTCGAAAAATATAATGTAACTTCCAAGAAATGACTAAAATAATACTATTTTGTCGAGAGGAAGGATACGAAGTATGAAAGAAATGCTACAGTTATTTCGCAACAAAGTGTATGCACGTTTTTTCTAGCAAATATTTTAGAGCGACTCGGTTCTATGATTGCTGGAATTTCTTTAATGTTTTACTTGTTAGATCAATACGGAAAACAACCAGTTTACGCAACGATGACAAAAATTATGATTGCATTACCTGCATTAATCTTTTTTCTATTAGTAGGGACAGTAGTGGATCGATTTGATAGACAACGTATTTGTACAGTAAGTAACATATGTTGTTCGCTCTGTAATATTGGAATCCTAATTTCGCTTTATTACGGGATGATTATACTTGTCTTTATATTTTTATTTTTTGGAAAATGCATGTATACAATTTTTCTCTCCATCAGAACAATCGATGATACAGGGAGTAGTTGAATCAGACCAATATGGTGCAGCAGCGGGTATTAATCAAATGGTAAATAGTTTGTATGCTTTGTTTGGTGTAGGAATTGCAACGATGGTGTACTGAACTTTTGGAATTTACGGGAGCATTTTAGTAAATACGCTCACTTTTATTATGAGGGGTATTTTGATTCAAACAATCTCCATTCCAGAAAAAGTTTGTTTACCAAATGGTAGAACAAAATGGAAAGAAGTTAATTTGAAGATGTTAATAACAGAGTTTAAAGAAGGGATTAGGTATATATACCTAAATGAAACTTTTAAAAAATTACTTTTGGGATTTATCGTGTTTGGTTGATTATTTTTTGTTACGTGTTTATTCCAAGCTATTTTACTAAGTGGAAAAAAGCGAATTTAAGGTGTGGTTGAAGAGGTTTGTTTTTTCTGGATATTCTTTCTTTCGTAAAGGGGTAATAGTTATGTTGATGCGAACTGCTAAGTGGTATGGGATTACTTGTTTACAATTATTCGCTGCAATTCTATGTATAATCTGTTTAGGTGCGCTCCCTCGATTATTTAAGGGATTACAAATTGATTTAATTGGTTTTTGGAACACGATTGTGTTTATTGGAGGAAAGTTACTCCAACCTTGGGAAATTACATATGGATTTCGAGATTCGAGGAAATTATTTCCGCAAATATGGATTCATTATTTAGAGACAATGTTTGTATTTATTTCGGCATTTTTACTGTCATTACTTATTGCGTATCTTCTCGTTGTGTGGGTATTACAACGGTCTCAATCAAAGCAACGAATGTGGAATGGGATTTTTGTCGTACTTGAAAGCATCCCAGATATTTTAATAATTTTATTATCGCAACTTCTAGTCGTAATAATCTTTCAAAAGACAGGCTTTATGCCAGTAAAACTAGCGGGGATTGGGGAGGAAAGGGCTCGCCTATTGCCAATAATATGTCTAACTTTGCCTACAACACTATTATTTATTAAGCTACTACTATTACGTTTCAGAGAAGAATTAGAGAAAGATTATAGTATATTTGCTAAAAGTAAAGGGCTTAGTTTACGACATATTTTAACAAATCATATTTCAAGAAATGTTTTGTTAACAACAATCTATTATGCAAAAACAAATATTTTATTTATGTTATCAAATTTATATATTATTGAATGGATATTTAATACGTACGGTATGTTTGTTTTTGTAAAAGAAAATTCGAAATTAGAAATATTTACAGTAAGTTTAATTATATTATACGTACCGCTTTTTATACTATTTCGTTTATTACATACGTTTTTACAAAATGTAATAAAGGAGCGTGTTTAGCATGTGGCAAGTTGTAAAAAGAGATGTGAGATTTTGGTTTGGTGTTACTTTTTTAAGCGTACTTATGATTGTTAGTATTGGAAATACTTTATTTTTCGATGGGAATATCCGTGAACTTACGATGATGTATAACGAAAAAGGAGAACTAGAGGCTGCTCCATTTTCACCGTCGAATAAATTTTGGTTCGGTAGTGATGAGAAAGGACGCGATCTTTTCCAGCTAATAATAGAAGGAGCGAAATGGACAGTTGGTGCGAGCGTAATTATAGCGATTCTACGAGTTATAGTTGGAGGAGGTATTGGTTTGCTTCTTGGTATGTATAGCAAACGTTCTTTTCCAGTTATAGCATCTTTTTTTGATCCGTTCAGCATTGTACCTATGGTTATGATTTCTTTTTTTGTGTTAAAGGAAGTTTTAGTGTTTGAAAATGGGACAGTACCAGAGCCGTTTCATTTAAGGGTAATATTTCAAATGGTTATCCTTACATGTTTAGCGGTACCAACAATTATGTTATATACAGCGCAGGAAGTCCGTCGGATAAAAAGAGAAGAATTTATGATGGCAGCAACTGTGCTTGGGGGCAGTAAATGGCATAGAGTGAAAAATCACGTATGGCCACACGTATTACCATCATTTTTTTTACTTGTTGCTCAACAATTTGTGAGTACTTTATTACTTCTCTTGCATCTTGGCTTGTTAGAGTTATTTTTTGGCGGAACAATTATCTTTGGTACAGAGGCAGATAGTGTAACAAAAGAATGGACCGGCCTAATTGGTCAAAACTTCCGTCATTTAACTACTCATACATGGATTGTACTTATACCGATTGCTTTTTATAGTATGACAATTTTAGCTGGAAATCTAATTAGTAATAGCATGCAAGATGCGATTAAGTTAGGAAATGTGAGAAAGCTAGAGAGGGAAAGTAAAGAATTACAAGTAGAGAAACAAGTACAACTAACTATGGATGACTTTTCTTTTTATAGAGAGATACAAAAATAAAAAAGATAGCTGAAGACAAATTGTTTTCAGCTATCTTTTTTCGCTTAAAGTGGTGGTAAATCAATCTTACCTTCTTCAAATAATTCTTTTATCATATGTTTCGTATAACCAGCGGCTTGACCAAATGTGATTTTTGCTGGCATTGGTGCTTCGTTAGTATCTACAACTACATCAATAATACATGGTTTATTTTGTTTTACTGCATTTTGGAAAGCGGGAAGTAGTTCATCTAAATTCTCAACACGGTATCCAATACCTCCACACGCCTCTGCATATTTTGCAAAATCAGGGTTCGTTAAGTCTGTTTCGAATTCGATATTACCCATAACTTCTTGCTCGAATTTAATCATCGCAATTTTATTATTGTTTAATACGACGACAATGATTGGTAATTTATATTTTACAGCTGTTACGAAGTCATTCATCGTCATTCCAAATCCGCCATCACCACAAACTGCAAATACTTGTTTATCCGGGAATGCAATTTTTCCAGCAAGAGCACCAGGTAAACCGCAACCAAGTGTTGCGAGCCAGCTAGAAATGACAAATTGCTGGTTTGTCATACGGAAGTGTCTTGCGGTCCATACTGTTACATTTCCGACATCGACTGATAGAATTGCGTCATCATGTGCTACTTGCTGCAGAGCATGCATAACGCGTTGTGGTTTAATTGGAATGGAAGAGTCTTCTTCTTGATCGTGTAATTTTTCTTCCCACTTTTTCATCATTTCTTGGTGATGTTCTAAGAAGGAATGGTCTGTGTGTTCTTCAACATTTTCAATTAACCATCGTAATGTTTTATCAGCATCACCAGCTAAACCAATATCTGTCGCATAACGTTTCCCGATTTGGGCAGGATCTGTATCGATATGAATTGTTTTTGCTTTTTCAGGTAAGAAGCCGGTGAACGGATAAGAAGTACCGACCATAATTAAAGTATCTGCATGCTTCATTGCTTCATAAGAAGGTTTCGTGCCAATCAATCCTAATCCACCAATACAAAGAGGGTGTTCATCAGGAATAATTCCTTTAGCTGGCAATGTAAGTACGATTGGAGCACCAATATGTTCTGCCAATGCAAGTAAAGATTCTCTCGCATGTTTTGTTCCTTTTCCAGCTAAAATCACAGGCTTTTTCGCTTCATTTATTGCGAGTTTCGCCGCATCTAAATCTTCTTTTTGTGGAAACAACTCAGGCAAAGTAAAAGAAGTATTTGTAATACGAGCACCATTTTTTACTTCGAATTTCGGGACATCATCTGGAATTGTAAGAACGGATACACCTTTTTTCGTATAAGCCATTCGAATTGCTTGATTCACTACGGCAGGTAGTTGCTCTGCTGACATAATACGCTGGTTATAAACCGCAACATCATCAAACATTCTTTCTAAATTTACTTCTTGGAAAAAGTCCGTTCCAAGTAAATCGGTTTCTACTTGACCTGAAATTGCTAGAACAGGGGCTTTATCGAGTTTCGCATCATATAAACCATTTAATAAATGAATAGCACCAGGTCCTGCAATTGCCATACAAACGCCAAGTTTTCCTGTTAATTTCGCATAGGCAGCCGCTGCTAATGCACCAGCTTCTTCATGGCGAACTTGAATGAATTTAATTTTATCTTGTTTTTTTCTTAAAGCTTCAATGATAGAATTGATGGAATCTCCAGGCATACCGTATATGTGTTCTACTCCCCAGTCAATTAATAAATCAACTAATGCTTCACCGGCTGTTTTCCCAAACATAAGTGTTCCTCCTTATAATAAGTAGATAACATTATGTTTTGGATAAAAAGGAAAAATATACAAATAAGAAAATTTATCTGGTTATTTGTGACCTAAGAATCAGTGTGGGAGGCACAAAAGTTTCACTTTAGCAACTTTAATGATGCCCAGCGAATAAAGTGAACACTGTTATTAGTAAAAAACCACTAGTTGCCCACATTAGAAATGTAAGGAAAGAGAGCTGTTTCTTAGCTTTCCAAAGCATTTCATGAATTGTGACATATCCAAGTGAACCGATAGCACTTCCCATAATGAGGCCTTGCAGGTGAAGAGCTTTTCCTTCCATCAAAATGCCAAAAACTGTGCCAGTACCGAGAATAAGAGAAAGTAATAAAGTCGTTAATAAAAAGGAAATATATTTATGTTTTGTAAAAAGAAATGGAATAATTAAAGCTAATCCTTCTGGAATATGGTGAACGACAATTGCTATTAAAAAGGGAATGGCGGAGTCATTATGATTTATAAAAGCTGTACCTAACGCAAATCCACTAGGTATATTATGAATAAATATAGCGAAAGAGAGAAAAAGGAAGGTTTGCCATGCTTGTTGATCTTTTTTATGTATCATTGGATGGTGACAATAGTTATCTAATAAGCTCATAACTAAAATACCGATGGCTATACCAAGTATAGGCCCAATCATTTCGTAGCTTGAAAATGTTTCAGGAATAATTTCAAGGGATAAAAGCCCAAGTAAAATTCCGCCACATAATGCGTATAAACGATGCATCTTTTCTTCAATGAGTTGGCGTGTTGCTACTCCAACAGCACCGCCTAATAGTAATCCACCAAATGAAAAAAACGTAACAATCATTGGAATCCATAATCGTTCCATAGTATCACACTCCGATTCTTCCACTTATTTTTAGCTTACGAAAAGGAAAGTTAGAATAGTCCAAGTAATTGTGTTTGAGTATAGAGAAAAAAGTAGTGATTCGTTATAATCTATATATTAAACTTAAGTGAGGAAATGAAAAGGGGAATTGGTTATGCAACAAATTAAAAAAATAGGAAACTCATTTTGGTATATGACACCTGTTTCTGAAACAGATAGACCTATCTTAGGAATGGTCGTTGGACAAGAAAAAACGTTAATGATTGATGCAGGGAATTCAGAAGAACATGCACAATTATTTTTAGAAATGTTAAAAGAACAAAATGTATCGAATCCAGATTTCGTAGCACTAACCCATTGGCATTGGGATCATATTTTTGGATTGCCTGTACTACAAGATGCATTGTCTATTGCACATTCTGAAACGAAAAAAGAGATGCGTAAACTTGTTTCTTATGAATGGACAGATGAAGCTTTGGACGCACGCGTAAAAGAGGGTACTGAAATTGCATTTTGTGCGGATTGCATAAAAAAAGAGTTTGAAGAAAAAGCGAGAAATATTAACATTATTCCTCCGACCTTAACGTTCCAGAATCAAATGGAATTAGATCTTGGTGAAGTGACATGCGTGTTAAAACATGTGGGCGGAGATCATGCACATGATTCAGTTGTTATTTACGTGAAAGAAGAAAAGATATTATTTTTAGGAGACTGTATATATGCTGATATTTTTTCTTCGAAGTGGAACTATACGACGAAAAGAACGTTTGCATTAATAGATGAATTAGAAAAATTTGATGCTGAGACATATATTCTTTCTCATGGGGAAGCGATAAATCGAGAGGAGTTTTTACAAGAGATTCGCATGTTAAAAGCAGTAGGAACTTATACAGAAGCTCATAAGGGCGATGAAGAGAAGATAAAGGCAGCGTATAAACAAGAACTAGATAGAGAATTAAATGAAGATGAGTTAGAAACAATAACTTATTTTGTCAATGGTTATGAAATGAATAATCAATAAGACACTACATTAATCCAATATAATTAAATTGCACAAAAAGAGTATTGAAATTTAATTCAATACTCTTTTCAATAGTTAAATATGTAGTTTCAACTAAATTCTAAATATAGGGGTTCATCGTCTGAAGTGATTTTATTCTATTTATTTTTCGTATAGATAGTGGTTCAAGTAGAAGCTTTCTTTGCTAATTCAGTAATATATTCAAAGAATACATCACGTTTTACATCATAAACGACATTTACAGGTCGTCCATCAGCAGTTTCCTCTGTACGTCCTTGGCTTGGTCCGTATGTATGAACGATACTATTAATTGTTTCAGTTTTTGCAAGGTTAGTGTTTCCGACAAGCGCGGTAGTTAGTACATCCCATAAATAGTAGGTAGAGTTCGTTGAGAAGTGAACGAGAGGGGGAACCATTGCATAGCATTGACCAAGGAAATCCATACCAATATACTTTCGTTCTTTTGCCCATTGTTCACGTATGTCTATAGTTAACGGAACTTGGTTTGTACTTTCTAGTGTCACTAAGTCGATTTTAATTTTTGCATCCCATACACGAGCCACTGCTTCAGGGTCCCAAAACGAATTCCACTCAGCTGTTCCATCATGCTCTGGTTCATGTACATTGCCTGCTGTAAGAAATGTACCACCCATCCAAACGAGACGTTCAATTTTATCTTCTATGATGGGAGTTTCATATAATGCACGAGCAAGGTCAGTTAGGGGCCCGGTAAATAATAAAGTTGTTTTTCCTTCCGTTTGTAGAAGTGTTTCTATTAAATGGTGATGTGCAGGCTTTACCACCACGGGTGTTACAACTTTTCCAGACTCATTTAAAATTGGTAGAGCATCTACATAAAATGCATGCATCCGCCAGTCTTTTGGAAACGGGTTTTGCCCGCGAGAGTTTGAAGCGGCTACTGCAATATTACCTTTGCCGAAGCGATCAATAATTTTACGACTTGCAGACATTGCGGGTTCTAAATAGCAGTCTGCTGGGATAACAGATACACCGGTAAGTTCAACGTTTTCCATTTGAAGTAATAAAAATAATGAAATTAAATCATCTACGCCGCCATCATGATTGAAGTACACTTTTTTCTTCATTGTAATCTCCATCCTATATGATTTAGTTAGAAATTAAATATGAATTGAGGAGAAGTCATCAATAATTTCCACCACTTCAATTTCTCCATTAATCAGTAGCTCAGGAAGTTCATTTCTAATATTTCCTTTCCAATACTTTCTAGCTTATTCGATTTTTTGAGAAAAAGGAATACCATCTTCTTTTGGTAAAAGATTCCCGTCACCTTCAAAAGAACTTCCGATTACTCGTAGTTTAACAATCTGTAAAACTTCTCGATTGTAAGAATCAAATAATGCTTTCCATTTTAAAGCATCTTCATAGCTTTTTGCAGCGTATAAACAAGATAACCTGGAAGGATATTCAGGGAATTCTTGTAGTCTAACCATTTCTACAATGGTTTCTCTAGCTGCTCTAATTGTTTGATCCATATAACTTATAACTACTTTAGCATTTTCATTATTTATATGTAATTCGTCATTTTTATAGTGATTATTTAAAATTTGTATGCCATCTTCACCATTAGCATTTAATTGTTCTCTTTCAAAAAAGAAGTGATATAGAGTATTGTGTTGATTTTTGTTAAAAGGAATCATTTGTCCGATATGCATTTTTTTCCTTGTTACGATGTGATATGCGTAAAATTCTGTTTCATTCATGGTTATCCTCCTAGTAATAATGTAATGCAATGTTAAATTTAGTAATTCAACATTGAAATATATAAAACCTTTATAAGTAAAAGTGAGAATTTGAGTTGAAAGTAAAGAAAATACATGAAAACGTTTTAAATTTGTTCACAAAATGTTCACTTACGAAGGGGGTTCCAATGTCGATATAATGACAAAGACTCAAAGAGAGAGGATGATGAAATTTGCCAACAACAAGAAAAGAAAACCTCCAATTTGGCATGATGATGTGCCTTGGAATGGTTATCGTAATGACGTTTTACAATTTACTAATGAATGAAACAGGAGGACCAATTTATATTAAAGAGATTGCATTAGAACTATTAATTGGCTTTATTATTGCGCTATTAATTGAAATAAGTATAGTTGGACCTTGTGCGAAAAAAATTGTATTCATGTTGCCATTTGATAAATCTAAGAAAATAAATATTATCGTTGCGATGGCGACAACTATGGTAATCGGAATGGTGTTCTTTATGTCATTTTTCGGTATGGCTATGATGCATTTACATGGTGGACTACAAGGAGCTTCATTTGTTTCAATTTATTTTTCGATTTTTATTAAAAATTTCATAATGGCATATCCATTACAATTAATTATTATGGGACCGCTTGTACGTTTCTTATTTGCAAAGTTTGTTATGAAAAAGAAATCTTTTAATGTAGCGTAATTTTCATTTATAAAACACTATATATAAATAAAAAACACATCTCGCATTTTTGAGGTGTGTTTTTTTTTCATTCCAAGTTATTTTCATAGTGATGTGACATTTGTCCTTTTGTCATTATAGGATGATGGTTTTTAATTAAGTCAGAAATAAAGGATGAGGAGATGATTTTTTGAAAGGTATTCTATTTGCTGTTTTTGCGGGGATATTTATAACACTTCAAGGAACCTTTAATGCGAAACTTAGTTCACATATCGGTATATGGTCGACGAGTATTATAACCCATTTAATTGGATTCATTATTGCAACAACTGTATTTTTGTTAAAGAAAGAAGAGAAAGTAACGGATTTAAAGAGTGTAAAAAAAATATATTTAGTAGCGGGTGCATTTGGTGGATTCATTATTTGCGCAGAAACTATGGCGATATATTCACTAGGAGTTACATTGACAGCTGGCACACTAATGGTTGCTCAATTGTTAACGGCAACAGTTATTGAAATGAAAGGACTGTTTCATATAAAAAAGATACAGATGGAGAGATATCATATTGTGGGAACAATAGTAATGATTATAGGTATTGTTGTATTTAATATGTAAATGAAAGGAGGAAATGAATATGGAGAATAGATCAAGTTTAATTACGCATTATTTGAAAATCAATAAAACGCTCGAGGTTTTTTCAGAAATAGATACAGCATATTTTCAATTAAATCACTTTGAAAAAGGCGAGCTTATTTGCAATATAGATGACGAAATGGATCGTTTATATTTTGTTGTTAAAGGGAAAGTAAAAGTTTATACGATTACACCTGAAGGGAAGAAACTAATTCTTCGCTTTATCAATCCATTGGCCATTGTTGGTGATATTGAACTAATTCAAAATAGCAAAGCACATAATGTCGTTGAGGCTTGTTCAGATGTTGTAGCAATCTCTATTTCTAATACGGTTATTAGAAACAAGTTATTACATGATCCTATATTTATGAAGTTCTTGCTTGAAAACATTGCCAACACGTTAAAAATATCGACTCGTTTTACTGCTCTTAATTTACTTTATCCTGTAGAAGTACGTGTAGCTAGTTATTTGCTTTCAATTTCAACAGATAGTAACGGGAATATGTATAAAGGGGATTTGGATGCAACTTCAGTAACGAGTATTGCAGATTTTATAGGGGTAAGTTATAGGCACGTAATTCGGGTATTACAAAGATTTTATAATGAAAAACTAATTGAAAAGAGTAATGGAGTTATTGTAATTAAAGATTTTTCTAGAATGAAGGAAGTCGCTAAAGATAATATATATGAGCAATGAAAGGGAGAGGAAGATTTTGATTGGATTTAGTTTAGCTATATTAGCAGGAATATTAATTAGCGTACAATCTGTTTTTAATGCAAAAGTAAATGAAAATGTAGGACAGTGGTTAACAACTACATGTGTCCTTGGAATAGGTCTCATTAGTTCTATTCTATTTTATATCATTACAGAAAACAGTATTAGCATTAAAGTGTATACTGCAAATTATTTGTTTTATGTAAGTGGACTGTTTGGCATCGGGTTAATTATTTGTATAATGGGTGCAATAAAGAGTTTAGGTCCAGCATATACGGTGCTAATTAGTCTTATTACTCAATTGGTCGTTGCGTTATGCATTGATACATTCGGATTATTTGGAATGGAGAGTGTTCCATTACAAGTAAATAAATTAGTTGGTATAGGTTTATTAATTGTGGGAGTAGGAATTTTTAAAAATCTATTTTTGAATAAGAAAGCTATTCTTATAAATGAGGATAGTGTCTAAAGAATATAAAGGGAAAAAGTGTAAATGGTCAGAACTTATATATTTAGATAGTAATAAGTGAGCGATGAGGAGAGAAGATAAATGAATCAGTTAATGTTGCAAGATGGTATACACTATTTGAAAATCAATGGGATTATGCATTGGTGTAAAGTTGCAGGGACAGCTCATAATACAGTCCCTCTTATTATAGTACATGGTGGTCCAGGTGGTAATCATTATGTATTCGAAAGAACGCTTGGTTTGAAGTTAGAAGGAAATATGACTGTAGTTTATTACGAACAAAGAGGTTGCGGACGAAGTGAGGCACCACAAGATGACGGTGAGTACTCAATCAATACTCTAGTCGAAGATTTAGAGGAATTAAGAAAGCAATTACATGTAGAGAAGATAAATTTGTTAGGCTACTCTTTTGGTGGACAACTTTGTTTAGAGTATGCTTTGAAATATTCGAAAAATGTTGAACAAATGGTATTACAAGCACCATCGTTAGATGATTTTAATGATATGTATACTGTGCAGATAGAAGGTTTTCTACAAGTAACGAAAGGGGAAATGAAAGAACAAATATTGAAAATAAGTAAGTCGAAAATTGCGCTAAAAGAAAAATATAATCAAGTTTGGAGTATAGTTGATACAGAAAATGTAGATCGACTATTGTTTAAAAATGAAGAATTTGCAAAGCTAAATAGAAGGTTTTGGGAGGAAAGTCAGTTAAGTAATACAGGGAAGATGAGCAAAGTTATTTTTGGAACAAAAGCATCTTTACCGCTTATTGAGCGTATTAAAGGTTTAGAAATTGATACGTGTGTCATAGTTGGAGCGCATGACTATAACACGGGTGTAGGAATGAGTTATAGAATAACGAGACAATTGAAAAATGGTAAACTTGTTATATTTGAAAATAGTGGACATTTCCCAGATATCGAGGAGATGGATAAAGTCTGTGAAACGATTATTGAGTTTTTGGAACAAAAGGGGGATATTAAGGTCGAACCGAATTAATAGAGTTGAATTGGCTATTGGGATATTAAATCATGTAATATGCTAATTGTTTACTTGTAATTGAGGAAGAATCAATTAGTGTATTTGGAAAATAAGTAAAAAAGATCTCGTAAGGTGGAGGTCTTTTTTACTTATTATTTAATATTTTGAACTTATATGAACTGAAGTAGAAGAGTATGATAAGCACTTTCAGGGAACGAGAATATAACCGAAAATAAAATATTACTAAACATATATAACTAATGAATACAATGTCTTTTTCAGTTATTAAGTTGTAAATCATTTTATGATAAAATCTTTTACATAATTTAATAAAGGGGTAGTATTCAATGGGTTATTTCTCAAATGGTTTATTAGTTTTGTTTGTGCTAATCGTATGCAGTTGTATATTTTTTGGTTGATAATATAATGAGAGTCTTATATAAAAGAAGTTATCTTAAGTGAGATAACTTCTTTTTACTTTATATTGAGAAGGAATTCTATCTTTCTTATTGAAGTTTGTTCTAGTTATTTTTACATCAATCAGATTTGTGTAAAGGGAATTTTATGAAATATAAACAAGCCAGAGAATAGGGAGTATTGACATGGAAAATAGTATACGCTACATAAGTGAACATCCTACAGATTTTAATGGATTATTATCCTTATACGAATCTTTAGGATGGAATTCTCTTAAATTAACGGTTAACGAGTTAGAACGAATGTGTAAGCAAAGTTGGTATGCAATTTATGTTTTTGATGATAAGAGGTTAGTAGGGATGGGGCGTGTCATATCAGATGGAGTCATAACAGGCATTATTTGTGGAGTTGGTGTATTGCCAAAATATCAGTCTAGTGGCATCGGAAAAGAAATAGTGAAACGATTAATCCAACACTGTGAACAAAACAAGGTTATTCCACAACTTATATGTGTAGAAAAATTGCAATCTTACTATGAATCTATAGGGTTTGAAGCATTCTCTATTGGGATGACAAAACATATTATAAGATAGAGGTGCTTTATCCCGCTATTTGCCGAGTAGTAAAAGCCCCACGGATTAAAGTTTCACTTTATATTTTCAGTTTACTCGTACATATTTTCAAACTTCAACATAAAGGAGAATGGCTGTATGGAGATTGCTAAAGGGATAGAAATGTTACAACTTGAATTTCAAGAATTTGTTATTCATCCAATTCTTTTATGGGATGATGAAATGGCAGTATTAATAGATACGGGTTTCCCAGGACAAATTGAAGATATACAAGTAGAGATGGAAAAGGTTGGGGTATCATTTGATAAGTTAAAAGTCGTGATTTTGACGCATCAGGATATTGATCATATAGGTAGTCTTCCGGAGTTGTTGCAGCGCTGTCGAAGTAATATTAAAGTTTATGCGCACGAACTAGATAAGCCATATATCGAGGGGGATTTACCTTTATTGAAGGACGGAAATGTAGAGAACCGACCAAAAGGAAAAGTGAGTGATACTATGATTGACGGGCAAGAACTTCCGTATTGCGGTGGAATACTAATTCTTCATACTCCAGGGCATACCCCGGGTCATATTAGTTTATATTTGAAACAAAGTAAAATTCTTGTTGCAGGAGACTCTATGTATAGTGTGAATGGGATGTTAGGAGGAATTCACGCCCCAACAACTATAAATATTAAGGAAGCACAGCAGTCTTTGAAGAAGTATTTAAATCTAGATATTGAATCTGTAGTTTGTTACCATGGGGGATTAAGTAAGGGGAATATAAAGATTCAACTTCAAAATTTATAAAAGTCGAAGATAATAATTTTTAGATAATGGATGCTAAATTATAAAAAAACATGTTTGAAAAAAATTCAAACATGCTTTTTTATTAAAGGAAATCTGTTTAATATGAATGACCTAATCCGTTCCAATAAAAAGAAACGATTTCTTGTGCTAATTCATCTATATTTGCAAGAATAGGATTGTGATTTTCATCTTTAAAATTCCCAATAGATAATAAAGATACGAAAGCATGAGCCGCAAATTTAGCGTTTCCTTTCGGAATTTCTCCGATGTGCATAGCATTATCGAGTGCTTTTTCTAGTACTTCATACATATTATCTTCAGCATTTTTTAATTGTTTCAATTGTTCTTCAGATAACGACAGTTTTGCATCTTTCATAAAATTTTTCATATCAATATCCATCGTTGCGTGTAAGTAAACTTTAGCGAAGTCTAATAATCTTTCTTCTAAAGTTTTGTTTGTAGAGAGTATTTGAGACATATTCTCACGTATACGTACCATCATTTCGATCATAGTAGCGGTAAATAAATCGGCTTTTGTTGAATAGTAATAGTAGACAGTTGCTTTCGTAACACCACAAACTTTTGCTACTTCCTCCATAGAAACGACTTGATAATTTTGAGTAAGAAATAACCGAGTTGCAACTTCTAAAATGGTTTCTTTTGTAGATTTTGTATTTTTATTTTGACGAGGCCTTCCAAGAGTACGTTGTTTTTGTTCCAAATCCATTCGCTCCTGACATGTATTGTTTAGATAATTATAACATAATTTTTATTCATTCTTGATTAATTAACCGACCAGTATATATAATTAATAGTGGAGGAAAAAAGGAAGGTGGGTTTTTTATGAAAAAGCACCCGTTACATATGTTAGGGAGGCTTGTAGCAGGTAAAAATACGCAATGGATCACTTTATCGGTATGGATTCTTATTACATTATTACTTTCATTTACGTTACCACAAGTAAATAGTACGAAAGAACCGAACCCGAAAAATTTACCCGAAACAGCTATGTCGCAGCAAGCGGAAGCACTTATGAAAAAAGAGTTTCCGAATAATGCAGGGAATCCTTTATTAGTAGTATGGTATAGAGATGGTGGATTACAGTCGCAGGATTATAAACTCATACAAGACGTTTATAAAGAGTTAAAAGCTAGTCCTTTAAAGGAACAATCAACGTTACCACCATTTGATACAATCCCGGAACAAGTATTATCAAAAAGTGCATCAAAAGATGGTACATCATTTGTTACACCAGTATTCTTTAACAAGTCAGCTGGAACAGATATATTAAAAGGAAATCTTGATGATTTAAGAAAGATAGTGAATAGTAAGGTGGATGTAGATCCATTTAAACAAAAAATAAGTGATTCTGGATTACATGTTCGATTATCTGGACCAGTAGGCATTCAAACAGATGCAGTTAGTTTATTTAGTCAAGCAGATGTGAAATTGTTAGTTGCTACTGTATTACTTGTATTAGTCCTATTAATTTTGCTATACCGTTCACCAATTTTAGCAATTTTACCTTTACTTGTTGTTGGCTTTGCATACGGTATTATTAGTCCTACACTCGGTTTTTTAGCTGATCACGGATGGATTAAAGTAGATGCCCAAGCGATATCAATTATGACAGTACTATTGTTTGGTGCTGGAACGGATTATTGTCTATTTTTAATTTCGAGATATCGGGAGTACTTGTTAGAAGAAGAAAGCAAATATAAGGCGCTGCAACTTGCAATTAAAGCTTCTGGTGGGGCCATAATAATGAGTGCATTAACTGTTGTACTTGGATTAGGCACATTATTGCTTGCTCATTATGGTGCCTTTCATCGATTTGCAGTACCATTTAGTGTTGCTGTATTTATAATGGGAATCGCGGCTTTAACAATTTTACCAGCACTATTATTAATTTTCGGTAGAATTGCATTTTTCCCGTTTATACCGAGAACAACTTCAATGAATGAGGAGTTTGCAAGAAAGAAAAAGAGGGCTGTAAAAGTTAAAAAATCAAAAGGCTCCTTTAGTAAAAAACTTGGAGATATTGTAGTACGAAGACCATGGACAATAATTATGCTAACTGTATTTGTATTAGGCGGATTGGCTTCATTCGTACCACGTATTCAATACACATATGACTTATTAGAGTCGTTTCCAAAGGATATGCCTTCTCGTGAAGGGTTTACGTTAATTAGTGATCATTTCTCAGCTGGTGAACTAGCACCAATAAAAGTTGTTGTTGATACGAAAGGAAAAGAGCTTCCTATTAAACAAGAACTAGAGAAATTTTCTTTCGTAAATACAGTAAAAGAGCCAAAAGAGGGAAAAGAAAATAAGCAAATACAAATGTATGAAGTTTCTTTAGCGGAAAATCCATACGCAATTGAAGCGTTAGATCAAATTCCTAAATTGAAAAACAGTGTGGAAAAAGTATTAAAAGATGCTGGGATTAGTAATGCTGAAGAGCAATTGTGGATTGGTGGAGAAACAGCTTCATTATATGATACAAAGCAAATTACGGAACGTGATGAATCAGTAATTATTCCAGTAATGATTAGCATTATCGCTTTACTATTACTTGTCTATTTACGATCGGTTGTTGCAATGGTTTATTTAATTGTAACTGTTGTCTTATCATTCTTCTCAGCGTTAGGAGCAGGATGGGTATTACTTCATTACGGTATGGGAGCGCCGGCCATTCAAGGTGCGATACCGTTGTACGCATTCGTATTTTTAGTTGCTTTAGGTGAAGATTATAATATTTTTATGGTTTCAGAAATATGGAAAAACAGAAAGACACAAAATCACTTGGATGCAGTAAAAAATGGTGTAATACAAACAGGTAGTGTTATTACATCGGCAGGTTTAATTTTAGCAGGAACTTTTGCAGTGTTAGGTACACTTCCAATTCAAGTATTAGTTCAATTTGGTATTGTAACTGCAATTGGCGTATTACTAGATACGTTTATCGTAAGACCGTTACTTGTACCCGCGATTACAGTAGTTTTAGGCCGATTTGCTTTTTGGCCAGGTAAACTTTCAAGAAAGAGTGAAGAAATACAAAAGGTGGATGTATAGTTAAAAAAGCCAAGGATATTTTCCTTGGCTTTTTTCAATGTAGTTAATTAATTTTTTGAAGTCAAACCATCAGCTGCAGCGTGATCAGCATCTTCAATTGTTGTTTCGGGCATCCCGTATAAGCCGTTCATTGCTTGTTCTTCGATAGTAAGATTTGCAGTATTATTATTTTGAATAGATGTAGTGTTTTCAGTAACATTTTCTTTTTTATTCATATTTTTGTTATTCATGTATGTATCCTCCAAATTTCATTTGATTTATCTATAGTATGTGGATGGATTTCCAGAAATATGTGAATTGATTCTTACATATGTTATATAATTAAATGAATAATTAGGGTGAGTTGTAAACTGTTAGGAGTGAACAAGTATGGTAAGAGCAAGGGAATTAGCCTTCTAAAATAAAAAGAAAATTTTAGGAGGCTATTAGAATGAAGTTTCATGTAATTGATAGAGAAGATTGGAATAGAGAGCGGTATTTTGAGCATTATTTTAAGTTGAAATGTACATTTAGTATGACTGTGAATGTTGATATCACGATGTTATTAGAGGAAGTATATCAAAAGGGAATAAAATTTTATCCCGTTTTTATATATTTAATTTCTAGAGTAGTAAATAATCATAAAAAATTTCGAACATGTTTTAACGATGAAGGAGTTTTAGGCTATTGGGAGGAAATGATACCGAGTTATACAATCTTTCATAAAGATGATAAGTCTTTTTCAAGTATATGGACGGATTATTCAAGTGATTTCCGCACTTTCTATAAAAAGTATGAAGACGATATGAGATACTATGCTAGTGTTCATGGTCTTTTCACGAAAGAAAATATTCCGCCTAATGTATTTCCGATTTCTAGCATACCTTGGACTAGTTTTACTGGATTTAATCTTAATATTAATAATGATGAAAATTTTCTATTGCCAATTATAACTTGTGGGAAATATTTTAACGAAGGAAACAAGGTTATGCTACCAGTTTCATTGCAAGTACATCATTCGGTTTGTGATGGATATGATGCGAGTCAATTTATAGAAGATTTACAGCAGTTAAGTAATACTTGCAATGAGTGGCTTAAGTAATATCTAATTTTTAATTATATAAAGTGAAACTTTAATCAGTGGGGTGTCAGCCCCCGCTGATTATTAGCCCGACCCCCACCTAACTTCTTTGCTTTCGCTGAATTTTGAGGTGGGGGTCTTACTGCCCGGCAAATAGCGGGATAAAATTGAAAATGAATAAAAGAAGAGAACATGTTTATATTACATGGTCTCTTTTTATTATTCATTAATATTAAGTAATCGTGGAAAATATAGGGTGATTTGTAGTTTAATAGTAAAGAGAGTGATTAGTGTTAATTTTCTTTGTTTTTAAGAATTTAAGGATATAAATGTTTTAATAGGGGGAATAAAGTGAAATTCGTAAGCATTGAAAAAGATGAGATCTTAATTGGGAATATGGCAAAATTGTATTGTAAAGTATTTGAAAAAACAAATTTCAATGAAATGATCGAGCGAATGAATAGGCATATAGAATATACAGGTTTTAAAGGTATAGTAGCAATAAATGATGAAAATGAAGTAGTTGGCTTTACTTATGGTTATCGCTCAATGGAGGGACAGTACTATAATCAATTAATGAGAGAAGCGTTACATCTAGAGCAAGTAGACGAATGGTTACAAGATTGTTTTGAATTTGTAGAGTTAGCAGTCCACCCAGAATATCAAAATGAAGGTCTTGGAACGAAATTACATAATGAATTACTAGAAGGGATTCCAAATAGAACGAGTGTTTTAACAACACAAATAAACAATGAAAAAGCACGTTCGTTATATGAAAGATTAGATTGGGTAAATGTATTAGAACCATTTCATCCAAGTAAAAATGATGTTCCATATGTAATAATGGGAAAAGCATTAAAAACAAAAGTGAATTGATAATTATGCCATTCACAAAAATGGTTGGTTTGTAATAATGAAGGGGAAAACGAAAATGACGAAAATATCTATAGAAAAAGCTACAATTTTAGATGCTGAGAAATTAACAGAAATAATGAAAAGAACATTTGATGCAGAAGCAAAACAATGGCTATATGGCCAAGATGATGTCATTGATTATAACATTCAACCGCCAGGATATTCTTCAGTTGAAATGATGGAATATTCCATTGAAGAATTGGATTCTTTCAAAGTTGTAATGGATAAAGAAATAATCGGAGGGATAATAGTTACGATTTCTGGTAAGTCGTACGGTCGAATTGATCGTATTTTTGTAGATCCTGTTTATCAAGGAAAAGGAATTGGATCACATGTTATGAAATTAATAGAAAAGGAATATCCGAACATAAAGATTTGGGATCTCGAAACATCTAGTAGACAAATTAACAATCATCACTTTTATAAAAAGATGGGTTACCAAATGATTTTTGAATCGGAAGATGAGTATTGTTACGTGAAAAGAATAAAAACAAGCTCAAACAAAGCGAGTGTAGTTACAAATAAAGATATGAAAAATAGTCAATCCGAAAACTGTAATTTAGCAAATACAGAGTATTATCAAGTGAATTTAAAAAACAGTTCATTTGTTGGTAGCAATATAATGAATATGAATATGAGTAATTGTAATGTAAGTCAATCCAAGTTTAGAAATATAAATTTTAGATGGTCATCATATGCAGATTTAAATCTTTCTGGTAGTAAATTTAATTTGGTGACTTTAGGTGGAGTGCAATTTAAAAATACAAGTCTCGGAGATGAGAAGGAACCTATTGTATTCGATAAATGTGATTTGGAATGTAGCACTATAAGTAATAGTAATCTGAAAAATATTGAAATAGAAAATTGTGATATAGTCGGCATGAAACTAAATGGTATTCTGATTGAAAATTTGCTTGATTTATATAACAAGGTGAAAAGTTAACCAAATCCATATCCATATAGTCTTTAATCTTTTTGGAAATTAAGTATTATATCGAAATAATTATGTAAAAATGACATAAAGAAATCCGGGCGAGAAGGTCATTCGTGAACGTTTCTAGAATACACACAAATATATTGTTATTTATATGGAGGAGAGAAAGATGGGAATCAACGTTAGAGCAGTAGAAATACAAGATGCTAGAGCAATTCATCGTATATGTATACAGGATGACGTTTTACCGTATATGGTTTTCTTACCTAGCATGCGTGTAGAGGCTATGGAAAATAGAATTCGAAATTTAGCACCAAATCAATTTGAATTTGTTGCAGAATATGATGGAGAAGTTGTTGGGTTTGTAGGTTTAACACAAAGTCCGGGCCGAAGATCTCATTCAGGCGATTTATTCATTGGGGTAGACAGTGAATATCATAATAAAGGAATTGGGAGAGCACTTCTTACGAAGATGCTTGATTTGGCTGATAATTGGTTAATGTTAGAGAGAGTAGAACTAGGTGTATTAGAAACGAATCCAAAAGCAAAAGCTTTATATGAAAAATTTGGATTTGTAGAAGAGGGAGTAAAGATAGGGAATTTGAAAGCTCATGGAAAGTTTATTAATGAAATTATGATGAGTCGTTTTAGACCGAATGGTTTAATTGTACATAATGAATAGTTAAAAGCATGACAGTATACTGTCATGCTTTTTTATTAGAACTTGGCTGCAATAAAAATAATACTAAACCAATAAAAATAACGGTAATTCCTAGTCCTTGTTGTAAAGAAATGGTCTCATGTAATATAAAGTACGCTAGTATACAAGTGCCAATTGTTTCACCTAAAATACTCATTGAAATTACAGTAGCACTCATCCATTTTAATAACCAATTAAAAATGGTTTGTCCTAAAATTGTAGCAATGAAAGCTAATCCAATAAAGCACAACCAAGTTTGTGTAGAGTAATGGATGAAAGATTCTTGTTGCGTGAAAGCAAATATGCCAAGAAAGCCAGCACTACTTCCATAACTAATTACTGAATAGGGTATAAGTGACAAATCTTTACGAACGTGTTGGCTAATGAAAAAATAAGCAGTAATGATACCGGCAGCAATAAATGCTAAAATATCTCCATATAAAGCTTCTCCACTAATTTGGAAATCTTGCCAGCCAATGATGATACTACCTGAAATAGCGATGAGGCAACCAATAACCGCTCCTTTCGTAAATCTTTCCTTAAATAAAAAATAACCACCAATCATTGAGAACAAAGGTTGTAACGTTACGATAACTGTAGAGCTTGCTACAGAAGTATATTGTAATGATTCAAACCATAGTACATAATGTGCAGCTAAAAATAGCCCAGATATGAATCCGAATGTCCATTGTTTTTTCGTTAAAGTTTTTAGCTCATTTCGACTATTTTTATTAAATAGTAATAACGGTAACAGGATCAGTGTGGCAAAGAATAATCGGTAAAAAGCAATGATTGTCGCAGGAGCATCTGCCAATTTTACAAAAATAGCTGAAGTTGATAAGGCGAATACACCAAAAAATAAGATGCAATATGAAAGAATAGGTGATTTCAAAGTTTGTCCCTCCGATAGAATGTTTATTATAATAAACTTAATACGATATAATGTACAAAGGTAAGTATATAAGTCCCGGAGATAATAGGAAAGGATTATTTGCCTTTGTTTAGTATGTCAGCACAAAGACAATGAAATATGCATTATGATGGATGAAAGGAAGTTTTACTATGATACATGATAGGTTTGGACAAACAGTATTAAGTTATCGTAAGAAAAATAATATGACAATTCGTGAATTCGCTGATTATGCAGGAATTAGTACATCACTAATTAGCCAAATTGAAAGAGGACATGCTAATCCTTCTTTAAATGTTTTGGAGTTAATTGCAAAAGCATTAAATGTACCGCTGTTTACACTTTTTATTAACGATATCGATACAGATTCGCTCATTTCTAAGAAAAAAGATCGAAAAAAAGTATATCGGGAAAACAATGATCACATTGTATATGATGTATTAACACCTGATTTTATGAAAGCACGTATTGAAATGTTAATGATGGATTTAAATAAACAAGCAAACACAACAGAAAGCCATTATTCCCATGAAGATAAGGAAGAGATTGCTGTTATTATGAAAGGGGAAGTGTATGTGGAATTGGAGGGAAAAGAATATTTTTTAGAAGAAGGCGATGTTGTACGTATTCCACCGAATGTGAAGCATCGATTTTTGAATAAAAGTGATGAATCGAATCACATTTTATTTGTACTGACACCATCTTTAGGATGAAAATATAGTGATTTTTAATAGGGGAGAAAGAAAATGGAAAAAAGTATTTTGAAAGGCGGTCTTTCAATTATTTCTCAATGTAAAAAAGAAACAAATGATATTTGGCATGCACATTTTGGAGCAGCTGCAATTGCTAGTTATTTTTTTATGAAAGATAATAATATTGATGAAGAAACAGCTCGTAATATGTATTCGCAAACAAGGATGATGCTTAACAAGAAAAAAATTGGTGAGATGATTGATGATAAAAAAGAAATAGATTTTAAAATTGCGGAAAATATGATTATAAAATCTTTAGAACAAACGATTGATGAGCTTCATTGGGTGGGGCATAACGTCATTTATGCGTCATTAAGTTTATTAGCTATGAAAGAGCTACAAAAATGGGGTGATAATCAAGCAATTGAAGGGATTACTACTCTTATTTTATCATTTCGAAAAACAATTCCAGGTAGATCGTGGATTGGTTATACGACGAAAGAAGTAAAACAATTAAGTTTTGAAGAGGAGATACAAAGTGAATTGAGTAATCCAACACAAGTATCTCAGTTCATTTTAAATGAGTTATCGAAATTTAATAGTATTTATCGAGCGGAATCACATCATGATTTAATTGGGCATTTGCTTACATACTCCCACGCAATTAATATAATGTACGATTTAGGACATATAGATATATTTCAACGAGAGATACGTCCGCTGTTAAAACTAGTATACGTACTAAGAGCTAGCCAAAAGCTCAAGCTGAATACGGAAATAACTTTACACTCACCTATAGATCGATTACCTTTAATTCAATCTAAACGTGCAAATATTTTACCAACTGAAAATATATTTTGGATAAAAGACTATAGTGAATTCGATTGGGATTTTGGTCATGTATTTAAATTCTCATATAGTTATTTTAATCATATACAGAGAGCTCCAAATTATAAAGATATCACATTAGAAAAATTCCGTTATGTTATTCATTCTTAATGAACGTTAATGATCTGTAAAAGGATGTTTAATCTAGTTTCTTTTTTTGTTAGTAGTATATTATTTTTTCAAATATGTAAGATTTTACATGCGTATTTTACTTTTACTAATTATGTAAGTAGGCTATACTGAAATACATACATTTTATTTTTGGAGAGATGTAAAACGACATGGAACTAGCGAAATTGGAAAAAGTAATTGAAATAAAAAAAGAAGAACTTTTATATTTAGTATCGGATTATGGAATTCAACATGAAAAAGTATTGGCATTGAGTCAAGAACTAGACAAATTAATCAATTACTTTATGTTTTTAAAATAAAGAGAACTATGACGGGGTTTGTAAATGTTATAGTTCTTTTTTATTAGGTAATTAGACAATATATTAAAATATATTGTCTAATTTCTTACAGAATGCGCAACTTGCTAGTCGAATATAAGGACTTTTGGTTATAATAAAAAGGAATTATTAATTGTATCGGTTAGGAGCGCAGCACATATGAAAACAGTTGTTGTTATCGGTGGAGGTATAACGGGACTTTCTACTATGTTTTATTTAGAAAAATTAAAAAAGGATTATAATATCGATTTAAATTTAATTCTTATTGAGAAAGAAGAGTATTTAGGTGGTAAAATCCATAGTGTGGAAGAAAAGGATTTCATTATGGAGTCAGGGGCGGATTCAATCGTTGCTCGTAATGAACACGTTATGCCACTTGTAAAAGATTTAAATTTAGAAGATGAAATGGTATATAATGAAACGGGTATTTCTTACATATATTCTGAAAACATGTTACATCCGATTCCTTCTGATACTATATTTGGGATACCGATGAGCGTCCAGTCGTTGTTTAGCAGTACGCTAGTCTCAACGAAGGGGAAAATCGTAGCTTTAAAAGATTTCATAACGAAAAATAAAGAGTTTACGAAAGATACATCACTTGCTTTATTTTTAGAAAGCTTTTTAGGGAAAGAGTTAGTGGAAAGACAAATTGCTCCTGTGCTTTCAGGCGTATATTCTGGTAAATTGAATGAGCTTACAATGGCATCTACATTACCGTATTTACTGGATTATAAAAATAAGTATGGAAGTATTATTAAAGGTTTTGAAGAGAATAAAAAACAATTTCAATCAGCAGGAAATAAAAAATTCGTATCATTTAAAGGTGGACTATCTACGATAATTAATCGCTTAGAAGAAGTGCTGACTGAAACTGTCGTAAAAAAAGGTGCTATAACGACGGCTGTAAGTAAACAAGAAGATCGATATGAGATTTCTTTTGTAAATCATGAAACAATACAAGCTGATTATGTTGTTTTAGCAGCTCCACATGATATTGCACAAACTTTATTACAGTCTAATGAGTTAAATGAGCAGTTTAATACATTTAAAAACTCATCTCTTATAAGTGTTTATTTAGGATTTGACATACTAGATGAACAACTACCAGCTGATGGTACGGGGTTTATTGTAACGGAAAACAGTGATTTACATTGTGATGCTTGTACATGGACAAGTCGAAAGTGGAAACATACATCGGGTAAACAAAAATTATTAGTTAGAATGTTTTATAAGAGTACCAATCCGGTATATGAAACAATCAAGAATTACAGTGAAGAAGAATTAGTACGAGTCGCTTTATATGATATTGAAAAGAGTCTCGGAATTAAAGGTGAACCAGAAGTAGTTGAAGTTACAAATTGGAAAGATTTAATGCCGAAATATCATTTAGAACATAATCAAGCGGTTCAAGCATTACAAGAAAAAATGACGAATCTTTATCCAAATGTATATTTAGCTGGTGCCTCATATTATGGTGTTGGAATTGGTGCGTGTATTGGAAATGGAAAGAATATAGCCAATGAAATAATGGATACATTAAATAAATAATACTGTAGAATAAATAAAAACTGTCCCTTCAGCAAAATGGAGGAACAGTTTTTATTTATTTTATTTGAATGGAAATTGTATTGTTTTTTACATTGTTTTCTTTTATTGTTACTATTATTTCTCCAGACTCTTTAAATGAATACGGTGATAGTTGATAAATATCTTTTATATCAAGTTTTTCTTGTAATTTATTTACCGGTATTGATACGATATTTGGCTTCCATGTTTCTTGTTTTCCTGAAGGATATTCTATAAGTATTACCGGATTTTTTAACTTTATTGTTTTCCAAGAGACGAGATATAGTTGTACTTCTGTATCTTTTTTTAATAATTCTTCGGAGAAATAACCGAATTCGCCTACATTACCGAAAACAGTATAGTTTTGATTTTTTAATTTAATATCTAAATAACTAGGTTGATATGTTACTGCATGATAAGTTCCATATGAAAGTGAGAGTATGGCAGCGATTAAAATACCGATTGAAAATGTCTTAAAGCTATTGCCTTTAAAGCTAGTCATCATGAATGAGTTTGGTGTGAATTTTTTTGCGAATAAAAAAATAAGTAATATGAGTAAGAGGGATAAGCCGATGAATATATACATAGATTTTTACACCTCCATAGCGTAAAATAGATTAACTATATTTTACCATAAATGTATGGGTTAGGGTGGTTGTTTAGAAGGAAAAAATGAAGGAACAAATTCTTTACAGTTCTTGATAATTTAAAATTTGATTTATGGAAATTATAGCGTCATGTTTGAGTCGCAATCAGAAGGTATCCAATTCGTGTATATAGAATAAAGAGGGAATGCGCCATTAGAAATGTTTGACTTATGGAACAATAAGGACTTTACTAATTATACATATTTTTTCTGATATAATGAATGAGTAGAGAGAAAGGAGTGATCCTATGGCATTTCCTATATTAGAAACAGAACGCTTACGTTTAGTTGAAATAGAACAATCTTATTGTCAAAAAATATATGAAATCTTTTCATTGGATGAAGTGACGTGTTATTACGGTATGAATTCTTTTACGGAGTTTGGACAAGCTTCACGTATGATCGAATCTTTTTCAAAAAATTACTTTGAGAAAAAGGCAATACGATGGGGAATTGTGTTAAAAGAAACGAACGTTTTAATAGGAACAATTGGACTAAACAATTTACAATTATGGAGTAAACGATCTGAGATTGGATATGATCTGCATCCTCGTTATTGGGGAAATGGTTACGCTTCGGAAGCAGCTCGAGAAATTATTGATTATGGATTTAAAGATTTAGGTTTGTTTAGAATTGGAGCTATTACATATCCTGAAAATGATACTTCTTGTAGAATGTTATCTAAAATTGGCTTCCAAAAGGAAGGTCTATTGCGTGGATATATTCATCAAGGAAATAAGCAACACGATGCATTATTGTATTCTATAGTACGAACTGATATTGAGAACATAAATTTATAATAAAAAAAACCTCTTAATTAAAAGAGGTTTTTTTTATTATAAATTAACCTAATTTAGGTAATAAACGTTCTCCGCTTTTCATGCTACTTTTACATAAAGGGCATTTAGGCTCTTCTTCAAATGAAAAGTTCTTTCTCATCCATCCTAAACAATCCTCTGATTCACATTCCCAAACAGGGGTTTGTTCTGGTGGTACTTCTGCTACATCGTTCTTTCGATTGCGATACATGTAACCACTCCTTTTATGTAAAAAATTTTAGTTATATATTAAAAAGGTTGTTAACCTTGCTGGTAACAACCTTTTTATTGTTTGAATTATAGCTTTACAACGTTTTTAGCTTGAGGTCCGCGGTTACCTTCTTCAACTTCGAAGCTAACTTCTTGACCTTCGTCAAGAGACTTGAAACCGTCGCCAGTGATAGCTGAGAAGTGAACGAATACGTCGTTACCGTCTGCAACTTCGATGAAACCGAAACCTTTTTCGCTGTTAAACCATTTTACTTTACCTGTTAATGTCATGGTAATGCCTCCTAAAAGTAGAAAAATTACAATATGATCGGCCTTATTTGAATGAAAATAAAAGTTCACATATTATCAAAAACCCATAAGGAGTACAAAATGTCCCTGATTGATACTTGATAATATGCAAAGAAAATATAGTGTTAAATTGACCTTAATTACTATCTTACAACAAATGGTTGGAAATAGCAAGTGCTGGTAATACCACTGAGTAATCTGGGTGATAATAGTAAAGGCACAAAGGCACCTCTTTTATTTATATATTATTCCTAATTTGGATTTATGCAAAATCATGTAAGAAAAACTTAGAGTAAATATTAATATTGCATTTTTTATGGTAAAATATGGTTGTTAACTGTTAGTAGTTAAATATTATAAAAGGAGAAAAGAAAGTGAAAAATAATTCATTTATAATAATTGAAGCAGCAAAAGCAGGGAGAAAAAAGGTGCATCCAGTCTTTGCTGTAATATTAGCCATTATATTTTTGACTTTAGGCGAACTTTTTATGTTATTTATGTTATTTTTACCAAAAGCTGAAACGATATTCATGAAAGGTATTTATGACAATGTTAGAATGGTGTTAACGTTTGGCGGAGCTATATTTATTTTATTTATATGGGTTCGTTTTGTAGAAAAAAGACCTTTTTCATCCATTGGCTTTTGGAAAGAGAAATGGATGAGAAAGTATTTAAAAGGTGCGTTAATAGGGTTTGTATTTATTTCAACGCCAGTTATTCTACTATTATTAATGGGGAGTGTGAAATTGCAAGTACAACATATTACCTCAACAGTAATAGTAGGAATAGTAGGATCTCTAGTTGCATTTTTAATACAAGGGGCAACGGAAGAAATTATTGTACGAGGTTGGTTATTCCCGGTTCTTTCTGTTAGAAGTCGTATATGGGTTGGAATAATTGTAACTTCATTTTTATTTGGATTTCTTCATCTACTTAATCCGGGAATTACAATATTATCTATATCGAATATAATATTAGTGGGTGTTTTCGCAGCTTTATACGTATTGAAAGAAGATGGTCTGTGGGGAATATGTGCATGGCACTCAATTTGGAACTGGGCTCAATATAATGTATATGGCTTTGCAGTTAGTGGCACAACTGTATATTCTACTCCAATTTTTAAGTCTATAACAAATGGACCAGAAACATTGCATGGAGGCACGTTCGGAATTGAAGGTAGTATCATTACAACAATCATGCTCACTATCGCTTCAATTGTTTTATGGAGAAAGTTATGGGGAAGAAAAGCGAAACAACGAAATTTTAGTTAATGAAAGAGGGGGAAACTATGGGGATAATAGCATTTGAGGGAGCAAGCGCTGTTGGTAAAAGTACCACGTGCCGTGAATTAGAAAAGAATTATGGTGCTTATATAATACCTGAAGTGAATTCTTTATTTGAAAGGCCAAAAAATGAACATAGAACATGGTATTTTGAAAAACAAGTTGAGCGCTGGAATATAGCTGTTCAGAAGTCAGAGCAATATGAATTAGTAATATTCGATGGGGATATATATCAACCACTTAGTTATAATTGGTGCTTTCATTTTGATATATTTAATCAGCCATTATCTTTAATAGAAAATTTTTATAAAGAAAAGATGATAAATAGGGAAATTGGTTTTCCGGATCAATATTTTTATTTATATACGAACGATGAAGAACTTAGAAAGCGGAAAGTATCTGATGAGACGAAAAGAAGAAGAAACTTTGAAAAACATTTACATATATCAAAATCGTTTCAGCGTTATTATGAAAATTTAAATACTGTTACAGATGGGTATTGTAAATTAATTGAGGCGAAAAGTGTAAGAAATAATGAATTAGAAATAGTGAGAAACTCAAAAAATTTGAATGTGTGTGAAGAAAGACGTTTTGATGTTTCGAGGTTAGATGCTATTACGAAGTGGTTAAAAGAAAATCGTGCATAAAGTAAAAACAACGAGTGTTGTAGAACGCGCTCGTTGTTTTTTTGTTTCTTTATAAATATAAAGGAAAAATTTGTAGAATATTTTCATTATTTAACAGAATAATCTTTCAATTTTAAAGAAAAAGAAATACAATATGAGGAAGTATATATAAATAATATGATAGGGGATGCGATGCGATATTTTGAATGAAGTAACAGTTTTTATATAAGAAATAATTAGGTAGTCAGAACAGAGATATTTGGGAGGAAACAAGCGAGATGAAAACATTTTTGAAAATAATAGGTGTTATAGCTGGTATGGCGGTAATCGGAGTAGGTTTAACATATGGTATGCTGCATTATTTAAATAATAGTAAACCAGCTGCGAAAAAGGCATCACCAGCTGCTCCAGCAGTAGAAGTATTAGCTGATAGTAACGTAAAAGCAGAAGATGCAAAGCTTTTAGAAAATGGCAATTATTCATTGCCAAATAGTGGTTTTAATAAAAATTTTAAATGGACAGATGAGAACATACAGACAGCATTACATGAAATGGCACATCAAAAAGCGAAAGCTGATCAAAAGTGGGGCTATATTTTTATTACACAAGAGCGGATTGAAAGCTTAATTGATATTGTAAAGAGTAATGATCTTGTGCAGGGAAGTACATATGTAGAAATTTTAGAACGATGGAAACAAGGAAAATATGAAAAGGTTGATGGGGATCACAATAAGATTTGGAAATTACAAAGTGGGAATTTAGGAGAAGGAAAAGGAGTAATGTCGGAAGCTGAGCAAAAAGAATTAATTAATCAAGTGTTTATGAACAAAGGTACATATTCAGGTAGTAAATTAATTGCAGGTGGCGGACAGACTAATAAATAATATACTAATTAATGTAAGAGAGTAATTGCTTATTAGGCAATTACTCTTTTTAAATGTACTTCTTAATATCTTAATCTCGTTCAAGTAAGGAAAGAAACGACTGTAACACCGGGGAAATCCATCTGGATTTATGATAGATTACATGACTTTGAATAACGGATGGAGTTTCGATAGGCTGAAAACATAGTTGTTCTTTTTGACAAATTTCCTGTACAACGATATAAGGAAGAATTGAAATGCCTAACTCACACATGACGGATTGTTTAATGACTTCAACATTGGAAGTTTCAAATGTTTTAGCTGGAATATTTCCGCTTTGACGTAAAAAACGATCTACCATTGTCCTATAGCCGCAGCTTTGTTCTGTAAAAATGAACTGGGTTTCCTGTAATAACTGGAATGGATTTGTATGTGCAGCGGAATAAGCTGGTAAAATCCATCCAAATGTTTCATTACTAAAAGTACGCGTAATAAAATCATTATGTTCTATACTTTCTCCAATTATGAAGACAACGTCTGTTTCTCCTTCACGTAATTTTTGTAATGCTTGTTCATTTGTGTTCGTTTCAAGTATGATATTTACTTTCGGATTTTTCTGTTTGTAAGTACGTAATAATTGTGGTAATCGGTATACCGCTAATGATTCATTAGATGTAATACTTAATGTACCTTCTAAATAATCTGTATTTTGGGGGATTTCTTGCGCTTTTTCATATATTGAAAGTAATTCTAATGCATAAGGATGAAATTGATGACCGGCTTTTGTAAGTAGCACTTTTTTCCCTAACCGATCGAAAAGAGGAATATGTAAATCGTTCTCTAAAGCTTTCATATGTGCTGTAACAGTAGATTGCGCATAACCTAGCGCGTGCGCAGCTTTAGAAAAATTACCATACTTCACAATGGCGCAAAATGTTTTAACATGTCTCATTTCCATAAGCGATCCCTCTTTTATTATCATGATTTGTGAATGATTATATCATGTATTTTAATTTTCCAAATGATTAAATTCTGTATAAAATGAAATTGTAGAAATATTCATTCAGGTGATATTGGAGGAGAAAAGATGATCAAAAAGGGCTATCATGTAGCTGTTGTTGGGGCTACAGGTGCGGTAGGGCAAAAAATTATTGAACTGTTAGAGAATGAAATGAAGTTTAATATAGTTGAAGTTACATTGCTTTCGTCAAAACGATCCGCTGGTAAGAAAGTAAGATTCAAAGGACGAGAGATAATTATACAAGAGGCAAAAACAACTAGTTTTGAAGGTGTAGATATTGCCTTTTTTAGCGCTGGGGGAGAAGTATCTAGACAATTTGTAACTCATGCAGTTTCTAGTGGTGCGATTGTAATTGATAACACAAGTGAGTACCGAATGGCACAAGGTGTACCGCTCGTTGTTCCGGAAGTGAATGCGCACACTTTAAAACAGCATAAAGGTATCATTGCAGTTCCAAATTGTTCAGCACTACAGATGGTAACAGCACTTCAGCCGATTCGAAAATCATTTGGTTTAGAAAGAATTATCGTTTCAACATATCAAGCTGTATCGGGTTCTGGCATTCATGCGATTCATGAATTACGAGAGCAGGCTAAGTCTATACTTGCAGGTGAAGAAGTGAAGAGTGATATATTACCGGTGAAAAAAGATAAAAAACATTATCCAATAGCATTTAATGTACTGCCTCAAGTAGATATATTTACAGACAATGATTTTACTTTTGAAGAAGTCAAAATGATTCAAGAAACGAAGAAAATATTAGAAGATGAAAACTTGAAAATGGCAGCTACTTGTGTACGTGTTCCAGTTGTATCGGGGCATTCAGAATCGGTTTATATAGAACTGGAAAAAGAAGCAAGCGTTGCGGAAATCAAGGGAATACTAATGGATGCACCAGGTGTTATTTTGCAGGATAACCCTAGTGAACAGCTGTATCCAATGCCATTATATGCAGAAGGGAAAATAGATACATTTGTCGGAAGAATACGTAAAGATCCTGATACGCCAAACGGATTCCACCTCTGGATTGTTTCCGATAACCTATTAAAAGGTGCGGCTTGGAATTCAGTTCAAATTGCAGAGACTTTAGTGGAAAAGGGGATACTTTAAGATAGTTTAAAAAACTGGGGAATCGTTAATGACTCCCCAGTTTGTATTTCATAATTGTTTTCTTTATTTCGGCCGACTTTAATTAAAATTAGTCGTTATTGAATTTTTATAAATGTCTACTTTATGTGCAGTGAAGCGTAAGGTTTTGGATTCTGCATGAATTGTAAGATTAATAATAATCGATAACGGCATTTCGACCGTTTTCACAATATCTTCTATAGCAATATACTCATTTTTTGCTTCCTTATAATAAACAACAGAACGAATTACGGCCTCGTCACCTTCAATATCAATTTCACACATCATAGGGAATTTTTCACCATTATGTAAGAATAATTCGCCTAGTACGATTGAACCGTTTAATTCTTCTGTAAAATTAGTAGTTGCCGCTGGTTTTACCCATGTTTCGTCATGTTCTTCGTTTTCCTCTTCATCTATTGCCCATTCCCAAATGGGGTTTTGTTTTAGGTCCTCAATAGTTAATTTATCAATTGGTTTGCAACTACTCATACATAAATTCTCCTTTTATTTTGATAAATAAGTTTTTTGATTTCATGAATTAGATGATTGCTTATAAGTGGGTTTAACAAAGTATTTTGCTCATTTGATATCCAAACTACTTTATTTTGAAATAAAGCTATTACAGCAATATTAACAAAACTTTAATTGTCTAGTAAATAATTATTAGTGGAGATATTAAAATGGGATGGTGTTAAAGAAAGATAGTAAAAAACATCAAGGATGAATGAAATCCATTTGGTACGATATGGATATATCCAATGTGAGGGGGAGTTTGATGTATCAAGTAAAGGGGTATTTTTCATCATTAAAAGGAAGTTATTATGAGATTGGAAAGCAACAAGGGGAATTCGTGAAACAAAATCCGTATCTCATCCCGCAATTTATACACGAAGAAAATGTAATATCTAATAACCATTGGACAGAATCGAGAAATATAATAAACAAACATTGTCCAGGCATAAATGAAGAAATTGAGGGGTTTTGTGAAGTGTTAAAAATTCCTTCAAAAAATATGATGTATTACTATCAAACACTATTGAAAGCAGGTTGTAGTCATTGTGCAGTATTACCTAAAAAGACCGATTTAGAGCACACATATGTATTAAGGAATTATGATTTGTCACCAGTAATAGATGATATGCGTTTTTGTTCAACTCATGTTGAAGGTGCGTATGCACATAGTGGCTTTTCTACTCAATATTTTGGCCGAACGGAAGGGGTTAACGAGCATGGATTAGCTGTTACATTTTCAGCATGTGGTCAACCAGTAGGAAATATTGCAGGTTTAAGAAAGCCAATGGTGAGTGGTTTACAATGTTTTGCGGTAATTCGATTGTTGTTGGAGAAATGTAAAAATGTGCAGGAAGCTAAGTTACTAATAGAAGAAATCCCAATTGCTAGTAATATTAATTTAATAATAGCTGATCCTTTAAATGCAGCATATATTGAAATATTGGACGGTCATAAATCCACAATAACGATTGATGATGAAAAACAAGCTTTTATTGTATCAACAAACCATGCAGTTAGTTCATCAATTCAGAAATTAAATAATAGGAAATTAGAACAATCAACAAAGAGATATTACCTTTTACATGAGCATTTAAATAGATGTGAACAAGTAAGCATAGAGTCTTTAAAAAAGTTAGTAGAAGAAGAATATCCTGCTGGACTTACTGTGCATAACTATGAAGAATGGTTTGGAACTTTACATTCTGTATTATTCGATTTACATGATCGTACAATGAAGATTTGTTTCGGATCACCACTTTTAAACGACTGGTATTCATTGAAAGTTGGAGGAAGTATGCCGTTTTCTGAGGTGAACGTGAACTTTAAAAATAAAACTTATACTGACTTTTGGAAGGAAGATAAGAATGAATTGATACCTAAAAGATAAATGGGATAAGATGGTGATGTAAAGAGTGCATTTATACTGGAGGGATTACCAATGCTGAAAGTTATGTTACCATTTGTTCTTATCTTTTTTCTTATTATTGCGATGTATATTGCTTATCAAAAGAGAAAAAAATCTGGGATAAAAGGATTGAAAAGTGCGTTAACTTCTATTTGCTTCTTTTCACTTGCAATCTTAAATATGTTTGCATATTGGTTTCATTTTGGCGGTGCTTTTACTTGGTTATTTTCAATTGTATTATTGCTAGTTGGTGCATATTTTACTAAATATATTCCAATATCTAAAAGGGTACATTAAAGTTTATAGGAGTTAAATATAATGTTTACTTTGTTTGGAAAAGAGATTATTCTACTAGATCGTTGTGAAACGGTTTCATAGGATAATCTCTTTTGTTTAGTTTTGGAAAGAACGTACTGTGCTTTTTAGTTGCTCAATAAATTCTCGAGTTGCAGCACACATATATTTATCTTTTCTATAAATTAGCCCTATTTCAATTGTTGGAGTAGGCTTTTCTATTTTAATAGCTTGAATGTTATTATTTTGTAAAAAGTCTATATATGGTTTGGGTAACACTGTAATTCCCATTCCTTTGGAAACCATTTGGATTAAAGATTCCATCGTGCTAATTTCTAAAATTGGTCTTGGTTTAAAGTTGAATTTTTGACAATGAGATGTAATTAGTTCGGTTAAAAAGAAATTTTTAGGTAAAAGAATTAAAGGATAGTTCTGTAATTCAGCAATAGATACATGATTACGTTCAGCTAATCGATGACCAGTGGGCACGACTAATGTAAGATCGCTTTTGTATAGAGGGATGGAGATAATCTCTTTATCTTGCACCGGGAGAAATGTAATTCCAATATCTAGTTCGTTTTGTAATAATTTTTCACGAATATCTCCTGTACGAAGCCCTAATACAGAAAGCTCTATATTAGGATATAAATTATTAAAATTTAAAATAGCTGGTGGTAGTAAATAATTTACGACGGTTAACAAAGCCCCTATTGTTAAGGAACCTTGCTGTAATCCGTTTAGGTCTTGAATAGCTGAACGAGCTTGTTCGACTTCATGAAAAATGGTTTTACTATGTGATAATAAAACCTTCCCTGCTTCAGTTAAAGATATTTTTTTACCAATTCGATCGAAAAGTGGCATTCCTACTTCATGCTCTAATGCACGTATTTGTTGACTTAGTGAAGGCTGTGAAATATTTAATTTCTCAGCTGCTTTTGTGAAATGTAATTCTTTTGAAACAGCTAAAAAGTATTCAAGTTGTCGTAATTCGATTGGAATCACCTCAAGTATAATAATAGGTTATACCTATCATTATTATATAAATAATTGAATTGAACAATGATTTTAGAGGTTTTATAATCATCTTTATATAACAGAGAGGTTTGTAAAAATTAATCGAGAGAAAATACATGTAACACCTTTAAAGGAGGAAATAGAATGGCTAATGAATATCAATTATTATCTTTAAATATAGGATTACCAAAAGAGGTTACATACGGCGGAAAAGTAATTCATACAGGCATAAATAAGAAACAAGTAAAGGAACCGGTATATTTATCCTTTGTAAAATTTAATGGGGATGGACAAGCTGACTTAGTTCATCATGGAGGAGTAGATAAAGCAGTTTGTGTTTATACTGGTGATCACTATCCATATTGGGAAAAAGAATTGAATCAAGATTTTGTATATGGGGCTTTCGGAGAAAATATAACAGTTAGTGGTATGCGCGAAGAGGATGTTTGTATTGGTGATACGTTTGAGCTAGGACAGGCAATCGTACAGGTAACACAACCAAGGCAACCTTGTTTTAAATTAGCAAAAAAATATAATATTCCAAAGTTACCACTATATTTTCAAGAAACAGGATATACAGGATTTTATTTTCGTGTATTAAAAGAAGGATGGGTATCATCAGTCGATACCTTAAAAAAACTACAGTCTGATCCAAAAGGTGTTTCAGTAGCGTTTGCTAATCGTATCATGCATAAGGAAAAACAAAATATTGAAGGGGTAAAAAGGATATTAGAAGTAAATGCACTTTCATGTAGTTGGAGAAAGTCTTTTGAAAAGCGTATAAGTGGAGAAGAAATTAATACGAAGGAAAGACTTGAAGGAATAAAAGACTAAAAATATTTTATTATAAATAGTGTATTTCTATTAGTAAAAGCTAATTAGAAAGCGCTATTTTTGTATAATAAACTAATTAATATCCAAAAATCTTAATATCGTTTTATTCGACTTATTTTCAAATAGTCAAAACATAAAATTAATTAGACTTTTTTTTTATGTTTTGTGATAGTATATTGATTGGTAAGACCTCTATTTTTAAGAGTAGGTCATATAAGTATATCTAATTTAATGGAATTTAACATTTGGAGGTACAACATGGGGAATGTTGAAAAATTGGCAAGTCTTCTAATAGAAGAACCGAAAAGAGAGCAGTTATTTCCTTTATTTGAAGAAGTGTTTGGAATTACAACTCAAACATTGAATGATTTTTCGGATAAAGGATATTGGGATGATACATATAAAGCTTTATCATTTTTACAAGAAGATAAAGTGATTGCAAATGTTGCGGCATTTTCACTCCCATTATTAATTAATGGTGAAAAAATAAATGCAGCGGGTATTCAATCAGTAATGACACACCCTAATTTTCGTAGACAAGGGTTAATGACACAATTAATGGGTAAAATGATAGAAGAAATCGATAAGAAATGTGAATGTGCATTATTGTTTACGGAAAACCCTGAACTATATACAGCATTTGGATTTAAAGTTGTGCAGGAATATTTGATGACTATACCATATGATAAAAATATTAATAATAACGATTCACTACTTAAAAAGTTAGATTACTATAATATAGAGAATAGACAGTTAATACATGAAACTATTGATAGTAGCCAAAGACTTTCAAATAGTTTTTCAACTTTAAACTTCCATCCTTCATTTTATTTGAATATGTATGATTCGGAATGGAATGAGAAATTGTATTATTCAGAGAAACTAGATGCTCTAATCGTTTATGAAGTAGAAAATGAAAAGTTGAAATTATTTGGAGTATTTGCGCCAGTACTTCCGGTTTTAGATGAATTATGTGGAGAAATCAATGAAAGGTTTACGGAAATCGAATTTTATTTTTCTCCGGATCAATTAGGGGTTGAGGATGTACAGTTTACAGAAGTACAGTCTAGCAAGTATTTAATGGTTCGAAGTGATAAAGAGTTAGATTTTAAAGGTTATAAATTCCCAGTATTAGCGGAGTTTTAAATGTCTATATAAATGCTTTATTATGGAGGAGCTATGAATATATCGTATATACCAGAACATATTGAGCAACTCACTATAATGAATGTACCTGAATACTATAAAATTAATGATAATCATGCGTTTATTGTCCGTTCGAAAGCAGAAACTGATTTTTGGCTTAAAACACATTATGGTTTTGAAGTAATGAATGGTCATGTATTTTATAATGAGATGATGACAGACTTTCAAGCTGAAGTTCAGTTACGTATGAATCCAAATTCAAAATTCGATCAAGCAGGTCTTTTTGTTATGATTTCGGAGAACTGTTGGCTAAAAACATCTTTAGAATATATCCCCGAAGGGCCATCTCACTTAGGTGCTGTCGTAACGAATAATGGATATTCTGATTGGTCAACGCAAGATTATCCAACTGAAGCAGCTAAGCAACAACTTCGTTTTCGAATTATTCGAAAACGCGGTGATTATACAATATATGTGAAAAAGAGACATCAATGGGAACAAATAAGAATCGCTCATTTAATGGAGGATATAGGAAATGAGCCTATTAAAATAGGTTTTTACACGTGTAGTCCTTCTAAAAATAAGGGATTTGAGACTGAGTTTTTACATTTTACAATTGAAGAATTATAGATGAAAAACCGTATTCTTTTCATTAAGAATGCGGTTTTTGTATTTACATAATATAAAGCATATGTATTGACCAGAAAGTCATTAATACTTATCATTTAATAATGTTAAATATTAATTTACATAATATAATAGAAGTAATGAAGAAATTACAAAAAATATCGCTTAAATAAGGAGGGATATGAATTATTCAGTGGTAATTTCATGGGAAAAGGAGACTATGTATGAAATCATTTCGTAAGTTATTACAGTATTTAAAACCATACATGTTCTTCGCTATTATTGGACCGCTATTTATGGTACTTGAGGTTGCGATGGACTTAATTCAACCGACTATTATGCAACATATCATTGATGTTGGGATTGCAAATCGGGATTTAAATTATGTAATAAAAATGGGGCTTCTTATGATAGGAGCAGCAGCACTCGGTTTAGTTGGAGGGCTTGGGTGTATGATGTATTCTACAAAAGCAGCTGTTAATTTCGCTACTGACATACGAAAAGATGTGTTTGCGAAAATAGAAACATTTTCTAGTAATAATCGTGATTCATTTGGAACAGGTAAATTATTAACGATCGTGACGAATGATATCACTTCCATTCAATCAGCAATGACGATGACATTACGTGTTCTCGTTCGTGGTCCGCTGTTATTTATCGGAAGTATAATTATTGTTTTTGTAACAGCAAGAGAGTTATTTCCAATATTACTTGTAGTTGTTCCGATTTTATTACTTGCGATTATTTTAATTGCAAGTAAAGCAAGTGGTACATTTAAAAAGGTGCAAGAGGCATTGGACAAAGTGAATACAAAGTTACAAGAAAATTTATCTGGTGTACGTGTTATAAAAGCGTATGTAAGACAAAAATATGAAATCGCTCAATTTGGAAGTGTAAATACAAATTTAACGAAGATAAATATTCGAGCTGTGCAGCTTATTTCTTTAATGATGCCAATCATTATGCTAGTTGTAAGTGGCGGGATTGTCGCAACATTATGGATTGGTGGAGAAAAAGTATTCAATGGAACGCTTCAAGTAGGAGCGATTTTGGCATTTATTAATTACTTGAATATCATTTTAATGTCACTTATGTCGATTAGCATGGTATTTATTCAAATTGCGCGAGCTTTTCCATCTGCGGATCGTGTACAGCAAGTGTTAAATACCGAGGTTGATATAATAAGCGAAGCGAATGCAATCGAACCTGAGAAAATCGAGGGGAATATCGAATTTAAAAATGTTAGTTATAGCTATACGAAAAATAATGAATACGTTTTAAAAGATATTTCGTTTAACATACAAAAAGGTGAAAAAGTAGGGATTATTGGATCAACTGGAAGTGGTAAATCTACCTTAGCAAAACTGTTACCACGTCTATATGATGTGGATCAAGGTGAAATATGTATAGATGGAATAGATGTTAAAACATATGATTTGCAAAAACTCCGTGCTTCAATAGGGTTTGTACCTCAGAAGGCTTTGTTGTTCTCAGGTAGTATAGAAGAGAATTTACGTTATGGTAAAGAAAATGCAACACATGATGAGCTGGAAGTAGCAGCTGCATCAGCATGTGCGACTGAGTTTATCAATAAGCTGGAAGAATCTTATCAATATAATTTAACACAAGGTGCGACAAATCTATCAGGTGGACAAAAACAACGTGTATCAATTGCAAGGGCACTTGTGAGAAAACCACCGATTCTCATATTAGATGATTCTACATCAGCAGTTGATGCAAAATCAGAGGCTACTATTCAAACAGCTTTAAAAACAAAATATAAAGGCACAACGACTTTATTAATCGCGTCCAAAATTTCTTCCATAATGGATGCGGATAAAATACTTGTATTAGATAATGGTGAATTAGTTGGCAATGGTACACATGAACAATTGTTAGAACGAAGTGAGGTTTATCAGGAAATTTATCTTTCCCAAGGTGGTAATTTGCATAAAGAAGGTGGGGAAGAACATGCGTAATTTTCAAGGGCAATTTGCTAATAAAGGTGGACGAAACACGCCAAAGATGGGGAAAGCTAAAAATGCTCAAGGAACTGTAATGCGGATATGGAACTATATGGGCTACCAAAAAGCTGCTCTTATGTTTGTTATATTTCTAGTCGTTGTTACTACTTTACTTGGATTATTAGGTCCCTATTTTATGGGGGTCATTATAGATCAATATATTGTACCGAAAGGTTTAAGTGGTACAGCAAGAATGTGTATGTTACTTATCGCAATTTACGGTGTAACTGTACTTTTAACATGGTTACAAACATTTGTCATGATTAACGTTGCATTAAAAACAATTCAAAAAATACGACAAGATATTTTTGAGAAAATCCAAACGCTTTCTTTACGGTTCTTTGATGTGCGTTCCCAAGGTGATTTAATGAGCCGTGTGACAAATGATATAGATAATTTGAATCAAGCTTTGACACAAAGTGTTGTACAAATTATTTCATCAGCGTTAACTTTTATAGGTGTAACGATTGCGATGTTCGCTTTAAATTGGATTTTAGCAATTGTAACTTTAATTACAGTACCTATTATGTTTTACGTTACAAAAAAACTAGTTGCATATAGTGGTAAAAACTTTGCGAAGCGTCAAAAAGATTTAGGTGAATTAAATGGATTTATTGAGGAAGCAATTACAGGTGCGGATGTTACAACGTTGTACGGAAAAGAAAAAGAAACTGTACAAAATTTCAATAAAATTAATGAACAGCTAAGAGTTTCAGCTACGAAGGCTGATACATTTTCAGCTTTTATTTTTCCAAGTATGAACTTTATTAATAATTTAGGTATGAGCCTTGTCATTGGGACTGGATCAGTTATGGTCTTAAACGGAATGACAACAGTAGGAGTTATTGCGGCTTTTATTAATTATTCTCGTCAATTCTCAAGACCGCTAAGTCAATTTGCGACTTTAATGAATACAATTCAAGCGGCAGTTGCTGGTGGAGAACGTGTTTTTGAAATTATGGATGAGGTACCAGAAATTCAAAATAAAAAAGACGCATTCGTTGTACAAAATTTACAAGGGCATGTTGCACTTGAGAATGTTTCATTTGGCTACGCAGAAAATAAAACGATTTTAAAAGAAGTGAGTCTTAAAGCGCAGCCAGGAGAGACAATTGCTTTAGTTGGTCCGACTGGATCAGGGAAAACAACAATCATTAATTTATTAACTCGTTTTTACGATATACAGCAAGGACAAATTCATATTGATGGAAAAGATATAAAAGATTATGATATTAATTCTTTACGAAGTAAAATAGGAGTAGTTTTACAGGATACGTATTTATTTGCTGGTTCGATTATGGATAATATCCGTTATGGACGCTTAGATGCTACTGATGAAGAAGTTATCACTGCAGCTAAGGCAGCATCTGCACATTCTTTTATTAAGCATTTGCCAAATCAATATGAAACAGAAATTGCTTCAGAAGGATCGAATTTAAGTCAAGGACAAAAACAACTTCTAGCGATTGCACGAGCAATTTTAGCAGATGCAGATATATTAATTCTCGATGAAGCGACATCAAATATTGATACAAGAACAGAATTACAAATACAAGCAGGACTAAATAATTTAATGAGAGGTCGCACAAGTTTTGTGATCGCTCATCGACTTAAAACAATTGAAAAAGCAGATCAAATTCTTGTTATAAAAGATGGAAATATTTTAGAAAGAGGGAATCATGAATCTCTCATGGAAGATAGAGGGTTTTATTTTGATTTGTATACGAGCCAGTTTAAAATATAGTAAAAGCATTGATATGTTGCGGTTTCTCTTGAGAGGAGAAACCGTATTTTTATATTTGTAAATGTTACTATTCGAATGGTCTTTCACTACATATTTTAACAGCACCCCTTGTATTCTAGGAAAAACATGTGAATAACGATTTAATGTTATGAACATATCTTTATAACTGAAGTGTTTACTTACAGTCTTTGGATGTATACCTTGTTTCAAAAGTAGCGTAGCATGTGTATAACGTAAATCATAAAATCGAACTTTAAAAATTGGAATTTAAATAAAAAGAGCGCTGTTAAAAGCGCTCTGAGACAAATCATATATTTAGAGAGGAGTCAAGATAATATATGGATATTGTGTGAGAATGTTGTAGGTTTTAATGAAAAATAAAGCACACATATAAGTGTGCTTTTATGAACGCTTTAGATTTGTATGACTATATAGTCATACAATAAAATATGCTTGTTTAATATAAATGTGTGTCAAATCTATAAAAAGATATTGTGTATAAGGAACAATAAATGTTAATTAGCCAAGTCTTTTGTTTTTATCCTGCTATTTGCCGGGTAGTAAGACCCCCACCTCAAAATTCAGCAGAAGCAAAGAAGTTAGGTGGGGGCTGGACTGCCCGTAAAGTCCGATTGGTGAGGGCTGATTAAAGTTTCACTTTATTAACGAATTTGTGCAACTGTTAACGCTGCAGAACGAATATCTACTGTACCTATTACTTCAACGGGGACAATTTGAATTAAATCACCAGGGTTTAAGTTAATTAGAATGACACCACTTGATACATCGACTTCACCAGTTCCTATAATATTAGAACGGACTGCGGTTCCGGATCCTGCAATAACATTAGTCGATGAATTTAATGTCAAGAAAAAGCGTGCTGCTTCCGGGGCTAATGGAACGTTATCAAGGCTAATCGTTAATGTATAGCTAATTTGATAAATACCAGCTACCTGAATTTTAATACCAGTTCCAGTACTAATTGTATCATTGATTACAGGGACAGTAATATTAGGATTTGGGCCTGTACTAGGTAATAGTAGTGGTGTAAATAATGTTGCGAATTGAGGTGAAGTAGCATTGAATGCAAAACCTAGGGCAGGTAGTGTACTAGGTGCGTGTGCTTCACAATTAAAATTAGCGAATTTACGAATGGATGAGCGCATATTTTCACTCCTTTCTTGTATTTAGATTTCGTGAGTATTAACTTCACATTTTGGACAAGCATAATACAATATATGAAAATTTATAGTAGATAGTGCACAAGCTTCACTATTACGAATAAAGCAATGAATAATAATAAATACTATATGGAAAAGCAGTTAGCTAACTGCTTAGTAGGTTCTCCAAGAGCAAATAGGCGCAAAATTATTGCACTCTCAAAAAGATCAATACAGATAAGTGCTCTTTTTGAGAGTGAGTATAAATTTCTATCATTCTATCTAGTATTTGCACTGTATTATGTAGTTGCTACTAAAATTGATGTGAATTTTTAAAATTAGAGGTTTCTTTTAATGAAACCTCTAAAAAGACAACTAAATTTACGTTATAGTAAATTCAATTGCGATAGGAGTGCCTCCATCTAGGACTGCTCCTCCTACAATAGTAGCAGCTGTAGTAGTCACACCAGTAATAGTATCACCTGTTTGAATAACACCATTAATATAAAGTGTTAAAAAGGCATAAGAAGCAGGGAATGTTGTTACAGCACCAGTGTCATCAGTGAAGTCTGTGTTAGCAAAAGTTAAATCTGCTCCAGCAGCAGTTCCTGTTGCTGCTGTACTTACAAATCGTCTTCCTGCTATAAAAGGTTTAACGATAGGCATTTATATTCACCCCTTTTTGAGAATTAACTTAGACAAGTTTTTTGAAAGTTTTGTCCTGTATCGTATATTATGCTGTGCTTCTACTAAGAGATACGGCTTGTATACTAGTAAATAAATATAATTATTATGCGTTTTATAAGTTAGGTTCTTATAAGTAATTAAGTGGTTAAGGTTGGATTTTGTATATGGTATGTTTATGTTAAAAAAGAGAGCTCTTTTAGAAAGAGCTCTTAATCAAATTATTATCTTAGTGTTGGAGGGAACTGGCGGCCTCAGTGACAGATGGTAGAAATAATTTACGTGGTATTGTAATACATAGCCTTTAAATCCTTGATATATAAAGGTTTTGAAGACTATGTATATATGGATTGCAAACATTTTGCAAACATTGTCATCCGAAAATGTTTTTTGCGAAGTTTTTAACAGCATCCTCTTGCATATTCGGAAGAACATGAGAATATATACTTAATGTCATAGATATATTTGAATGTCCTAATCTTTCGCTAACGATTTTCGGGTTTACACCTTGCTTTAATAATAGAGTTGCGTGTGTATGCCTTAAATCATGGAATTTTATTTTTGGCACGTTAGCTTTTTGGATTATTTTATAGTAACATTTTCGGAAATAGTCTCTGTATACAAAATTCCCACTCATTGTACAAACAATCAGATTAGAATCGCTGTATGCATTTCCAAATCTCAATTTTTCTTTTTTTATAAATAGGTGGTGTTCCTTTAAGGCATTTATAGTTTCTATTGGTATAGGTAAAGTTCGTTTAGAAGAATTTGATTTAGCGCTTTGTTTAATTTTATTATCATGACCTAATGTTTGATTAATTGTAACTGTGTGGTTATCGAAATCAACATCTTGCCAACGTAGCCCTAAAACTTCACCTAGCCTCATTCCTGTTGTTATTGCCAGAATAAAGCCAGTATGATATCGTGAGTTTTGTGAATGTAACAAAAAAGTTTTTACTTCTTCCTCTGTCCAAGTTTGGATGGAGGTGTTTTCTTTTTTGGGTTTCGCTGCAAATCTAGCAGGATTTGTTAGGATTAAATTTTGTGCAACAGCTTGATTTAATGCAGTGTTTAAAATCCTATGAATCAATATGATTCTACTGTTAGATAATTTTTCAGTTAAATTTCTATAAAATTGTTGAATCTGTATCACATTCAGTTTATTAAGATTGTTTTTTCCAAGCGCAGGAATAAGATGCTTTAAAACAATACATTCGTAACCACCATACGTACTTTTGTCGACTTCCATTTCTTTTACTTTTAACCACTCTAACAAATAATCCTTTAGAGTAATTTTAGACGGCTCGATAAAAGTCCCTTCATTCAACTCCGTAATCTTTTTCGCTACATCTTTTTCAGCTTCTTTTTTTGTCTTATATCCAGAGAACCACTTTTGTCTTCTTTTTCCTGTCTCCGGATCAGCTCCGATATCAATAACGATGCAATATTTATTTCCTCTTTTTCGAATATGTCCTTTCACTTGAAACACTCCTTCATTTTGTTTTGAATCATGTTGTGTAAGTCTAGTTGTAATTTTGCTGCTATGAAAATTACATAGTTGGACATATCAGCGATGGATATATTTTACCATATATGAGCAAATTCAGTTATAGGATATGATTGTCAGTCAATGTTAAATAATAGTAGAATATTAATAGAATTAGATGAAGGGGGAAGTAAGACTATGAGACAATTCACAAAGGATCCAGGTGGGCATAAAGTAACTGATCCTGGTGGCTGGAAGGCAGAATTAGACCCAGGAACAGGTATATAATATACATAGGAGGAGCCTAACGGCTCTTTTTTATTGCAGAAAAAAAAGAGAGCATTAGCTCTCTTGCTCAAATTGTAAAAAGAAGAAAATTTTACAATTTGAAAATGGAAATGATTTCTTCTACAATCAAATCATAACAATTCGTCAGTCTCCGCTAAGACTTTAGAATAAAACGCGAGTTGTTTGCAAAAACGCTCTCGTTTAGGTTCTTCTAACGCCGCATACGTTTGTTGAACTTCTTCGAGAGTGTTACGTAACAATACGTCATTTGTATCGCTATAACCATTACAAAGTAGGTCTAACGAAACATTGAAAAACGAACTGATTTGAAGAAGAGTTTCCATACTCGGTTCAAACATTGCATTCTCGTAATTATTTATCTGATTTCGACTGAGGTTTAGTTGTTCACCGAGTTGTTCTTGTGTTAAATCTTTAGACTTTCTAAGCTTTTTTAAATTTTGACCAAACAATTCTAACGCTTTCATAATTCGAGTATAGTCTTTAAGTATTAAACATACTATAATTGATTGTAAAACAATCATTATTAGTATTGTGATTGGTTTTAGGAAAAAAATCGACCAAAAACAGGAACTTGTGTTCTGTTTTTGGTCGATTAGTGGTAATATATGCATATGGGACTTTAAAGCACGAAATGCAAAATTGCATATTTTATTTCATTGAATACGAAGAACGTTGATATATAGCGTTTTTTGAACTTTCTCAATAATTGTCAGATTACTGCATGACCGAATTTTGGGAAATTTGTGTTATTATGAAAATAAATAAAATAAATGGACGTGAAAAAAGACCCACGGTGTAAGTAGTGTTACCAGCACTCTTACACTGCCCCCTAACCTGACTAGGGAACATTGTCGCGGATCTTATACATAACTATTATAACACAACTTAGAGTGGAAGTGACACGTTCTCCTTTATATGTAAGAAAATGGGGTAACGTGTCTTTTTGTCCAAAGGAGGACAAAATGGAAATATTATTGAAGAAGATGCACGAAGACTTAAAGTCTAATGGTTACACGAATCGTAAATTAGCAACTTTATTTAATGTTAGCCATACTACAGTTAATAGTTATTTTTCTCAAAGTACTAAGTTTGATTTTATGCATTATGTCGAAACATTAAGATTGTATGAACCAAATAATCTTAATTTTAGAAGAGAGTCGCTAATGAAGTCTTTTGCATATATGTCCCCTAACAACGAAAGATTAGGACTTGAAGTATTAAATATGTATGGTGAATTTGAATTGCAAAAGATTTTAATTTCTAAAATTTTTAATAATAATGATACAAACAAAAATGCAAGATTGAACAAAAAGATGGCGGAAATATACCAGTTACTATCAATGCGCAACGAAGGATTTATAAACAAACATGAGTTTTTTCGAGCGGTTGATGAATTTAGAAAGTCAAAGAAAATATCTACTAATGAATTGAAGATAATTTCTGACTTCGCGTTAATATATTCACATCTAAATTTTAACGATCATAAAATGGTTATGAAATATACGAAACAATTGATTCCGTATATTGAAGATATAAAAAAAGGAACTTTGAAAACCTCTTTCACACTAAGAGCGAAAGAGATGTTAGCTACAAGTAGTCATCATGCAAATGATTTAGAACATGCTAGAAAATATTGTTTTGAAATCATAAATGAACCTTTAAATAAATACGAATGCATGAAGGCGCTAGCTTATTGTATTTTAGGAGAAACTTATATATTTGAAGATTATAGTATAGCCAAGTACTATTTTGAACAAGGAATGTTAACATTAGAAAATCCTTCAAATCGAAAATGTATAGTTAGAAAAAAAGCTATAGAGAACACACTTAATTTCTTGAAAATTTATTGGAGAAAGGGATTAGAAAATATAACTCCTACCGATATAGCCGAGGAAGCATTTTTATATGCTGTAACAGATCGTAAAGAACAAGCTTTATTTTTGCTAGATAAGTTAGAAAAAGAAAATAACAAGTTAAGTCCAATTCAAAAATACTATAAAGGATTAGCAACGGGAGATCAAAAGTTTTTTGAAGAATCAATTGCAGATTTTGAAAAATTAGGGGATTTTTTCTATTCTCAGCTACCAAGAGAATGCCTAAAATGATATAATGAAAATATAAAAGGGAGTGATTTAATTTGAAGCTAAAAGCTATCAAAATAGTAATAGCAGCAGCAATTATTGCCTGTGTAGGTTTTACACCAATACATAATGATAAAGAATCCAACCAACAATCTCAAACTCCAATTGAATATAGAATGATGGTCGACCCTGGAGCAGGAGGCGGCTGAAAATAAAGAATGGCGCTATCATAAAGATAGCGTCATTCGTGCTTTATAAGGGTTGGAAAGTAAATGACCAAATGGTCAAAAACTTTCCAGTGTGTGTATAACTAAAAGAGGATGTAGGGGGAAAGGTAAATGGAAGATATGATCAATCAAGTTTTATTGATGGAAAAAACAGAGGGGATATGTGCAGATAATTTACGTGATTTATTAAAAGAACTTTCTGAACAAGATAAAGAGCAAAACAAAACTCCGTAGACAATTAGAAGTCTTACGGAGTTTTGTTTTTAGATATAAAGCTTTGTATTGTTGATTTAAATAACTCTTTGTTTTCCTCTGAAAGTTGGTTAATCAGTTTCATCCATTCGTTAGTTTCTTTACCGATTTCCTCGGATTCTTTAACTGTTAACTTCTCATGAATTGCTCTTCCCAATAAATAATCGACAGAAACCTCATATATGTCTGCTAATTTAGTTAGTGTCTCATAGTCAGGTTTACGTCTTCCTGATTCGTAGCTAGATAAAGTTGCTTTATTTACGTCTAATTTTTCAGAGATGAAAGTTTGTGTGTAACCGTTTTTTTCGCGACACGCTTTCAATCTTTCATTTAAGTTCATAATTTTATTATTCCCCTTTATAAATAAGATCCGATAGTGTAATACATAATGTTTAGCATTGCAAAGTATTATTCTCTACTTACAGTATATATACTTTTTGACAACATTTCACTATCTGTAAAAATATTTTTTACGAAATGACAAAAAGGGGTTTACATTTACGAAATGACAACATATAATGAAATCAAGAAGTTGTCATAACGACAACAACGGGAGGTGAGGCGGATATGACATTCGGAAATAGAGTTCGAGATATTCGCAAACAAAAGAATATAACACAAGAAAAACTAGCCAAAGAGCTTGATTTCAAGCATGCTTCAGCGATTTCTTTCATAGAAAATGGCAAAAGAAGATTGGATGCTGAAAAGATACCTACTTTAGCGAATGCGCTTGGAGTATCGATAGATGAGCTTTTTTTTGAGCAAAATGTTGTCGTTTTGACAACCGGAGGAGAGCAGGCAGAATGAGACGATATCATACATAAATGCATGGCCACCAAGGTTAGTATGATTAGCTATCTTTAATACAATTTGGGAAGGAGCAAAACGATATGGGATTAGATCAAATTATTAAAGAATCAATCCGCGAAGTTGTTCGAGAGGAGATTCAAGCAGCATTAGCTGCATTTCAACAACAAGCACAACCAAATAAAGTAATGAGAGTGAAAGAAGCGGCAGCTTATCTAAACATAGCAGTTTGTCGAGTGTATGAATTAGCAAACCACCCACAGTTTCCAGTGATTAGAGATGGGCGTAAACTACTTTTCCTACAAAAGGATTTAGAAGCTTGGCTTGAAACACAAAAGGAGGTGATTTAGTGGAAGATACAACATCGTTAGTATTATTCGCAATATTTATCGCATGCAGTGCATTGTTGCTTTACATTACTTACGAACCAATAAAACGATGGGCTTGGAGTGACGTAAAACAAAATAAAAAGACCCATGGCAGTGGGTCCTTTAAGAAAAACAATTTGTTATAAGTATACCACGGAAAGTAGGGAAATAGTACATGGATTTAATTGAATATCAAGTGCTATTACCTAATAAGTTCTGGGACTTAGCAGAGAGCAAGGATGAATTAAAGAAGATGATTGAAAAGTATTTCAAAGTTGGTTATCCGCAGTATGAAATTCAACGGATTATCAAAAGTGGACAAGCACATATAGCAGTTTGCACAAGGAGGTAAGGACTATGTCTGAAGTAAAAGTGAAATGGATAAAACTCTCAACAACGATGTTTGAGGATGAAAAAATACGTCTAATTGAGAGCATGCCTGAAGCTGATACATTATTAATCATTTGGATTAAGTTGTTAGCTCAAGCTGGTAAAACAAATGCAAGTGGTTATATTTTTTTAAACGAGAATATCCCATATACGGAAGATATGCTAGCAACACTATTTAATCGCCCCCTAAATACAGTTCGTATGGCACTAGGTGTATTTAAAAAATTTGGAATGATTGAAATTGACGATAATCATTACATCAACGTTGTTAATTGGGGAAATCATCAGAATCTAGACCGTTTAGAAAAAATCAAAGAAGACACTAGAAAACGCGTAGCGGCACATCGAGAAAGAAAAAAGCAACAAACACTCAGTTGTAACGTTACATGTAACGATGACGTAACGGACATAGATAAAGATTTAGATAAAGATTTAGATAAAGAAATAAAAAATGATTATAGTCCTGAAAAATCTCAGGACAGCGTTCAATCTATTCCATATCAAGAAATTGTTGATTATCTCAACATGAGAGCAAAAACCAATTATAAACATACATCTAAAAAAACACAGGGTCTAATTAGAGCAAGATGGAAAGAGGGGTTCGGATTAACTCATTTTAAACAGGTAATTGACATCAAGACTTCACAATGGATTGATAATTCGGAAATGAGTGGTTATTTGAGACCTATCACTTTATTTGGAACTAAATTCGAAAGTTATTTAAATGAAAAACCTGTACAACGAAAAGGAGTTTTTAAAGGGGGGACAACTAATGCAAGCAATCAAAAAGATAGTAGCTTCATCGACAAATACGACTTCAAGAAACGCTAGTCAAAGATATGTATTGTCGCCTAATAGATGTACGAATGTATTTTTAGTAGGAAAAGAAAATTTCAAAGACGTTTGCAGTAAACGCATGTTGATAGATACAGAAACAAATGAAGAGTTTTGTCCTCAATGTAGATCGGTAGAAAAAGAAGATCAGAAATTAGCTATAGAGACACTTGCTATAAAAAAGAAAAATGAAATCATTCATTTGTATGATTCATTTGCTGATAACAGCTTAATAAATGACAAACTCAAAAAAGCTACATTTGAAAATTATGTACCAACGAAAAAGGAATTAGCTGATGCGAAAGAATCAATTATGCATTTTGTAGCTTCTTTCAATAAAGAGGACCCAACAAGCATGATAATAACGGGGGATTATGGAGTAGGAAAAAGTCATTTGTGTGTAGCAGCTACTAAAGAACTTATGAAAAAGGGTCACAGTGCAATGTTTATTCAAATGAATAAGCTATTTACCAAAATTAAATCCACTTGGAATAAAAACAGTGAAATGACAGAGGACAAGTTAATGTCTCTACTAGCAAAAGTCGATGTCTTGATTATTGATGACTTTGGGGCGGAATTTACAGAGAAAGATAAAGAGGGCGTCACATGGAAACAAACGAAGACAAATGAAATTGTAGATAGCCGTATAGGAAAAAGCACTTTATTTACTACTAATTTTACGATCGGTGAATTAGCAGAAATGTATGGAGAACGTGACTTTAGTCGAATGATGGAAAACGCTGAAATGTTAGAAATGCATGGGGATAATTATAGATTACGTAATTTCAAAAAGGAGGAATAAATATGTGCTCATTATGCCGCAATACAGGAATTATTCGTAAAGAAACTTATCCAGGTGTGATTGAAACGAGCGGTTGTAATTGTGAATTGGCAATACAGCAACAAGAAGAAAACGATAAGCGTTGGCAAGCATGGTTAATCAAATTTGAATCAATGAAACAAGAGTTGCAACGGAATCAACAACAAAAAGTCAGTTAACAAGGGGGAGCAAGGAATGAAAAACACAGGTGTTGCAAGAAAAGTGGACGAGCTAGGGCGTGTAGTAATTCCAATAGAGTTACGCAGAACTTTAGGGATTGCTGAAGGTACAGCATTAGGCTTTCATGTTGAAGGGGAAAACATTGTTTTAAGAAAACATGACAAGTCATGCTTTGTAACGGGCCAAGTTTCTGAATCAAATATTGAATTGCTTGATGGAAGAATGTTTCTAAGTAAAGAAGGAGCAACTGAATTACTGGACCTTCTTGAAAAGAGTGAAATGGCACATGGCTAAACAACTAAATATTTTCGAAGTAGAGCCAGCGATTTGTGAGTTTGATGTAATGAAAGCCAATGTTAAGAAAGGAACTGGACGCAATACATACGCTGATGTACGCGTCCAAGTTCCAAAGAATGCAAAGTGTACGGATGAGTTACCACGCACAACTAAACAAGATGATCGCTATGACATCTTTGAACAATATGTAATGGCAATATGGAGATTTCAAAGAGCTGTAGATAAGTTTTTCAATTGGGATACAGCTGAAGAATTGTGTAAGGCAGCAAGGGATAAAAAAGAAATAATTCCGGTACGGATTTACTTAGGAAGTGGATTCAAACCTGATGTTGTCGAGTACATGCGGTAGTAAAAGGGAGAGGGATATATGAAAAAAATAGAAATCGATGTTAGTAGCAACAAACTTTTAATAGTGAAAGATGGAAATGTTACGGCAGTAAATCCACCAATGAGCGGATTTGGTGAGCAAGTCGCGGTTTGGATAAACGGTAAGGTTGATCGTGTAGATACTAAGTTTACTGAAAAGATAAAATAATCATTTTTAGAAAGTAGGTTCGCTTATGAGCGTAGCAAGTAATCATGAAGCGATGAAGGAATCAAGATTAAAAATTTACATCGCTTTAGAGGAAGCTAACTTCATTTGGGATGAAAGAGATGTAATTCGTTTTCGTGAAATGTGGAAACAAGGTATGAGTTTGCCAAAGATGGCAAAAGCGTTAAGAAGGCATCAAGCGGAGGTTGCGCTCCTTGTGATAGACCAAGCTGATCAGGAATTAATAACAAATCGTCCGATAGGATTAGGTATTTGCTAAATAGGAAGGGGAAATAAAAATGAACTTAACTAGAATATTCGGAATGCAAGAGGTATTGGATACAAGAATTATTAAGGAGCATGGATTAGAGGGACAAAATTTATTTTACAATATGATCCTTGCTTTACAGGTTGAAATTGGAGAACTTGCAAATGAAACAAGATGCTTTAAGCATTGGAGCAATAAAGGACCTAGTGAAAAAGAAGTTATTTTAATGGAGTATGTAGATGGATTTCATTTTATAGCTTCATTAGGGAATGGCATCGGATTTAATCCTAATGAATATAGTCTGAAATTATTAGAACATAATGCAAACGTCTATACGGCAAGTACGTTAGTCAATCAATTTAACAATGTATATGAAGGTATATCGGAATTTCGTGCAACTCAAGATATTGAGCTTTATGAAGAATTATTGTACTCGTTTTTAGGGTTAGGTAAGAAATTAGGATTCACATTTGAAGAAATTGAACAAGGTTACTACAAAAAGAATGAAGTGAACCACCAGCGCCAGGACAACGGATATTAAGACAAAATTTGAATTTTATTAAGAAATGGGGGAATTAGAGTGAAAGATGTAAAGATAGAAAACATTTGTGGAAGTTTACGTATTTCTGTAGATGGAACTGTTATTGGGAATGTATCTGACGAGATGGGAAAAGTGGTTACAGAAAATTTATTAATAAATTTAGATCAAGTTGGAGCTATTAACCTAACTATTGAAAACTAAACAAAAGCGTTATTTTATAGTGATGCAAAAAGAGTACATATCGAATATGTACTCTTGAAAAAAGGAAGTGTATATAAGTGATGAAACACTATACTACAACATATGCTTGTCTCATTTAAAAGTGCAAGGAATATAACAAAATCCTTATTCTAAAGTTAAAGAGCACCTAAAAAGGTGCTCTGGCCAAAATTAAAATTGAAAAAGAATACCTATGGTATTGTATGTATGTTTTCTATGGCTGTGCAATTTCTTAACAAAAACGTTATTTGAATAGGAAATGGCAGGTAATTGACTAAGTTACCTGCCGAGTGCCTAAACAGTCCGGAGGGGAAGTCTCCGTTTTAAAAGAATGTAGCTGAATTGAGGATAGTATGTGTAATGTAAAAAAGATTATTCGTAAAGGAGAATGAAAAATTATTTTATAAGGACTGGCATTCTTTTAGTTTCAAATCTTTCAAAGTCTATAGGACAATATGCAAACGTTGCTATAGGTTCTGAAGTCTCGTTTGTAAAAAAAGTGTGGTTAATTACGTCACCAGAAGAAGAATAAAAAGTAATTTTGGTTTTTGATATAGGGGGAAGCGTTATTACCAGTGGTTTGCTTGTCATATTAATCAACTCCTAAATTATTTGATTGTATATGAACTTAATATGTATTCAATAAATGTATATGAATTCATTTTATAAAGTTAGTACTTTGTGAATCTAGAAATTTAACAAAATAGTTATTTTGTGTTAATTAAAAAAATAGAGAGCTCTTTTTAAAGAGCTCTTGACCAAAAGTGATCTTGAATATGAATACGCACAATATTGTATGCGTGCTATTCAGGTAGGTGCAAATTTAAAACAAAATTCTTATTGTATGAGCAAAAATAAAAGAATCCGTTTGTTATAAACGGATTCTTCCCACAAGGTGTGCAAGAAATTCAAGGTAACTGGACCAGAGCCACCTGTGGAATCTCTTGTGATAATACTGTATGCAAAGGAATCAATAAGGTTAATGAAATTTAAACAAAATCCTTATTTTAATTAAAAGAGCAGCTAGCAAAAGCTAACTGCTTGTTGAAAAAAGAATCCACCCCAGATTATTTACTGGCAGAGTTTCAAGAAATAAATGATTAAATTAATTTAATTTTTCAATTACAATCGAAGCATTTATATTTGTTTGTGTTCCACCCGCCAAAGTTTGCAAAGTAACTGCAGCAGCGGAAGTATGATTATTAAGGGTAATAATATCACCTGCTGCTAAAGTGAGAATTGTTTGCCCATTGTTTTGTTGAGTACCTGCACCTGATCCATAAATGGAGTTGGTAACGGGAGCCCCATTTAAAAAGAGGGCAAATTGATTAGGTTCAACTCCTGATACAGAAAAAGAAATTTTATAATCTCCAGCATTAATAACTGTCATCTGAGAAGTTCCGAGCGTATGAGTAAAACCGGATGTGATTCTACCGTGTGAATTAAAAAGAATAGGTGCTTCTAAGGCAACAACTTGAGCTGCTGTATTGAAAACATAAGCATACTGGGATAAACCAGATACTGTAAGACCGATAGGCCCAGTAGGTCCGGTAGCTCCAGCGGTTCCTGGTAATCCAGTAGGCCCAGGAATGCCTTGGATGCCTTGAATACCTTGAAGCCCAGTTGGGCCAGTCGGGCCGATAGGTCCAATAAGTCCTGGATTACCTTGAATACCTTGGATACCCTGAATTCCAGTCGCCCCAGTTATTCCAGTGGGTCCAATAGGACCAATAGGCCCCGGATTACCTTGAATCCCCTGAATCCCTTGACTTCCTTGAGGTCCAGTGGGGCCAGGAATGCCTTGGATACCTTGGATACCTTGAAGTCCGGTTGGTCCTGGTGACCCAGTTGGTCCAGTGGGGCCAGTCACTCCGGTAGGTCCTGGTGGTCCCCCGGAAGGTCCAGTCGGTCCCGTTGGTCCTGGCGGTCCCCCGGAAGGGCCGGTCGGGCCAACAGCTCCAGAAGGTCCAGTTGGGCCTGCAGAACCAGGAATCCCTTGAGGGCCGGTCGGGCCAGGAATCCCTTGAATGCCTTGAATGCCAGGAATCCCTTGAATGCCTTGAATCCCTTGAATTCCAGTGACCCCCGTTATTCCAGTGGGTCCAATAGGACCTTGAATGCCAGGAATGCCTTGGATGCCTTGGATACCTTGAATTCCAGAAGGTCCAGTTGGACCAATAGATCCAGAAATCCCAGGAATCCCTTGAGGTCCAGAAATACCTTGAGGCCCAGTAGGTCCCAGGTTACCTTGAATTCCGGTAGGTCCCGTAGGTCCTGGAGGTCCACCAGAAGGCCCAGTTGCTCCAGTTATTCCGGTAGGTCCCGTAGGTCCTGGAGGTCCACCAGAAGGTCCTGTCGCTCCGGTTATTCCGGTAGGTCCAGAAGGTCCTGTCGCTCCAGTTATTCCAGTAGGCCCTATTTGAGGTAAAGGAAAGGGTATGTGACAACAATGCTTTTTAAATTTACTCATTTTTACACCTCCCTTATAAATTAACTATCAATTTATATTTATACTTTAACAACTTATGAGTAAACAGACACACGGGTGTAAGGAAAAAACCTATGAAAATTACATAATAGGTTTTAAGAGCAAGCCTCTATTTTAAATTCCATACCAAAAAGAGCACCATATATAAGTGCTCTTCGGACCAAAACTCTTAATGTAAAAGGGTACGTGATATCATATGTAATTTTTTCATGGGCGTGAAGTATTTGAACAAAAACGCTATTTTGTAGAGCTTTAATTCCATGGGAAAAGAGCACTTCGTAAAAGTGCTCTTCTGACCCAAATCCATTTTGTAAAAGAGAGGAATACGTAATATCATATGAATTTATTTTTAAATGTGTTTAAAATCGTATAAAAACTTCATTTTAAACAACAAAGCAGCTAGCCGAAATAGCTAACTGCTTCGTTGTACAATTTTAGAAGTTACAATCGATACGGATATATGTTGTAACAAAAAGTTACAACTATAGTATAAACAAATATCAAAATATTATGCAGGTAAGAAAACTAAATAAAAATTTCATTTTGTAGAAAAGGGGAATGGATATGAAATACGGAGTTTATTTAGGTGGAGAAGTAATGGAAACACATGATGACTATTTCAAAGCATGTGAAGAGGCGCAGCAGTTAACGAAAGATACAGGTGCGGTTCATTGGGCTATGCCGATTAAAGAAGAAACTAAGTGGGATGAGCAAAGGGTTAAAGCGTACATTGGATATGTAGAAAATAGCGAAAAGAAAATAATGAAGTTAGAAAGTGATTATATAAATGCGCAGAAAGAACTTCGAGGGATTTTAGAGCGTATTGAGAGTGAAAAGAGAAGCAAGGAGAACTCACAAAAGGAATTGTACGTTCATGGCGGTTGGATGTTATATGATGGCGAATGGGTTGAGGTGGACAAGCAATAAAAGAGCAGCTAGCAAAAGCTAACTGCCCGGCTGGTTCTCCAAGGGGGAACAAGGAGAAAGTAACTTAATGGGTTGTCTACAGTATTGACGGAATATTGAGTTTTATTCAGGGGAGGAATAGAAATGATTAATGAACTGAAAGTAGGAAGTGTATTCCCGTTTTGGGTGCCAGTTAACTTAGGGTTTGCACGTTCTATACAACAAGTCGAATGTGAGTATTTAGGGAAATACGACGGAATACATTTAATGACTCATTTCGATGAAGATTTGTGCATGCATGTTGTATCCGAATTAACTACTGGATTTGGGATTACAAACAGTTTCAAGAGATGGTTTGCAATTGAAAAGACAAAACGAAGAATTGATAAAAATAAAGATCGTGTTGATTTGTGGATTAAAACGGCTAATGCAAAGTATGGAGAATTGAATGAATTAATCTCAACAAAATAATCCTTTGAATAGAAAGTGAGATTAGGAAAATGGGAATGAGTGTAGAAGGTGTGAAATTCTTTTTAGAAACACCCGATGGAGAAAGAGTGGAAATAAAGGGTGGTGTTGATTGGGCTGATACTTCTCCTGGTGAAACAGGTAATTATGATTTTGACTTCACTAAAGAAATAAGTGTGCCGTGCACTTTTGAAGAACCGCAAAATATAAAAGAGCTGCAAGAGATAGGTTTTACACCACAACAAGCATGGAATATTCATTTGCACAAAGGTGAGAGTTGGAAAGAAAACTCAAAAGAAAGTCTTTTAAAATAAATTAAAAATCAATATTGTCCGGCTAGAAAACTAGAGGACACCAATTCATTAAAGCAGCAATTAAAGCTGTTTTAGGAATAGGTGTCCTTTTTATTTTGAAAAGGGGATGGGGAAATGAAAGCACTAAAGGATCAATTACGTGAATGGAAAAAGCAATCAAAACAAGCCAAGAAGAAAAACAAGAAAAAACGAAAAGAAAAATTAAGTACTCGTGACATTGAAGATTTAATGGGAATTCGTGGACCGCGCTATGAGCGTAGACGTGGAGCACTAAGACAAAAGTAAGATTAATTAAGGAGGAACTCAAAATGAGAGAACAGTTATTTTTTAATATGCCAGTTGTAGATACAAAGAAAACAAAGAAAGCGGTAGAAGAAGTACTGGGGAGTTATCGTGAGTATTTGAATACATTGCCAAGTAATTTAATGCCGAAAGTAACGACAATGTTTTCAGAGGTTCCTCCGACATTTACGAATCAGTTTCATAGTTCTACTGAAGATATCGCTATTGAACGAATTGAATTAGAGCAGCAAAGAAAAGAATACATGGATTGGGTACATCAAGCTGTGAATACGCTAAAACCTGATGAAAGATATATTATTTTTAAAAGTTATATGGAAGAAGAAATTGAATCAGACTTAAATATTTGGCTTGAATTAGGCGTAGGAAAAACAAAGTATTATAAGTTAAAAGGTTCAGCGTTACTACGTTTAGCGTTTAATTTAAAAGTGGAAGTATACAAGAAGAAAGCAAAACGTAAGGAGGGGGTGAAGAATGCATGAATCTTGTTCAGCCCATTAGAGATAGGGAAGCAATTAAGGAAATGAAGGAGTTTTTCAAGGAGCAGAATGAAAGAAACTACATTCTGTTCCTTCTTGGTATTAATACAGGGTTACGTATATCGGATATATTACGTCTTCGTATTCGTGATGTGGAGGGTTGGAGTATCTTTATCCGCGAAAAGAAAACAAAGAAGGTAAAGGAAGTGAAGATGCCTCCAGAATTAAAGAAGGCAATACGTGAGTATGCGAAGGGGCGACCGAAAAATGAATTTCTTATTAAGAGTAGGAATGGTAAGAATAAGCCAATCACTCGATCTATGGCCTACGTCATATTAAACCAAGCAGCAAAAGAGTTTGGTTTAGAACGTATAGGGACGCATTCTCTCCGAAAAACATATGGATACCATCACTACAAGCAGTTTAAAGATGTAGCAGTGTTACAACAAATGCTCAACCATACAGATCAAAAAGAAACACTAAGATACATTGGGATAGAACAAGATACGCTAAATGATTATCAAAAGAAATTTAAAATCTAGAGACCTATATTTTTTTAGGTCTTTTTTGAATTAGCTACAAAAGAAAAGTGTCAAATTCATTTTGAAGAATTAAAGCAAAGCCTTGTTACTCTAGGAAAAAACGGAATAGGTCAATTCAACACTCTATGGTTTATAGTGAATTCATAAATGAATATAAATCAAAAATTTACACTAAAAAATGATAAAATAGTAATGAAATACAGTGTGTTTTTTATTAAATTATGTGGAGGACAGTATATGGGTGGAAAAGAAGGTTCTAGAGGATATCTCTATCAGTCTATTGCAACGGTAATGGATACGGTTTTAGATAATAAGTGGAAAGCCGTAGAAGTTGAACCGGATACTGACAATGATAAGGTAGATATTCTATGGCTATATGAAAATAATAAGAAGAAAGTTGTTCAGGTCAAATCCTCAGAGAATAATATTAGTAGAACTGATATCATTCGTTGGTTGAAAGAGTTAATAGAAGATGTAAATGATGCTGAAGAGTATAAATTAATGTTAATTGGCAATTGCAACGATGCCACATCTAAATTTATAACTAAGATTAAAAAAAGGAACTTTTCGGAACAAGATAAGGATTATGAGGATCTAAGTGAAATTCAGTCATTTATTTCAAAGATTGAAATACAATTGGATAATTTTCAACTGGCTGCACTTGAAGCTCAAATACATCAAAATGTAAGTAGGTTACTAGCTAAGATGGGACATGTACTACACCCATCGATAATTGATCAGATTGCAGGTGCAATGGTGTATCAATTTTCTAAGTTTTCTACAAATGGAACTAGGATAACCAGAGAAGAATATATTGAGAGAATACAAGAATGGGCTTATTATAATTACCCAGAGATAAAAGGTCAGGGATTAGTAAAGAAGGCTTTAGAAGTGGCTTTTTATTATAAAGATAAGTTAGATTTTTCAAGTAAGATAAATCGTATTTACTTACCCGCTAGCCCGTTAAATCCTTTGAGTGAAAAATTAAAACAAAGTATAAGTGAAATAATTGAATACAAACTCCTACCAAAAAGCAAAGAGCAAATTGATAAGGAGAAAAATGTAGCTGAAAAAGAAGATTTAGCAAAAATTTTTCAGGCTGGAATAAATGAATTTACATATGACGAAATATCAGATTGTGAAAAGGAAGAATTGATTGGAAAAATAAATGAATTACTTGAAGTAGACGTGGAAAAAAGCTTTTTTTATGTTGGTGATTTAAAGACAAGAAAGAATATATTTACACGTGATGTAGAAGTGCGTGGTACAGAAAAAGAAAAGGAAAAAGGTAGATTGCTGGATAGTTTCTTAATGGAACTTTATGAATATGAACATAAATATAGTTATTTGAAATATTTCCAGAGCTTATATTTAGTTCCACTTGTTCTTCGTAACAATGGTCAATCGTATGATGAAGATATAGAAGTGAATTTAAAAATTCCTTCTAATGTAGAGGTGATTATTAAGGAGAGTATGGAAATACCAAATAGCACTGTGATTGAGTTTTTCTCAGGAGAAGATGGATTCTTAGAATATATGTTAAAGCATCAAAGGGACTATCAATTAGAAGAGTACATTGGTTACTCACAATGGCAACCAATACGAACTCATTTCAATTTGCCCATAAATTTATATCCGAGCGCTAAAGAAATTGAAGAGAGAGATAGAGAGAGATTTGATGATTACTTAGATAGCATTTTTGATTTCGAAATATATGAGGAATCGAATCAGACAATTTTAAAGTATTATTTTAGAGGTCTTAATGCTAAAAAGAACATGGCATTTCCAGCATTTTTGATGGTGAAGGCAGATGAAACATTTCATATAGAATACGAGATTACTTCCAAACATTTAGGAAATAAAGTAATTGGTGAATTAATTTATGAAATAAATTAAAACGCGAACTATTTATGAACTATTTGTGGACGAAATTGATTTTTGAACGTGCTATATTTGTATTGTGGGTAGTGGCGGAAAACACTACTCATAAATTCCTTTATAAACTATATGTTGTCTAAACGGTTTCATAATGACGGCACATAAAATCCGAAACCAACAGATGGTAATGATTGGATGATACCGTTATCAAGGAGAGCGTTTGCTCTTCTTTGAGCTAACGACATCCTAGGTAGACAGAATGAGGGGAACCTGATAAGTTTTCCGATAGTGTTTGTCGTGGTTGTTAGCTGAGAGAAGAATAAAACTTCACATACCGTAATTGAAAACAAATAGTAAATAATGATAAAGCATCCATTCGGGTGCTTTTTATATTGGAGGAGGATGAATGATGAAATTTAAAACGCAATTAGAATGTATGGATAATGAGTGTCGTACCGTGATGTTTGGACATTTTTTAGATGGGATGAGGTTTCTATTGCGAAAAATGTCTTGATATTCAATTCCGTGGAAAGATTGAGGGAGGAGAAAGATAGAATGCTATGGTTATTAGCTTATCTTATTGTAGGTATGATATACATATCTTCTGGGATGTATTCAACTGTACTTAAGTTGTTAAAAGATGATAAAGGTGATCCGAGTAAAGAGATGATAACAATTGTGGTAATGTTATTTCTTATTTGTATCTTTACACTAGTGTGGCCAGCATTAGCAACAATGAAGATAGCTGGTAAGTTTCAAAAGAAGAAAGAGTTTGAGAAGTAACTATGAAAGAATATAAAACCAAGCAACAGCGAAAGTTCTACGATAAATACAAACGGGATAAAGAAGCGAAGAAGTTCTATGATAGCACAGCGTGGCGAAGGTGTAGAGAGTTAGCATTGATACGAGACAGTTACCGTTGCCAAGAGTGTATGAAGCATGATCCATTGATACCAGTACCTGCTGATATGGTCCATCATATCAAAGAAAGAAGTGAATATCCTGAACTTGCATTAACATTAGATAACTTAATTAGTTTATGTAATGCATGTCATAATAAAGAACATCCTGAAAAGGGTGGAGGGAAAAAGAAAAGCAAAAGGAAGATTCAGTTCTTAAAAGTAAAAGCGAACAAAGAATTCATATAGCCCCCCTCCTTTTATTGTTCAGAGTCATTTCTGCCCAGACCGGACGCCTCCTTCGTGGGTAGCGCAAGTGATTTTTCTAAAGGGGGGTAAAGCCTGAAAATAAGAGCTTTTTATTTCTGAATTGGTACTTTTTATCCATAAAATGTAAGTGAGGTGATATCGTGGATAAAGGATTGATTGAGAGGAAACCACCTACGCATTTAAAAAAGGTAGGAAAAGATACTTGGATTCGTATTTGGTCTGTTTTAGAAGTTGAAGGAAAGGCTGATATCAATGATCCTATTGTAGTTGAAGCGATTGCCTTCAGTTATCAAATGTTTAGAGAGATGGCAGCTAATGTTAAAAAAGAAGGTCTGACGATGGAGTATACAAATAAAGCTGGTGCTACAAATCTGACTAAGCACACTTTGATACCAGAGATACCTAAGTATTTACAACAGATTCGACAATATTTAGGGGAGCTAGGGTTGACTGGGGCAAGCCGAAAAAAGCTTCAGGAAGAGCTAACTGGAGATTCTGATGATGATTACGACAACTTCTAAGCCTTCTGAAATAGCTAAGTGGTATAAAAATTGGCGAAATGAGCAGATACAGCATTTTAATATTTTGGTAGATCCATCTCCTGAACTAAGAACAACTTGGTATGCAGAACAAGTTGTGAAAGGAAACATAATAGCTAGTAAGAAAAATGTCTTGTCTTGTCAACGTCATCTAAACGATTTGAGGAGACAGGGGACTGAGGAGTTCCCTTGGGTTTTTGATGAAGAAAAAGCGCATCGACCTATACGATATATCGAAAAGTTTTGTCGTCCATCAAAAGGTGATTATAAAAAGTTGGTTCTTCAACCGTGGCAACACTTTGTTATAGGTTCTTTGTATGGATGGATTCATAAAGATACAGGTTATAGGCGCTTTCGTGAGGGCCTTATTTTTATTGGACGTAAAAATGGAAAAACTACAATGATTTCTGGTTTATCTAATTATGCTGTTGCTAAAGATAATGAACCAGGTGCTCGTGTTTATGTTTTAGCAAATACAAAACAACAAGCTGGGGAGTTATTTGATGAAAGTCGTGCAATGGTTCAAAAATCACCCCTTCTTCGGAAACATTTACGCGAAAATCAGAAAGGTATTTTCCATGATAAAACGCATTCTAAAATTGAACCTCGTGCATCAGATAGTAAGAAACTAGACGGATTAAATACACATCTTGGTATTTTTGATGAAATACATGAATTCAAAAACTTTAAGTTAATTAATGTTATAAAAAAATCACGTGGTGCACGTAAACAACCAATGATTGTTTATATTACTACGGCAGGATATCAGCTTGAAGGACCACTTGTTCAATACTATGAAATTGCAACGGATGTTTTAGAAGGAGTTATTGACCAAGATAGAAAGTTTTATTTCATGGCTGAAATGGATAGCGTGGATGAAATTGAAAATCCTGAATTATGGATTAAAGCAAATCCTAATATGGGAGTTTCGTTAGATCTTCCATCGCTTATTGATGATTGGAATACAGATAAGCATACTGATGCTGAAAAGAATGACTGGATTACAAAACAATTTAACATCTTTGTTGATAATGATGAAATGTCCTTTGTTGGTATTGAGATATTAAAAAGGAATGAAGAAGTTATTGATATAAAGGGATTAACTGGTAAAGAATGTGTTGCAGGTTATGATTTATCTGCAACAGAAGATTTTACAAGCGCTTGTTTAGAGTTTCCTTTAGATGATGGAAATGTTTTTGTGCTATCTCACAGTTGGGTTCCGCAGGCTAAAGTTGATCGTGATAACGAAAATATTAGTTTCAAAGAGTTTAAAGACAAAGGTTGGCTCACTATTATCCCTGGTGAGTATGTGAAATATGAGTATGTTTATGATTGGTTTGTTGAGCAATCCGAACACTATTTCATAAAGAAAATTACTTATGATCCAGCAAATGCCTATCGTTTAAATGAAGATTTGAAAGCATATGGATTTAAAACTGAACCAGTTCGACAAGGGCATTTAACTTTAAGTCCAGCATTAAAGGATGTAAAAGAATTGTTGTTGGATGGAAAAATAATCAGTAATAAAAACCGTCTCTTCCGTTGGTATATGAACAATGTAAAGCTTGTGGAAGACAGAAACGGGAACTTTTTACCATCTAAACAGAGTAAATATCGAAAGATTGATGGCTTTGCAGCGTTTTTAAATGCTCATACAGAAGTAATCCCTATGTTATCTCAATTACAAGGTGATGGAAATATTGAATTTATATCAGTCAACGATCTTTTTAAATAGAAAGGCGGTGAGAAATTGAAACTGATAAATCGTGTTAAGGGAGCGATTAAAGGAGCTTCATTGGGATGGAAAGGTGCTGGATATAACTTTTCTTCATGGTTTGGAAGGAAGTTTTGGGGTATTGATAATACAAAATTAGCTACAAATGAGACGATTTTCAGTGTGATTAGTAGATTATCTAATACGGTAGCATCTTTGCCATTAAAGCTCTATAAGGATTATGACACTGTTGTTAATCAAGTGTCTGATGTTGTGATGAATGAACCTAATCCAAACATGACCGGATTTGAATGGATAAATAAAATTGAAGTTTCAAGAAATGAAACTGGAAATGGATATGCAGCTATCATTCGTGATATTAGATTTCAAGTGGAATCATTAATCCCTATTGAATCTACTTATGTAACGCCTTTTTTAAATACGGATGATAATAATTTGTGGTATGAGGTACGTGGGATTGAAGGAACGTATTACATCCACAATATGAACATGTTTCATGTCAAACACATCACAGGTATTTCAAGATGGAAAGGTATTTGTCCAATTGATGTTTTGAGAAATACTCTTGAATACGATAAGGCAGTACAAGAATTTAGTTTGTCAGAAATGCAGAAGAAAGATAGCTTTATTTTGGATTATGCGACGCAGGTAGATAATGAAAAGAGACAAAAAATCATTGATGATTTTAGACGGTTTTATCAAGAGAATGGTGGTATTTTATTCAGGGAACCAGGTGTCAATATAGAAGAGATGGAGCGGAAATACTTCGCTTCAGACACGTTAGCATCCGAACGAATTACACGTTCACGGGTTGCTAACGTTTTTAATGTTCCGGTTACATTTTTAAATGACACGGAGGGACAGAGTTATAGCAGTAATGAACAGCTGATGATTCAGTTTGTTCAAATGACTTTAACTCCTATTGTTCGCCAGTATGAGCAAGAAATGAACCGTAAGTTGCTGAATAAAAAAGAACGACAAGAAGGCCATTACTTTAAATTCAACCTTGGAGGACTGTTAAGAGGTGATACAGCTTCAAGAACAGCTTATTATCAAGCCGCAATTAGGAGTGGATGGTTATCACAAGATGATGTTCGTCAAAAAGAAGATGAACCGCCTGTGGGTGGTAATGCTTCAAAACTTTGGGTAAGTGGTGATTTATATCCTATTGATATGGACCCAACTCAACGGAAGGGGGTGAAAAACGGTGGCAAAGAACAAACAGAATAAGTTTTTTCAAATGAAAGCATCGGCGAATGGTAAAACAGCTGATGTTTTTATTTATGGAGAAATTACAAAATATGCATGGGAAGAATATGGCGAGGTGTCATCTATTACTTTCAAAAACGAATTGGAAGCATTGGGTGATGGTATTGAGACTATCAATCTATACATTAATAGTCCTGGAGGTAGTGTGTTTGAAGCAATGGCTATTATCGCTATGTTAAAACGACATCCAGCCGATATTATATCGCATATTGATGGGGTAGCGGCATCTTGTGCATCTGTTTTACCAATGATTTCAAAACGTATTATTATGCCAAATAATTCATTAATGATGATTCACCATGCAATGACAGGAGCTTGGGGTAATGCTAAGCAATTAAGAAAAGCGGCTGATGATGTGGAACGTATTAGCCAGGCAATGTGCCAGTATTATCTTGATCGATCTGGTGAAAAAATGTCAGAAGAAATGTTATACGAAATGCTTGAAGAAGATACATGGTTAACAGCCGAACAATGCTTAGAATTAGGGCTTTGTGATGAAATTGTTGAAGCTAACCAAGCTGTTGCATATGCATTTGATGACAAGTGGGCGAAACAATATCAGAATGTGCCACAACAACTATTACAAATGCAAACCGATAAATCAATTATGAGCACAGAAGAAAAGGAATTACGAGAAAAAATTGTTGCAGATTCAAAAGCAAATCTTGCCTATTTAGAAACAATATTTTAAAAAAACGGGGGAATTAATTTTATGAAAACCATTTATGAGTTAAAACAAGCAATGGCAACAATTGGCCAACAATTGGCGAAAACAGAAAATGAACTAGCTACAAAGGCTATGGATCCATCAGCCTCGTTAAATGATATCAAAGTATTGCAAACATCAAAAGCAGACTTACAAGCTCGCTTTGATGTTGTAAAACAACAACATGATCAACTAGAAGCAGAACAAACAGCTAAATTTGCTCAACAGAAAAATGTTATTACTGGTATTGAAGATCCGAAACAAAAAGAAGTAGCGGCAAAAGCAGAATTTATTCGTGCGGCAGTACAAGGTCGAGCAGTATCAGATGATGTTAAGGCTTTAATTGCTTTACCAGCTGGTAATTCAACGGGAGGCGATAAGTTTTTCCCAACAAATATGCAAAAGGAATTGGTACATGAGCCTTTTGCGAAAAATCAATTACGAGAAGTTTCTCAAGTAAGTGCGATTAAAGGCTTAGAATTACCTAAAATTTCATACACACTTGATGATGATGATTTCATTACAGATGAAGAAACAGCGAAAGAAATGAAGCTTACAGGTGATACTGTGGCATTTGGGCGTAATAAATTTAAGGTGAAAGTGAAAATTTCTGATACAGTTATTCATGGTACCGATGTTGAACTCACACAATATGTAGAAAATGCATTACGTTCAGGATTAGCCGCGAAAGAGAAGAAGGATGCACTAGCAATTACACCGAAATCTGGTTTAGGTCATATGTCATTCTATAATGGATCGGATGTAAAACGTGTGTCAGGTGAAGATTTATTTGAATCTATCACTAATGCAATTGCGGACTTACATGAAGATTATCGTGAAAATGCTAAGGTTGTTATGCGATATGCAGACTATTTGAAAATTGTTAAATCGTTATCTAACGGAACAACAAATTTCTTTGATACACCACCTGAAAAAGTAATGGGTAAACCTGTAGAATTCGTTGACGCGGCAGTAAAACCGATTGTAGGAGACTTTAACTTTTTCCGTATCAACTATGATGCAATGACATATGACACGGATAAGAATGTGGATTCAGGAGAATATCTATTTGTATTAACAGCTTGGTATGATCAAAAACGTTCTTTAAACTCTGCATTCCGTATCGCAGAAGTTAAAGTTACGCCCTAATCCACCCCAAACTCCAACAGGATTAAAAGTTGATTCTGCAACAGTAACAACGGCCAACATTAGTTGGTCTCCTGTTGTGTATGATGGGGGCATTAAAGAATATCAAATATTACGTAATGGCAAACAAGTAGGAACGTCAGTAGCAACAACTTATAAAGATACAGGATTAACAGGTGATACAACATATTCTTATCAAGTGAAAGCTGTTGGGAATAACGGATTAAGTTCAACGTTAAGCGTTGAATTATCAGCAAAAACAAGTGCTTCAGGATCGTAGGTGATAGCATGCTGGAGCTTATAAAAGGAAAATTAAAAATTGATGGGAATGAAGAGGATACAGTTATTCAACTTCTAATTGATGGAGCAAAAGAAGCTTTACTAGGTTCTGGTGTTCCTGAAAGTGAAAAGGCCCTTTACAAAATAGCGGTAATTACACATGTTTTATTAAACTATGAGAATCAAGATAAATCATTAAATGTCCCTGCGTTAAAACAGTCATTAGAAACTACTATATTACAATTAAGGGACTATAATAACGGTGATAATCATGAATCCAAGTAAATTAAATAAACGAATAACAATTCAAAAGGAAATTACAAATAAAAAAGATGAAGAAGGGAATCCAATTCCACCAGAATGGAAAGATGTTGTCACTGTTTGGGCAAGAGCAAAAACACCATTTGGAAAGGGATTTAACTATGAAATATTCGCTGGAAATACTGAAAATGCCGTGCGTACAGTGAATTTTTTTATGCGATTTCGTAAGGGAATTGATTCGAAAATGCGAGTCTTATATGATGACCGACTCTTTGAAATAAAAGCTGTTGTAGATGTTGATGAACAACATCAAGAGACATGCTTGGTGTGCGAGGAGCGATCTATATGGCAGAAGTAACAACCTTTGGAATACAAGAAGCAATTCAGCGTTTTGAAGCTTTAGGAAGAAGTGTAAAAACAATTGAAAACTCAGCATTAAAGAAAGGTGCTGAGGTAGTAAGGGATGCTTTAGAGGTAGAAAGCCCAGTAAGTGCACATCCAAAGCCACCTTCACCAAAAGAATCATGGAGAACAGGTAAACATGCAAAGGACGAGGTGCTTGTCGGAAAAATAAAAACTCGAAATGGAGTCAAATCAATTAGTGTGGGGTGGGAAAGAGATGATAATTCCCCACACTTTTATATGAAATTCCAAAACTGGGGAACAAGTAAAATGCCACATCCACCACATAAAGGCTTTATTGAGAAGACAGTAACTCACACGGAAGTAAAGGCAGTTCATGAGATGCGAAATGTCTTTGCAACGGCATTGCATATCGTATGAGATTCTTAGAAAGAGATGTGTTACGTGCACTTACAACGCCTTTTATTGTAGAAAAAATTGGTGGAGAATATATCTACAATATGATTCGTGGTGACGATAACGGAAAAACATGGATTACTTATTCTGAGTTAGATAATAGTGCTAGGAGATACGCGGAGGGTGCGGAATCTACTAGCACTATTTTATTTCAAGTAGACATTTGGTCTTTTAGCCCTGTTAAGGGTGATTTAAAAGAAGCAGTAAACACTTCTATGAAAAATATAGGGTTTCAGCGTATTACAACAGCAAATTTATATGAACCCGATACGAAAATCTATCATTATGGTATGAGATTTCGTACAGAATTAAAAATTTAGGAGGAAAACAAATATGGCAATTGCAGTCGATTTTAGAGATTTACATTATGCGATTTTGACAGAAACACCAGATGGTAAGTTTACGTATGCAGCACCTAAGAAAATTGGAGATGCAGTAAGTGGCAAGGCTTCACCTAAAAATGAATCCGTAACGTTCTACGCAGAAGGAGGTCCACTAGCAACAGCAAGTGCCTTTGGTGGTGTGGAGATTGAACTAGAAACAGCGGATATTTCATTATCTACTTACGCTGAATTATTAGGAAAGAAACTAATTAAGGGTCAGGTAATTGATAATGTAAATGATGTTGCTCCATATGTAGCGTTATTATATCGTTTACCAAAAGACAATGGGAAAAATCGTTTTTATTGCTACTACAAAACGAAGTTTGAAATTCCTGAAGATGAACACAAGACAGCAGAAGACAAACCGACTTTCCAATCAGCTAAAATTAAATGCAAAGCGATCCAACGTTCAGATGGAAACTGGAGACATCGTTTAGATGAAGAAGAAACAGGATATGATGCAACTGTTGCATCGAACTGGTTTAAAACAGTTCCAGCACCACCAACAGAAACGGCACCATCACTTAGCAAATAAAATTATAAAAAGGGTACAGCTCAATGCTGTGCCCTTTATTTATGAAGGGAGATTCAATTATGCAAGAAAATCAAAAGACAGAATCGTTTAAATTGGTTTTAAATCTACCCACTGGTAAAAAAACTTTCTTTTTACCAACATACATTTCGTCTACTGATGGTTTTGAAGCAGCTGAATGGACAGAGAAATTGAGTGTTGAGAATGTTCACTTTGATGTACTAAAAGAAGCTACTCATTTTGTTGTTAAAGTGTTTGGAAATCGATTTACAGTGGAAGAGTTTCTTGAAGGAGTACACATTTGGTTTTTAACATCAACTATCTATGCAATTTGTTTAGCGATTGTAGGTCGTATTGCTGAGGCTGTGGCAGTTATTAATGCTATTGATTCAAAGACAAATACAGCAAAAAAAAAGAGACAGAGGAACAGAAAGAACCGTTCAAACCTACAGAAATGATGTTAGGGATATATAGTATGTTACAAGATTCTGGCATGTCCCAAGCGGATATTAATCAGATGGATCTAGTACTTTTCTTTAAAACGTTAGCTTATAAGAAAAAGCAAGAAGATAAAAATGTAGTCCGTACAGCAAATCAAGCACCAGATTGGTTGTAAAGGTAGGTGAGATAAATGGCTGGAGATATGGAAATTGGCGCACGAGTCACGTTGGATACCCAACGTTTTGAAAATGGAGTAGCAGGAATTAATCGTGGTTTACGTTTGTTAGATTCAGAGTTCAATTTAACAAGTGAAAGAGCTAGATTACTTGGTAATTCTGTTGAACAGTTACAAAATAAGTTAACTCATTTGAATGAAAAATTTACATTACAAGGACAAAAGGTAGAACATTACCGCCAAAAGATTGAACAAGCAAGACAAAAACAAGAACAATTACAAGCTTCAAATTTAACATTGGCGGCATCGATGGAACGTCTTGAAACACAGTATGATCAGGCTGTACAAAATTTCGGACGTAATTCCCAAGAAGCCAAACAATTAAAGCAAGAATTAAAACAACTTCAAGCTGAATACACATCTAACGGTCAAGCGCTTCAACGATTAAATACGCAAATCGATAACAATACGATTGCTATGAATCGTGCTGAAACAGCTCAAGAGCGAATTCAAAATGAAATAAGAGAAACAAACCGTGAATTAGCCGAGCAACAAAATCGTCTTCATCGTACCGGAGAACGGATGCGCGATACAGGAAATAAAATGCAAGATGTAGGCGGACAGGTCGGTACTACCTTTGCAGCCATGACTGGGGTTATTGGTGCTGGACTTGCGATGGCTGTAAAAGAATCTATGAATTTCGAGCAGAAGATGGCTGATATTCAAGCAGTTTCTGGTGCAACTGGCGATGAAATGAAGAAAATTAGCGAACTTGCAGTACAGATGGGAGAAAAAACAAAATATTCATCTGTGGAAGCAGGGCAAGGTATTGAAGAGCTAATTAAAGCAGGGGTAAGCCTAACTGACATTATTAACGGCGGTTTAGAGGGTGCCTTGAACTTAGCGACAGCTGGGGAATTAGAATTGGGGGATGCAGCAGAAATTGCTTCTACAGCTTTAAATGCATTTAAGGATGATAACTTATCAGTAGCACAAGCAGCTGATCTATTAGCTGGTGCAGCAAATGCTTCAGCAACTAGTGTTGGAGAAATGAAGTTTGGGTTATCGATGGTTTCAGCGGTTGCATCTGGTGTGGGACTTAGTTTTAAAGATACAACAACGACATTAGCTTTATTTGCACAGAACGGCTTAAAAGGTTCTGATGCAGGTACGTCATTGAAGACAATGTTAGCAAACTTAATTCCAAAATCTAATGAAGCTTACGATATGTTTAGTGATTTGGGATTAATAACAATCGATACTGGCAAAGCAATGCAGTTTCTTGGAGAAAAAGGGATTAAACCAACTTCAAATTCATTTAAAGATGTAACTGGTGCTTTATCTGAGTACGCAGCAAAACAAGCCGGTGTGAAAGTTGGATCTGAAAAAGCAGAGAAGGCGTTTCAAAAATTAACTTTTGAAACGGGTATTATGACAAATGCTTTTTTCGATTCAAATGGTAATTTGAAAGAAATGTCCGATATTGCTGAAATTCTTCAAATGGCAATGCAAGGATTAACGGCTGAGCAAAGACAGTCGTACATGTATACATTATTTGGGTCAGATGCTATTCGTGCCGCTAATATCCTTTATAAAGAGGGCTCAGATGGTGTGAAAAATATGTATACGGAAATGTCAAAGGTAACAGCATTAGAAGTTGCTGAGACAAAGATGAATACAACAAAAGGAAAAATTGAAGAATTAAGTGGTGCTGTAGATACTCTTAAAAAGTCATTTGGTGATGCGTTATTACCTATTTTAGTTGATGTAGTATCTGGTGTTCAGGGTGTCGTAGATTGGTTTAACAATTTAGATGAATCGACACAACAAATGATTGCAAAAAGTGCTTTATTGGCTTTCGGGATAGCAGGAGTAACGACCGCTGTAGGATTTTTAGCAATGGGGATAGGTGCTTTATTAGCAAACCCGATTGCTTTAGCTATTACTGGAGCTGTTCTTGCAGTAGGGGCGCTAGGTATAGCAATAGTTGATCTGAACGAAAAATCCAAACAGGCACAAACTGATATGGATAAGTTTGGTCAAAGAGTAAGTGACGCAACGAGTAAAGCAGCTGGTGCTTATGTGGATTTAAAAGATAAAGCTATCAATAACATGATGGATTTAAAACTTAAAACAGGTGAAGAAGCGAATAAAGCAGCGGACGAAACCATTAAAGCTTTTCAAAGAATGACAAATGAAGTTATTAAAGAGTTAGAAGGAAAGAAAAGCGAATTCAATAAAATGTTTAGTCAGTTGATGGGAACTGTTCCTGAGGGTGCTAAACAAACCCTAGAACAAGTGAAAAATAACGTCATCGAATCCATTAATAAAGAGATTGAAGTTGCTACACAAGCGGAAAAGATTTTGGAAGAGGGTATTAAAAGGTATCAAGGAGATACCATGAAAATGCCAAAAGATTTCGCTCAAAAATTCGAACAAGCATTACAGGTTGCTGATAAAAACGTTCAACAATTTTACACAAAAGCAAAGGAAATCACTTCTATTTCGAAAGAAATTGAAGCTGGCGGCATGCTATCTTTAGATGCTGGAAAAAAACGGTTTGAAAGCATCATAAAGGTTTATGAAGATGGTGTTAAATCTTTAGAAAAGCAAACCAAAGGTTGGCGTGAAAATGTAGAAAAAGCATTTAAATTAGGCGAAATTAAACCGGAAGAAAGAAAAGCGACATTAGATGCTATTGCACTTTATGAATCGAAGCATGTAAATGACTTGCAGACAATTAGAAATGATGGATTTAAAGTGTTACAGCAACATATGAAGGAAGAAGATTCAGAAGTTTTGGCATCACAAGCTAAAAGGATAGAAGCAGAAGATAAGGGATGGGGCGAAAGGTTCAAAGCGGCATATGGATTCCGTGAAAAATCGGCTGATTTGGAACAACGCTTTAGAAGTGATCAAGAGAAAGCTGAAAAAGATTATCAAGATAAATTACTTCGATACGAGTTGCAATATGGCAAATCTAAAATTGAAAGTATAGGAATGTATCTTTCTGAATTACAAAAGGGTACAGAATCATCTAGATTGTTAGCCGAATCAATGGCAAAAGAAATTGATGGCAAAATGAAAATTGATTTAGGACCAGCTGGACAATTCACAATTGATACATTCTTACAGAAGCTTCAAAAGGGTGAATTAGATTCTTCAGCTGTAGCCACCGCAAATGCTAATAAGTTAAAAGAAGTTTATAAAGTGGATTTATCACAAAGTGGTATTGAATCCATGCAAAAATGGATCGATGGTATTAAAACAAAAGATACTGGTGAAGTAAGAGAATTCCTAAGTAAAAATATGCAAGGTAATACCACAATTGATTTAGGAATCTACGGGAAAATGACAATGGACTCGTGGATTACAGGACTTCAAACAGGGACTTTATCTTTTGATACTGTATTCCAATTCTTTCAACAAAACGTTAAAAACGGAATGAATGTTGACGCTACTCAAGAAGGTCAGAATAACATTCAAACGTTAATTAATGGAATGCAAATTGGGGCATTATCTTTACCGCAAGTCGCACAGACTATGGGACTAGATATTAAAAGTAATGTTCAAGTGGATCTTGGTGAAGCAGGACAATTTAATGTACAGACACTCGTTCAAGGTATGCAAAATGGATCCATTAACGCTGAACTAGCAGCGAAAGCAATTGCTTTACTAGTTGAAAATGGAGCGAAGTTAGATTTAACGCAAGTTGGATTTGATATTAGTCAAACGCAGGCTAATGGTATTTCTGGTAATATGGCTCCTGAGAATGCGGCAACCGGAAAGAAACAAGCTGTAGAAGGGATTATAGGAAGTACTACAGATGGTGGCGGTGGAAGTAAGAGTGGCAGTGAACTAGGCCAAGGGATAATAAGTCAAGATGGTTATATCAGGGGGAGCGCTTTGCAAGTGGTTGCTAGTGCTCATAATGCTTTTAGCACTATTAATGGAAACCCAGCTGGTAATCAAGGTGGACAAGGTGTGGGGAGTGGCATTGTTAATCAAAAAGGATATATCAGAGGAAGTGCTCTAGAAGCTGTAGCTTCAGCTCATGCTGGTTTTAATACAGTCAATGGTACTCCACAAGGGCAAAAGGGTGGTAGTCAGTTTGCTCAAGGTATGGAAGATACAAAAGGGCAAGCGAGGTCGAGTGGTTCTAATGTAGCGGAAAGTGGTAATTCTGGTCTGAAAAGCGTTAGTTCAGTGAGTCCTGGTGAAGCATTTTCCAGTGGATTTGCCAAAGGTATTTCTAATGGTGAATGGAATGTACAAAGTGTAGCGTCTAGTTTAGCAAGAGGTGCATTTGAAGCGTTAAAAGCTACATTAGATGTGAACTCTCCGTCAAAGTTAACTAGGGATCAAGGGGGGAAACCTTTTAGTGAAGGATTTGCTCTAGGTATTCAAAAAGGATCTTATATGGCTGAACGTGAGAGTCGTACGCTAGGTTCAAGGGCAAATAATGCTTTAGTAAATGAATTAGCGTTAGGTAGCAGTTCAAATAAAATGCTATTTACAGGCGTTCAAATGGCAAGTGGAATTGCAGAAGGGATTAAAACGCAATACTCTGTTGTACGGGATGCATTACAAAATACAGTATCTGGAGCTATTGATAGTATTCGGAGTATAAAACCAGAAGAAATATTTAGTTTCCAAGGTGATGACCCACTAACAAAGTATTTTAATGCAATCTTTGTAGATGGAGATTGGCAAAACGATTGGATCACTCATATCCCTGAAAGTATGCGTGATATGGTAAGAGAAATTGGACGTCAAATGGAACGCTTTGAAGGACTTTCAATCCAGGATGTTGGTAATCTTTCTAAGTGGAGAGAAGTGCTATCTGACAATCCTAATGTCATACAATACAGACCTGACAATGATAATCCAGATAAGCAACCATATATGAAACCAGAACCTACTTATATTGAAATTCCGGTCATACTAGAAGGAAGGGAAATAGCGCGTGTGAGCCATCCGTATGTAACTGAATATCAAAATAGAGCACAAGCAAGAAACTCAGTCTTTTAGATTTGGGTTTCTTTTCTTTTGTGCAAAAGGAGGGAGACAATGAGTTCCTTTGAATTTAATGGAGAAAGAAAAAGTTATATTCATATTGAAAGAGGATGGAATCCTCCAACATGGGCACCTTTAAGGAGGAATTTTCTAAAAACCCCCGGATATCCAGGCGCAAGGTTATTAAGTACAGATACCGAAACCCGTCCTCTTCCTGTGCCTGTGGGGGTTATTGTTCCAAATGGGACAAATTTAGAAACATTAAAAGAAGAAATAGCGGAGTGGCTTATTACTGAAAATCCAGCAGAACTGATTTTTGATGTAATGCCAGATAGAACATATATGGCAGTTGTAGACGAAGATTTTGATATTGATAAATTTGTAGATATAGGACAGGGTATTTTAAAGTTTATTTGTCCAATGCCTTATAAGTTAGGACCTACTAGAACGGTGGAATTTGAAATGGACGGTCGAGGATTAATTGCAAATGTTCAAAACAAAGGAAGCGTCGAATCTAACCCGATTATCGAAATTGAAGTAACGAAACCTTCCACATTTCTTGATGTATGGAATGGCCCGAATTATTTTCGCATTGGATATCCGTTGAAAGCAGATCAGGTTCCGGTAGAAAGGAATCAACGTGTGTTATGGGATGAAATGGGGACAACCATAGGATGGACAGATGTTCCTAAAACAGAAGATATGACTGGTGGAGGAAAGTTTAAATCGGATGGATACCGTTTTATGGCCGAGTATCTAGGTGAACCTACAGTAAAAGGATGGCATGGTTGCATAGCTAAAAAGAATATCCCACAAGGACCATTACAGGATTTTATCATGCAAGCTTATGTACACATTAATAGTTATCATTGGGATCAAATGGGGCGTGTGGAAATCGGTCTTCTTGATGAAAATAGCGATTATGTAGCCCGTATATCAATGAGTGATGTCCAATGGGAAGCGGAGCAAAACAGTGGATTTGCTAGTGTGGGTAACAGTAAGAAACCTGGTGGACAAGTTTTGATTAATGAACATGGAGATCATCCAGATACTTGGACTAATTTTAGAGGGCGATTATGGCTCGCTAGGACCGGTAATAGATGGGAAGCGTATATTTCTAAGTTTATATTAGGTACTGAAATCGATGATGCTGAAAGGTTTGTTGTCTGGTTTGATGAAAATAACGTGAATATGAACAAAGTAGCCCAAGTTCAAATTAGCATTTCGCAGTTTTCAAATAACATGTTTTGTTCGCAAATGTCTATTGATGATTTGAAAATCTGGAAAGTAAACATGAATACACAAAATAATCCGCCTTATATCTTTGATGTTGGTGACAAAGTAGTTATAGATACCGAGCGAAGCCTTGCATCAATCAATGGTAAAAAAGCTATTAATCTAAAAGACATATTCAGCGATTATCCTGTTATTCATAAGGGTTCTAATAAACTAGAAATCATGCCTTCCACTGTCGGAACAGCCAAAGTAACGTATAGGGAGCGATTTAGATGAGGACACCAAGTGGGATCTTACATGTTGTTGATTTTAAAACGAGTCAAATTGTTTCCAATATACAACCAAAAGACTATTGGGATGATAAACGACATTGGGAGATAAAAAATAACATTGATACATTAGAGTTTAAAGTATTTGATAATACAGAAGACGCAGCTACACTTATGCAGCAAAATATAGTTTTAAAAGAGGTAAGAGATGGACGGATTGTTCCGTATGTTATTACTGAGACTGAAAAAAATTCAGATGATAGATCAGTAATTGCTTATGCATCTGGAGAATGGATTCAACTAGCGAAAGCGGGCATTATCAATCCTCAGAAGATTGTGAGTAAAACAGTTAATGAGTTTATTGATATGGCTCTTGTGGGCACGAAGTGGAAAAGGGGGAAAACAGAATACGCTGGCTTCCACACGATGACAATTGATGAATTCATAGATCCACTGAAGTTTTTAAAAGACATTGCTTCTTTGTTTGAATTAGAAATTCAATACCATGCAGAAGTTGTAGGCTCTCAAATTGTCGGTCGTTATGTGGATATGGTCAAAAAGCGCGGGCGTGATACTGGTAAAGAAGTAACTCTTGGTAAAGATTTAATGGGTATCAAACGAATTGAGAATTCTCAAAACATCTGTACGGCCTTATTAGGATTTGTTAAAAAAGAGGGTGGGGACTTTATAACCATCTCAAGTATTAATAATGGAATCCCTTATCTTGTAGACAATGATGCATTCCAACGCTGGAATGAAAAAGGACAGCATAAATTTGGATTCTATACTCCAGAGACAGAACAAGATATAACACCACAACGTTTAATGACTCTTATGAAAACAGAGATAAAGAAACGCGTTAATTCATCTGTTTCTTATGAAGTGAATGCACAAAGTATCGGTCGTGTATTTGGACTAGCTCATGAGCTGATTAATGAGGGGGATACAATCCGAATAAAAGATACAGGATTTACACCGAAACTTTATTTAGAAGCACGGGCAATCGCTGGTGATGAATCATTTACTGATCCTTCACAAGATAAATATGTGTTTGGAGACTATCGTGAACTTGTTGATCAGTCTGAAGAATGGCGTCGTTATTATAAACAATTGGTATCGCAACTAGGTGGAAAAGCAACACAAGATTATGTTGATCAATTGAAATTAATCGCCGAAAAAGCTGAAGCAGACGCAGCACAAGCAATAATTGACGCTAATCTAGCCGATAGAGTAGCACAAAAAGCGAAAGAGGATGCAGAATATGCAAAGGCGTTAGCGGATCAAATTAATAAGGATTCTGCAACCTGGCAAACAGTCATAATAGAAAGCACTAATGCACCGACAACGGGACTAGTTGCAGGAAAATCATTGTGGCTGGATATCTCAAAAGGAAAGCCAGGAATTTTGAAAAAGTGGAATGGCACAACGTGGGAAGCAATCGTTCCAGATACCAAACAACTTGAACAAGATGTGCAAACTTGGGTTAATGGCGAGTTAGACAAGATCAAAGGCGATATGGAGGATTTAGTCGATATTAACTGGCTTAATCAGCAAATGGAAGGTAAAGCAAACAAAGCAGACACCTACACAAAAACAGACGTTGACACAGCTTTAAATGGTAAGGTTTCTAATAGTAAATATACAACGGATCAGCAGGGTGTTTTACAGAAATTTGAGAACCAACAAACGCAAATTAACCAAAACGCGAAAGATATCACACTAAGCGCAACTAAAACGGAATTATCAACGGTTGATGGAAAAGTTACTACGGTTGACGGTAAACTAAACACGACAAACGGAAAAGTCTCAGGTTTAGAGGGCGATATGGTCAACGTGAAGAAGGAAGCAAGTGAGTTAAAAGTCGAAGTCGGCAAAATCAGTACGAGCGTTTCAGAAGTGACGGGCAAAGTTAACGGGATGAAATTCGGCGTTGAAAACTTGTTAATCAGATCAAAGGATAATGAAACGCCTTTCTGGGCAATAACAGGCAATACAAAAACTGCTGAAAAATATCTCGATACGAGTGTTTGGTCGTCAACTGAAGCATGGAGCGGGCTTGAATATTTAACTGCATATTTACGAGATCAAGGTGTACAGAAGTTACAAACGGACTACACATTCAGCATGTATATGCGAGTAGTTAGCCCAAATAGTGACAAGAAAGTCGATGTGAAGTTCTACTGCGGATCAGCTACGGACAATGGGAAAACAGTTGCAAACGTGGGCGCTGCATGGCAACGAGTAACACATACTTTCAAATGGATCAGTACGTCCGATGATCGTTTACGTTTCGAACCGATCAACACGGCTACGGAAATTGGAGCAACTAGGTTCGAATATGCAGCTTATCAACTGGAAGAAGGAAATATCGTTTCTAGTTATAAACCATCATCAAAAGATGCGTTCACATCGGGTGGCGGTAACGTTATTCGAAATTCGAGTTTTGATCGCGGTCTTATGGATTGGGACTACAATAATTCAACCGCTAAAACAAAAATAACTGTTCCGCAAAATCCAGATTTAGGATCAGTTTTAAAGATTGCTAACACGGGCGCTTCTACTGATCAATATTTAGGTGTTAAACAACAATTGATCGATCTGATCCCTAAAAGTGGTCAAGTAGGCGAGCAGATTTCTATTTCGTTCTTTATTAAATGGAATTCAGCAGCAGCCAATCTTAATGATGATCAATTTGCAGTAGAATTACAGGATACAACGGATTCTAACAAGCCTTTCGTATCGAACCTGTATGTTACTAGAACGGCGGTTCAACAATGGAGAAAAGTTACACACACGTTTGTAACTACGAAATCATTTAGAAACCCACAAATTGTAATGTGGTTACGTCGAAATGGTGATATTGAAGTATCTAACTTCATGTTAAACCGTGGTAATTTACCGCTCGAATGGTCGCCGTCGCCGATGGATCGTCAATTGTCCGGCGGTACTAACTTATTGTTAAATTCATCGGGTAACAACGAGTTTGTAAAACATAAAGGCGCAGCGAAACATTTCACGAATAAAGCAACCGTTACAAACGTGGGTGATTATATTCACATGGTATGTAACGATTACACCGACTCTTTCTATCAGTTCACGGATATAACAAGCGCTAAAACGGAAATGTACGGTTTTAAAGCTGATACAAATTACGTTCTATCATTCGAAGCCGACACGGATTCAACCGATATGAATTTCGTATTGTTTGAATATCTATCGAATGGGACGTTAACAGAAGTTAATACAAAAACATTTGCTTGTGTTTCGAATTGGAGAAGATATGAAGTCAGATTCCGAACTACTGCGGGCATTACGGGTTTATTCTTCAGGTTACGTTTTCCGAAAAATGCAGCATCAAACGGAAAGATTTTCAGATTTAAGAAAGTTCAAATCGAAGAAGGAGAGATTGCATCCGACTGGAATCGAAATGCCGATGATCTTACATTAAATACCGAGTTCGTCAAGAAAACATCCGAGATTATCCAAACAGTGGACGGAATCACTCAACGTGTGGAAAATACGGAGTCTGGTTTAACAGGCGTCAAAAGCCGTGTAGGGACGTTAGAAACTACATCTACTGATATTACGGCGCGTGTAACTGAAGTTGAAAAAGTGAATACTGCACAAGGCAACACGTTAACGTCACAAGGACAAACGATCACAGAGCATACGAGCGAAATTAACGTACTGAAGAATCAAATCACTTTAACCGTTTCTAAAGACGAAGCGCAGGGATATGTTTCGGCAGCAGGAAGAGAGAACATTATTAAAAACGCGGTTCTGTCTAGCGGAAAGTATTGGGGATTTCATGCAGGTGTTTCGCATGATCCGGCTTTAAATTACAAAGGATATGGCGTTTTAAAAACTGTACAATCTGGTTTAACTACTGATTCATGGCGTGGAGCGTATACAGACAGATACCCATGTGTAGGTGGTAATTATTACGTAGCGAGCGCGTGGGCGTACAGAACAACGGCAATGGATCGCGGTGCGTCGTATGAAATTCAGTTCTTTGATAAAGCGGGCAATCGAATTGGTACGGCTTATTCATCTATTACAGATGCAAACCTTCCTATCAATACATGGAAGAAATTCCAAACGGATGAATACAAAGCACCAGATAGCGCAGTTTCGATGTTTTTCCGTTTCCATGTTGTAAGAAATGGAACATTGATGATTTCGCAGCCTACGTTACAAGCGGGGAAAATTGCGTCAACTGATTTTTACCCTTCACCTTTTGATTATACGAATCAAGAGCAATTAATCAGCGACGTTTCAAATAAAGTCAATACTTCAGACTACAACCAAAAGGTAACGCAGATTGATAATCGTTTAACCATCAATGAGCAAGGATTAGATTTAAAGGCTTCAAAATCAGAAGTATATACACAAACTCAATCTGATGGTAGGTATGCTAAAGATGCATATGTAAAAGAGCTAGAAGGGCGTGTTCAAGTTACTGAGAAAAATATTCTTAGTACTGTAAAAAAAGGCGATATTATCTCTTCTATCAATCAAACGGCAGAGCAAATAACAATTGATGTTTCAAAGCTTGCTATTAACGCAGCGACAATTGTAAAGTGGCTTACGGCTGAAGGAATTGATACCAACTTTATATCTGTTCGTGGTGATAAAATTATCATCGATAAAAACGGTGTAACTGTTAAAATGCTAGACTTCCTTTTTGAAGATGAATGGGGAACGAAAACAACTGCAGTATCAAGGCGAAATCTAATAGCAGATCCCGACTTTTCTAGTGTTACAAAGAAGAACATTGGGAATGCAGATTATTATGGATTTGAAGGTGGATATGGTCTTACTTGGAAGTCATGGGGAAATGTCGTAATAGAAAAGAATACACATATATTTGATTACGAGCAAATGGTGAATGCTACAAGGGTAGATATGTATAACTATCCAGAAGCTATCGTGAATAATGGGATACATCCTGGAAATGAATACACAGTATCTGCTCATTTTAGAACAGCAATGATAAATGGGGTACGTAAAACAGGGAAGCCGCGTTTACAAGTATGCTGCGTTACATTCCGAGACAATGTAAGTTACGATACATGGCATGAACAAAAAATGGATTTTCCTGAACCGTCTACCTATTATGGAGAAATCAGAAGATACTCTTTCACTTTCAAAGTGCCAACAAACTATATTCCGCAACAGCACGCATTAATTATTAAGGTTTGTTCTGGAAATGCTGACATGAGACAAGGGACAGCGGTCTGTGTATCGGGTGTAACGCTATACAGTGGTAAATATGCATCTATGTATAACTGGGATCGAGCAGCAGCCGAAAGGGCCGATGGCCTTCAACCGTTTAATAGAATTGCTATAGGCGGTGTAAATAACAACATAGGTCCAGCTGATAACGGGCAGACCTTTGATATAAGTACAGAAAAGGATGTATTCATACATCAACCTATTCTAACGCAGGGAATAAATTTAGGACGTAATAGAATGGGTCAAGCTGGGTCCATTCGTTTCTTTGATGGTGGTCAAGGCTATGGGTTTTATTTTATGGGCATGGCAGGACAATGGTACAAGCTACCTAACGTTTAGGAGGAAAATATATGGATGATTACAAAGATTTACAAGGTTATCCCTTACAAGCAGGGCAAGGTGCTCCGTTTGCTGGTAGGTTAGTAGATTCAGAAAGAAACGAAAACGGAGTATTTGTGCGAATTCCTTTTGATATGCTAAACAATGCCGGTTTATATGGTGCGAATAAAGTAGAGGTGTGGGGGGAAACGGATGGAACGATATATTTCCGTATTGCAACAAGATGCGAAATATGTAAACGTGGCGCGCGTTTGTACCTACTAGATATGGGGTTTGCGAAAAAAAACATTTGTTTAGATTGTTATACATCACTTACAGGGAATTATCCATCTCAAGAACCGCCAACACCAACTAATGAAAATAACACACATACAGAACTGGGGCAGCAATAGCTGGTCTTTTTTTATTTTGTACAAAATACGGCTTTTATAAGAAAAGAGGGGCAAATAGATGTCTCTCTTTTTATTTTGAAATGAGGTGGTCAAAGTGGAAGGATTACAAGAAGTAAGAAGTGATGTTCAAGAAATAAAGCAAGATATTAAGGACATTCGCTTAGAGATTAAAAGTTTAGAAATGCGGACAACAGGTAACGAGAAAGACATTATCAATATCAATAAGCAATTAGATAAGATTAGCGCTAATACTACCTGGATCTTGCGACTTATTGTAGGTGGAATTATAGGCGCAGCACTCACTTTCTTAATGAAAGGAGGTGGTATGTAATGTTTGAAATTACTGTAATGATTGGAATTATAGTTGGTCTTTCACAGATTGGAAAAACAATTGGATTACAAACAAAATATGTTCCGTTACTAAATTTAACGCTTGGCATTGTGCTAGGCGTTTTATTTTTGGGCGGAGATATCAAAACAAATGTATTTCAAGGAATCATCATTGGACTGTCAGCAAGTGGATTATTTGACCACACAAAAATTATAAAAAAGGATGTTGATGCTAAATGAAAAAGACAATGAAACATATTACCTCGTTCCTTATGATTCTAGTACTTGCTGTTTCTTTTGCTACAAGTGCTTTTGCTGATAGAACACTTATTATTCCTGACTTACCAAAACAACCATACCGTTATGGTGTAGGTGCTTATGAGGGTGTTGTAGCACATTCTACAGCAACTCCAGAAGCTCCAGCTATTAACATTCAAAAATATGAGTCTCGTACATGGAGAAATGCTTTTGTTCACTATGCAGTCGATTGGGACGAAACAATCCAGATCGCTGATACAAAGTACATTGCTTATGGCGGTGGACCTGCTGCTAATAAACGATTTGTACATGTAGAGTTATGCGAAACAGCGGACTATACAAAATTCAAACGCAGCTATGACAAATACGTTAAGTTACTAGCTAAAATCTTACGTGACCGTAGTTTATCTGTAGAAAAAGGATTGTGGACACATAGCGATGTAACTCATTACCTTGGCGGTACGGATCATGAAGATCCAATTGATTACTTAAAGTCTCATGGCGTTTCAGAAGCTCAATTTAGAGCAGATGTACAACGAGCATACAATAATTCTAGTGTGGATGTTTCTGTTCCTGAGAAGCCATCTAAACCAGCGGAAGTACCAACAGCAGTAACAGACGGTATCGCCTATATTGAAGGTTTCAACGTTAACTTACGTAAAGGACCAGGTACAAGCTATTCTAAGATTCGTCAGTTAAACAAACCAGAATCTTATATTGTGTGGGCTGAAAAAGACGGGTGGTTAAATCTCGGTGGAGATCAGTGGATTAAGAACGATCCATCTTATGTGAAGTTTAATAAGAAAAGCACCGTAGATTCTTCTATTGTTGGAAAGCGCGTTATTTCAAAAGTTAACAATCTACGTTTCTATGATGCTCCATCTTGGCAGGATAAAGATGTTGCTGGTTTTGTAGATGCAGGTTTAGGATTTACGATTGATGCGAAGGTAAGTGTAAATGGTTCACCACAGTATAAAGTGAAAAATAGTAGAGGCAAAACATACTATGTAACAGCTAATGAAGCCTATGTACATGTGAAGTAGGAAGAGAGAGTCTGCTTATATTGAGCAGACTCTCTCTTTGTTTAAAATGATTAAATATAATAATCAGGATTTTCAACCATTTTATTTATAAATTCCTCTAAAGAATCCGCTATTTTTGTAGAACTCGAGTAAATAGGACATTGGCCTAATTCATTTTCTTCTTTGAATTTAATTGTTAAAAAATTCAATTCTGTTACTTCAAAGAAAACCAGCGATTCTTCATCATCAACACCATCTATGTTGGGGTTGTATTCATAAATATCTTCCCTTAAACGAAAATCAGAAACCGAAAATGGGTCCATAAATCTATTAAAAAAGAACCTATCTGATGCTTCTAAAAAACCATAACCAATTTCCTTGTAAAAATCTTTTAATTCTTTAGGGAATTTCATTTTTAACAACTCTTCTGCCTCTTCTATTTCCTCACTTTTTAAAGGATAGAAAATAGGTGTTTTGTCAGATTTTACACCTTCATTAGCTACAACATACTTTTTCAAAAAATCAAACATAGCTTTCGTTACCTCCATTAATTACTTTTTAAAAATTTCTCTTGAGATACTGTCCTTAGCGTGTATACCACCTTGATGTTCATCAGGGTATTTAGCTGGGTGCATATTCCACCATTCATGTTCTCCGCCATGTGCATTTTCAACAAAATGATGTGCATCAAATGGCTTATCAATTCTCCGTGATACTTTACCTCTTCTCGAAATAACTTCCTCCGTATATGTAGGCCATGTTTGGCCTGTTTCTTTTTCCCATTCAGCTATCAGCTTATTTTTTAGAGTATTGAACTCAGCCCTTCTTTGATCTACTTCTTCTTTGCTTAATCGTTCATAAGCATTCTTTTCTAAAGCTTCCTGAAGTAATTCTCTTTGATTTTCAGGGATTTTTCTGTTTGTTATTTCTTCTACTTGGCTAAGATATTCTTGGAATCTAGGTGTATTTAAATTACCAGGGTCAGCAAACATAAATGTATTACGTGCTTCTTCTAAAGAATTAAAAGAAGTTTTTGGAATATCTCTAAACTCACTAACGCTAGCATATGCAAAGCGATCTCCCATTTGCAATTTATTTGTAAAATGCGAAATACCTGCTGAGAATTTTGCTACACTCGCACCCTTTGCGAGTGTAGTGACTTTGCTTATTCCTTTATCACCAATAAGTCCTAAACCAACTTGAGTTAAAGCATAACTTCCCCATTTTGCACGACTTTCTGCGTCACCATTTATTACATCATTAATAAATGAATCTGACAATACATTATACATGGTACTAAGGGTATCAATAGGGTGCAGGGCGGCATTCCCCATGTTTTCCCACGTCTCCCATTTACCAAGTGCCTTAAATCCTTCTAGTGTATCTTCAACAGCTTGTCCCGTACCTTCTACAATACCATCCCAAACCTTTTCTATTGTAGATTTTCCAGGGGGTTTACCACACATTGCCCCTTCTTGGATATTTCCATCATATGAAGTATCTGTGGTACGGAATTTCTCAGCAATTCGTTTTAATTCTTCTTCCACATTTGTGATTGCATTGATAGAGGTAAATGCTTTTGGTCTTGCACCATTGAACATTTGGACGAAATTTTGATTAGAAGCACCTACCCATTGATAACATAAATAATCAATTTGATTACATAAGTCGTTATGTATGGATTCTAACGCGTTTCTAGTGTTATTTGCACGATTAGCAACTTCTTCTAGCATTTCAGGTGTTACTTTGATTTGAACCATTTCTTTCCTCCCTTTCCCCAATTAAAATTATGAGATAAAAAGAAAAAAATGTAAATACAGAAACTTTGGATTAGTATAATAATATTTACGTGAAATAAAATCTGCTTAATTGTAAATGAAGCCTATGTATATGTTTAATGTTTTTTTACAAAAGAATAGTTTTATAAAAATGTTATCTGATTCTATAGGTAGGTACGTATATCTTGATTTTCATCTTTATAGATGTTAGTGTAAATATACACCGTTTCTTATTGATCTATGAACCAGTATCTGTAGAACGAATAGATTAATTTAAAAAATCCCCTTTTGCATCCATATGCAGAAGGGGATTTTTATTTTTATGAGATTTAAAATTTACTTTTAGATAATGCTTTAAGTACGGGTTTTACAATTAAACCTATTAAACGAAATCCTTTGAATATAGAGCGTACAACCTTCATAATATACCCTCCCTAAAAAATAGTCATTCTATTTATTTATTTTATTTAAAGCTTTATCCATTTGGCGTTCGTTTGCTTGTGTAGCACTACTTGTCGCATTTTCTACACCGCGGTAGTTGTATTTAGAGTTTTGCCAGAAGTCGAAAGCGAAATCTTTTAATGGCTTTTCTGATGCATTTTTATCAACAACTTGTGATTTGAAAATATTCGTTAACATGTACTCATGGTTAGATATATCTTTAATATAATTTTTATCTTTATATTCTTTAATAATGGCATCGCCAAACTGTTTTACTTCATCTTTAGATGGTTTGTAATCGTGAGCATATTTACTTACCTCATCAAACTTCTCATTTGGATTTTTATTACTTAATGCAACTTCTTTAATTTTTTCTTCCCATTTAGCTGTTGATGTAACAGTTTCCTTTGTTTTGTCTTTTGATTTTGGGTCGTCATTAGCGATATCGATAATCATTATGACAACAAGGATTGCAAAAATCGCAATAATACCTAGACAACCAAATTTGAAAAATTTCTTCATAAATTGTTCCCCCTAGTTAATGTTAATAACTGTATCATTATATCAAATTTTAGGGATTTCTGTATTATCTATATTATCTAAATAAAAACGAGCTGAATGGGAGTCCAACTCGTTTTGTCCCTTTTTCTCAGTGACGCCCCACATTTGCCCCACTTTATAGAAAAAGATAGAAAATGATTAGAAAAGCTCATGGACTAAAACGTTGATATAGCAAGTTATTTGTAATGATAAAAAAACAAATAAAAGGGGGGTATGTATTTTTAGGGCGAGTACAATAAAAGAAATAAAAAAGTGCTAACAAGTTTGCAAACGAACTTGCTAACACTTATACGGAATAGGCATAAAATATCGCTGATATGTCACCTTCAATAATAGTTAAAATCAATTAGAAAACACTAAATCGAAATGCTTATAAAATCAAATTGAATATACGTGGTATTGTAATAAATTCAAGCGCAATTTGCTTTGGATAAAAAAGTATTTGAGTTAAATCTAGAGCATGTATTAATAGTATCATGAAGCTTGTAAGAATGATAAAACTACCCCAAAAGAAACTTTTTGAAGTGTTGCGGAAATCTTTTATTAAAGAAAAGAATGAAAAAAATGCGGTAACAATGAGAATAAAAAATTTATACTTATCAGCCATTGTGATCCTCCTAAAGAACAGTAATTTATATTATATCGTATTTTTCAATATTATTATAAAAAGATTTTAAAGTGAATAATAAGAAAAAAATAAAGCCATAACTTAAAATCTTAGTTTAGGTTCTATTGTTTGAATTCTTTGTTTTAGAAGGTATAAAATCTGAAATTGAAAATTTTCCAAATGAACTACCATTTTTTATTTCTGATCCAACATCAAGTGCTTAATGAAATGGTATGAAAGATTATAGGCTAGTGATACGAGATTAAATAAGAGGAATTTCCGTGCAGCAAGAGTTCTAGCTCAGATTTCTACTAGAGAAAAGTATTTAGTTGGAGTTGGTATGTTAATAAAAAACGGATGGATGTCGAAACTAAATATTCATGACATTAAGGACAAAGATCAGGAAATATAATTTGGTATTCTGGGAATAACCGGAGATCCGTAGTTAAGGTTGCATAGTATTTGTATTTTTTTTCTAATTTTTCAATTGTTGTTAAGTGATGAGAACCTAATCCGCGTCGTACACTATGTTGAGAAAGAGTAGGCCCGATTTGTAATTTTCGTTTTTTCATTGCATCGTTCCATGGACTATAAAAAAATTTAAAAATAAAAGCAGGTTCCATGTAAATGCTATAAGGATAATGCGAACCATGTCTCCCGACTCTATAGTTCCCGTGCGAATTATTGTGAATTAATCTACCGTTAAGATATAGTTGGTTTGGATTAGGTTGAATTATTATGCCGTGATAACGTTGTTTAACAAGCGGAGAGCTATATCTTGGATTAGTGTAGCCATGAGTCGGTTCATCAATCATCATAATCATTCTTATTGAAAACATATTGCCGCCCATAGTGTTAAGTGATTTGAAAAATTGTTCTTTATTATAACAGCACAGGAATTCTGTCGTATTCAATACCATTTTCCATCCTGTAATTTCTCTTTCAATTTCCATAACTTCTTGATCAACTAAATAAGCATCAAATTCGAATGATTTTGAGTTTCGTATTTCCCAATTAGGAGCGAATGTTTTACAGATTTCAACTGAACGATCAGTGGATCCACGGTTAATAAGAATGCCATGATCAAATAGCTTTGTATGGTGCATTAACCACCACGGAAGTAAATATTCTTCATTGTAAAAATGAGAAATTAAAGTAGTCTTAATCAAAATCACCTCCGTATTTAACCTGCTTCTTATTTAATATAATATGGAAGGAAACCTATTGTTAGAAGGTTTCCTCTTAAAAGTTTTAAACCACATAGGGTATGTGGATGGATTAGTATGTAAAGTAGTCTGAATGATAAAGAGTGGTATTAAAAAGTACAAAATCTAAAATGAGCATCGAATTAGTGTATAACGATTGAAACGGCACTGAAAACTAATAAAACAGCCATAATGATGTTAAATAATTGATTATGTTTTAATAAAAGTTTTTGGAACATGGAACCAAAAAGGCTCCAACTAAATGTACTCAGTAAACCGACTATACCTAGAAATAATGAGAAAAGTAGAAAACTTGAATATGAATTGTAGTAAGGGAGTATAAAAGTAGAGACTACTGTGAGTCCGAATAATATTCCTTTAGGGTTAATAAATTGAAGGAAAATACCCACTGTAAATAAGTTTTTATTATTTTTTTCATTGTGACCGGCACCGCCTTTACTAGTAATTATTTTAAAGGCTAAATATAGCATATACGCGACACCTAAAATTTTTAAAGGAAATTCAATTATAGGGATAATATTAATTAATACAATATTAAAGAAACTGCATAAAGAAGTGAGGATGAAAAAACCGAATGCTACTCCAAAGCAAAAGTTTATGCTTCTCTTTAATCCATGTTGATTTGCGTATGTCATAGCTAAGAAATTGTTGGGACCAGGTGTGAAGCTACTTATAAATACAAATAACAAAAAAGAAAATATAGGCATTTCAAAACCCCCTATTTTTTGTGTGTTATAATGACTGAAAAGAACAATATAACGTGTGCTTTTTATTATACATAACGGTCGTTATATTGTATACAGTGTAGGAGTGTTTTTTATGGAAGAAATTCAACTTATTCTGGCAAAAAATTTAAAATCAATACGTGAAAAAGAAAAATTAAGTTTAGAAAAGGTCTCTCAATTAACAGGTGTAAGTAAAACAATGATTGGACAGATAGAAAGAGGAGATTCAAGCCCGACACTAACAACAATATGGAAAATTGCTAATGGTTTGAAAGTATCATTTACCTCTTTAATTAATAATCCACAGCCTGATACGAAAGTAGTTTTACGAAATGATGTTCAAGTATTGTCTGAAGACAATGGGAGATATAAGGTGTATCCCTCATTTCCTTTCCAAGATAATAGGAATTTTGAAATCTATATGGTTGAAATTGATACAGAAGGGAAATTAAGTTCAGAAGCGCATAAAGAAGGAACAGAAGAGTTTATAACGGTATTTGAAGGGAAATTGACAATTGACATAAACGATTGTCAATATACGTTAAATAATGGAGACTCAATTCGCTTTAAGGCGGATAGACCGCATACTTATACTAATTCAGGAAGAACATTAACGCGGTTAAGTATGACTATTTATTATCCAGCTTTATAAGCTGGCAATAATATAAAGAGTAAATGTGTATTGTTAAAACCATCTATAAGAGATGGTTTTATTTTTTGAATATAAAAAAAGACACTCAATTGAGTGTCAATATAGTATTGCTCTCGCGTATAGGATTGGAGATGTTCCTCAAATACATATTGAGATGGTCTGTAAAGAAGAAACGATCTTCATCTTTAATGTAACACCGACATGGGGGAAGTGTAAATTGATAATATATATACGGAAAATTTAGTATAGATGTTTTCTACTATGGATATAGTACAATTTATTTTTATTACGTCATCACTCTCGTAATATTTACCAATTGAGTATTTAGATTGTTTATTATAAAAAGAATGAATCATTTTTTAATCAATTCGTATAATTGTAAGAGAGGCACCTGTTGATCCACCTCCAACTAAATTCACGACAGATAATATACCAAATAATTGTAGTGAAATTGTATTACCAGCATTTAAATTAGTAATTAAATTATTACTATAATTTGAAGTTGATAAAGCGGGAGAAAAAATAGAGCCAGGAATTGGCGTAGAAGCGTTTAATAGTAGTCTAGTTCCAGCAAGTAGAGCGGTTGTCGTATTAACTTGATAGGTTAAATGATATCTTCCAGTTACAGGAATTGTAAATACGTCATTTGAAGCGTTAACTGTAAAATTACCAAGACTTTGGTTATTTGAAAGTGGAATGTTTGTTCCTCCTAATATGACTGAAACAGGACCACCTGATGTATTATTAGCGAACATAGAGTTTGTTGTAACGATAGACCCAGTACTTCCGGTAGGCCCAGTACTTCCGGTAGGCCCAGTACTTCCGGTAGGCCCAGTACTTCCGGTAGGCCCAGTACTTCCGGTAGATCCAGTACTCCCGGTAAGCCCAGTACTTCCAGTAGACCCCGTAGGTCCAGTAAGCCTGTAAGGGAAAATAATGTCAAGGGCCATTGACATTATTTCTTTTTTTCTAATTTCATTATTATCTTGAATATAAATCACCTCATCTTTTTAAATAAGAATGTAATAGATTTAGTACTTTTTAAATAGAATGATTAATTTATTATATTAATTAAAGCGGTTATAGCAACGGTAAAATGTTTAATATATGTAATAATTCTTTGGGAAGAAAAAAGAGAATAGTTATAAAGTTATTCTTTAATGATAGGGTCATAATGATGTGTATGAATTAAAAAACATGTGGAATGAGGTATTAAATTGAAACGCAATGACAATTTATCATTGAATAAGGGGATGATAGGCCCAGAAAATATTGGACCTACATTTCCGATTCTTCCACCAATTTATATTCCAACCGGAGCAACAGGCCCGACTGGAATAACGGGGCCGACCGGAATAACAGGCCCAACCGGAGTAACAGGCCCAACCGGAATAACGGGCCCGACCGGAGCAACAGGTCCAACTGGAGAAACGGGACCAACCGGAGAAACGGGGCCGATCGGAGTAACAGGCCCGACTGGAATAACAGGCCCAACCGGAGCAACAGGCCCGACTGGAATAACGGGCCCGACCGGAGCAACAGGTCCAACTGGAGAAACGGGCCCGACTGGAATAACGGGACCAACCGGAGCAACAGGCCCAACCGGAATAACGGGCCCGACCGGAGCAACAGGTCCAACTGGAGAAACGGGCCCGACTGGAATAACGGGACCAACCGGAGCAACGGGCCCGACTGGAATAACGGGACCAACCGGAGAAACAGGCCCAACCGGAGAAACAGGCCCGACTGGAATAACGGGCCCGACCGGAGAAACAGGCCCAACCGGAGAAACAGGCCCGACTGGAATAACAGGCCCAACCGGAGAAACAGGCCCGACTGGAATAACAGGCCCAACCGGAGCAACAGGCCCGACTGGAATAACGGGACTAACCGGAGTAACCGGGCTAACCGGAGAAACAGGACCAACCGGAGCAACGGGCCCGACTGGAATAACGGGACCAACCGGAGCAACAGGTCCTACCGGGGGGATTGGCCCTATAACAACCACCAATTTGTTATATTACACTTTTGCGGATGGAGAGAAGCTTATATATACAGATGCTGACGGGATACCTCAATATGGTACAACGAATATTTTGTCTCCTAGTGAAGTTTCTTATATTAATTTGTTTGTTAATGGAATACTGCAGCCACAACCATTATATGAAGTGAGTACTGGTAAATTAACTTTATTGGATACGCAACCACCATCGCAAGGATCTTCAATTATATTACAATTTATTATTATTAATTAAAAGGACAGATCCTTAATGAAAAGGAATCTGTCCTTTTTGTTTTATATTTAAATAGTTAAAATTAAGTGAAGGTACATTCAATTTCTAGCTGTCATAAATGGTTGAATGATAGGAATTTTAACTTCAATTCTTTTCATAGTGTATTGGAATAAAATATAAAATGAATTTTTCAATATAGTATATGAGAGTTCTCTATAATACAAAGGGCTTCATGTTTAAAAAGAGAACACAATCTTAGTAAAGAAATAATGTATATTTATATGAAAAAATGGCACTGTTAATTGTTGAGTATATTCAAATTAATATGTGTATTTAAACCTAAGAGATAAACGTGGAAAAATAAAATAAACCCGTAAGTTTAGGTATTTAATCTAAGCAGTCAATTATTAAAAACATATAATTAATATGTGAGTCATGAACATAATTAAATAACGTTTTTAAGTTTAATTATATTTCATGTTTCCTATTTTAAGTCAATATATAACACATACTCTTTTACAACTTTATGATCCTTATAATAGGAAAAACTCAAATATAAAACAAGTAAGGAGGACATAAATGACAAGTAATAATTGTTTCGGTCATAACCACTGCAATAATCCGATTGTTTTCACTCCAGATTGTTGTAACAATCCACAAACAGTTCCGATTACTAGTGAGCAATTAGGTAGATTAATTACTTTACTAAACTCTTTAATTTCGGCTATTGCAGCGTTTTTTGCAAATCCAAGTGATGCAAACAGATTAGCTTTACTCAATTTGTTTACTCAACTATTGAACTTACTAAATGAATTAGCACCTTCTCCAGAAGGGAATTTCTTAAAACAATTAATTCAAAGTATTATTAATTTACTACAATCTCCTAACCCAAATCTAAGTCAATTACTTTCTTTATTACAACAATTCTACAGTGCTCTTGCACCATTCTTCTTCTCTTTAATTATTGACCCTGCAAGTTTACAACTTTTATTAAACTTATTAACTCAATTAATTGGTGCTACTCCAGGAGGCGGAGCAACAGGTCCAACAGGTCCAGGAGGTGGAGCGACAGGTCCAACAGGTCCAACAGGTCCAGGAGGCGGAGCGACAGGTCCAACAGGAGCAACAGGCCCAACAGGAGCGACAGGTCCAGCAGGTACTGGTGGAGCAACAGGTTTAACAGGAGCAACAGGCCCAACGGGAGCAACAGGTTTAACAGGAGCAACAGGTTTAACAGGAGCAACAGGTTTAACAGGAGCAACAGGCTTAACAGGAGCGACAGGTCCAACAGGAGCAACAGGCCCAACAGGAGCAACAGGCCCAACGGGAGCAACAGGTTTAACAGGAGCAACAGGCTTAACAGGAGCAACGGGTGCAACTGGTGGCGGAGCTATTATTCCGTTTGCTTCAGGTACAACACCAGCAGCGTTAGTTAATGCGTTAGTAGCTAATACAGGAACTCTTCTTGGATTTGGATTTAGTCAGCCTGGTATAGCATTAACGGGTGGAACAAGTATCACATTAGCATTAGGTGTAGGTGATTATGCATTTGTAGCACCACGAGCAGGGGTTATTACGTCATTAGCAGGTTTCTTTAGTGCAACAGCTGCATTAGCTCCATTATCACCTGTTCAAGTGCAAATACAAATATTAACTGCACCTGCAGCAAGCAATACGTTTACAGTACAAGGCGCACCTCTTTTATTAACACCAGCATTTGCCGCAATAGCGATTGGTTCTACAGCATCAGGAATCATACCTGAAGCTATTCCAGTAGCGGCTGGGGATAAAATACTGTTATATGTTTCATTAACAGCAGCAAGTCCAATAGCTGCAGTTGCTGGATTTGTAAGTGCAGGTATTAATATCGTTTAATTTGTTACATTTAGTAGGAAATTAAACAGGGGTTTGTATATAGTCCTTCCTAATAAATTTAGGAAGGACTATATTTTTTGGGGAAATAAGTAATAAATCCATTGAACAATTACTCTTTGTTAAGTTCGTATAAAAAAGTATAATTTACCCTTTCTCATTTAAGGAATAAGTTATGTAACTTTAAAAATTTCCGATCAGCAAAAAAAGATGAATTCTTTTAAAAGAATTCATCCATAAAATAAACTATTTATTTTTATTACAGTTACATCCTTTTTTCTTTACATAGCCTTGCTCGGCTAAGTCTCTTTGCGATTGGGAATTGGAAGATTGAGAATTGGAAGATTGAGAGGATGCTGAAGAGCTACTATTTTTATTATAAGAGTAGTTTTTTCGATAGTTATAATTACTCATAGTACTATCACCTCCAATTTAATATATAAATATTATATGTATGTACACTATCAATTGTTACTATTATTAATAGGAAGAGAACATACAATAAAAAAATCTCCTTGGTATTTTCCTAGGAGATAAATGATGATTCTTTTGAAAATTTACAAATTAATAGCCCCAGTAAAGAGGAAAGTAATAAGAATCTTGGTGATACGGATTCTGTTGTTGAGCGAGGGGCTGGGTTGGATAATTTTTCATTTCACGGTTTTGATTGCAGTTTGCCGGAGGACCAATTACGGTAGTTGATTGGATAGGGGAAACCGCTTGTTTCCATTGTTGTTCATTGAGACAATAAGTATGGGCCATCATATGAGCTGGAGTTAACCTTAAAATGTCAGAACCGAAAATAACTTCTGGAGTTGGAGCATTGAAAATAGCTAATAAATGAGTATTATCTGCTGTAGCAATTTCATAATGCCACCACGCTTGTGGAATGTTGGCAACTTGCCCGGGTTTTATCGGTAAGTTTAATATTTGATTCGTAAATGGATTAAGTAAAGAAACAACAGCAGACCCTGAAATACAATAAACAAGTTCAGCTGCATTTTGATGAATATGTGGTTCTACAACATTTCCTGTACTTAAATAAATATCTAATAAAGAAGTATTTTCTAAAGTGTTTAATTGTTTAATACCAAGTACATTTATATAATTTTGGGCATCTTTCCGAAAAAAATTACTTTTATTTACATCATAAGTAAAATTGGTTGAGGGGGAGGTATAGTCGATGTTGGCAGTCAATTGTATTACCCGCCTTTCTATAGGTAAGTTAGGTTACAAAATTAGGATATGTGTCTAGTCTTTGTTTTGTGCTGTTGTCGGTAGCTTAATAAATTCACTTATTCCATAAAGAATAAAGTATAAAGATTAAACTATATTCGTATTCCCATTCATACTTTGGATTGATGGAAAAAAGTAATGAAAATGTTAATTTAAAAGTACATCAATCATTTATAAGGAGTGAATGTTCATGTCATTTAGTGAAATGATTAGAAATGAAGTACTCAGCTGGGCGGGTGTTTCTGAAAAACCGCATCGATTTGGTGGTATTGAAATAAATTATGGCAAGAAAGAACTTGGCCATCTTCATGGTGATAAATTAGCTGATTTACCATTTCCGAAGTTAAAGCGAGATGAATTAGTGAAGCAAGGCTTGGTAAAACCACATCACGTATTACCTGAATCAGGATGGATCAGTTATTATTTAAAGAGTGAAGAGGATATTCCATTTGCAATTGAGTTATTTCGTATGCAATATGACCGAATTAAAAAGTAATGAAATATAGTAGGGTAATAAAAATTTATTTTTATGTCACATCCCTCCTTAATCGTTCGTCTTGTATGTAGAACGATTAAGGAGGGATTTTATTATGAAGAAATTTGATGTAGCAATTGTTGGCGGTGGGCTTGCTGGATTAACAGCATCTATATATTTAGCGAAAGTTGGAAGGAAAGTGATTGTATTAGAAAAGTCCAGTCAATTCGGTGGCCGAGGGATGACTACAAATAAAAATGGAGTCTGCATGAATCTTGGTGCACATGCTTTATATAGAGGCGGGGCAGCGTTTATAACTTTTAATGAGCTCGGTATGACTCTTCCAGGTGGAATACCATCTACAAAAGCACATGGAATATGGAAAGGGGATATATTCACCATCCCAACAGATTTTCGCTCAATTTTATCAACACCACTACTTTCTTGGTCTGCAAAAGTACAATTCTCACGTCTTATGATTCGTTTAGGAAATTTAGATGTAGGAGAAGTTCCGAAAATGAGTCTAACTACATGGGCAGAAAATGAAATAAAAGATCCAATGGTTCGCAATATATTTTATGCGCTATGCCGGACAACAACATATACGTTTGCTCCTACAATACAATTAGCATCATCTGTACTAAGGCAAATACAGCTTTCTATAAAAGAAGGAGTGCTTTATGTAGATGGTGGTTGGGAGACGATAATAACAAAATTAAGAGCTATAGCAAATGATATCGGGGTGCAGTTTTTGGCTAAAAAGCATGTTGTGGAAATTGAGCATTCCGAAGGTAAACAAAGAATACATTGTGTTGATGATGAGGTTTTTGAAGTAGGTACAGTCATCGTGACGACTCCGCCGAAAGAGGCTTGTAAAATAATAAAAGGTGCAGAAGGAACAAGTTTGCATAAATGGAGTGAACAATCGGTACCGGTTACTGTTGGTGCATTAGATATTGGCTTGAGACAATTACCCAATCCTACACATCAATTTGTATTAGGATTAGATCAACCTATATTTTTCACAAATCAATCGAGAGCAGCTAAATTAAGTGAAGACGGATCAATTGCAGTGAGTCTAATTAAGTACCATAATCCTGTGCTAGAGATGAATCATATTCATGAAGATAAAGAACAGTTGGAAAGTACGATGGAGTTGTTACACCCAAATTGGAAAAGAGAAGTTGTTGCACAGCAATATTTACCGAAAATAACAGTAGTACATGATTTTCCTCATATTGACCGTGTTGAAAAGCCGGGTCCTAATATACCTGAAATGCCAGGTGTTTATGTTGCAGGAGATTGGGCAGGGCATGATGAAATATTAGCTGATGCTGCGGTAGCAAGCGGGAAACGTGCAGCGTTACACATTTTAAAGCAATATGAAAGTGAGGCAGTTCATCATGGAAACGGAGCAGTTATATGAAGCGTATCAACCATTATTATTTTCGTTATCATACAGAATCCTTGGGAGTGTTATGGATGCTGAGGATATCGTTCAGGATGTATTTATATCGCTAAATAATATAGAAGATCCACAATCTATAGAAAATATGAAAGCATATTTATGTAAGATGGCGACAAATCGTTCAATTGATAAATTACGATCGGCAGCGCATAAACGTAACGTGTATGTAGGGATGTGGTTACCAGAGCCACTTGTAGAAGAGAGTGATGAGCCATCAAAGTCATTTATAATGAAAGAATCCCTTTCCACCGCATATTTATTACTTTTACAACAACTATCTGAGGTAGAAAGGATTGTTTTCATATTAAGAGAGGTTTTCAGTTATGAATACGAAGAAATAGCTTCAATTGTTGATAAGAGTAGTGTGAACTGCAGGAAGATCTTTCAACGTGCACGAAAAAGCATGTTGGAGAAACCGAAGCAATCAAAATTAAGCACGGAGAAAATGGCTTCTTATGTTGAAAAGTTTGTAGCATCATTACAGTGTGGGGATACGGAAGGTATGTTGGAAGTATTAAAAACAGATGCTATACTCAAAGCTGATGGTGGCGGTAAAGTTACGACTGCGATCAATCCAATTTATTCTGCAGATCGAATTATACGTTTGTTCTTTGGAATTGCACAACGATTGACAGAAGAGTACACTGTTGATTTCAAAATGGTAAATGGTATACCAGGAGTTATAGTTACAATAAATAATAAAGTAACATATGTTCTTTCGTTTGCATTTGAGGATGAGAAGATTTCAAATATTTATATGATGGTTAATCCTGAAAAACTTATGCATTTAAATGTAAAAATATAAAAAAGCGCATTTCTTCAGAAATGCGTTTTTTATTATTTTTCTAACATTTCAAGAGGTACATCTTTTTCGCCAGCTACCTCAAATTTAATTTCCCCGTCTTCTTCATAAATACGTGTAATAATCGGTATAGTAATCATTAATTTTTTATGCTGCTTTCGTTTTCGAGCAGCATCTAAGCTAATCACGTTCATTTGTAAGCATCCTTTCTTCTGGAAATATATAAACAAAGAAAATGCGTCCGAAAAGGGCGCTTAATTGAATTTGAAATACCGATTCATTTAAATGGGGTTTATATAATTTAATAACTGCAATTTTTATATGAAATAATATGAATGGAATAATTGCACGTAGAAATTAACTTTACCAAAAAACGAAACAATATGCTATAAAAAATTATAAATCTTTGTCATATAACAGGAAAAAGGTTTTTGTTTCGCATATAATAAAAAGTAGACGGGCAGCAAGAGTTTTTTCATCATATTGCTTGGAAAGGCGATGAAAAGAATGGATACAGTAGATTCATTATTATTGCAACTTGAACAATATGGAGAAGAGCATGATCGAAATAAAAAAACAAGGGAAGAAAAATTACGGAATGTTTCTCGTGAGATGGGGCAATTTTTATCAATTTTAGTAAAAGGGTGTAATGCAAAAAATATCTTAGAAATTGGAACTTCTAATGGTTATTCTACATTGTGGTTGGCTAATGCGGTAGAAGAAACAAATGGAAATGTAACAACTGTAGAGCTTTCTTCAGAACGAGTTGGAGAGGCACTTGTCAATTTTGAAAAGGCAAACCTGTTACAAAGAATTGATATTCATAATCAAGAAGCAGGGGCATTTTTAGATTCCCAATTAGATCATTCATTTGATTTTATTTTCCTAGATTCAGAGCGCACGCAATACATGTGGTGGTTTGAGCATATAAAACGTATGTTACAACCAAAAGGCTTTCTTGTTGTTGATAATGCAACTTCTCATGCAAGTGAATTAGATGAGTTTATAAAAATGATTGAAGAAGATGATACGTTTGAAACAGTGTTATTAGCGTTTCAAAAGGGAGCATTTGTAGCTCGCAAAAATAAATAGAAGTGAGTGTAATAGAATTATCACATTGAAAACGGGTGAATGTCAAAAGATTGAGTGTAGCACGATTAAAAGAACGTAAATTATTTAGGAAATATATGAAGAATCCGCCTTCAGCATGTAGTTCTCTAGGTCTTAAGTCTGAGGAAAATTATGTTGATTACAGGTATACTTATAGTAAGAAACAGGGAATGACTGCATAAACAGACATTTCTAAAAAAATCGATTTCAAGCAATCAGAATGTGTATGAAATACGATATAATTGATGAAATATAGTGCATATAAATTCGCACATATAAATAAAGGAGCGATTTTGTTGACTGAACTCGAGAAAAAAGAACCTGTATCCATTGTGAAAGATAATAATGTAGAAGTAGTAGTTGATACAGTTATAAAAGATGAAGAATTAGAGGAACTAAATAAAGAAGCTGATCTTTATGTACAAAAGTTAAATAGCGAGCAAAATACAGATTTATCAAAAGTATTATCTCAGCTAGGAGATTTAGGGGATAAAGAGCAACAAGCAGCAGGACAAACGTTATCAGCTTTAAAACGCCCTGTAACAGCGATGATGAATGGGAAAAATGAAGAAATTCCAAATACATTGTTAGAATTACGAAAAGTGGTATCAGAGCTTGATCCCAATTCACTTAAAGCAAGTGGTATGAAGAAAATAATGTTTAAAGTATTCAAGAAAAATCCACTTGAAACATACGTGCATAAATATCAATCTATAGATAAACAAATCGAGGAAATTATTAGATCCCTTCTAATTGGCCGTGATAACTTACAAGAGGACACAGTTGGTCTTGAAATGTTAAAAGAACAATCGCACGATAAAATTCATGCGCTTGATAAACAAGTATACTTAGGGAAAAAGCTTGCTGGCATGCTTGAAGCTGAGAAACAAAATCCAGAGCGTCAAAGGGATATTCCGTTAATTAACGATGCATTAGAAAAGATACTTGTACGTACACGTAATATGCAGCAAGCGAAAAGTGTATTATTACAATCTATAGCTTCTGTAGACATCATTAAGAAAAATAATGAAAAATTAACAGAGGCAATACGTAATGCGATTACGATGACACAAAACGTTGTAACAGTTTCAGCTGCTATTCAGCTTGCATTAACGAATCAACGGAAAACAATTGATGCCGTAAATGCGACGAATGAAGCAATTGAATCGATGGTATTAAGTAATTCTCAAGCGTTAAAACAAAATACAGAAGAAACGACGAAATTGCTTGAAAACCCTGCTATTAGCATGGATAAATTACGTGAATCATTCCAAAATGTGTTCGCTGCAATTGAAGCATCTGAAAAATCGTCAGAACGTATTATTGAGTCAAGCAAGAAGTTCGTTATTGAACTAGACACATTTAATGATGAGATGAAGCAGAAACTCATTCAGCGTCCAAGGAAATAACGGATTATTAGAGGAGGTGAACAAATGAGTTTCATTCAAACAGTACTATTACTACTCGGTACATTGCTTTTAATAGCATTTACTGTCGTTGTTTTAGTCGTATACTTCGGGCGGAAACTGTATTTTTCATGGACGAAGCCATATAAAAGAGCGCAAGATTCTTTAGATAAGATATCAAACAAATCAATACCGTTTCTACAAGAATTTACACAACATCCACTGTTTTATCGCTGGATTCGCACCGAAGGAAAGAAAGAACAAAATACATTAAATACTCTATTTTGTGCATCAGGTCAACGTACGAGAGAGCAAGTCTTCTCGATGTTACCGAAAGAAAAGCAGAAAAAAGTGCATGTAATGGCAAAAACTACGAAAAAGCTTACGAATGAAGATATTGATGTGGCTGCGATGAAAGTGAAAGATTTCTTAAGACAAGAAGCGCAGCAAACTGTAAAACCGACAGACTTATCATTTTACAAATTGTATTTTTATGACCGTTATCCAGACGCATTAAATACAATTCAAGCGTATAAACGCTCAATAAATCCTTCATTACAAAGAACGGTTGATGATATTACAATTTCAGTATTAAATGCACTTCCGTACTATCAAGAGCAACGCATGTTTGAACAACAACATAAACTTGAAACATTCTTAATGAAAGATTTAACGGCCATGTTATCGTTGGTAGTACAATTACCACCTTCACAAAGACCAGAGAAGGAAGAAGAACTGAAGATCTACTTGGAAAATTTCAAAAAAGAAATGGAAGTAGTAGAGCGAGATATTCGCGACTCAATTGATCACGATTTAAATGTGAAGATGAGAGCAGCGACTGAGAAGTTTAAGAATAAATAGAAGAGATCGCCTAAAAAGTTGAATGTTTCAGCTTTTAGGCGTTTTTTTTTTGTAAATTGAGAGCGTTTAATCTTTTGTAAAATTGTATATGCAAACGTAAATAAATGGTAAAATATAGAGTTTTTTTTTGTACTTTGTGTAAATAATTATTATAAAAGGGGTATGGTATTGTGTTATTTGAGTTAGTCATCCTATTTGTAATTTTATTTTTATTTCTGGGCTATCCCATTAGTAAAGCTTGGGATAGTTTCCAATCGAAGAAGGAAAATTCCTCAAGTATACTAAAGTTCGAGCCACAGGAAATATTATCAATATGTTTGAGTTATTTTATATTTGGTTTAGGCATTATGTGGAATGCAAATGATGTAAGAGGAGGAATACCATTACATAAATTTGAAAAGAACGGAATGATGTCTGATCAATATGCTTCTTTAGCACATGACCACATTGCTATAGTAGTTCTCTTAGTTATTTTAGGTGCGGTTTCGTATTGGAGATTAACGAAAGGCTTAACAAAACTTTCACCAATATTTTATATTTTTTATAGTACTTTAATGATAGTAAACATTGTATATACATTCATCTATATTACCCATACAGGCTTTGCCTTTTATACGGAACTCGGAGGATTGAGATACATTCCAGTCTTTTGTATTCAAGTTGGGATGCTTGCATTTAGTCTATTATTCTTAGCTAAATTAAGAAATACATTAGATTATTTCATACAATCTCAGCATGAGAAAGATTATACGCAGAGCAACAGAATTATATTATTGCTGTATCGTATTTCTTTTGGATATCAAAAAATGGCTACAGTCTGGATGATAAGTTTATTTCCTGTCTTGTTAATTGTTCAATTTATTTTAATACTGTTTGGCCAAAAACCAGATAGTTTTATAAGAGTGTTTATGGAAACAAGTAGTTTTAATTATTCTAAGATTCCTGCCCCAAGTCCTCAAATTGTCTCCGGGGATGGGCATTATTTATGTACAGTTTCTGTGAAAGGCCATAAAAACATCGTTAAGCCATTACGAGCATGGGGAAAGAATTACAGTTAATCGACAGTTATTAATTGCGAACGCTTTTGAAAATGTAATTGAGGAGCGGGTACCAAAATGTCATAAAGTGATTCGTAATTTTTATGATAAATACGGTTATCCAATTAGTAAACATATTAATACGAAATGGTCGGCTGATTTTGTTTATATTTTAATGAAGCCACTAGAATGGTTCTTCTTATTTGTACTTTACACAGTAGATAAAAATCCTGAGAATAGAATTCATATTCAATATAGTGAACTACGAAAATAAAAGTAAGAGCCCCCATTTTTTTGAATGCGGGCTCTTACTTTTATTTTGCTTGAATAGTAGATTTACTAGAAGCCACACTTTCATTATGCAATCGATCAACTGCAGTTACGACATAGGTATACGTTTCTCCGGAAATAGCGGTTTTATCTACATAAATTTCTCCAAGTTTTGTTTTTCTTACAGTAGTAAGTAAATTTTTGGGATTTTGTATATCCACTTCATTTTTCCCATTCACGCGGTAAATAGCGTAATAAGCAGAATCATTATCTCTATTGTCAATGATACCGATTGCAATACCTTCATCTCTTGGAATGGCGCCTTTTAAAGTCGGTTGTTTTGGTGGATCATGATCAAGCCAAGGCATAGGCGGGATTAATGCAGGATGTTTATATATGTTTTTTGAAAGTCTATCTTTAACTCCGAGTGGATTGTTATTAATATCTTTTAAGCTAAAATGCATACTACCTTTTATATCAGGATATAGCCGGTTTAATGCAATTTGTTTTGGATATTCTTCTGGATCAGACCAAGCAGGGACGGAGTTATTATTAATTTTATAGGCCGCTTGACCGATGTATAGGTGAAGCGGTTTGTTATTTGTTTCTTTAACCCACCAATCTACTAATATGTCATATGCAGCTGGGGTGAAACCTATATTCCAATATATTTGCGGTGTAATGTAGTCAATATATCCTTTTTGTATCCACTCACGTGTGTCAGCATAAAGGTCATCATAGTTTCTTTGGCCTGCGGTTGTGTTAGAGCCAGTGGGATCGTCAGCTATATTTCGCCATACGCCGAACGGACTAATGCCAAACTTTACATATGATTTTTCTTGTTTTATAGCAGTATTTAAATCTTTTACAAGTTCATTTACATTATTACGTCGCCAATCTTCTATATTTGTAAATCTACCATTATTATATGTTTCGTATGTTTTCTGATCTGGAAATTCTTCACCGGCTACTTTATATGGGTAAAAATAATCATCCATATGCAGCGCATCAATATCGTAATTTTGTACGATTTCTAAAGCGCCTTCTGTTATAAATTTTTTCACTTCCGGAATACCGGGATTGTAATATAACTTTCCGCCATAAGTGACAACCCAATCGGGATGTTGCCTTGCAGGGTGATTATTTGATAATCGATTTATATCGGTGTGATTCATCGTTATTCGGTATGGGTTAATCCAAGCGTGGAATTCTATATTTCTTTTATGAGTTTCTTCAATCATAAATGCGAGCGGGTCATAACCAGGATCTTTTCCTTGTGTTCCTGTAATGTATTCAGACCAAGGACCGTAATTTGAAGGATAGAAAGCATCAGCGGTTGGTTTAATTTGTACAACAACTGCATTCATACCAGTGCTTTTTACATCGTCTAATAATCTTATAAATTCTTGCTTCTGTTTTTCAATAGGTAAGCCAGTTTTTGAGGGCCAATCAATATTCAGAACTGATGCGATCCATACAGCACGTAATTCATGTTTTTTGTACGTAGTATTTACTTCAGCATAAGTAGAGTGAGGGGGAATGAAAGAGAAAGGGATGAACAAGATAACGATACAACATATCATTAATAAACGTTTAACGATCATTTATACGCCTCCCTATCATATGATTATTTAAAATAATATCTGAGGCGAGGTTGACCTTGCAATAGAGAAAATTGCATATTGAAACATTAATTTAATAGGAAAAATATTTTTAATGAAATTTACTTTCATTATAACTAAATTCATTTACTACTTCATATGCTTGTTAGTAAAGTGAAACTTCCTTTTATTTGAAGGGTAATAAATTATAAGTATAGGAGGATTAATAAATGAAAGTTTTGTTCGTCTGTTCTGGAGGAATGTCCAGTGCAATTGTTGTAAACGCTTTAAAAAAAGAAGCGGAGAAAAATGGTGTGAACATGGAAGTGCATGCAATTGGAACGAATGAGGTAGAGGAAGAAGTAAAGAATGGCTGGGATGTCGTAATGGTGGCACCTCAAATAAGACACCGATTTGACTCTGTAAAAAAATTTGCAGAGGAGGAATCTATTCCGTGTGGCATCATACCGCCGCAAGCATACACACCGCTTGGCGGCCCGACTTTATTAAAAACTGTAAATGAATTAATCAGTTAGGGGGAAACGTTATGAATAAGTTTGTCACGTTTCTTGATAAAAACTTATCTGGACCGATGGCAAGGCTTTCTGAGCAGAGACATTTACAAGCAATCCGTGATGGAGTTATTTCGGCGTTACCATTTATTATAGTAGGAAGCTTCTTTTTAATAGTAGCATTTCCACCACTGCCGAAAGATAGTTTTATATCAGTTTGGGCATTAAAGAATCAAACAAGTATATTGATACCATATCGTTTAACCATGTTTATTATGTCCTTATATATCGCATTTGGAATAGGATATAATTTAGCGAAAAGTTATAAATTAGATGCTTTATCAGGAGCACAGCTCGCGGTATGTTCACTACTTTTAACATTAACGCCTGAGTTAATTGATAAAAAAGGATTCATGCTTCCGATGACAAATCTCGGAGGTCATGGATTATTTGTGACGATGATTGTTTCTATTTTATCCGTAGAGATTTTAAGGTTTTGTAAGAAGAAAAATGTAATGATTAAAATGCCAGAACAAGTACCGCCATCTGTATCGCGTTCATTTGAAGCACTTATACCTGCAGCATTCGTTATTATTATAATGAGTCTAGTAACTGTCGTTTTTAGCATTGATTTACACCATGTTGTTGATAAATTAGCAGCACCATTAGTAAAAGCTGGGGATAGTTACTTCGGTGTAATGATTCCAGTGTTTTTAATTACGTTTTTTTGGTCATTCGGAATCCATGGTGTGTCGGTTGTTGGAACTGTTGCTCGGCCATTATGGGAAGTATACCTAGGGAAAAATGGTGAAGCAGTTGCTAGTGGAGCAGATCAGTTGCCATTTATTTCACCAGAGCCGTTATATCAATGGTTTATATGGATTGGCGGTTCTGGTGCGACGTTAGGGCTTGTATTAGCTATGATTGTATTTGGTCGATCGAAATATTCGAAAGCATTATCAAGAACTTGTATTGTTCCGGGTATTTTTAATATTAATGAACCAGTCATATTCGGATTACCGATTGTACTAAATCCAATTTTAATTATCCCATTTATCATTACACCACTTGTAACAGCAACTGTTGCATATTCAGCAACTGCGATGGGATTTGTAACACCAACGCATATTATGCCGCCATGGACATTACCTGCTCCAATTGGTGCATATTTAGCAACAGGTGGAGATTGGCGTGCGATTGTATTAGTTTTTATAAATATAGCAATATCGTTCCTTATTTATTTACCATTCTTTAAAATGTACGACAAAAATATGCTTGAAATTGAAAAAAATGGTGACGGGGAATCTGTTAATCCTTAATCTGCACGCTGTTATTTTGAGTGATAGACTTTTTGTCTATCACTTCTTTCACATTAAAACTAGAAAGGGGGAAATAGAATGAATATAAAATTTAGTTATAAAGGTGTATTTTTATTATTATTTGGAGTGATTTGTGCAAATTTACTTTTTGTCCCTTTATTAGGCATGCTAAATCTATCACAAATGCATAGTATCTGGCTTGTTACAAGTATTGCGGCAAGCGTTTTGCTTACGGTAGTTGTTTCTTTCATTGATGGATCGTTTGCATCGAAAGCTCAGTTGTTTTTTAGATTTATATTGTTTTCGATTGGTTGTACGTTCGTTACTTACATGATTGTTTTTTAGTAAATAGGAGGTCATGCACGTTATGTATATTGCAGGGGTAATGTCTGGTACTTCATTAGATGGAATAGATGTAGCGCTCGTTCATATAGAAGGAAGTGGTGTAGATTCTAAAATCGAACTCATCCATTTTACTACTGTTCCATTTTGTAATGATATGAAAAATGAGATCCAACAAGCGTTATCAATTGAAACTTCGAATGTCCAACTTATATGTAGTTTAAATTTTAAACTTGGTTTATGCTTCGCCAATGCTGTAAAGGAAGTTTGTAAAGAGGCCAATTTTCCTTTGAGACAATTAGATTTAATAGGCTCTCACGGACAAACGATTTATCATCAGCCAAAGCAAGAAGGGAATATTATTTCTTCAACATTGCAAATTGGGGAACCAGCAGTAATAGCATATGAAACGAACACGACGGTTATCTCGAATTTCCGAACGATGGACATGGCGGCAGGGGGACAAGGTGCACCACTTGTACCATATTCAGAGATTATTTTATATCGGCATCAAACTAAAAATAGACTACTACAAAATATTGGTGGGATTGGTAATGTTACAGTGGTTCCAAGTAAACGAAGTAAAGAGAGTGTTATTGCTTTCGATACTGGACCAGGCAACATGGTAATCGATGAAGTATGTCAAAGATTATTTCATGTACCATATGATCAAAATGGTTGGATTGCAAAGCAGGGGGTAGTTGTAGATGAAATTTTAACATACTGTATGAACCATCCATTTTTGAACATGAAACCACCAAAATCAACAGGTAGAGAACAGTTTGGAGAAGCGTTTGTGACTGAATTATTGAATCGATTTAAAAAGCATAGTAAAGAAAATATATTGGCAACTGTCACGATGTTTACAGCATGTTCAATTGTTCATCATTATAAGGCGTTTATTTTGCCGTATTATGAAATTGATGAGGTGATTTTAGGTGGTGGTGGAAGTTATAATAATACACTTGTTGAAATGTTACGGAATGGATTAAGAGAAGAGAAATGTAGCATATGTATACAAGAAGATATTGGTCATTCTTCAGCAGCGAAAGAAGCAATTGCATTTGCTATTTTAGCAAACGAAACGTATCATCGTAATCCGAGTAATGTGCCGAGCGCAACAGGTGCTAAGAATTCCATAATTTTAGGGAATATAACATTCCCTCCATACGCAAATGAAAATGAGGCGAACATATGAAGTATATGATTGGAGTAGATGGCGGGGGAACGAAGACCGAGGCAATTGCATTTGATAAAGACGGAAATGAACTTGTAAGAGCTACCAGTGGTTTTGGAAACATATTAATAGATTTTGAAGAAGCTCTTGTGCATATTATGGAAGCAATTAATCAATGCCAGAAGAGTTTAATAAATGGGCATTGTGTTTGTGTTTGTTTAGGATTAGCTGGTATAAGCGGAGCGAATACAAATGAATTAACATTACGTTTAAAAAAGAAATACGGAACAAAAATTGAAATTTTTAATGATGCAATGATCGCACATGCAGCTGCTTTAAAAGGTAAGGATGGAATATTAACTATAGGTGGTACAGGTGCAATTTGTATAGGAAAAAAAGGAGAAGTATATCAGTATAGCGGTGGATGGGGACATATTTTAGGAGATGAGGGGAGCGGATATTGGATTGCATTACAAGCTTTAAAGAAAATGGCAATTCAGTTCGATCAAGGAATCAGTCTTTGTCCATTGAGTTTGAATATTCAAAGGCAGTTTCAACTTTTGACACCGTCTCATATAAAAAGCTTAGTATATACTTCTTCTAAAGATAAAATTGCAGCAATCGCCCCATTAGTTATTCAGGAAGCGAGAGATGGCAATGATGATGCGCATGAAATTATGATGCAAGCTGGAAAGGAATTAGCAAGGATTACAGTAAATGTTTATAACAAGTTGAACTTTAAGCACTCAACGCCAATTGCAGTAAGTGGCAGTATATTGCGTTTAGTTCCTGAAATATTTGCTGTATTTAAGAAATGGTGTGAAGAAAGTATGAAAGAAATTACATTCGTATCACAAGCAGAAATGGCAGTGAAAGGAACATATTATTTAATGAGGGATATATATTTTTAAAAATAGGTATGAGAATTTTTGTATGATTTGTAAAAATATGATGTTAAAATGTATAAAGGGATGTATGTTAAAAACGTACAATATACGTAGTAATTGAATATTGTATATGTATTCCCATGTAGAAAGTGAATGATTACATGATTAATAGTATGCAGTTTTTATATTTGGTGGCTTCTTATTTAATTGGAAACATATTGACCGCATATATAGTAACAAAATTGAGACATAACGTTGATATTAGGGATGAAGGAAGCGGAAATCCTGGCGCAAGAAATATGGGGCGCGTATATGGAAAAGGGTATTTCATCGCTACATTTTTAGGTGATGCAATTAAAGGGGCAATCGTTGTTGCTGTAGCAAAATACCTTTTTGAAGATCCTACATTCGTAATGTTAACATTATTGACCGTTATTATTGGACATATTTATCCAGTTTTATTTAAAGGCAAGGGCGGTAAAGGTATTTCAACATTTATAGGAGGACTAATCGCATTTGATTATTTGATAGCGCTTACCCTCTTATGCATTTTTATTGTATTTTATTTAATATTTAAAGGGTTTACGAAGCCAGGACTAATTACGATTGCTTGTTTACCAATTTGTATGATTCTTTATTCTTATTCTATTGTTACCACTATATTAAGTGGAATAATTATTGTACTCATTCTATATGTAAATCGAGAATAAAATGAATGTTTAATAAGTGGGGATAATCTCCACTTATCATTTTTTATTAAATAGATAAAGGAGATAAGGCATGGGGTTAATTTATAAAGTTGCTGATCAAGATTGGGAATTTGAAAGTATACATAAATTGAATTATAAAACTTTTGTAGAAGAGATACCACAACATGAAGAAACGAAAGAACGGTTTCGTATAGATCGGTTTCATAAAGAAAATACATATTTAATTTGTTTAGATGAGGATAGATTAGTAGGTATGGTCGCAGTGCGGGGAAAACGACCATTCTCGTTAGATTATAAAATTTCAAATTTAGATATTTATTTGCAAGAGCATGGAGAAAAAGTGTATGAAATTCGTTTACTTTCAGTAGAACGTGAATATAGAAATGGAAGAGCGTTGTTAGGATTAATTCGTTTTCTACATCGTTATTTGCTTCTAAATGGATATGAATTAGCACTCATTTCTGCAACAACACGTGAACTAGCTTTATATGAGCAAATGGGATTCAAATCTTTCCATACGTTAGTTGGTACAGAAGAAGCAGCCTTCCAGCCAATGTATGTTACCCCTGCTATGTTTGAAGAGTCGAGTGTTGGGGGGATTATGACGAAAGAATATACGTTTTTACCTGGTCCAGTAGATATTGAAGAGAACGTTCGAAAGGCATTTTCTACGCGACCTATTTCCCATCGCTCTAAGTCATTTCAAGTGATGATGGACAATGTGAAAAAACGGTTACTTCACATGACAAAAGCAAAACATGTACAGCTTATGTTAGGAACAGGGACGTTAGCAAATGATGCGATTGCTTTACAGTTACGTTCTTTAAAAGGGAAAGGACTAGTATTAACAAATGGGGAATTTGGTAATAGATTAGTTGGACATGCAAAACGAGCACGGTTACATTTTGATACGTATAAAAAGGAAATGGGAGATCCATTTATTTATACCGAATTAGAAGAAATTATGACAACTGGAAATTATGAATGGATTTGGTTTGTTCATCATGAAACATCTACTGGAATGTTAAACGATTTAAACGAGCTAAATACTCTTTGTAACGAGAATCAAATGAAACTGTGTGTAGATTGCATAAGCTCAATTGGAGCAATACCATTAGACTTGAAGGATGTGTATTTTGCAAGTGGTGTTAGCGGTAAAGCGATTAAATCATATACAGGAATTTCTTTCGTTTTTCATAACCACATTGTAAAAATAAACGAGGCTGTGCCGGCCTATATGGACATTGGCATGTATGAAGAAAATGAAAGTATTCCATACTCACAATCATGGAATTTAATTTATGCATTGCAAGAAGCGTTGAAGAGATTTGAAGATGAAAAGGCATTTGTAAAAATTAAAGAGACATATGATTATGTTGAAGAAGTTATTACTGATATGGGTTTAAAGCTTGTTTCACCTAAAGAACATGCCGCGCCAATTATACTTACTATTGTATTGAGCGAAGATTATTCTTCTAAAGTAGTAGGCGATACATTAGCATTACAAGGATACATCGTTCATTATGAGTCATCTTATTTACAAAAGAATAATTGGATCCAAATTGCATGTTTAAATCATTATAAAGAACGCGATATGAAGAGGATGTTAAATTGTTTGCAAATGTGTTTATTTCAGAGTGGGGTACATATATAAAGACTTTTTCTTTTCGTATAAAGGAGCTACGACTTACGAAAACTTAGGAATAGAACATTGGAAGAGGTGTCAGTATGATAACTAGAAAACTACCATTACATATAGACGATATTAAAAAAGCTCACAAAATTCTAGATAGAAATGCTCGTAAAACGCCATTAGTAAAATCTTTTTACTTGACTAGTAAAACGGGTGGAGAAATTCATTTGAAATTAGAAAATATGCAATTAACGGGTTCTTTTAAATTTCGTGGCGCATTTAATAAAATGTCGCGGCTCACGGATCAAGAAAAAGAAAGAGGTGTAATTGCATGTTCAGCAGGTAATCATGCACAAGGAGTTGCATTATCTGCTCATTTACTCGGTATTAAGAGTAAAATTGTTATGCCAATTTCTGCACCTCAGGCAAAAGTTGAAGCAACTAAAGGATATGGATCTGAAGTGATTTTACATGGTGAAACCTTTGATGATGCAAAGGCAAAATGTGAAGAAATTATAAGAGAAACAGGTGAAACATACTTACATCCATATGATGATGTAGAGGTAATGGCTGGTCAAGGTACAATTGGATTAGACATTCTTGATGATATGTGGGATGTAGATACTGTCATTGTACCAATTGGTGGAGGCGGAATTATTTCTGGCATTTCTGTAGCATTGAAATCTTTTAATCCATCCATTAATATAATTGGTGTCCAAGCAGATAATGTTCATGGAATGAAGGCATCTTACGATAAAGGAGCAATCGTAGAACACTATGAGGCGCCTACTATTGCAGATGGTTGCGCAGTTAAAATACCAGGTGAATTAACATTTGAAATTGTAAAAGAATTAGTAGATGATATTGTAACTGTATCAGAAAAAGAGCTGGAAGTAGCGATGAAAGATTTATTACAACGTGGGAAAGCTGTTGTAGAAGGTGCAGGTGCATTAGCAACTGCTGCACTTCTTGCAGGGAAAGTTGATAGTTATATAAAAGGGAAAAAAGTAGTGGCTGTTATATCTGGTGGGAATGTGGACTTACAGCGCATATCAAGTGTATGTGAGCACTTTTTTGTCGCTAATGAAGTGAAATAGTTTTATGAAAGAAGAGCTAAGAGAAAGGATCTTAGCTCTTACTTTTTGTCTACCGTTTACTGTAAGTAGAAATAAACTTGCAAAATTTGCTGTTTAAAAATTATTTTATTTAAGCGCCTATTTTTACACATATCTTTAATGTTATAATAATTATTTCAATATTGTCGAAACGTAAGCAGAAATTTAATATAATAGTTTTAATGTGCTAATGAGCGGTGAGGAGGGCAGGGCATGAATAAAGAAGAACAGGTCATGAACGGTTTCAGGGAATTATATAATAAGCTGGTTTGGCTTAATAAAGATAAGATGGAAGAGGGTCTTAAAGGTTTTAAGTCTTCTGAAGTCCACTGCATTGAATATATTGAAAACAATGCAGATTCTAACGTGACACAACTCGCAGAGGCTTTTTATGTGACTCGCGGTGCTATAAGTAGAATGACTAAGAAGCTCATACAAAAAGGCCTTGTTGAAAGCTACCAAAAGTCAGAAAATAAGAAAGAAATTTATTTTAGGCTTACCGAACAAGGGAAAGAAATTTATAAAATCCATGAAAATTTGCATAAAGAGTTTCAAGAGCGAGATAAAGCTGTATTTGAACAAGTGACTGAAGAAGAATTCAACAGTATAATTAGCTTTGTGGAAAAGTATAGTAGACATTTGGATGCAGAAATAAAGAAACAAGGTATACATATTAAATCGTAATATATTTTAATAATAAAGTGAAACTTTAATCAGTGAGGGGCTTCATCTCCACTGATTATCAGTCCTCACCAATCGGGCTTTTACGGGCAGCCTTACTCTAATGAGAATAGGCTGCTTTTTTATTATTTTATTTTTGTTGACTAATCAACAAAATAGAGTTATTATTTTGTTGACAAAGCAACAATTTTTTTTAGGAGAGAAGTTAAATGTCTATATTTAGATTGAAAAATGAAAGGGGAACTGAAAAAAGCATAGATAAACATGCTTTACTATTCGGACTTATTTCTGTATTTCTTTGTGGTATAGGTTTCAGCATCATCATGCCTGTAGTCCCATTCTTAGTACAGCCATATACAAGTAATCCGGAAGAACAAGCATTGGTTGTTACACTACTAACTTCCGTATATGCGGCCTGCGTGTTTTTAACTGCACCAGTACTCGGAGCTTTAAGCGATAAGTATGGCCGTCGTCCATTACTTTTAATATGCTTATTTGGTTCTGCAATTGGGTACTTAGTTTTGGGAATAGGAGGAGCTTTATGGGTACTATTTGCTGGACGCATAATAGAAGGTATAACAGGTGGGAGCATAAGTACTATCTTCGCATATTTTGCAGACATCATTCCAAAAGAACAGAGAACGAAATATTTTGGATGGGTGAGTGCAGTTGTAGGTGCGGGAACTATCATTGGCCCAACCATTGGGGGGATACTTGCCAAGTTTGGTGATACTGTACCTATATATTTTGGTGCAATCATAACGTTAATAAATGTTGTATATGGGATCAAATATATGCCTGAGAGCCTTGAAAAAAATAATAGGTTGAAAGAGATTACGTTTGTAAGGTTAAATCCTTTTGTACAGCTAGCAAACATACTTTCCATGAAAAATTTAAAGTGGTTACTTGTCTCAGCGTTTTTACTTTGGATACCTAACGGATCTTTACAAGCAATTTTCACGCAATTTACAATGGATACTTTCAGTTGGAAACCTGCATTAATCGGACTTATGTTTTCAATTTTGGGCTTTCAAGACATTGTTTCACAAAGTTTTATCATGCCAAAGCTTTTGATCAAGCTTAGTGATAAACAAATAGCAATTCTTGGGATGGTTTCGGAGATTATAGGATACAGTTTTATTGCGGCATCAGCTTTGTTTTCACTCTATCCACTACTTATCGCTGGGATGCTGATGTATGGTTTTGGGGATTCAATTTTCGGACCTTCATTCAACGGGATGCTTTCAAAGTCTGTCAGTTCTAGTGAACAAGGAAGGATTCAAGGTGGAAGCCAATCTATTCAAGCTTTAGCAAGAATGATTGGTCCTATTCTTGGAGGACAAATCTATGTATCACTTGGTCATGCCGCACCTGCTTTTATGGGTATGATTCTTATAGTAGCGGCAATAGCAGTTTTATATAAGGGAACGCATGAAACTGTATAACAGATAGATATAAGAATAAATAAAAGGGAGTCAGAACTTAGGAACAAGTGCTGATTCCCTATTTGTTTACGGTTTGAGGACTAAGAGAAATTCTTTTACTGTTTAGGAATTTATTCTGCAATGCTCTCATGGTAAATGACTAGATAGTTTCATTATGCTTGTGCTGAAGTAAATAATGACTCCATCTTTACTTTGCTCTTCTCTCGAATTTCAGCATCTGCGTGTCTCATCACGTATTTATGCGCTACAGCGATTGCTAAAACATCATCTAATAAGCCGATCCCAATAATAGCAGCTATATCTGGAATGAAATCAATTGTTAATACGTAATAAGATAAAGCGGCTAATATTATGAATTTCGCTTTATTAGGTAATTCTTTCTTTTTCATTGTATAGAATAAAATAATACTTTCATATACGCTAGATTTACCGAGGTTTACAGAGCTTTTTTTGAACTTTTTCCAAAGGGTCTGTTTCTCCATATAAACACTCCTTTTACAAAAACATAGATTTTTTTAAAGGATGGACAAAGAAGAGAGAGATTAATCAATTTTATTGTTTTTCTTAATTATATATTTCCATAAAAATAGGGGAATACCTGTTCAAAATAATATAATGTGGATTATGTAACGATTCACAGTGTTCCGCTAAATAGTATATATATTGTAAGATGTATGTGGATGATTTAGTTATTATTATGCATTTTATAAGCGGTATGGGGGAAGAAAAATGAAAATAATAGAACTACCAATTGAATTCGAATTTAACGGGCAAAAACAATGTATTTATCCAAGTTTAATTATATTACATAATGAATTAACGTTAGTCGATACAGGATATCCAAGTTTTTTACCTTTAATTGAAAATGCAATATTAAAACATGGATATGAGATGAAAAACATAAAGAATATAATTATTACCCATTATGATGACGATCATATAGGGGCTGTATATGATTTTAAAGTGAAATACCCAAATATTAATGTTATTGCTAGTGAAATTGAATCTAACTATATTAGTGGTGATATAAAATCAGAGAGGTTAGTTCAAGCTGAAGAAATGTTAGAACGTATGCCAAATGAAGAAAAAGAATTTGGTAAATGGTTTATACAACAGTTAAAAAATATAAAACATATTTCCGTCGATGAAAAAGTGCATGATGGTCAAATGATTTTGAATAATGAATGTCAAATAGTAGCGACGCCAGGACATACTTCGGGGCATATTTCATTATATTTTCCGAATTTAGACTGTGTAATTACGGGAGATGCGGCTGTTCAAGAGAATCGTGAGTTAGTAATAGCTAATCCGAATTTTTGTTTGGATATAGAAAAAGCGAAACAGTCTTTAAATAGGATTAAAAGTTTTAAAGCAGCACAGTATTATTGCTATCATGGAGGAAAGCTTACTGTATAAATTAATGAAAAGCGGTCTTTCCTAAATCGAAAAGATCGGTTTTTTAGTTCATATATTTTGCGATTTCAACCAAATCAGTAACATTATATTTCGGTAAAATTGAAATATATATGTAAAGAAGAATATATATAATTTGAGCAAGGGTATAGGGGGGAGAAAATGGGTTCGTTATTTGATGTAATAGCAGATATCATTTTATTTTATCCTCGAAATGACATGAAATTGAAACACCATATCGCAAAATTAAGTGAATTAGAGTGGTTTCGAAATCTAAATGAAGATCCGAAGTATACAAGTTTAATTTGGAGTAATAGAAAAATTAAGAAGTTCATTTTGTCTTCTACTAACATGGAAACATTAATAAAATCTGAGAAAAAGCAAAAAGAATTTGTTCATCTAGTACAGGATGAATATAAAAAAAGAAGATAAGAATTTTTTTATTTTTCATATTTGGCGAAACAAATGGTACAATGAAAGCTAATGTGAAAAATAAGGAAAAGAAGTGGTCTATTTGAAAAACTTTTTAGAATTAGGAATTAGTGAAACTTTTAATCATACATTACGTGAAAATGGAATTACAGAAGCAACACCAATTCAAGAGAAGGCAATTCCAGTTATTCTGTCAGGTAAAGATATTATTGGGCAGGCGAAAACAGGAACGGGTAAAACGTTAGCATTCGTGTTACCGATTTTAGAAAAAATCGATCCAGAGTCTAGTGATGTTCAGGCTTTAATTGTTGCACCAACAAGGGAACTAGCTCTGCAAATTACAACTGAAATTAAAAAAATGCTTGTTCAAAGAGAAGATATTAATGTACTAGCGATTTATGGTGGGCAAGATGTAGCACAACAATTGAGAAAATTAAAAGGTAATACACATATTGTTGTTGCAACACCAGGACGATTATTAGATCATATACGACGTGAAACAATTGATTTAAGTAATCTTTCAACGATTGTACTAGATGAAGCGGATCAAATGCTTTATTTTGGTTTCTTATATGATATTGAAGACATTTTAGATGAGACACCAGGTAGTAAACAAACGATGTTATTCTCAGCAACGATGCCAAAAGATATTAAAAAATTGGCGAAGCGTTATATGGATGAACCGCAAATGATTCAAGTACAAAGTGAAGAAGTAACGGTTGATACAATTGAGCAGCGTGTCATTGAGACGACAGACCGTGCAAAGCCAGATGCACTTCGTTTTGTTATGGATCGTGATCAGCCATTTTTAGCTGTTATTTTCTGTCGTACAAAGGTTAGAGCAAGTAAGCTTTATGATAATTTAAAAGGACTAGGTTATAATTGTGCTGAACTTCATGGTGATATACCTCAAGCGAAACGTGAAAGAGTTATGAAGAGTTTCCGCGAAGCTAAAATTCAGTACTTAATCGCAACGGATGTAGCAGCTCGTGGACTTGATGTAGATGGTGTAACGCACGTATTTAACTATGATATCCCTGAAGATGTAGAAAGTTACATTCATCGCATTGGCCGAACAGGACGTGCAGGTGGATCAGGTCTTGCAATTACGTTCGTTGCAGCGAAAGATGAAAAACATTTAGAAGAAATTGAAAAAACGCTTGGTGCACCAATACAAAGAGAAATAATCGAACAACCGAAGATAAAACGTGTAGATGAAAATGGAAAACCGGTACCAAAGCCGGCTCCGAAGAAATCAGGTCAAAATCGTCAAAGAGATAGCCGCGAAGGTTCAAGAAGTGATTCAAGACGTGATTCGAGAAATAGCTCAAGAAGTGATTCAAGAAATAGTTCGAGAAATAGTTCTAGAAATGAAAATAACCGATCATTTAATAAGCCAAGTAATAAAAAAGGTAGTACAAAGCAAGGTCAGCAAAGACGTGGTCGTTAAATGGTTATAATTGTAAAAGAGTTGCAAAATATTGTGGCTCTTTTTTTGTTTGAATACAACAAGGATGATGGCAAGAAAAAATTTCATTCACCGTATTTGAAATTTATAAAGGGAATTTTATAGTTCAAAACCAGTAGAGCAAGGGTATTACTGTCATTCAGCAGAACACTTTGGTTAAAAGAAAAGGTATTGAAGCGAGCGAGTATTTTCATTATACATTCCGCAATTATCGAAATAGAACAAGAGAAGTTTATGAAGGATTAAACTCGTATTGGTGTACGATCGTTGGAAACTGGAAAACTAATTTGTTAGTTTTTATCGATGAGGAACTCGAGAAGCACCACTGCCATCCTTATGGGGAAATTGCTTACGACGACGATGAAGGTAATGTAGTGATAATATGCGAAATAAGAAAAAAGGACTAGCAGTCGTACCTGCCGTCCTTTAATAGGAGAAAAAGTAATCTTGTTTAGAACTACGCATAAACAGAAAATCTGCTTGTAATTAGTTTTACCCTAAATATACGTGTCTATACAAAAAAGGGATAAGTAAAAAATACTTATCCCCGGAAGGGAAATCCCAAGTACCAAAATGGCTCGTATTGGTCTGCAGGTTCAAAAGTAGTATATGTAAAACGAAAAATCTCATACAAAAAGCAGACAACGATTTTGGTTGTCTGCCAGTGAGTTCAATGAGTTAGCTAATTGTGATAATTTGCATCCCCATTGCGAGAAGAGTGAAGCTGCTAGTTCAAACAGCTTGTTGGTATTATTTTCGATTTCTTAAAAAATATACATCAAAAGAAAGAGGTATTAGCCATGGACACGGCAGCTTGAAAGTAGTATGTATTTTTATTTGAAAAATATTCAAGGGGTGAAGAAACATGGAATGTTTAATAAAGGTGTTTGTTTTATTAATCAGTTAATTAATAAAACAAAATAGTTATTTGGGAGAAAGGGAAAATGAATATGAGATGAATTGAAGCTGTTGAAAAATTACTTGAAGTGATGAAAGAATGCTTTTGGAACGGAACATCTTTAAAGGGTGAAGCTAATGATTTTAATATTGTATCTTGGCTGATTGAAGAAGCGACGCGTAAAACAAAATAAAAATTTCATTTTGTAGCAAAGGGGAATAGATATGTGTACTTATTGGGGAAAAGTAGATAAAGAGTTCTTTAAGAGGCAAGAACCGGAACAAAATAAAAGAGCAGCTAGCAAAAGCTAACTGCTCAATACAAGGAGATACAGAGAAGACTACTTTAAATGAATGTTGGCATACAGCCTACATACAGTATTGACCGAATATTTATTTTAAATTCAATTTATTTAAAGTAAATATTCCAACAGATAAAATGGTTGCGCCTGCTACAGAACCTAGCCAGTCTCTCCAGCCTAATGTATTTAAAGATGCATCTGTTAAATCCGTAATTAAGAAGATAGCAAACATTAATACACCAAATGCTAAGCATCCCCAAAATGTTTGCAAATATTTAATCATTTTCTTTCGGAACTTGCTCATATAAATCACCCTTATTAATAATTATATTTTTATAAATAAATTATCGCATGTGCAAAAATTAAAAGTACAAAATATGCAATATTACATATTGGAACTCAACAAAATACTCCATTGATAAGTACATAGATCGAACGAAGGCATCGTTCTTTTCCTAAAATGAAAGGTGACAATAAGAAACATGAGATACGTTTTAAACAAATTGAGCGGACGTTAAAAAATAAAAATTTATAAAGGAAATAGAAAGTATGGTGTTGTATATGTACGATAATAGGAAACTTTTTGCAAACTAAACATATAATTTTAATAGACCGACAGTCGGTCTGGTGGGAAGGAGAACTTGAATGCGAATTGTAAAGGAGTATGAGGAGCGTAGAAAGGAAATTTTAGAAACAGCTGAGCGTTTGTTTCTTACGAAAGGTTATACGAAAACAACCGTGAATGATATTTTAAAAGAAATTGGTATAGCAAAGGGGACGTTTTATCATTATTTTAAGTCGAAGGAGGAAGTAATGGATGAAATCATTATGAGGATTATTAAAGAGGATGTCACTAAGGCGAAAAGGATTGTCTCCAATCCCGATATCCACGTTTTAGATAAGTTATTTAAAATTTTAATGGAACAATCACCAAAATCAGGAGATGTCAAAGAAAAAATGATTGAACAATTCCATCAACCAAATAATGCAGAAATGCATCAGAAAAGTTTAGTGCAATCCATTATACATTTATCTCCTGTATTAACGGAAGTTTTAGAGCAAGGAATAGAAGAAGGCATATTTTATACTCCATACCCACAAGAAACAATTGAATTATTACTCTCTTCAGCACAAGTCATATTTGATGATGGTTTATTTCAGTGGAAACCGGAAGAAATGATGAGAAGAGCTAAGGCTTATATTAAAATGATGGAAGTATCTGTTGGAGCGAAAGAAGGGTCCTTTGATTATATGATCGAGGTTTTAATGAAACAGAAATAGCTTTTTTCTGTTTGAGTATTATCGACCGGCAGTCGGTCTAACTAAATGAAGGATGTGATGAGGATGCCAGCAAGTATTCAATCTTCCTTGAAAGATTTTCACTTAATGGTAAGTGGTCAAATTATTACTATTTTAGGTTCAACACTATTACGTTTTGCACTGTCTTTATATGTGCTAGATATAACAGGACGTGCCGATATATTTGCAGGGTTATATGCCGTAACGAGTATCCCGTTTTTGTTAGCTCCTCTTGGCGGAGCGATAGCAGATCGTTTCAACCGCCGTAATGTAATGGTCATTTTGGATTTTATAAACGCTGCTATTGTATTAAGCTTTATAGTTTTGTTATTAACTGAATCGGTATCTATTTTATTGATTGGAACAATTATGTTTTTACTAGCAGTCGTTAGTGCAATGTACGCACCAGTTGTTATGGCAAGTATTCCGCAATTAGTTCCAGAGAAAAAGTTAGAACAAGCAAACGGTATCATAAATGGTGTGCAAGCATTATCTAATATAGTTGCACCTGTACTAGGAGGAATATTATATGGCATAATTGGTTTGAAAATGCTCGTCATAATAAGTTGTCTTGCTTTCTTTTTATCTGCAATTTTAGAAATGTTTATTACAATACCTTTTATAAAAAGAGCGCAAGAAAGCCATATCATACCGACAATTATAAAAGATATGAAAGAAGGTTTTCTTTATGTTTTAAAGCAACCTTTTATTTTGAAGGCTATGTTACTTGCAGCTTTACTAAACTTAATTTTTACACCGTTATTTGTTGTTGGAGGACCTATTATATTACGAGTAACTATGCAGAGTAGCGATACGATGTATGGAATTGGAATGGGATTAATTGATTTTGCAACCATATTAGGGGCATTGTCAATCGGTTTCTTTGCTAAAAAGTTACAGATGAAAACATTATATAATTGGATGCTTATCATAGCTTTATTAGTTATACCAGTGGCACTATCAGTTACACCGTTTACTCTTAATTTAGGATACTATCCACCATTTATCCTCTTTATACTTTCTTCTCTTCTAATCGCAATGATTATGACAATTGTATCCATCTATGTGATTACTGTAGTCCAAAAGAAAACACCAAATGAAAATCTAGGAAAAGTAATGGCAATTATAACAGCGGTATCTCAATGTATGGCACCAATTGGGCAAGTCGTATATGGTTTTATGTTTGAAGGATTCAGTACGAAAATTTATTTACCTATATTAGCTATAAGTTTCATAATGATAATAATAGCGGTGGTGACGAAGAAAATATTAAGAAATGAAGGGAACTAGCTTCATATGCTTAGAGTATTAGCGAAACCCAATCCTAATCAATTCTTTATCATTTATTTCAATTACGAATCTATATTCTTTGTCTAATATCCAGTAATAAAAACTGACTGCATCAACGTCAACTAATGATTGGAATACTTTATCAAGATTTGTACTTACTACAGGGATTTCATAGTTATCCCATATTATAAAAATCTGTTCGTCAAAATCTAGTTGGTTTGCTCTAATAAGGGAAATTAGTTGTTCTTTGTTCGAAGCTATGAATTGGTTATCTATCTGTTCCCAATCTATTCTTCCCGAGACAGTTATAGGAAATGAATTCATTAAAATAATAGCAATCTGCTGGCTTTTTTCTTGGGAGAAAATGAGAGTTTCGTTTCCTAGGGATTCAAGGCATTCACTAAACAAAGGGTTTGTGTCATTGTTGTTTTTGGTTTTCAGTGCTCTTAACTTTTGTCGCAATTTCCATTGTCTTGACGATCTATCATCCATTTTTAACATTCCTTATACAATTATTTAATAATGAGTATAGCATATAAGGGAAGTCTTTATGAAAAGGAACTTTTTAAATATAAATTAAATAAAAGCGTTATTTGAAAAAAAGCCTTTTAAGGAAAGATAAGAGGCCATCAAAAAATATAACAACATGAAAATTTTATATTATGTATATACAATTTAAAGAGTTAGTGGAAATAATAAAATGTATAAAATTCTTATAAAAAAGCCCTAGGATTAGGGGATCTAGGGCTTCCTCTGTTGGTATATCTCACACGACATTATAAAAAGAAAAGAACTTAATGAAGGTAACACATGAATGTTTCGTAAATGTATCAAAAAAGTGAACAAAAGCGTTATTTTATTAGAAAAGTATGATTGTATGAAATAACATGTATGAAAGAAGAGGCGTTAGCAAAAATATCCCTTAACGAAATCGGCTTTATTTTTCAGCAAAGTAACCTTCTTAAGTGACTCATGTTGTATAGGTAGCAGAGAAAACAGAAAGAGTTCTTTTTATGGAGGACGGAGAAGTTGTTAGTGAAATACAACTAGGCAAGTTTAGGAATGATGATTTAAAAGCGCGAGAAGAGAAATTGTTAAAATGGTTAGCTGTACTCGGATTTTAAAGACAAAAACTCCTATTGAATATAGGAGTTTTTTCTTTGTTTGAAAGTTCGAAAAGATATATAATAATTTTCTGACTATTAATTTATGGAGGGGTATTAATGAAAACTGAAACGTTACACACACAAGAAGACATTTTAAAAATGCTTGATTCATTATTAAGACCTGCAGAATCATTTTGGAATGATTTTTATGAGAATAGAGAAAAGGATGTTCCGTTTTTTGAAAATGTTCCAGATGAGAATCTAGTTTCGTATATACAAAAAGAGAGAGTTTCAAAAGGGAAGGTATTAGAACTTGGATGTGGTCCAGGTAGAAATGCCATTTATTTAGCGACTCAAGGATTTGATGTAACAGCAGTGGATTTATCTGTAGAAGGCATTAATTGGGCTAAAGAAAGGGCATTGGCAAAAGGGGTAGCAATTCATTTTATTTGTGATTCAATTTTTAATTTAGAGGTTCAAAACGAATTTGATTTTGTATACGATTCGGGCTGTTTGCATCACATTCCACCGCATAGAAGAATAAATTATGTGGATTTAATTAAAAACTCATTAAAATCGGGTGGTTATTTCGGATTAACATGTTTTGCGGCAGGCGATTTAGATGAGCGAAATGGATCGGAAATAACAGATTGGGATGTATATAGAGGATGGAGTCTACAAGGTGGTCTTGCATACTCGGAAGAAAAGTTAAGAGAGATATTTAAAGAATTTGAGGTAATTGAGATTAGAAGGATGAAACAAATGAAACAACCGAAAGAAATGTTTGGAGAATCATTTCTTTGGACAGCATTATTTAAGAAGAAATAATAAAGTAGATAATTGACAAACTCATCGTTTTTATAGACAATACACTTATAGGAATATACGTTCGGTTTTTGGCCGACTTATGTTTTACATAAATATATAACAAGGGGCTGTCTCCATATGAGTAACACAAATCAAAAAATTACTACGTTTTTAATGTTTGAAGGCAAAGCTGAGGAAGCAATGAATTTTTATACGTCGCTATTTGATCAATCGGAAATTGTAAGTATTTCTCGCTACGATGAAAATGGACCTGGTAAAGAGGGAACTGTAATTCATGCAACTTTTACGTTAAATGGCCAAGAGTTTATGTGTATTGATAGTTATGTAAATCATAATTTTACATTCACTCCAGCTATGTCTCTTTATGTAACTTGTGAGACAGAAGAAGAAATTGATACGGTCTTTCATAAACTAGCGCAGGATGGAGCAATTCTTATGCCTTTAGGTTCTTATCCGTTTAGTAAAAAGTTTGGCTGGTTAAATGATAAGTATGGTGTATCTTGGCAGTTAACTCTTGCTGAATAAAAAAGAAAAAGCGTAACTTATTTGTTTAATCGATTTAGTTAAAAGCTTGAAAAATTAAATAACATAAAAAAGCGTTCCAACTGTCAACAGGTTTGGAATGCTTTTTTTTATGTGGAAGTGAGTTGTTTAAAAGTTAACAATTCTATGATTAGTTTAAATGAATGGAATAGATGTGTAATTTTTTGTCTTTTTAGAATTTTTTTAGTAATTTTTGCATTTATCTGTTAATGTAAATATAGACAACTATGTATGAACTATTAGGCAGGTTAATAGAAAAAGGAAAGCATTAAGCTTACACATTGAATGCAACTAGATCGTTAGGAGGACTAATCGCAATGGATACTACACAACAAAACAGTAATGCATGGGATAAGAAGGTTGAAGAAGGTTCTAGATACACGCAGCCTGTAAGTAGCGAGGTTATTGAGAAAAGCAAATCAGGTGAATGGGAGATTACAGTCACTACGGAAAAATCAGTTCCTAGAAAGTGGTTTCCAAAGTCATTAGATGGATTAAAGATACTTTGCTTAGCATCAGGTGGCGGACAACAAGCACCTGTTCTAGCTGCTGCTGGAGCAGATGTAACAGTTACTGATATATCTAAGAAGCAATTGGAACAAGATGAAAAGGTAGCAAAACGGGATGGTTTGACTTTGAAAACAGTACAAGGAGATATGTCAGACCTTGGTGATTTTGAGGATGAATATTTTGATATTGTTATAAATCCTGTTTCTAATTTGTTTGTAAAAGATGTTCATCTTGTATGGGATGAAGTTTCTAGGGTTTTAAAGAATAAGGGTATTCTTATTGCTGGATTTACAAATCCGTTACTATGGATTTTTGATGATAACCAAGAACAAAAAGGTATTCTTGATGTTAAACATTCAATTCCTTCATCAACATTGGATTATTTACCAGAGGATGAAGTTCAAGATTACATCGATTCAAATCAAACAATAGAATATGCGCATACTTTAGAAGACCAAATCCAAGGCCAAATTGAAGCTGGTTTTGCTATAACAGGTTTTTATGAGGATGATTTTGGTGGAACAAGGATATTAGATAAGCATATTAAAACATTTATTGCGACAAAAGCTATAAAGTTAAAGATGGATTAAGAATTTTTGCTTGTCGCACGGGGCGTTAGTCGAAAAACGCTCTTAAAATAGAAAAGGATGGTGCTTTCCATCCTTTTCCTTATGTATTTTGATTGTCGAAACTATTCTCAAAACAAGTTTTACACTACCAATTGTATAATTAGGTTATGCTTTTATATTAAGAATTTTGCTGACCAAATCTTTTCCCGAGTTTAGCTAACAATTCAGGTTGATCGCTTTGGCTCATTATAACTTCAATAAAGATAAGTTGATTCTTATTAAAAGTTATATTTGTTAAGACTTCTGCTAATTCTGATTCATTTTCTACTTTAAATGTTAGACTTTTTTCTTCTGCCCCAAATACCATTGATAGTTTATTGTAATCCCACATTTGTATATCATTATAAGGTTGGTTTTGGCCGTGAATGGCACGTTCAACAGTGTATCCGTTGTTATTGATTAAAAATATAATTGGTTTTAAATTTTGACGTAATATAGTTGATAACTCTTGGGCAGTTACTTGGAAAGAACCATCACCAATAATTAAAATGTTGCGCCGTGATAAATTGGCGAGCTGTGTACCAAGTAGAGCGGGCAGTGTATATCCGATAGATCCCCATAACGGTTGTCCTACATATGCAGTGTTATTAGGTAGAGGGATAGCAGCACTACCAAAGAAAGGTGTTCCTTGCTCTACAATTAATACGTCGTTTTCTTGTAAGAAATGGTACATTTGCTGCCAAAAACGTTTTTGTGTGACCAGTTGTGCTTTTGGAATGAACTCTTCAGTAAAAGGTGAGGATTCTAAAATAAATGGCTTAACGTCAAGGGTATCTTTATTACGATGCTCAATTGAATCACTTAAATGTTGTAAAACATCCTGCATTACAACTGGACCGTATTTTTTATCTATAATTTTCACAGTGTAGGGATGGATTTCTATAACTTGTTCTTTTGTAAAACCTTGTGTGAAGCCGCCTGTAATAGTATCAGTTAACTTCACACCAATACTAATAATACAATCAGATTCATCAATTCTTTTTCTCAAGTACGGAGAACTTACATCACCAGTATAAATCCCTATAAATTGAGGGTGTTTTTCTGGGAATATTCCTTTTCCCATACTTAACGTCGCGATGGGAAACCCAGTTTTTTCTACAAATTGATGTAAATTTTCTTTAGCGTGAAATCGATCTACTTCAAAATCAGCTAAAATTACAGGTTTTTTGGCGTTATTTATTATTGAAGTGGCATGTAGTAGCATTTTATCCAACGCTTCTTTATTACTTAAAATCGGTTTATATAAAATTGGTTCTGTAGGTTTATTAATTGGTTTATTATATACATCAATCGGCAAATTAATATGAACCGGGCGTTTTTCATTCCAACATGCGCGTAAAACACGGTCAATTTCCTCAGCAGCATGCTCAGGTGTTACATTTGTTTGTGCCACAGTGATTTCTCGATACATATTGGAAAAGTGATCGAACTTTCCATCGCCTAACGTATGATGAACGATTGCTCCATTTTCCATTACTTTTGTTGGTGGCGTACCCGTGATTTTTATAACTGGCACGTTTTCCGCATATGAGCCAGCAATACCGTTAATAGCGCTTAATTCTCCAACTCCGAAAGTAGTAATAAGAGCAGCGATTCCTTTTATGCGAGCGTACCCATCTGCTGCATATGCAGCATTTAATTCGTTACAATTGCCAATCCACTTTAAATTTTCATGTGCTACCACATCATCTAAAAAGGCAAGATTATAATCACCAGGAACCCCAAATATATGTTCAATTCCTAATTCATGTAGTCTATCCAATAAATATGTACTTACAGTATATTGTTTTTTCAAATGAATCATCTCCTAATTATGCAATGAATGTTTCAATAGACTAAATAAGTTCTAATGCGTTGATTAAAATATTCATTACTAGATTGTGGTATAATTTACATACAGGGGGAAAGTAGATGACACAACATAAAGAAGAACAGATGAATGAGGCATTAGCATTATTTTATTTTGCATATAAAACATTTACTGAAAAGCCAGATGAAATTATAAAAGAATATGGCATTCAACGAGTACATCATCGAATTTTATTTTTTATCGCACGTTTTCCAGGGATAAGTGTAAATGAGTTATTATCACTATTAGAAATAAGTAAACAAGCTCTCCACGGACCGCTACGTCAACTTGTGGAAAAGGGCTTAATTGAGAGTAATGAAGCTATGCATGATCGACGTGTGAAACAGTTGTCTTTAACAGAAAAAGGTACAGATTTAGAGAAAAAACTGAGTGATGTACAAAGACAACAAATGGGTGCTATTTTTTCAAAATTTGGTGAATCATGTGAGGACAATTGGCACCAAGTTATGAATGAAATGGCAAATAGCCGATCAGGTTTTGATGCTTGGATATCCAAACGTGAAATACCAGTCGATCAAAAATAATGAAAAAACTTCTGTTTTTATCGTTTGAAAAAGAACAAATTTTATCCATACATTTGGCAACTATGATTTGGTCATAGAGTGAATGGATAAAAAGATACATTACTAGATACTTTATACGTGTACGCAATGGAACAATAAAATTCACATTTCCGAAAGGGGAATTATAATGATAAAACTTGTACTTATTCGTCACGGACAAAGCTTATGGAATCTTGAAAATCGCTTTACGGGATGGACAGATGTTGATCTATCAGAGAATGGATTAAGTGAAGCGAGAGAAGCAGGAGCAATATTAAAGAAAAACGGATATACTTTTGATGTGGCTTATACATCAGTATTAAAACGCGCAATTCGGACGTTATGGATTGTACTTCATGAGATGGATCTTACTTGGGTTCCAATACATAAATCTTGGAAGCTAAATGAAAGACATTATGGTGCATTGCAAGGGCTGAATAAAGATGAAACTGCACAAAAATATGGTGAGGAGCAAGTTCATATTTGGAGAAGAAGTGTTGATGTAAGACCACCGGCTCTTACTGAAGACGATCCTCGATATGAAGCGACCGATCCAAGATATAAAACACTCAAAAAAGGTGAATTTCCATTAACTGAATGTTTAGAGGATACGGAGAAGAGAGTACTTGCTTATTGGCATTCAGAAATTGCGCCGACATTAAAAAGTGGTAATAAAGTAATTATTTCATCACACGGTAACACAATTCGCTCGCTAGTAAAATATTTAGACAACCTTTCAAGTGATGGTGTAGTTTCATTAAATATTCCCACTAGCATTCCGCTTGTTTATGAATTAGACGAAAACTTACGTCCGATTCGTCATTATTATTTAAGTATGGATGGAGAAGTACCTGAAGGGGAAATTCCGAAACATATTTCTTTTTAATACGAAAATTTGAAATGAATGCTTGTCTACATATACAATATAGACTCATGGTAAAGTGAAATTTTAATCAGTAGGGGTCTTATTTCCCACAAATAACAGGATAAAAGACGTGGTACTTTCTAATATATATGCGATGTAGCTAATTTTAGAAGCTTGTCCACGTCTTTTGTCATAAAGAGAGCAGCTTGCGCATGTAATGATATCGTGAGTAGTTTTTGAATGGAGGGTGATGTGATTAATGATCTCTAACATTCGAATTGGCTTATTTGTTTTAGCGATTGTCTTTGTAGTCCTTGTTTTCTTTTATTGGAAAAATGAGGAGTTGTACGAGGAGAAAAAGCAACGTATTAGAAAGACTTGGTATGGTTTGTTTATCATATCTGTCACCGTGTATTTCATGATAAAAGGAATTGATTTAACCCTCTGGAAAAATCTTTTAATGTTTACTGCAATGGTTATTTTTGTTGATATTGCGTTCATTTTAACGCCTAATATTTCAGAAATATGGGGTGCGAAATTTAGCGATATTGGCAAGACAGTTCAATCAATAAAACGATCATTAATTGCATCTAAAGCGAGAGGGGAAATATACACGACAATTATTCAAAATGTTAATCCAGCAGTATTCGGTACGATGGAATGGCATACGGAAGAGGAATATACAAAGAGCTTAAATGCATTTTTAGATTCATATGGGGAAAAGATTGGCGCGAAAATTGTTGTTTTTGAAGCCGCGAAGGAATTAAATACAAACTTTCGTGGTATTCGCTCGCAATTTAGTATTATCGTTCCGTTAGAACATATCGAGCAATTGAATGAGCAGAAAGCGGTGCAAGTAGAAAATGTCGGGATTATACCAGCAAAAATAGTAAGTGACGTTTTCATTGTTATTGATGGAAAGAAAAATAACCTGCAAGATCGGGATTTTGAAAATGTATATAATTTAACAATACATCATAGTTATTTTAGTAAATAAGGACAGAATCTTTTTCTGTCCTTTTCTTCTATACATAAATTAAAAACAAAATCCGACAAAGTTGAATAAAATTGGACAATCATTCCTACACTAGCATGTAGAGGTGATTGTAGTGGTAAAAGATTATGACAATGATTTTTTTAAAGAAGGTAACGAAGATACAACAGATTTCTCTTTAATAAAAGGGGATACGTTGCAGCAAGTAGAAGAATTAGAAGAAGAATTAAAAAGAAAATCATAAGTGTACACTCTTTCTACATTTGCTATATAATATAAATAAAAGGTTGTATCTTTTTGAAAAGGGGGAGAAGAGATGGCTGAAGTCAATGTGCAAAAGTCTTCGTTTTTTAAAGAAAAAAAAGAAGAATCCAATACAGATTTCTCTCTTGTGAAAGGTGCATTAACGGAGAATATAAATCGGTTAGAGAAACTAATGAATAATAGTAGTTCAAAATATATACAGGTGAAAAGAACAAAAGAAAATGCATAGAGCATTTTCTTTTGTTTTTTTATTTAATAGTAAACTTATCTTTTACTTTTTCAGGTAAATCTGCTTTCTGAATCTCTTCATAGGACTTTACTTCAATTGATGATATTTCATTTTTGCTATTATCATCTTGATCTACATAAAGGCGTAAAAACGCGTATTTATTTAATTTATGGTCGTTTTCTTTTTTTGTACTTCTAAATGTAATTTGTTTTTTGACACCATCTTCATCATATGCGGGCAGCGTATAGTTTCGTAAGTTTCTACCATCTACTTTTTCGATAGTTCCTTCACCTTTTATCTGCATGTAATATACATCTTTACCAATTCTATTTAGTGACGCTCTCTCACAGCCAATAGTAAAACTAAAAAATAATAAACATAGTGTAATAATTGCTAAAAACTTTTTCATTTTCTTTATCTCCTTTAATGTGTTTCTTTAAAAAGTATACGATTATTATTAAATGAGAAAAATCGATATAGATTACAACGCCCTTACAATATTGTAAGATTGTTGTACATAAAATGAACAATAAAAGTTAAAACAAAGGTAAAATAATGAATCATGGTATAATGATATGAGACTTACATATTATTTTGTCATTTGGAGAGGAGCTTGAAAAATGTATTCTACCTTAGAACAATTAACAAAGCACCCTGTATTTTATCATTTTGCAGAAATTTCAAAGATTCCTAGAGGATCAGGTAATGAAAAGGAAATTAGTGATTATTTAGTGGGCTTTGCAAAAGAGCGTAACTTAGAAGTCATTCAAGATGAAGCATTAAATGTCATTATTAAAAAAGAAGCAACAACTGGTTATGAAAATGTACCAGCTATTATTATTCAAGGTCATATGGATATGGTTTGCGAAAAAAATCAAGCAACAGTACATGATTTTGAAAAAGATCCAATTGAATTACGAATCATTGGGGACATGTTATATGCAAATCAAACAACTTTAGGTGCTGATAATGGTATTGCAGTTGCGTATGCATTAGCTTTATTAGATTCAAAAGAAATTACGCATCCAGCACTTGAAGTCGTTATCACTACTGAAGAAGAAACGACAATGGGCGGGGCTTTTGCTATTGATCCAAATCATTTTGAAGGAAAGATATTTATAAATATTGATTCTGAAGAAGATCATAAATTACTTGTAAGTAGTGCAGGTGGTGCGAAAGCTGTTGAAACAATTCCCGTAATTTGGGATGAAACGCCAGCGAATATGGATGCATACCGTCTATATGTTGGTGGTCTAAAAGGCGGACATTCTGGTATGGAAATTGATAAACAACGCGGTAATGCGAACAAAGTATTAGGACGAGTATTACGTGATTTATCAGCACATACGGAGTTTAACATAAGTGAAGTTCACGGCGGATTAAAAACGAATGCAATTCCGCGTGAAAGTGTAGCTACAATTTTAATTCGTACAGAAGATGTAGGACAAGTAGAAGAAAAACTAGAATCATGGACACGTGTATTACAAGAAGAAATGCGTGCTGTTGATCCAGATGTTCATGTTACACTGACAAAATTGGATGAAACAGTTGAAAAAGTATTTGCTCAAGAGACACAAAAGCAGCTTATTTCATCATTATTCTTAATTCCAAATGGCATTCAAAGTATGAGCATGGATATTAAAGGTCTTGTAGAAAGCTCAACAAATTTAGGCGTTATTGAAACGTTGCAAGATGAAATTAAATTACGTAACGAAGTGCGAAGTTCTGTAAGTAGTTTAAAACAACATGTTGCAGAAGAAATCAAATATATTGCTGAATTAGTTGGTGCTACATTTGAAATAGAGTCAGAGTATCCAGAATGGCCATACAATCCAAACTCACAAATTCGTAATTTATTTGAAAAAGTGCATCAAGAAAAATACAATAAAGAAATTGAAATCTTCGCTGTGCATGCGGGGATTGAGTGTAGCGCATTCGTTCAAAAAATGCCTGAATTAGATGCAATTTCATTCGGACCAGACATTTTTAACGTCCACACTCCAGATGAACATATCAGTATCTCTTCTGTAGTGAATAACTGGGGATTCTTCATTGATGTAATGAAGGGTACAAAAGAATTAGCTAAGTAATAACGACGAAATAAAAAGGAGCCTATAAAAATTTATAGGCTCCTTTTTTGTATTGGAATTTATCCCGCTATTTGCCGAGCAGCCCGATTGGTTTAACTAACAATCAGTGGGGGATGAATAAAACCACTACTGATCAAAGTTTCACTTTATGAGAAGTCATTTTTCGTTAGTATGTAATATTAAGCTTGAACAATTAATAAGGATGAATTGTTGATGTTTTTTAGTACTGATGAAGGGGTGGAGAAATGAAGGGAAGAAAGCATTTTATTGTTTGTATGTTTTTATTGTTCTTCACATTTAGTTTTATTGGTGTTCAGAAAATAATAGCAGAGGAAGTTGAATTTACAGGAACAACAGCTCCATTGAATGTTAATGTTAGAGAGGCAAAAAGTTTGAATGCAAATATTGTAGATGTGATTCCCGGAAATACAACAGTATCTTTTAAAGGATGGGAGTATGGTGAAGCGGTTAAAGATTACTGGACAGGAAATTTAGATAATCGTTGGTTTTATTATTTTAAAGATGGAAAAAAAGTATATGTAACGTCAGCGTATATTAATGGAAATCCTCCAAATACATCAATAGATCGTAAATTATCTGTACCTAACATATTACAAGAAAGATCAAATTGGTGTTGGGCAGGCACTTCGGTTTCAGTTTTAAATTATTTTGGGAAAACTCCTTCACAAGATCAGTACGTTAGGTATGTTAAGGGTGGATCATATAATAATCCTGCAACTTCACGTGAAATACAATATGGATTATCAGGATATGGTGTTAGCTCAGCTATAAGTTCTGGAGCAAAATCATATGATTGGTTCAAAAGTCAAATTAATAGTAATCAGCCGATGATTGCACTCATTATGTGGCAAAATGGAGCTAACATCGGACACTTTCTAGTACTTGATGGATTTTATAAAGGGACAAATGGAACAGATTATATAACGTACATGGACCCTTGGTATGGTGATCATTATAATCATAATTTCAGTACGTTCCATAACAATAATAATTTTTGGTGGAGTGAAACTGTTTATAATATCCATGCAAACTAATAATATTAAAAGCGGGGGTTCATAAATGGGAAAACTACTTAAGCTTGTGATACCGTGCATGTGCTTAATGACCGTTATTATTTTCGCTAGTAAAATTAGTTATGCATCAAAAAATAAAAGTGAATCAGTACAATCGATCGCATTAAAAGATTATCAATATAGTAAGGGAAGTTCTTCTGAAAATTTAAGTTTTGAAAAAATAACAACATCTCCATTTTCGTTACCAATCTATGCAACAATTCCAGCACAGCAAATTTTAAATAGCTCTGAATTTAAGCATTTACTATTACCAACAAATGAAAAGCTGTGGTTTATTATGAAGGGTGAGCAGCCAGAAGGACTGATTGTTGCGATTGATACTGAACCGATTCGAACGGGCGGAGAAAATAGAAGTAAAGATTTATATGGATTATATAAAGCAATAAAAAATAATACAAATGAAACAAAAGATATTAGTTATTTCGAATTTGAAGGGCAAGGAATATTGGTAGTAAATCAAAATAATGATCAAGAAATATACCTTAGTAAAGGTGCCGCTGCCATATTAAAACTTCCTGCTGGTCAAAAAGTATTGAGCAGTGAAGTATTACAGAAAATGAAAGAGAGAATTGTAACTGGTTTTGAATAGTGTAATGTCTGATTCTTTTTTGTGTTTATATAAGGTTGAATAGGGAACAGGATCAATGGTAGCATTAGGGCATCTTTACTGTTTGAAACCTAATAGTGTATATAAAAAGGTTAGAGAAGTTAATTCTCTAACCTTTTTATATTAATGTATGAAATTTAAAAACTGATGGAGTAAACCAAATAATAAAAATTTGTCTGCTCTTCTATTTTTATTTGCAATTTAAACTCGTTATATTCCGCTATCTATTGTACAACCTTTTTACATAGCTGAATTTTTTTATTTGAAAATAAGGGTGCATCTATAAAACCATAATGATAAACTAAAATACCTAATTCCACTCTAGAATTAATATGCCATTTTTCTTTAATATGATTAATTATCGTTGAAATTCTTCGAGGGGTAACATATATTTTTTTGGAAATTTCTGCATCTGTATATCCTTTTGCTACATAAATAGCTACTTCTAACTCTCTTTCGGTCAACATTCTTTTCATAAAATACGCTCCTTCGAAATTATTTATATAAAAATCAAAAGAAACTATTAAAAGAAAAAAAGGTGAAAAATCATATTTATTTTAATCAGGCTATTTGCGGATAGTAAGATTCCCACCTCAAAATTTAGATGTGGCAAAGAAGTCTAACTCCCTGTAAAAGCCTGCCTGGAGTGGACTAATAATCAGTGGGGGGATAAAACTCCCATTAATTATTAGTGAACCATTTTTTAATAATTTCTCGTATTGTAATACAAGTTTGTAAAAGAAACTATAAATCCATATAATTAGTAATTGTAACTATATTAATTTTACATTACATTAAAAGTTGGGAAATATTCTTATACTCATAAAGTGTTACATTTGAGGGAGGAAAGATGGAATTCTACAATCTTGGTATTATTATTAAAGAACTTAGAAAGAAAAAAAACATGTCACAATCTGAATTATGTCATGGAATATGTTCACAAAGTCAAATTAGTAAGATAGAAAAAGGTATTATTTATCCATCTAGCATATTGTTGTATCAATTATCTGAAAGACTTGGTATTGATCCAAATTATATATTCGCACTAACCAAAAATAAAAAAATAAAATATATTGAAAATGTAAAATGTGTAATGAGAGATTGTGTGAAACAAAAACAATATAATGAGCTTTACGAAATAGTAAAAAAAGAGAAAGATGAGAATAATTTTCAATCAAAAGAAGATAAACAATTTCTATTATGGCATGAAGCGATTGCTATATATTATGTAAATGGAGCAACAAGTAATGCCTTTGACATTTTAAATAGAGCACTAAAACAAACCTTAAGTAGTAGTAACTTTTTATCAGAAAAAGAAATAAGCATAATGAATTCAATTGCTATAATACATGCAGAAAATGAAGAGTATGAGAAAAGTATAAATATATTAAAACAAAGTTTAATTAATTTTAATAAGATAGAATTTCCTAGAGAAAAAGAAATCAAATTAAGACTCATTCATACGTTAACAAAATGTTTACACCTTGCAAATCAATATGAAGAAGCAATAAAGTATAGTGAAATAGGTATAAAATTAGCGATAAATATGAATACTTTATACTTATTAGGTGAATTATTTTTTGAAAAAGGTGCAATTTTATTGAAAGTTCAGCACTCTAATGAAGTTGGTTTAACAGACATAAAAAAAGCATTATTTATATTTGAACTAACTGAAAGAAAACAATATATAAAAATGATCAAGGAAAAATATATTAAAAATCAAGAATAAACAAGAAAGAATTCTAACATAAACTATTCCTAATTGTTATTTTTTTCTAAAAAAAGTACTGTAATACGAACTATTCCTAATTGTTGTTTATTGCTAAAATAAATACCGTAATATTAGATAAATATAAAGGGTGGCATTTTATGAAATCAAGAGGAATTACTCGTAAAGCAGATAGCATGGGGCGTATTGTTATTCCAATGGAAATAAGACGGAGTTTAGGAATTGTAGAAAAAGATTCTCTTGAAATGTTTATAGAAGAGGACCAGATTATTTTACGAAAATATCAATCTCCAAGAGCTTGTGCACTTACAGGGGATATTTCAGACAGCAATATTTCGTTAGCGAATGGGAAGATTATTGTAAGTCCAAACGGGATGGAACTGTTAATAAAGAAGTTACAGCAATATCTTTTAAAATAAAGTGAAACTTTAATCAGGGGGAGTTTTGTTCATCCCCACTGATTATCAGCCCTCACCAATCTTGCTTTTATGGGCAGCCCGAACCCCCACCTAACTTCTTTGCTTCCGCTGTATTTTAAGGTAGGGGTCTTACTGCCCGGCAAATAGCGGGGTAAAAGGTAAGTAAGAACTTTAAAATAGAATATACTTGAAAAAAATTCCTCTATCAATTTAGGGGTTTTTTTATTGTTATCAATAAAATTGAGGGGCCGTAGTTCGTTCAATGGAATACGAATTACTTCATAAATAGTCTGACTATTTTTTATAAAAAAACTATTCATTTACATTTTTTGGTTTCGTGTTATATTTTTAATGTTAACATAGTTGTATTGAAAATTCTGATTTCGAAATTAGGAAAACTTTAGAAAATGAAAGAGATTTTTAAATTAAATTTACCAATTCAATAGAGGTTCGTCGGGGAAATGTACCTAAGAAGAAATCTCTTATAATCCACGTTTTTTATTTGTAAATCGGTAGTTCTAATAGCTCTGACGAAAAGCGAAGGAGCAAAAAAGAAATGGATAGTTTGTTTAATAGAAGATAGGGTATAAAAAATAAAACAACGGAGGTTTTATAATGAATAAAGGAATACTGCAGATTACAGAAATTGAAGAAATTAGCATTCCTAATGTATTGAAGGATAAAATGAAGAATCTGATAGAAAATGAATTGAAAACTCATAATCCTTATACTTGTGATCAAGAAATAGCAGCATATTTTTCAAAAGAGTGGCTTAATTGTTTGATTGACTATTCAAAGAAAAATCCGAATTCAGATATGAAAAACCTACTACATATAATAAAAATAGCGAATTGTGGCGGAAACGTACCACCTACTCTTATTAAAAATACTCCATGTGATCCTATGGAAACACTATTACCTGGGGAAAATCGCAGAGGTTTTAATTATGGCGAAGACGAACACGATAGAATGAAAAAATATTTTTATGCAGAATGGGTCACATGGCTTTTTGCCACACTTTTTAATTATGATGCTTTAATTCACCCATCCGAACATGCAGGGAAAAATAGATTTCATCTTATTTCACCTTTAAACAACGATGAAGTTTTGCGAAATGTCGGTGCAAGCACCGGTGGCGGGAACTTTTATCAACATAACGATGCCACAGTGTATACAGATATGAAAGACCAATCAGATATTGAAGCAAGATTGAAAACATTCAATACGAATTTAGAAATTGTATCAAATAGACTTAATAAATCCGTGGAACGAATAGTGTCTGAAATTACTTGTGGAAAATTTACTAGAGTTGATGCTCTTTTATTAAAAGGAGTGTTAAATTTAAAAACTCAAACTCATATTGGAACGCCAAAATTACTGCAAAAGCATCTTGAAGAAAATCACTTCAGTAAAGATGACATATTGGCGGTAAGTAAAATGCCTATTGCTCATATCGCAGGAATGGCTGATGGTGAAATATCGGGATTTGTAGGAGAAATAAACCAAATCATATTTTTAGATGATAATGGTGATATTATTGCAACTTGTTTGAATGGAGCGGAAAATAGATTAATTTATGTGGGAGAAAGTGAAGAAGAAAAATTGAAATTTGACATGTTTTTAGAACTCTTACGAACAACGCCTACTTATAAGGTTCCACTTACATCTGAAGATTTATTACTTATACCAAATTCATACTATGGTAAACAAACAAATGTAACTCATGGTAGGGAAAGGTTATCTGAGGAAGAATATAAAATCCCGATTGGAAACAATAAATATGGAAGAAGAATTGTTTGCAGACAATACGTTTCCAGTCGATTACGTGATCAAAAAGAAAGTTACTTTACAGATTTAATTAACTAGTTTAAAGAGAGGAGGGACGATGGGGAGGTTTGGGTTATAATAGCTCAAGCCTCCCCATATTCTTTGTATGGATTTTACTATTGAATTACTTATACTACTATTTTTAGTAGCTGTATTAGCAGGATGGATAGATACGATTGCTGGGGGCGGTGGTATGATAACTATCCCGATAATGTTATTAGTAGGTATGTCTCCTTCTGTAGCGATAGCAACTAATAAACTACAAGGGAGTAGCGGAACTCTCATGGCAACAGTGTTTTTTATTAAGAAGAAAGAAATTAATCTTAAAGAAATGCGTTTGTCCATCTTAATGACCTTTTTGGGATCCGTTTTCGGTGGATGGCTTGTTTTACAGATACGAGCAGAATATTTAATCATGATATTACCTTTTTTACTTATTATTATTGGTCTTTATTTTCTATTATCTCCAAATATAGCAAACGAAGATCGACCGAGAAAAATAAGTATGTTGTTGTTTGCGTTAACAGTGGCTCCATTCCTTGGATTTTATGATGGTTTCTTCGGCCCAGGAACAGGTAGTTTAATTGCTTTAGCGTTCATTCTTTTATGTGGATATAGTGCTACGAGAGCAACTGCAAATGCTAAAATCTTGAATTTTACAAGTAATTTCGCTGCTTTGTTATATTTTATTATTTTTGGCCAAATCGATTGGACAATTGGGTTGATTATGATGCTTGGTCAAATTATAGGATCGTATATTGGAGCGAAGATGGTGCTTACAAAAGGGACGTCATTAATACGACCAATAGTGGTTATTGTTTGCTTTGTCATGGCAATTAAAATTTTTTTACAAAATATAAACTAAATGTAATCAATATATTATTTGGATCAAAGTTAGAGTGTTTTCATGTTCTTATTGCAGTATTACGCTGTTTAAGATGTGTTCAAAATTACACAATTTGACTAGTGTAATATATTGCGTTATGCTTTTTTATAGTATAAAAGAAAGGCTTGAAGATAATGATTCGTCGTTTGAGAAAGCTAAAAAATGTAGCAGTCGTAGTAAGCTTCTAAGTAAATAGCAAAATATATAATACTTAGAAGCGAGGAATAAAGTTATGAAGTATCCATTATTTAATCATTGGTCAGAAACAAAGTATATAAAAGATATAGTAACAAATCCACTCATTGAAGTAGGAGAGTACTCCTATTATTCAGGCTATTATAGCCATCAAAATTTTGAAGATGGCTGTGTAAGGTATTTGTGGGGAGATGCTAAGTCTCAAGCACTTTTCAATCCAATTGAACAGATGGGATGGCATCTTGATAAACTCATTATTGGGAATTATGTTTGCATTGCAAGTGGGGTAGTCATTTTAATGGGTGGTAATCATAATCATCACTCAGAATGGATTACAGTATATCCATTCGCTGAGCAAATCAAACAATCATATGAACCAAAGGGCGATACAGTCATTCAAAGTGATGCTTGGATTGGAATGAATGCTATAATAATGCCTGGCGTTACTATTGGTGAAGGGGCAATTGTTGCTGCAGGATCTGTCGTAAGTAAAGATGTTCCGCCGTATACAATAGTTGGTGGAAATCCTGCTAAGGAAATAAAGAAACGATTCACTGATATAGAGATAAATATGTTAATGGAAATGCGTTGGTTTGATTGGGATAGGAAATTGATTGAGAAGGCAATTCCGCTGTTATCTAGTCCATCCATCGAACCATTATTTGCTTTTTATAAAAATGAAGTGAAAAATAAATAAATCAGTTAGAAAAACTACATCCAGTATAGGGTGTAGTTTTTTTATTACAAAAAACTAATAGTTTAGACTAAATAAAATTCATCTCTAATATAGGTCTAGCAAATAGCTGAATTGAATAATTAAAATCCTTGATAGCTAATAAAGCATTAACGGGCAGTAAGACTCCCACTGATTAAAGTTTCACTTTATTTTTTGTAAATATGGAACAAATGTAGCATCTAGATTGTCTATTAATTGTAATCCTAAAAAATATGAAAGTGCGAATCATTTTGAAAAATATAAGGGGATTAAAAATAAGGATATGTGTGGGAATACAAAGTATCAGGGCGCCTAAAAGTGTCGGATGAGATGGTCTATATGAAAGCGATTCTAACGTTTTATATGTATATATAATTTGAGAACACTGTCTATTTTTTTGCGGGATTATGTTAGAATAACCCTTTTTTTGAGTACAAAGAAATTGGAGGTAACAGAAGTGAAAGGTATGTTTTGTAAGAGATTTATTGCAATAGTAACAGTGCTTACACTATTTTGTAGCATGTTCGTTACATTTGGAAAAGCAGCAGCGGAAACAGTTTCTGCTATAGACGTTGAAGCAGGATCAACAATTTTAATAGAAGCAAATTCCGGGAAAATTTTATATGAAAAAAATGCAGATGAATCATTGGCAATTGCTAGTATGACAAAAATGATGAGCGAATACTTAGTTCATGAAGCGGTGGATAAAGGAAAACTTAAATGGGATCAAAAAGTTAAAATCTCTGAATATGCACATAAGATTTCGCAAGATCGTTCACTATCAAATGTTCCATTAGAAAATGGTGGCTCTTATACGGTAAAAGAGTTATATGAGGCAATGGCAATTTACTCTGCAAATGGTGCAACAATTGCTTTAGTTGAACAGATTGCTGGTAAAGAGGTCAATTTTGTAAAAATGATGAACGATAAGTCAAAAGAGTTTGGTATGAAAGATTATAAGTTTGTAAACTCTACTGGCTTAACAAATCAAGATTTAAAAGGATATCATCTAGAAGGGACAACTCTAGACGAGAAAAATAAAATGTCTGCAAGGGATTGTGCAATTTTAGCACAACGTCTTATTCAAGATTTCCCCCAAATATTAAATACAGCAAAAATTCCTAAAAAAACATTCCAAGAAGGTGGTAAATATCCAATTGATATGGCGAACTTTAATTGGATGTTAAAAGGCTTAATTAAGCAATATGAAGGTGTAGATGGTTTGAAAACAGGAACGACTCCAGAAGCGGGAGATTGTTTCACTGGTACAGTAGAAAGAAATGGTATGCGACTAATTTCTGTAGTGATAAAAGCAAAATCTCATACGGCACGTTTTGATGAAACAAAGAAATTATACGATTATGGATTTGCGAATTTTGAAGTGAAGAATGTCTATGGAAAAGATTCAGTAGTAAAAGGGCATGAAACAGTTCGAGTAGCAAATGCAAAAGAAAAAGATGTAGTAGTTCAAATGAAGCAAGCTGTTTCGCTTCCAATGCCGAAGGGCAACAAAGACATTTATAAAAAAGAATTTAAAGTATTGAATACGGAACAAGAAGCGCCTATTAAAAAAGGTGCAACAATTAGTAAAATGATTATCTCGCCTAAAGATAATACAGATCCTGGGTTCTTATCGGGTAATTCATTACAAATAGACCTTGTAACAAAATCTGATGTGGAACAAGCAAATTGGCTTACACGTTTTATACGTAAAACAGGATCTTTTTTTAGTGGTATGTGGGATAGTGCGATTGATATAGTAAAAAGCTAATTTTATAGGATACAACTAAATGTTTCACTTTATAAAAATTTAATAAAATCTTTTCTTTGTATTAAATATTTTGTTTTAAATTATGTATATAAAGAAATGGAGGTCAAATTAACTTTGTACTGCTTATATTAGGAATTTAAAGAAAGAATATGTACAATTCTCCCACTACATTCTTATAGTGGCCTTTATGAACAGCAAAATTTACAATTTACAAGGAGAACATTTTATGAGTAAGAGAATAAAAGAATTAGATTCCATACGAGGGTTAGCGGCACTTACTGTGGTATTTGGACATTTTTGTTTAATGCTACCATCGTTGCCTAATTCTATTAAATTTTCCCCGCTTAGGTTTTTATGGGCGGGTGGGGAAGCTGTTATCGTTTTTTATGTACTAAGTGGTTTTGTGTTATCTATGGCACTTTATCATTCAAAAACAAATTATTGGGGATATTTAATTAAGAGATTTGTAAGAATCTATATTCCTTATTATTTTTGGATAATCGTTACCTTTGTTTTATTTATTTTATTTTCGTCGTATGAAGTGGTAGGACTACGGGATTGGTTCTATGATAGGTGGCAAGGGTCTATAACAAAATTAGATATTTTAAACCACTTTGTGCTTCTTAATAACTTTTTTACGGAAAATTATAATCCAGTTATTTGGTCATTGGCTCAAGAAATGCGTATATCTATTGTGTTTCCTTTGTTATTCCTTCTTTTTTATAAACTGAATTGGAAGAAAACGATACTATTTGCTTTGAGCTTTTCTTTAATTAGTGTTGTTCTTAATATGTTGCATATTGGGAAAGCTGAAGGATTTTATAATGGTTATGCTGATACACTGCATTTTACATCTATGTTTATGGTTGGAATGTTACTTTTTAAGTATCAGGAAAAACTTATCTACTCATATAGGAATATGAAAAAAATTAAAAAAGGATTTCTTATTGCATTAGGGGTTATTCTATATTTATATTCCATTTTAATTTATGGTTTTTCCCGTAATGATACAACTTTCTTATTAAAAGATTGGGGTGTCGTAATGGGGGTTAGTATATTTATTATAATGGCTATGAGTAACCTAAAAGTAAAAGTATTTTTAAATAAGAGTGTATTTGTATATTTAGGAGAAATTTCATACAGTATCTATTTATGTCATTTTCCAATCATGATGGTACTATTTAAACTTTTGTATACAAAGATACCTATCTTTTTTCTTCTTACTTTGTGCATTGCAATGACACTACTTTTTTCTATAGTTTCATATCATTTAATCGAAAAGAAATGTATCAACTGGGCGAAACAAAGAACAACAAATTTTTGGGGAAAAGTATAATTCCTAGGGAGATTTTATTTCTTTAGTAAATATATGAATATGACCGATTCCTAAGTATACTTAGGAATCGGTCAATTTTAGATTCTAAATGTCAATATAGTAAAGCGGAATATAATTGAAATCGAAAACCACTTAGAAATAACAATTACGGTGTGAGCTATTGTATAGTATAGATATGGTTAATAATAAAGGGGGAATACATATGTAGAAGCGATTTGTAGCAATTGGTGATAGTTTTACAGAGGGGATAGGGGATCAAGTTGAGGGAATTGCATTAAAAAGCTGGGTAGATCATTTTGTTCAACTGTGTGAAAACGATATAGAATATGCCAATTTTGCAAAGCGTGGGTTAGTAACTAAAGAAATTCGCTCGCAGCAATTGGAAAAGGCGTTAACTTTTAATCCAGATTTGGTTAGTCTCATTGCAGGGGCAAACGATGTTTTAAAAGGACGTTGGAATCATGATGCATATAAGAACGATATGGATTTTATGATAGATACATTAAGTAAAGCAGGGGCTGATATTATTATAGCAAACCTTCCAGATTTTACAGTTAGGCTTCCTTTTGCTTCTGAAAAAAAACAAGTAATAAAAGAACAATTATTAGAGGCAAATGAAGTTATACATTCACTGAGCAGAGAGTATAAGCTTCATCATGTTGATTTTTGGAATCATCATTTAGTTAATGACAATACGCTTTGGTCTAAGGATTTAATTCATCCAAACTCAAAAGGATATGTAAAAGTTGCTGAATTAATTTTTAGTAGTTTGCCTGTACAGAAGACAAAATAATAGTTTGCAATGTAACGAATATGATATTAAGTGTATGAAGCTATGTTTTTTAGTAAATGGAAGAATTGAACATTTAGCAAACAAAGCGTTTCTACGATATATTTCTACAGTAGTGCACAAATACAGAATCACAAAGAAAGATCACTTATGGAAATAGGTGGTCTTTAAATGTTTTTATAACTAAATTAGTATATACTGTATTACTAACAATTTCGTACTACATAAAAATTAAGTTCTCTTATAGAAAAACTGATTTTATATTATCTTAAAATATAATAAAACGTTCAAATCATATTTTGGGTATGTATCCTAATTGTGAATGATGTGTAATTTTTTTGAAGTATAAATATCCAATAAATAAAATAGGTAGTAGGTGCAGAAGTATTAATACTATATTATTCAATTCTTGTTATGAGTACATTAGTGATTGGTAATATTATATTTTTATTATCAACTTTAGTTATTGGAATTAATTTGCATAGAAAATATGTAGGATAAGAAAAAAATATACTTTATTGTATATTTTTTTTTGTTTAGTAGGATTTACGGTCTCTTTAAACTATTATGTTAATAAAATTAAAAAACTTAATTCTTGATACCCTTATGGTTAAAGCTATCTATAAAATGAAAATATAAATAAATAATAGTTTGTTATGATTTGTGGATTTGGTTTTTTATCCGAATTTTCTGATTCAAATATTTCAACTTTATGAATATAGTAGGTGAAATATTTTTGTGATAGTATTTGAGATAGAAAAAAGCCAACTTTAAAAAGGATGTGAATTGAATGTGTAAACGACTGTAAAGGGTTATATTAAGGCAACGTTTAGCTGTTATTAGTGTAAGGTAAAGATATATTTTGTAACAGTTGATATAAAAATGAAGAAATAGGTACGCTTTCGTTTGTCTGACTATTTTAAATATATGAAAAATAAGACCAGTTTGAGTTTTGACGAAGTTAAATTCTAGGTGAGATGTCAATAATGATTAATTAGGTTTAATAAAGAGGTACCTTATACGCAAAAGCGTTTATATTAGTAACCTAAGGAGCTTGCTTTTATGAAAACTACTGATTCAAAAGGCCTATTAGGAAATAGGGTTTATTTACAAGTTTTCTCTGCCTATTCATTGCTTATGCTTGGTGTTTTTATTGATATGTTAGCGATTATGACTATAGTTGGGTTTGAATGGGAAGTAGATCCTACTATGATTGGATTGATTCCTGTTGCATATGCACTTCCTGGAATTATTTTTGGCTCATGGGCAGGTGTTATTGCAGATCGTTTTAGAAAAATTCCAATTATGATGTTCTGTAATCTAATGGTTGGTCTAATAACAATTGCTCTTTTATTTGTACAAGATATCCACTGGCTCTTAGTGGCATTAATGATTCGTTCCATTTTTATTGTTTTCTATTATCCTGCACAGCAAACACTAACAAGACAGATTGTATCTCCGGACTTGCTTACTAAAGCAGTAAGTATCAACGGAATAGTAGAGCAGGGTACCAAGATAGTAGGCCCACTTATAGGGGGCATGTTGTTGAGCTGGTTTCAACCAGAGTTCTGCCTCATTATAAGAGCTATAAGTTGTTTATTAGCTACCTTAGTTCTCATACCCACAATAAAATTTAAAGAAACTATATCGAAAGAATTTGTTGAACAGCAAAAACAAAGTACTTGGACCGCTTGGGTACAAGGGTGGGGTTATGTGTTATCTAATCGGATAATATTATCAACCATGATTTTCGTTACAATAGCCATGGCAGTATTACAATTAGTAGACTCACAATTCCCAACTTTATTTAAGAGCTTATTCCCACATGATAAAAGTAAAATGGGATATATCATTTCTATTATTGGTCTTGGCGGAATACTTGGTGCATTACTAACTCAGAAATTAAAACAGTTTCAATATGGCTGGGTAGTATGTGGAGGTATGGTTTTAATGGGAATTGGTTTTGGGGGGATTGGTTTGATAACGCCCGGTACGGTCTTCGTTTTAGCCTATTTAATTAGTTTTATCGCTGGTATTGGAAGTGGGCTGATGCTTGTATCTAATCAAGTCATATTACAAATAGAATCCGATCAAGATCAAGTAGGAAGAGTATTTGGTATTCAAAGCAGTTTAACAAACGCAGTTTTAATTATTTCTCCTGCTATGAGTGGCCCATTAGTGCATTTGTTTGGAGTAACTCAACTCTATGTTTATGGAGGGATTGGGCTTGTTATTATTGGAGTAATTGGAGTTTCACTGCAGAAATATTTATGGGGTAAACATAAACACGAACCTATAAGAGCAAATAATTTTTGAAGGGAAGATTTTTATGACCAATGAGGAATGTTATCCATTAAGCCATCCGCAGCGAAGAATATGGTATACAGAAGTTATTCATTCTGATAAAGGAATATGTAATTTAAGATTTTTATTTAAACTTCATCGGAAAATGAATTATTCAAAATTAAACCAAGTTGTGAATCGCATTATCAGTGAAAATGACGGTCTGTGCATTAGGTTAAAAGAAAATGGGCATCAGGAACCGAAACAATATTTTATTAAACATGAAGAACAAGAATTTGAGTTTTTTGATTTCAGTAATGTGGAGAATACAAATTTGCTTGAGGAATGGATTGAGCAGAAAACAAAAGAAACGTTTACATTATTTAATTCGAATTTATACTATTTCGCTTTAATAAAATTAAACGATAATGAATGTGCAGTCTTTGGAAATGTTCATCATATTATTATGGATGGTTTATCAATTCAAATATTTACTGAGCAGATTGCAAAATATTATTATGACATGCATAACGAGAATGAGGAAGGCGAAATTAAAAATTCATATGTTCAATTTCTGACTAATGAACAAACATACTTGAATAGTAGTCGCTTTCAAAAAGATCAAAAATTTTGGTTAGAGGAATTTAAAACACTGCCATCTGTGACTGGATTGAAGCCTTATAATACGTACCAAGTTAGTACCAAAGCATCACGCGAGACGTTTATATTAACGGAGCATTTGAAGAGAAAGATAGAGAGGTTTTCTGAAGATTACAAAATTAGTTTATACACCCTTTTTGTTGCTGCTTTCTCGTTGTCCATGTATCGGTGGACCTCATCGCTTGATATTGGTTTAGGAATGGCTTACGGCAACCGTATGACTAAAATGGAACGAAAATTGATTGGAATGATGGTGAGTACAGTTCCTTTAAGAATGGATATTGATCCAGAAGAAGAAGTACTTTCATTTATTAGTAGGGTGTCCAGAAAACAAAGTAAATCATTAAGACACCAGAAATATCCATTTGATTTGTTATTAAAGCAGATTAATAAAGAGAATAACAGTAATGTGAGACTTTTCGGAACTACGATTGATTATAGGGATCGTGATGAAAGTGGTGACTCACTATGGATTCCAAACCGTGAAGAGGTACAAGATTTTGCAGTGCATATTGAAAATCTAATTGATATAGACTCTATACATGTACATATTGATTATCGTGAGGAGCTATTTTCTAAGGAAGAGATAGAACGATTCTTTAACGTTATGTTAGTGATACTGGAAAATACTTTTGAAAACCCAAAGCAGAAGGTGGCTGAAATAGAAATCATTTCTGAGGAAGATAAAAGAATAAGTTTAGTTGAGTTCAACAATCCTAAACTGGATGTCCCACCTCAAGTAACTATTCATGAAATGTTCGAACGGCAAGCGATGATTTATCCAAATACTATTGCAGTTACGTATGAAAAAGAAAAAATTACTTATAAGGAGCTTAATGAACGTGCAAACCAGTTAGCTCATTATTTGCAGAAAAAGAGAGTAGGACCTGATACTTTAGTTGGAATATGCTTTGAACGTTCCCTCGAAATGATTGTAGGTATTTTAGGGGTTTTGAAGGCTGGTGGGGCTTATGTTCCACTGGATCCAACATATCCAGAGCAGCGACTTCAATATATTTTAGAAGATGCTAGCATTCAGTTATTCGTAACGCAAGAAAGTTTAAAAGAATTGAAATGGTTACCAGAAAATGTTGAGTCGATTTGCCTGGATTGTGATCAAGATGAGATTGGGAAAGAAAGTAAGACTTTGCCGGTTTCTAATGTCGGTCCCAAAAATCTGGCATATGTAATCTATACTTCGGGTTCAACGGGAAATCCAAAGGGCGTTATGATAGAGCATCACAATGTCATTCGGTTATTTAAATCGACGGATTGTTGGTATCAGTTTAATGAAAAAGATACTTGGACGCTTTTTCATTCGTATGCATTTGATTTCTCAGTATGGGAAATTTGGGGAGCATTATTATATGGTGGAAAATTAGTTGTTGTTCCGTACTGGATTAGTCGATCACCTAAGGATTTTTATCAATTATTGGTGGAGGAAGAAGTCACAGTTCTAAATCAGACACCTTCCGCATTTAGACAATTAATACGAGTGTGTGAACAGGAAGATAAGAATAAAAATTTGCAGCTGCGTTACGTAATATTTGGCGGAGAAGCGTTAGAACCTATTAGCTTGTTACCGTGGTTTAAAAGGTATGGGGAGAAAAAACCACAGTTAATTAATATGTATGGAATTACAGAAACTACAGTTCATGTTACATATTATCCAATTACTTTAGATGATGTGCAGCATGCTTCAAGAAGTAATATTGGAAAGCGGATTCCCGATTTAGAAGTGTATATACTAGACGCTTATCAACAACCTGTTCCTATAGGTGTTGATGGTGAACTTTATATTGGTGGAGCAGGATTGGCACGTGGGTATTTAAATAGACCTGAATTAACAGCAGAGCGTTTTATATCTCATCCATTTAGTAGTGATCTGAAAGCAAGATTATACCGGACAGGAGACTTAGCGAGGTATTTGCCAGATGGGAATCTAGATTATCGTGGAAGAATTGATCATCAGGTTAAAATACGTGGTTTCCGAATTGAGATTGGGGAAATTGAGTCTACTTTAAATACATATGCATATGTAAAAGAGGCAGTTGTAATTGTAAGAGAAGATCAGCCAGGCGATAAACGATTAGTAGCATATGTTGTAGGAGATGGAAATGTAGATGCGTGGAGAGAGTATCTTAAAGCGAAACTACCAAGTTATATGGTTCCTTCGGGATTTGTGGCGATGGAAGCTATTCCACTTACAGCTAACGGTAAAGTTGATCGTGAGGCCTTACCTATGCCAGAGGAAAAGCAGATTAATAGTGAATGGGTTGGCCCTCGGAATAGTAACGAACAGATACTGACTACCATTTGGAAGCGAGTATTAGGTGTTAAAAAGGTGGGAATCTATGATAATTTCTTTGAAATTGGTGGCGACTCGATTCTCAGTATTCAAATCATATCTCAAGCAAGTCAAGTGGGGTTAAAACTTACTCCAAAGCAAATGTTTGAATGCCCAACTATCGCTGAGCTGGCACAAGTGGCTATAGAAACGCAGGGAGTACAAGCGGAGCAGGGAATTGTGATAGGTGATGTGCCTCTTACTCCAATTCAGTGCTGGTTCTTCGAGCAAGAACATCCACATACAGAGCATTGGAATCAATCAATGCTTTTAAGAGTAAAAGAAAGATTGGATGTGAAATTACTAGAGGGAGCGATATTAAATTTACTGAAACATCATGATGCTTTACGTTTCCGGTACGAACAATTACCAAACGGAACGTGGAGGCAGAGAAATGAAGGGACTGATGAGCTGTCAGTACTCCATGTTGTAAAACGGAATCAAGTTAATGAAAAAGAGTGGAATAAAATAATACAAGAAGAGATGAATATTCATCAAGCTAGTTTCAATTTAATTACTGGTCCGTTAATGAAAGTAGTGTACTTTGAAGATAACTTGACTGAAAATGATCGAATATTCTGGGTGATACATCATTTAGTAGTAGATGGAGTGTCATGGAGGATTCTATTGGAAGATTTACAGGTGGTATATAACCAGATGAAACAAGGTCAAGAAATTCGCTTACCTGCGAAAAGTACATCTTTTAAAGAATGGTCTGAACGACTTCAGACATACAGTGATTCGGGTATTTCAAAAGAAGTAAAGGATTATTGGAATCAACAAGTAGAAAAAGAAACGATGAAAATTCCAATGGACTATCCAATACAAGAAACGACAGAAGAATCGATTGATCAAGTGACGAGGACTTTAGGAATAGAAGAAACACAAGCATTGTTACACGAAGTTCTAGTCACTCATAAGACAAGGATTGATGAGGTACTATTAACGGCATTAGGACAAGCTATCGTCGATTGTACAAATCAGCAAACCGTTTCTATTCATCTAGAAGGACACGGAAGGGAAGAGATGATTGAAGGTATTGATTTATCAAGGACAGTGGGCTGGTTCACGAGTATTTATCCCGTTCATCTCAATTTTCAAGGAACTCAGACACCTATTGAAGGGTTAAAGGCAGTCAAAGAACAATTGCGTCGAATCCCAAATCGCGGAGTAGACTATGGTATTTTACGTTACTTGAATAAAGGATTACTTCCGTTTTATCAGCAAAAGCCTTCAATAAGCTTTAACTATTTGGGCCAATTTGATCAGGTGTTTTCAAGGGACTCTTTGTTTATGCAAGAGACAGGATTTACATTTTTAGATCATGCTCCAGATTCCAAACCATCTCATCTAATTGATGTTATCGGAATGTTGAAGGATGAAAAGTTACATTTTATTTGGCTGTATAGTAGGGAACAGTTTTCTAAATTAAAAATTCAAGTGATAGCAGATGGTATGTTAAGGCATCTTCGTCAACTTATAAATAAACCAACAACAGAGTCTGCTTTTACGGTATCAGATTTTGCTGATGCAGAGGATCTTACGGAAGAAAGCTTGAGCAAAGTATTACTTAAATTAACAAAGAAGAGGGTGTAAAAATGGGAGACGTTATTGATATATATGGTTTATCACCTTTGCAAAAAGGAATACTGTTTCATACTTTATACGATCAAGATGATGAATATTCTTTTTCCTATATTGTACAAGTAGGTTTCTTGCTCGGGGGGCAATTGGATGTTGCTACTTTTGAAAAAGCTTGGGAATATGTTATTCAACGACATGAGGTTCTGCGCTCAGTATTTGTTTGGGAGGAAGTAGAAAAACCTCTACAAGCAGTTTACGAACGTCTTCCTTTTACTATTCATCAAGAGGATTGGAGTACCCATTCGCATGAGGAGAAGGAGAAGAAATTACACCAGTTTTTGACTGCAGATCGTAGCAAAGGGTTTTTATTGGATGAAGCACCATTGATGAGAGTCACTGCGATTAAAGAAGCAGAAGGGGAAACGAGAATTATTTGGACACATCATCATATTTTGCTAGATGGATGGAGTGTGTCATTGGTCTTTAGTGAAGTGATGGAAGTTTATCTCAAGATGATAAAGGGAGAATTGTTGAATCTTCCTAAATCTCTTCCTTATAAAAAATATATCCAATGGATAAATAAACAAGATCAAAGTCAAGCAGAGGAATTTTGGAAAGAAGAATTAAAAGGGTTCTATGCACCTACTCCATTAGCAATGGAAAGAAAGGATCAAGGACAAGAGAAGGGTTATGGGGAGTTTGCTTATCAAGTATCTGAGGAACTTACTGAGAATTTACAAGAGTGGGTACGAAATAGTCGATTAACGTTGAATACGTTAGTACAAGGTGCATGGGCTTATTTGATGAGTAGGTATAGCGGTGACAGTGACGTCGTATTTGGCGTAACTAGCGCTGGACGTCCTACTGATTTAATAGGAGCAGAGAATATGGTGGGGCTATTTATTAACACATTACCTACCAGAATTCGATTAACGGATAATACATCAGTAGTAGATTGGCTTCGTAAAATACAAATGAAAGAAATGGAACGAAGACAGTATGAGTATAATTCGTTGATAGATATTCAAGGCTGGAGTGAGGTTCCGCGAAATAGCTCCTTATTTCATACCTTGTATGTATTTGAAAATTATCCAATTCAAGGTGAGAGAAATGATGATTTAAGATTACTAGATGTTACAAGCACGGAACAAACAAATTATCCTTTAACACTCATTGTAATGCCCGGTAAGAAAATTACTTTAAAGTTGATGTATGATCGAAGCTATTTTAATGAAGAAACAATAAATCGGATTCAGAATCACTTATTGCAAATATTAATTCAGATGACGAAGAGCCTAGATTCAAAACTATTTGAAATTACTCATTTAACAGAAGAAGAACAGATGCGGTTACTAGAGGAATGGAATCATACTCAAGTTAATTATTCGGCTGAAGGCATGATTCATACGATGTTTGAGGAGCAAGTTAAAAAAACACCGGAAGCAATCGCGGCTAGTTACGAAAATGAACAAATTACCTATAAAGAGTTGGAGAAGCGTGCAAATCAGCTAGCTCATTATTTACAAAAGCATGGTGTAGGCCCAGAGTCTCTAGTTGGGGTATATATGGAACGTTCATTACAAATGATGATAGCGTTATTAGGTATTCTAAAATCAGGAGCAGCGTATGTTCCACTTGACCCTACTTATCCAGAGAGTCGACTTCGATATATATTAGAGGATGCTGGAATCGAAGTACTAGTGACGGAAGAGAATTCTAAAAATTTGTTTGTATCTGAAAATATTGAAACGATTTGTATGAATAAAGATTACACTGCAATTGAAAAAGAAGAAACAACCCCATGTATAAGTAGTGTAACAGGAGAAAATTTAGCGTATGTTATGTATACTTCAGGATCTACAGGGAATCCAAAGGGAGTAATGATTGAGCATCATTCAGTAATTAATTATCTAGAATGGATGCAACATAAACATCCGCTCTCTGAAAAGGATGTGGTCTTGCAGAAAACGCCATTCTCATTTGATGTCTCTGTTTGGGAATTGTTTTGGGGCATTCACGTTGGTGCAAGTGTATCTTTCCTACCTCCAGGTGGAGAAAAAGATCCTTCTATTATAGCTGAAGTGATTAAACAACATCAGGTTACTATAGTTCAATTTGTACCTTCGATGTTATCTGTTTTCTTAGATCACTTCAATCATATTGAAATGAACATGAATTGTTCGTCCGTACGCCATGTATTTTCTGGTGGAGAAGAACTAAGTTCAGGGTTAGTTAGACGATTTCAACAGAAATGGAATTATAGTGGACAAGTGAAATTAACCAACTTTTATGGACCAACTGAAGCCACTATTTATGTGAATGCATTTGATATTCAGCCTAATCAAGAATTTGTTTCTATTGGGCAGCCAATACAGAACACGCAATTATATGTATTAGACCAAAATCAACGCTTGCAATCAATAGGAATTGAGGGTGAGTTATATATTGGTGGTGCTGGTTTGGCACGTGGATACTTAAATCGTCCGAATCTTACTGCTGAAAAATTCGTTTCGCATCCATATCGATTTGGGGAACGACTATATCGAACAGGAGATTCAGTAAGATATCTAACTGATGGAAATTTAGAATTTATAGGTAGAATGGACCACCAAGTCAAAATGCGTGGTTTTAGGATTGAATTAGGAGAAATTGAAGCGACTTTAGAAAAATGTTCGTTTATTAAAGAGGCTGTCGTATTAGTTAGAGAAGATCGTCCAGGTGATCAACGATTGGTTGCATATGTAATAAGCGATGGAAATACCGAGGAGTGGAGAGAGTATTTACAAAAACAATTACCGACTCATATGATTCCAGCGCACTTTATAGAGTTAGAACACTTCCCGCTTACTCCAAATGGGAAAATTGACCGAAAGGCCTTGCCAGCACCTGATGAGCAAGTTATTGAAGATTTAAATGTGCTACCTCGGACGCCATCGGAAGAGCTTATTGCCTCGGTTTGGGGTCAAGTGTTAGGGATAGAAAATATTAGTATTCAGGATTCCTTCTTTGAACGTGGTGGGCACTCACTACTTGCTACTCAAATTGTCTCTCGATTGCAAGAACTGTTCCAAATTAAAATTCCATTACGTGAACTTTTCAAGCACGATACAGTGGAAGCATTGGCGAAACGGGTGGATCAGTTACGAAAAGAAGATAAAAAACGAGAGGTTGCTCCCCTTGTACCTATGAAACGAGAAGAAATTATCCCACTTTCCTATGCGCAGAAACGTCTATGGTTTATTGATCAATTAATGCCAAATAGTGCTATGTACAATATTCATGCAGCGTGTCGCTTAACAGGTGAATGGTCAATTGAAGCATTGGAGGCCGGATGGAATCAATTGTTGGAGCGTCATGAATCATTAAGGACGATAATTCTAGAACAAGAGGGTGAACCTTTTCAACAAGTTCAATCTCATGTATTCAGACATATTCCTCAAACGAATCTAACAGATCTCTCTTTGGAAGATAGGGAAAGAGAAATGAAACGGCTCATTCAAAACGAAGCTGAGGAACCATTTCATTTTGGACAAGATCCTCTGATTCGAACACGAATATTGAAAGTGGACAGGGAAGAATGGATTCTCATTTGTACGATGCATCATATTATTTCAGATGGATGGTCAATGGGAATCTTACTTGAAGAATGGATGGCTTTTTATGAAGGAGCATTAAGCGGCAAACCGGCGGAATTGAAGGAGTTATCTATCCAATATGCAGATTTTGTCATGTGGCAGAAGGAATGGCAAAAAGAAGAAAATTTGAATCAGCACCTTCAATATTGGAAGGAAGAATTATCTGGGGAACTACCGGTTTTACAATTACCGATGGATCGTCCTCGACCTGCAGTTCAAACCCATCGTGGTGCAAGTCAGTCCTTAATAGTGGCGAATTCCCTACAGGAAAAGCTCAAAGATTTAAGTCTGCAAGAAGGATGCACTTTATTTATGACATTGATGGCAGCGTATCAAAGCTTCCTTTCTCGTTATACAGGACAGGACGACATTATAGTTGGAAGCCCAATCGCTAATCGAAATGTGAAAGAGATTGAGGGATTAATTGGATTCTTTGCAAATACGTTGGTTTATCGAGCTGATTTCAGTGAAAATCCGACGTTCCAAGAACTTTTGTCGCAGGTAAGAAAAAAAGCGCTAAAAGCATACGAGTATCAGGACATCCCATTTGAGAAAGTGGTAGAATCCGTAAAACCTGAACGGAATACAAGTCATTCACCAATATTCCAAACTATGTTTACTTTACAGAATACGAAACAAGAGTTTCTTCAGCTATCTGAAAGACAAATGGAACTCATGGAAAGCCATGCTTCTGTTGCCAAATTTGATTTGAGTTTATTTGCTTCTGAGACGGAAGAAGGATTATCACTAACCTTTGAATATAATACTGATTTGTTTAATGATACAACCATTGAGCGTATGGCAAGTCATTTTGAGCATTGGTTAAATCAAATTGTCTCTCATCCAAAAGGTGTATTATCAGAACTGAATATGTTATCGAAAGTAGAATATAAGCAACTACTAGAGGAATGGAATAAATCGCGTGTTATAGATATGGAAGAAAGTACGATTCATACAATGTTTGAAGAACAGGTGAAAAAAACACCAGAAGCAATTGCAGTAGTGTGCGAAGATGAAGAACTAACATATCGAGAGTTGGACGAACGCTCGAATCAGTTGGCACATTATTTACAAAAAAATGGTGTAACATGCGAATCATTAGTTGGGATTTGCGTCACACGTTCATCTGAGATGATTGTCGGTCTCTTAGGAATTATGAAGGCGGGAGGAGCATATGTCCCAATTGATCCAGTGTATCCGGAAAGTCGACTACAGTACATTTTAGAAGATGCTCAAATAAAGGTACTGGTGACACAGGAAAAGTTACAACAAAAAATGGTTATACCTAAACTCGTCAACGTGATTTGTATTGATAGTAATCGAGCAGAAATAGAACAAGAAGTAACTACGGTATGTACGAGTGAAGTGACGGGCGATAACTTAGCCTATATTATCTATACTTCAGGTTCCACTGGAAATCCAAAGGGAGTAATGATTGAGCACAGGAATACAGTAACAATGATTCATTGGGCGCATCATACGTATTCCCGAAAGGAATTAGCGGGAGTGTTAGCTTCAACTTCGCTATCTTTTGATTTATCCGTTTTTGAAGTATTTGTTCCCTTAACGATGGGTGGTAAGGTGATTGTCACTGAAAATGCTCTACATCTAGAGAAGTTGTCTACCAAAGGTGTAACTTTGGTTAATACTGTGCCATCGGTAGCGAAGGAACTGGTTCGAGTAAAAACAATCCCTTCTTCGGTAAAGGTGATGAATTTGGCTGGAGAACCATTGCCATATTCGCTTGTTCAAGATTTATACGAGAGAAGTACAATCGAAAAGGTGTACAACCTATATGGACCGTCCGAAGATACTACGTATTCCACGTATATGGAATTAGAAAAGGGTGTCATGTATAGGGTACCACCAATTGGTAAACCAATATTCAATACAGAAGTATATGTACTAAGTGCCGAACAAAAAATGGTTCCAATTGGTGTAGTTGGTGAGCTATACATTGGTGGATCAGGGTTAGCACGTGGATATTTAAACCGCCCTGACTTAACGCAAAATCTTTTTATATCGCATCCGTTTAAAGAAGGAGAGCGAGTATACCGGACTGGAGATCTAGTAAGGTATTTACCAGATGGAAATTTGGAGTATGTTGGACGAATTGATCATCAAGTAAAAATTCGTGGGTTCCGGATTGAACTAGGAGAAATTGAAGCGGCATTACAAAGGCATATATTAGTTAACGAAGCTATTGTAATGGTGCGGGAAGATTATCCTGGCGATCCACGTTTGATCGCCTATGTTGTAGGAGACGGGGATGCTCAAAAGTGGCGTGATTATCTCAAGGATCAACTACCAAATTATATGATTCCATCCTATTTTGTTGGATTAAATGCATTTCCACTCACTCCTAATGGGAAAATTGATAGGAAGGCTTTACCAGCACCAGAGAAGCAGGAGATAGCGAGTTGTTATATTGCTCCTCGTACGTCTACGGAAAAAACAATTGTTTCGATATGGCATGAAGTTTTAGGTATGGAAAACATCGGAATTCAGGATTCGTTTTTTGAAATTGGTGGACATTCATTACTTGCTACGCAAGCTGTTTCCAATCTTAAAGAGGCTTTTGGAATCGAGATACCATTGCATGATTTATTTATGTTTCATACGGTGCAGCAATTGGCAGAACAGATTGATCAATTGCTCGATAACAAAAATCAAGAAATGCAGAATGATAGTAAGGAGAATGTAAGTCTTCAAGACTATGTTCAAAAAGAAGCAGAAGTGAGTAATGATGAAGAATTATTGGAACTACTTAAGCAATTAGAGGAGCTATCAGAGGAAGAAGCACAAGGGATATTCGAGAGTAATTTGATTGAGGAAGGGGTAAAAAAATGAGAAGTGATTTACTTGCAAAGCTGAGTTCACTTTCTCCTGAGAAGAGAGCATGGCTTCAGAAGCAAATGCAAAAAAAGGAGAATAAAGAAGCACTCCCGTTGTCTTATGCACAACAACGTTTGTGGTTTATGGACAGATTTAACCCAAACAGTTCTTTATATAATATTCCAACAGTATGGCATCTAAAAGGAAATTGGATACCTGAAGCATTAGAGAAGGGATTCAATCGACTCATTGAACGTCATGAATCATTACGAACTGTTTTTAAAGAAATAGGAGAACAGCCTGTGCAACAAATTGTCGAATTCCTTCCTAGCGCATTACCTGTAAGGGATTACTCTCAACTTCCTCTAGAAGTAAAAGAAAAAGAGGTAGATAGTTTAATTGCGAGAGAAGCGCAAGAACCATTTGATTTAATGAATGGTCCTTTAATTCGTAATCAGCTTGTTCAATTAGAGAAGGATGAATGGTTATTACTGTGTACGATGCATCATATTATTTCTGATGCTTGGTCCATTGGTATATTCATGAATGAATGCCTTGCTTTCTATGAAGAAGAAACAGGCGGAAATCCTGCTAAATTAAGTTCATTATCTATTCAATATGCAGACTTTGCGAAGTGGCAAAAGGAGTGGTTGCAAGGTGATGTGCTAAATCGTCAGCTTACGTATTGGCAGGAAGAATTGTCTGGTGAGCTTCCTATCTTACAACTGCCAGTGGATCGACCTCGACCGGTTAAGCAGACTTACTCTGGGGCTGCGCATCACGTGATTTTTCCTTATAAATTGCTCAGTCAATTGAAGGATATAAGTCGACAAGAAGGATCCACTTTATTTATGACTTTAATGGCCGCATACCAGAGCTTTCTCGCTCGTTATACGGGACAAAAAGATATTCTAGTTGGTAGCCCGATTGCAAATCGGAACCATAAGGGAGTAGAAGGATTAATTGGTTTCTTTGTTAATACATTGGTTTATCGATCAGATTTGAGTGGCACCCCTACTTTTCGGGAGATATTGAACCAAACAAAGAAAAAGGCGTTAAAAGCTTACGAATATCAAGATATACCATTTGAAAAAATGGTAGAAGCTGTGCAACCTGAACGAAGCATGAGTCATTCCCCTATATTTCAGACCATGTTTACGCTACAGAATATAAAACAAGAACGACTAGATTTGCCTGATAGAAGTATTGAAATGGTAGAAAGTAATATGTCTATTGCTAAATTTGATTTGAGCTTAACTGCCTATGAAGTGGAAGAAGGTCTATTCGTCTCATTTGAATACAACACGGATTTATTTGATAGTAGTACCATTGCACGTATGGCAGGACATTTTGAGAACTGGCTAAATGAAATCACGTATCATCCAGATGAATCATATACAAAGCTGTCAATGTTATCGGATACTGAGCAAAAACAACTCTTAGAAGAATGGAATGATACGGACGTAGTTTATGGTCATGATTGTATGATTCATGAGCTATTTGAGCAACAAGTTGCACGGACACCTGATGCAGTGGCGGTAGTTTATGAGGGTGGAAAGCTAACGTATCAAGAACTAAATGAAAAATCGAATCAATTGGCACATTTTCTACAAAAACGAGGTATCGGACCTGAATCATTGGTTGGTATATGTATTGAACGTTCTCCTGATATGATTATCGGTCTCTTTGGGATTTTGAAGGCAGGTGGGGCTTATGTCCCACTGGACCCAAGTTATCCTGAAAACCGCCTGAGATATATTTTGGAGAATTCACAAATTCAAGTGCTGTTAACAAAAGAGGCACTACAGGACTGGTTACCTAAAGATATTCAAGCAATTTGTTTAGACCGGGATCAAGTGATGATTTCTAAAGAGAGTAATTTAGCTCCGGTAAGTGGAGTAACAGCAAATAACTTAGCCTATATTATATACACTTCGGGTTCGACGGGAAATCCAAAGGGGGTAATGATTGAACATCATTCCGTTATCAACCGCCTACAGTGGATGCAGAAAAAATACCCATTGTCCGGGGAGGATACAATCCTACAAAAGACACCGTTTTCATTTGATGTTTCTGTATGGGAATTATTTTGGTGGTCATTTGTAGGAGCACGTGTTTGTTTACTTCCACCAGGAGGAGAGAAAGATCCTGCGGTGATTGAAGAGTATATTGAACGATATCGCGTGTCCACCATGCACTTTGTTCCGTCGATGTTATCTACTTTCTTAGATTATATGGAACTATATAATTCGAAAAGGGATGTATCGTCTTTAATTCAAGTTTTTACTAGTGGAGAAGCGTTAAACACTGAGCAGGTTCGCCGGTTTAAGGGGATCTTTTACAATGTTCAGCAAACAAAGTTAATTAACTTGTATGGTCCTACTGAAGCAACTGTGGATGTGACTTATTACGATTGTGATTTAGAAAAAGAACCAATGCTTATTCCGATTGGTCGTCCGATTGATAATACAGAGTTGTATGTGTTAGATCAATATCAACAAGTCGTCCCGATTGGTGTGGCAGGGGAACTTTACCTTGGAGGAGTAGGATTAGCACGTGGCTACTTCAATCGACCGGATTTAACTACTGAACGTTTTATTCCGCATCCCTTTAAGGATGGGGAACGATTATATCGAACGGGTGACTTGGTGAGATATATGAATGATCGTAACTTAGAATATATTGGAAGAATAGATAACCAAGTTAAAATTAGAGGATTCCGAATTGAATTGGGAGAAATTGAAGCAGCTTTACATGATCACTCATCTGTAAAAGAGGCAGTCGTGTTGGTGAAGGAAGATCGACCAGGAGATAAGCAGTTAATAGCTTATGTAGTGGGTGAAGGCGATACTGGGGAGTGGCGTGAATATCTCAAGAAGCAACTGCCACATTATATGGTTCCGGCATACTTTTTCAAAATTGAAGGTATGCCACTCACTCCAAATGGTAAGGTGAATCGGAAAGCCTTACTGGAATTAGAAGAACAGTTCATAAGTGAAGATATTACTTCATCACGAACACCAGTGGAGGAGCTTATCGTTTCCGTTTGGAGCCAAGTGTTAGGAATAAAAAATATTAATGTTCAGGATTCCTTTTTTGAAATCGGTGGTCATTCACTACTAGCTACTCAAGTAGTTTCACGTTTACAGGGAATTTTTCAAATTGAATTACCAGTACGTGAACTATTTGAATATACAACGGTGGAGTCACTGGCAAAGCGATTAGATCAGTTACGTAAAGGAGATAAAAAACGAGAGATTCCGCCGCTGATACCAATGAAACGAGGAGAAGCTATCCCACTATCTTATGCCCAACAACGCTTATGGTTCATTGATCAATTTACACCTAATAGTGCCCTTTACAATATACCAATGGTATGCCGCCTTACAGGGAATTGGCTACTTGAAGCATTGGAAACGGGATGGAATCAACTAATAGAACGTCATGAATCACTGCGGACGGTCTTTCACGAAGTGAACGGTCAACCCGTACAGCAAATTGAACCGTATGCTTTTCAATCAATTCCGAAAACGGATTTAACTATGCTTTCTTCTGAAGATCAAGAAGAAGTTAAACGTTTAATTCAACAAGAAACAGAAGTGCCATTTGATTTAACAGAGGGTCCATTAATCAGGGCAAGTATTTTGCACGTGGGAGAGGAAGAATGGATACTCCTTTGTACTCTACATCATATCATTTCAGATGGATGGTCAATGGGAATCCTACTTGAAGAATGGATGGCATTTTATGAGAAAGCAACGGATGGAAAGGTAGCGGAACTTGAACCATTGCCGGTTCAATATGCCGACTTTGCTCAGTGGCAAAAAGGATGGCTAAAGGAGGATGTGCTTGATCAACAACTCCAATATTGGAGGGAAGAATTGTCTGGGGAGCTTCCTGTACTCCAACTTCCTATGGATCGCCCGCGTCCCGCGATACAAACTCATCACGGGTCGATATACACTCTGGTTCTGCCAAGCACGCTACATGATAAATTGAATGAACTTAGTCGAAAAGAAGGGGCTACACTCTTCATGACGCTTTTAGCTGCATATCAAAGTTTTCTATCTCGTTATACGGGACAAGAAGATATTCTGGTCGGAAGCCCAATTGCGAATCGGAATTATAGAGAAATTGAAGGACTAATTGGTTTCTTCGTTAACACGCTGGTTTATCGAGCTAATTTGAGTGGTAGACCGACATTTCAAGATGTACTGTATCAGGTTCGTCAAAAGGCATTGAAGGCGTATGAATATCAAGATATTCCATTTGAAAAAATTGTAGAAGTTGTGCAACCGGAGCGAAGTACAAGTCATTCGCCAATCTTCCAGACTATGTTCATTTTGCAAAATATGAAACAAGAGTTTCCGGTGTTATCTAGTAGAAGTATTGAAATGATAGAAAGCCATAGTCCAATTGCAAAGTTTGATTTAAGTGTAATGGCAGCTGAGACGGAAGAGGGGTTACTTTTTACTTTTGAGTATAATAAGGATTTATTCAATGCTACTACTATTGAACGGATGGCAGGACACTTTGAGAAATGGCTACATGAAGTTTCTCATCGTCCACAAAATCCGTTGCATGACCTGAGTATGCTATCAGAACCCGAGCGTACTTTGTTATTAGAAACATGGAATGACACTGTAATGGAAATGTCTCATCAGGGTCTTGTTTGCGACAGATTTGAGGAGCAAGTAGCAAGGCGTCCTGATGCGATTGCGGTAGTTGACCAAACAAAACAGTGGACTTATGGTGAACTGGATACACAAGCAAATCAGTTGGCAAATGTTTTACAACGAAAGGGAGTAGCCCCAGAGTCAGTGGTAGGAGTTTATCTTCCGAGGTCAGCTGAGCTGATGGCAAGTTTACTGGGCATTTTAAAAGCTGGTGGAGCTTATGTCGTTTTAGATCCGTTGTATCCAAAATCAAGGTTAGAATACATGATTGAAGATGCAGGAATTCAATTTGTAGTGACGGCGGAAGGACAAGAAGGACATTTCGCACACGTCGAAATGGTGAGGTTAGAAGAATTAACGGTGGAAAGCGTAATCGCACCTACACGTCAAATAAATCCAGAGAACTTAGCCTATATTGTCTATACCTCTGGTTCTACAGGAAAACCGAAGGGTGTCATGGTTGAATATCGCTCATTAATGAATATGGTTTCTTGGCATCAGGAAGTTTATCATATTTCAGCAGAGGATCGTGCGACTCAGATTGCAGGGGTTGCTTTTGATTCGGCTGTCCAGGAGATTTGGCCGTATCTAACTGCTGGCGCAGCACTCTACTTGTCAACAGAGGAACTGAGAATTAATCCAGAAGCACTAAGGGACTGGCTCATTGATTCACGAATAACAGCTAGCTTTGCACCTACGCCTATTCTGGAAAGGCTCTTGAAATTATCTTGGCCAGATAAAACGGATCTTCGTTTTATCATTACTGGTGGGGATCAATTAACGCAGTATCCATCTAACGATATTCCTTTTGCGGTAATTAATCAGTATGGGCCATCGGAAAATACCGTTGTTACCACAGATTGTTATGTACCTGTAGGAGTGACAACAGGTACGCCATCGATTGGTCGACCGATTGCGAATACAGAAGTTTATGTGTTAGATTCTCATCTTCAGCTAGTACCAATTGGTGTAATTGGAGATCTCTATATTGGAGGGAAGAATCTTGCACGTGGATATGCTAATCGTCCGGATCTTACAAAGGAAAAATTTATTCCACATCCTTTCAAGTCAGGAGAACGTCTCTATTATACAGGAGACAAAGCAAGTTATCTTTCTGATGGTAATCTCCAGTTCCATGGCCGTATAGATGACCAAGTGAAAATTCGTGGTTTCCGGATTGAATTGGGAGAAATAGAAGCTGTTTTGCAGGCACATTCTTCTGTGAAAGAAGCAGTTGTATTGGTACGAGAGGATAATCAAGGTGACAAGAGATTAGTAGCTTATGTAGTTGGTGAAGGAAGTGTACATGAATGGCGAGAACATCTACAAACACATTTACCAAATTACATGGTTCCAACAAACTTTATTGAGATGGAAGTTTTACCACTTACACCGAATGGAAAACTTGATTTGAAGGCATTGCCTATACTTAGTGAACAATCCGCCGAAAATACTGTATACCCACGAACTCCGCTGGAAGAACTTATCGCTTCAGTGTGGAGGCAAGTGCTAGGAATAAAAGAAATTGGTGTTCAGGATTCTTTCTTTGAGCTTGGTGGTCACTCTCTACTTGCTACACAAGTGGTCTCACGTTTACAGGAAGTCTTTCAAATCAAATTGCCAGTACGTGAACTGTTCGAATATTCAACGGTCGAGGCATTATCAAAACGAATAGATCAGTTACGTAAGGGGAGCGAAAAACGAGAAATTCCACCATTGGTGCCGATGGAACGCGGAAATAATATTCCACTATCTTATGCCCAACAGCGCTTATGGTTTATTGATCAATTTGCACCTAATAGTGCACTTTATAATATGCCAATGGCATGCCGCCTTACAGGGAATTGGTTACCTGAGGGATTGGAGTTGGGATGGAATCAGTTAATAGAGCGTCATGAATCTTTGCGGACGGTATTTCATGAAGAAGAAGGTCATCCTGTGCAGCAGATTCAACCTTATATTTTCCGTCCTCTTCCGCAAATGGACCTAACTAAGCTTTCATTAGAGGAGAGAGAAAGAAAGTTGGAGCAATGGATTCAAACTGAAGTCGAATCTCCATTTGATTTAGAACAAGGGCCATTGTTCCGTGGGAAACTCATAAGAATTTCAGAAGAAGAATGGGTTCTTCTGTGTAATATGCATCATATTATCTCAGATGGATGGTCGATGGAAATCTTACTTCAAGAATGGATGGCATTTTATGAGAATGCGATTGGTGAAAAACAAGCAGAGCTGGAACCACTACCAGTTCAATATGCAGATTTTGCTCAGTGGCAAAGAGAATGGTTGAAAGATGAAGTACTAAATCAACAGCTTGCATATTGGAAGGAAGAATTATCTGGTGAGTTACCAGTCTTAATGTTGCCAATGGATCGTCCGCGTCCGCCAGTGCAAACCCACCATGGATTAACTCATAATGTGCTGTTGTCACGCTCATTACTGGATAAATTAAACGAACTAAGTCGTCAAGAAGGGGCAACGCTTTTCATGACCTTATTGGCATCGTATCAAAGTTTCCTTGCTCGTTATACGGGACAAACGGATATTATTGTTGGCAGCCCAATTGCAAATCGAAATTATCGAGAAATTGAAGGGCTGATTGGTTTCTTTGTCAATACATTGGTTTATCGAGCTGATTTAAGTAATGCACCGGCATTTCAAGAGTTGTTGTCTCAAGTGAGGATAAAAGCATTGAAGGCGTATGAGTATCAAGATGTTCCGTTTGAGAAAATTGTAGAGGTTATCCAACCTGAACGAAATACAAGCCATTCTCCGATTTTCCAAACCATGTTTACTTTGCAAAATACGGGACAGAAGCTACCAGAACTACATGGAAGAAATATAGAAGTAATAGAAAGTAATGCTCCTATCGCTAAGTTTGATTTAAGTTTAACTGCTGCAGAAGTGGAAGAGGGTTTATTACTTACTTTTGTTTATAGAACTGATTTATTTGACAACTTAACTATTGAATCCATGGCTGAACATTTTGGGAACTGGTTGAATGTAATCGTGGAGAATCCTGATAAATCATTAGCTAAGTTGCCTATATTGTCAGGATTACAGCAAAAACAGTTGGAGGAGTGGAATAATGATGCTGTAGCATATCCACAGGAAAGTACGATTCATCAGCTGTTTAAAGAGCAAGTAAATCGTACACCTGATGCGGTAGCAGTGGTAGATGAAAAACAGAAGTTAACGTATCGAGAGCTGAATGAAAAAGCTAATCAATTGGCCCACTATCTTCAGCAATGCGGGATTGGGAATGAATCATTGGTTGGACTTTGCTTTGAGCGTTCAGTTGAGATGATTGTTAGTATTATGGGGATTTGGAAGGCTGGAGCAGCCTATGTTCCATTAGACCCATCATATCCAGAGAGTCGTCTACGATATATTTTGGAGGACACTGGAATTCAAGTATTAGTTACGAACGAGTCATTGGAAGACTGGATACCTAAAGAAATCAAGATAGTTTGTCTAGATAGGGATCAGGCAATGATTTCAAAAGAAAGCATTCTTTCACCAAAATGTGAAGTAACAGGAGAAAACCTAGCGTATGTTATCTATACTTCGGGATCGACGGGGAACCCAAAGGGTGTCTTGATACAGCATCATTCTGTACTAAACTTGTCGCATGGTTTACAAAAAGAGGTTTTCGAACATGAGATACCATCTAACATGCATGTCGGTTTAAATGCGTCAATTGCCTTTGATGCATCTATCCAGCAATTACAAATGCTGCTTTATGGTTCAAGTTTGTATATTATTCCGAATGAAGTACGAAGTGATCCGGAGCAGTTTGTAGCTTATATTAGGGAGAACAAGTTAGAAATCTTTGATATAACACCTTCATTGCTTCAATTACTTATAGATGCCGGATTGTTAGAAACGTGCGATGGCGTTCATGCTCCAAGTAAGGTACTGGTTGGTGGTGAAGCAATTATGCCGTCATTATGGGAACAGCTAGTAGAGACTGATAAAATACAGTTTTATAATGTATATGGACCTACAGAATGTACGGTTGATGCAACATGCTATCATATCAAAAAAGATAGTAAGAGAGTAACAATTGGACGTCCATTGCCTAACGTCCAAACTTATGTATTAGATAGTAATAGGTTGCTAGTTCCAGTTGGTGTGATGGGGGAACTTTATATCGGAGGAGTAGGTCTAGCAAAGGGGTACTTGAATCGTCCAGAGTTAACATCCGAACGATTTATTTCTCATCCATTCAAAGAAGGCGAGAGGTTATATAGAACAGGCGATCTTGTGAGATATCTTCCTGATGGTAATATAGACTACTTAGGAAGAATGGATAATCAAGTGAAGATTAGAGGATTTCGAATCGAACTTGGGGAGATTGAGTCGACTTTACAAGAGCATGACTTGGTAAAAGAGGTAGTTGTAATAGTTAGGGAAAATCAGTCGGGAGATAAGAGGTTAGTAGCTTATGTAGTGGGCGAAGGTAGTGTAGAAGAATGGCGAGAGTATCTTAAAACAAAACTGCCAATCCATATGATACCTTCCTACTTTGTCGAAATGAAAGAATTACCGCTAACCATAAATGGAAAGGTTGATCGGAAATCGTTACCTATACCAGATTATCAAGGAATACAAGAAGGCTACGCAGCCCCAAGAAATGAACGTGAACATAAGCTTTCTATCATTTGGGAACGTGTGCTAGGTTCAAAACGTATTGGTATTTATGATAACTTTTTTGAAATTGGTGGAGATTCAATTCTTAGCATTCAGATTGTCTCTCGCGCAAAGCAAGCTGGTTTACAGTTGACACCAAAACAACTATTTGAACACCAAACGATTGCTGAGTTAGCGCAAGTAGTCAAAGAAGAACAAGGTGTACAAGCTGAACAAGGAATTATAACTGGAGAGACGATACTTACACCTATTCAGCAAATGTTTTTTGCGCAAAATCATCCTAATCCACATCATTGGAATCAATCCATGTTCTTTAGAACGAAAGAAAAATTGGACATAGGATCACTGGAAAAGGCAGCGCGTAACCTTCTACTTCATCATGATGCCCTGCGTTTAAGATATGAACGTTTACCTAATGGGACTTGGGAACAGTGGAATGAAGGAATTGAAGAACAATTGATGCTGACTGTCATTTCATTAGACGAAGTGCCGGAAGCGGATTGGCATGAAGTTATTCAAAAAGAGATTAATGTTGCACAAGAAAGATTGAATTTACATGATGGTCCTTTAATGAGAATGGTGTATTTTGATGAAGGTGAGGAGACTGGTCGATTATTTTGGACAATTCATCACTTAGCCGTGGATGGTGTTTCTTGGCGGATTTTATTGGAAGATTTGCAAACAGCATATACGCAAGCGGTCCAAGGGCAAAAAATTCAATTACCTATGAAGAGTACATCTTTTAAAGAATGGTCGGAGAAATTACAACATTACGCTCAAACTGGAATATCAAAAGAAGTGCTACATTACTGGGAGCAGCAGGTTGAACAAGACGTAGTTATACTGCCAGTAGATGGTACTATAAGTAATCCAGTAAGCGCAGTAACTGAGGAAATTACTGTGGTGTTAAACGAGAATGAGACCCGTATGTTATTGCAAGAGACTTTAAGCACTCACCGTGTCCAAATCAATGAAGTATTATTAGCAGCATTGGTACAAGCTACAGCAGCATGTACGGGGCAGCCGATATTAAGCGTAGATTTAGAGGGACATGGTCGAGAAGAGATTATTGAAGATGTTGATTTATCGAGAACCGTGGGATGGTTTACAAGTATTTACCCAGTTCATTTAAATATTACTAATGCTAATACGCCAATTGCAGCATTAAAAGCAGTTAAAGAACAAGTTCGCAAAATTCCTAATAAGGGTGTTGATTATGGGGTGTTGCGTTACATGAACACAACAATGTGTGAGCCATTAAGCTCCCAATATACACCGTCTATTAGTTTTAACTATCTTGGACAATTTGACCAAATGTTTTCTAGCGATGCAATGTTTATTCCGGAGAACGAATTTAAGCGTTTAGATCATGCTGCCGGTTCCAAGCGATCGCATGTAATTGATGTAATTGGGGTTGTAACGGATGGAAAACTTCAGTTCACTTGGGTATACAATGTTGGACAATTTGCCAAATCAACGATTCAAAGTATTGCACAGAATATGCTATATCAACTGAGTACATTGATTCAATTTTCAGATAGAGAATCTGCACTGACCATTTCGGATTTTGCAATGGCTAATCTTAGCCAAGAAGGTTTGACAAATGTACTAAACAAAATGCATCGCGGAAAGAACAATCAGATTACTGATTTATATCCACTATCACCTTTGCAAGAAGGTATGATTTTCCACACATTGCATGACCAAGGGGATGAACATGTTGCACCGTATATAGTGCAATTGAGTTTTATGATTCGAGGAAAAATGAATATTTCTACATTTGAGCAGGCGTGGAAATCTGTAATTCAGCGGCATGAAATTTTTCGTACAGCATTTGTATGGGACGAAATTGAAGAACCTGTACAAGTGGTGTATGAAAATATCCCATTTAAAGTGAACAAAGAAGACTGGCGTACAATGACAAGTGAAGAGATAGAGGAAAAAAGAAAAGTCTTTTTGGCATTAGATCGAAAACAAGCCTTCCAATTTGATGAAGCACCATTGATGCGGGTAACAGTCATTCAAGAAGGTGAGGAAGAATATCGGATTGTTTGGACCCATCACCATATTTTACTGGATGGATGGAGTTTACCATTAGTATTTAATGAATTACTTACAGTCTATCAGAAGAGAATGAATGGAGAAGCTGTGAAGTTACCTAAGTCCTCACCATATAAGAAATATATCCAATGGCTAAGAGAGCAAGATAAGGAGCAGGCGGAACAATTCTGGAGAGAGAAGCTAAAAGGTTTTACTGCGCCAACTTTGCTGGGCTTAGAAAGTAAAGAGGAAGAAAAAGGTTACACAGAGAAGGTTACGTATTTATCAGAAGAGCAGACTCAAGCGTTACAAGGATGGGCGAAACGCAATAAACTTACTTTGAGTACAGTAATTCAAGGTGCATGGGCATATCTCATGAGCCGATATAGTGGAGAAAATGACATTGTTTTTGGTGTAACAAGCTCAGGGCGTTCTACGGAGATTATTGATGTTGAAAACATCGTAGGTCCTTTCATTACAACGTCACCGACGCGAATTCAATTGATGGATGATATAAAATTAATAGATTGGTTGCAGAAGATACAAGAGGAAGAGATAGAAAGAAGACAATATGAGTATGCTTCTTTGACAGAGATTCAGGGGTGGAGTGAAGTTCCTAGAGGAATACCGCTGTTCAATAGTTTATATGTGTTTGAAAATTATCCAGTGAAAGAGGAGTCTTCAGAAAATCTGGAAATTGGTGAATTGGAAGGGGTAGAACAAACCCACTACCCATTAGGGTTAGCTGTAGTTCCAGGAATCCAGTTATCGTTAAAGTTAATGTATGACCGTAGTAAGTTTAATAGAGTAACCATTGAACGAATGCTGGGTCATTTACACCAAGTGTTAATGCAAATGCTCAAAAACATTGATCAAAATCTATCGGAGCTAGTATATATTACGGAAGCTGAACAAAGAAAGCTATTGGAAGAATGGAATAATAATACTATATCCTATCCACGTGAGAATGCAATCCATCAACTATTCGAAGAGCAAGTACATCGTACGCCTGACGCGTTGGCAGTGGTAGATGAAAAACAGCAACTAACATATCGAGAGCTGAATGAAAGAGCTAATCAATTAGCCCATCATTTACAGAAATGTGGAATTGGGACAGAGTCATTAGTTGGCCTTTGCTTTGAGCGTTCAGTTGAGATGGTTGTTGGTCTCATGGGAATTTGGAAGGCTGGAGCAGCCTATGTTCCATTAGATCCATCGAATCCGGAAAGCCGCCTGCAATATATTTTAGAAGACACGGGAATTAGAGTGTTAGTTACAAATGAGGTATTACTAGGATGGATACCTAAAGACATCAAGACAGTTTGCCTAGATAGGGACCAAGCAATGCTTTCTCAAGAAAGCAAACTTTCACCAATATGTGAGGTAACAGGGGAAAACTTAGCGTATGTTATCTATACTTCTGGTTCGACAGGGAATCCAAAGGGGGCTTTAGTACAGCACCATTCTGTAATAAACCTATCCTATGGTTTACAAAAAGAAGTTTTCTCACATGAGATACCTAGTAATATGCGCGTCGGTTTGAATGCGTCAATTGCCTTTGATGTATCTATTCAGCAATTACAAATGCTGCTGTATGGTTCAAGTTTATATATTATCCCAAGTGAAGTTCGCACTAATCCGGAACGATTTGTGTCTTATATTAGGGAGAATAAATTGGAAATGTTTGATATGACACCTTCATTACTTCAATTACTTATAGATGGAGGATTACTAGAAACAAGTGCTGATGTTCATGTGCCAAGCAAGATATTGGTCGGTGGTGAAGCAATCATGCCGTCATTATGGAAACAGCTAGTAGAGACTGAAAAAATTGATTTTTATAACGTATACGGTCCTACAGAATGTACGGTTGATGCAACGTGTTATCATATCGAAACAGATAGTAAGAGAGTTACAATTGGACGTCCGTTGCCGAACGTTCAAACTTATGTATTAGATAAAAATTTGTTACCTGTTCCAGTTGGTGTAACAGGTGAGCTATATATTGGTGGTGCAGGTATAGCGCGAGGATACTTGAATCGTCCAGAATTAACAACAGAGCGATTCATCCGTCATCCATTTAATGAAGAAGAGCATTTATATCGTACGGGAGATTTGGTTCGTTATTTACCTGATGGTAATTTAGATTACTTGAGAAGAATTGATAATCAAGTGAAAATTAGGGGCTTTCGTATTGAACTTGAAGAGATTGAAGCGAGTATAGAGAGGCATCCATTGGTAAAAGAAGCAGTAGTTTTGGTGACAGAGGATAAGCTAGGAGAGCAGAGATTGGTTGCTTATGTAGTTGGAGATGGAAGTATGCATGACTGGCGTGAATATCTCAAGACACAAGTACCGAATTATATGGTTCCCGCACACTTTATAAAGGTAGACAAGATTCCTCTTACACCGAATGGAAAAGTTGATCGAAAGGCATTGAACAGTTTAACAATTCAAAGAGAAAATAATTTGTCTACACCAATCATTCCAAGGGATGAAATTGAATATCAGTTGATTAAAATCTGGCAGGATGTGTTACAGATAGAAGATGTCTATGTAAATGATGATTTCTTTAATAGAGGGGGACATTCTCTCCTTGTAATTAAATTGATTTCAAAAATTAAGGAGAAGTTTGGAAAAGAGATTAAGGTGTCTACATTGATTAAGAATCCAACATTGGAAGGAATCGCATGCCTTATTCGTGATAAGCATGATATGACAAAATCTGTATCAGCGCTGGTTCCACTACAAGAATCAGAGAAAAGACCTTTCTTCTGTGTTCATCCGTTTATGGGGAATGTATTCTGTTACATTCAACTAGCAAGATTACTTAAGAACCATTGTTCATTTTATGGTTTACAGAATCCTCTTATAGAAAAGGGAGAAATTGATGAATTGACCTTGCCGGAAGTAATTCAACTTTACATTGAAGAAATCAAACGTGTTCAGCCAGAAGGTCCATATCGTCTTGGAGGATGGTCTTTAGGCGGTGCGATTGCTTATGAAATCGCAACTGTACTAAAGAATCAAGGTGAGGAAGTTGAGTTGTTGATACTAATGGATACGAAAGTACCTTCAGAGCAGGACTATAAAACAACGGAGGATATGCTCTCATATATATATGAGCATTTCATTTCTAGAGATTTTACTGAGCGGGGGGAAGGCCTCTTCCATGAACAAGATATGCTTGTAGAGCGATTACTTATGGAAGGAGTACTCCCGCCTGATGCAGATCTTATGAATTTGAAGCAAGTTATCAATGCTCATAGGAAATGCCTGAACATAATGGCAGATCATGATTTAATACCATACTCTGGAGAAGTTCTCTATTTTAGTGCTGAGGAAGGAAAAGAGTTGTTTACAGATTGGGGACCTTTATTAAAAGGAAGAGTAAATAAGTATTCTGTCCCTGGATCACATGAGGAAATAGTAGACTTCCCCGCAGTTGAAAAGATAGCTAAGTACCTATTAAATGAATTTGAAGAGATAAAAGAAACATCCCTTTCATTAACTGAAAAGTAGAGAGTGCAAAAGATGCAACGCTATGAACGAAAAGGGCAGCCCAATAACTGCAAATAAAGTGTAGGCAATAATGAATATATCAAGAGTATTACTTTTTAAGAGGATAATGTAAAAAGTAATTGGTAGAGACATAGAAATCTTTGTAATAGAAGCGAATGCTTGATGATATTACTGAGGAAAGGTGCATATTTTCATTGATATGTAAATATGCACCTTTTCTATTGTATTTGCAATTTAATAAAGTTAATTTGAATTTATGTAACGCACATATATGAAGCCATCTTTTAAAAAAGGAAGTGATTTATCATACACATTCAAGCTGTGAAAATACCAAAGAATATTGAAAGTCATTTGTTTAAGCAACTTAGTAACTTGGTTTCAAATGAGAAGAAAGAACGAATAAAGCGTTTATTAAACTCATGCGACGTTAATAGGACCCTGATAGGGGATTTACTAATCCGATCTCTAATCTGCCAAAAGTATAAAATTAATAATGAAGAAATTAGATTTAAATATAATGAGTATGGAAAACCTTTTGTTGAAAATTTTTCTGACTTTCATTTTAATCTGTCACATTCAGGAGAATGGGTGGTTTGTACTACTGCTAATTTTAATGTGGGTATTGATATAGAAAAGATTTCAGAGATAGAGGCTCTTAAATTAGCAAAAGAATTTTTTTCAGCGGATGAATTTTATGATATATCTAATATGAATTCTGATGAACAAATTATTTGTTTTTTTGATTTATGGACATTAAAAGAAAGCTATATAAAAACGATTGGAAAAGGGCTTTATACCCCATTAAATTCATTCTCTATAAAAAAAGAATCACGAACTTTAATTTCATACAAGAATATACCTAAAAACTTTTACTTTAAACAATATAACATTGATCCAAATTATAAGTTATCTGCTTGTGCAACAAGGGATGAATTTCCGCAAGAGATAATAATTAAAGACATTTATGCAATTTTCCAAAATATATACAAATTTGAAAGTAAGGAGAAAATCAATGCAGAAGACTAAACTTTTTTGCTTTCCACATGCTGGGGGATCTGCGTTTAGTTACGCAAAATGGAAAAATCACTTTAATCCATATATTGAGGTAGTCTCGGTAGAGTTAGCTGGTAGAGGATATAGAATTGAAGAAAACTTGTACCAAAGTATGGAAGAGGCAGTAAATGATGTCTACAATAAAATAGTTATGCAGATAGATGATTCGCCCTACATTCTATTCGGGCATAGCATGGGAAGTTTGATCGCCTATGAAGTAGCCAGAAAAATAAAAGATTCTAAAAACGTATCGCCTGAATTTCTTGTTTTGTCCGGTAGAAATCATCCAAATAGTAAAATAAAAAATATCCGACATAATCTTTCTAATGAGCAATTTAAAAGAGAAGTTATTGCAATGGGAGGTACACCATCTGGGGTACTGCAATCAGAAGAATTAATGGAGATCTTTCTCCCTATTCTAAGAGCAGATTTTAAAATCGTTGAGACGTATATTCATGACAAAAATACACAACCATGTGATATTGATTTTCTTATATTTAATGGGGAAAATGATGAATTTACTACATATGATCAAGTAATAAAATGGGAACGATACACAAGTAAAACGTGTACTTTTCATTCTTTTGAAGGTAATCATTTCTTTCTAAATGAAAATATTGAAGAAATAGCAAATAGTATTAAAAGAAAGTTAGATTCTAAAAGATTATCAAATAGTTTTTAGAGTTTTATAAGTATGCTCATAGCTAAAAATATTAAAGGGTTTGAAGTATACACTTCTTGTGCAGATATGCATGGCAAAAAGACAATCGAGTACATTCGGTGGTCTTTTTCTATTTTTATGGAGTTTGTGGCGAAATGCTAGACTTGCTAGATTGTGGATCTGCGGGTTCAAGTCCTGTCATTCCGACCACGAGGGGGTATAATTTAAGGGTAAAACAGGGGCCTCCAGAACCTCTGATGTGGGTTCAATTCCCGCCATCCACTTATACTTGTTCATTAAAAGGTTTCACAAACAATATGTAATACGTTATGGGTACTTACATAAATTTATTGATTTTCAGTTAAAAAGTATTGTGCGATTATACACGTTATGTTACAGTTATGTTACTAAGTTGTTACAAGATATCATAAATGTTTCGGTATTATTTCTTGTTATTTCCGTAATGTTACGAAAAACTATAAATATTGTTATGTGTATAGGAGTGTGTGTAGTAAAAAGTCTGAGTTGAAAGTACGTGCACACTTTAAATTTCCTTTTTGTCTGAATGAAGAAGACTACCAACTAATTAAGGGCTTTAAAGTAACCACTTTAAATAAAATGTGCTTCCTTTCCCACACACAATTGAGTACATATTTAAAGTACAGTCTAATTGCTACACAGACTCTTGTACATATAAACATTAAGGTGAAATAGAGATAAGAATTCATTACATAAAAAGCATTACCAAGCTAAACGTACAAAATATCATCTGTGCATTTTGATGAAATGTTAAAATGCCTAGATGATATTTTTTTGAAGAATTCTTGGATATGTTTATGAATAACAATTCCTAATACTTAATGATTCTCTACTACTAAAACATCCGATAATTTATGTAATTAGATTTATAGGGTGTATGTACATTCACTTATATAGGGAAAATGAGGTTTTTCATATGAAGTATAGTTATAAAGTGTTTATATTTATTTGGACAATTATTTTATTGTTTTTTCTACTTTATTTTGGTTACAGTGAAATTTCCGAAAACGAGCAAATGCCAGTCATAACAATCAAACAATAAAAATAAGAAATACTACAAAAGCAAAACATAATAAAAATAGATACCCGAAAATGTTTAAGAACAGGAACAATTACATGCATAAACAACCTTACGATTTCCATGCATACCCCACGTCATTTGGGCAATAGGGGAAAAGTATTATTATTTGGCGTGCGCAATCTTCCATCACTAGTAGAAACGGAAAGTTCCGTATACCTGCTGAAGGAGGAAGATGTCTACCTGCCAGGGGGCGGATCTATTCAGCATCTAGAAATATTGGAATTAAAAGTGTAGAAAACAAATAGTGAAAAGGGAACATATCTTGTGATTCCTTTTTTATTCTTGTAGATAAGTCTGGGGAGAAAACGGGGATTTCTGCACGTAACATAGATCTCATCGGTATACTAATTGTGTTTTACGTATAGCTGGGAGTTGGTGTGATGGTATTTGCAATGGATGTGAGATTCCGTCATTCTTTTCATGAAATTGAATCATTAGACATTCCAAATATATTGTTTCCGAGTCAGTGCAGGAAATTGTATCAAGTGATTGGAATCGGCATTCAAGAAGAATTCCGCAATCCCTATGTCATTATAAAAGAGCAACATGGTTCCGTTACATTCCGATTACCAGAAGAATTATCAACATGGGTGCAGAACAAATTATTACTTGTTAAAGGGGGCCAGTTTGTTTCCATACTGCATTTCAGTTAGCCATGCGAAGTTTTGTGCCATTTTTTGATCTCGGATATAAAAAGAATAGTCTGTCAGGTTAGGTGAGGAGATGCCACCTCTGACTTTCACATCATACGTAGGATGTGGTGTAACTTGAATCAATTCAGATTTATGATTCTGAATAAACATTCTAACCTTTTCAAACTTGTTAATTACAGGCTGTATCTCCATTTTAAACCGATCATAGGGATATGTTTTATTTTTATTGTAATACCTATCCAGTTCAATCAACTCTGACACTGCTGTATCAAATTCACTCTTTACTTCAGGATTTACTTTTTGCAACCATTCTTTTGCATAAGAGCGGAATGAAGATTTATAAAACAAATTCATATCAAAACCAGCTAATGTGAGTGGCTTTCCTTTTTCTTTTTGTTCTTTCATATAGGTAAATAATTGTTCAAGTTCTTCAGTTTTCCATACAGAGTATAAGGATTGTTTCATCGCTTCTGTAGCGGTTGAGTTATCAAAATTTTGCTGAACAGCTGCTGCTTCCCAAAGCCCTGTTTCAAATGCAATCACATCATATTCCAGGTGTAACAGCTTGAGAGGAAGTGCTGGAAGACGGGATCCCTAAGAAAGCAAAAAAACTAGGTGTGAAATAATCAATTATTTGTGATGGTGGATTCTCCTAGGTGGAGGTTCGCCGTTTTTTATTATATGTTATGTTGTGGTTTTTATATAAAGCATATTGAAAAGATGGATTAAATCTTCTGGAATGATGTCTCCATAATTAATAACTTGTACAATAACCTTTCAATTATCACTAAATCCATTCATATCAACAAGTTGTCCCATATATCCCTTTGTAGCAATATCTTTTAAAGTACGCTAAAAAATACCCTTTATTTTATCTTTATCTTATCTTTACCTTATCTTTAAATTTTTATATTAAACTTAAAACCTTAAAGTATTGATGTTTGAGTCTAAAAAGGGCGGGAGATAGATGTTCATTACATAGTTTGTAAATAACCAATTACCTTTGAAAAATTAAATTTTTTATACGAGGAGGAATATATGAAGGATACAAGTAAAAAACAAATTATAAAAGTGTTCCTTATTAGTATTTTAGGCTTAGTAATAATACTTGGAATGCTATATTTTAATCATAAAACCAATATTCAACAAAATAAAGCGCAAGCCACCGAAAAACGTGTATTGCAATATGAGTCTACCTTAAAAAAAGAATTAGAAAAATATAATTTAGGAGAGAAAACACCAATTTTATTAGGAATTATGTATCAAGAGAGTAGAGGTGAGGGAAACGATCCTATGCAGTCATCTGAATCACTTGGATTAAAGCCAAATGAAATTCAAGAGACAAGCTTGAGCATTGAACAAGGGGTAAAACACTTTGCTAAAATGTATAAATATGGAACGGACAAGGATGTTAGCATGGATACAATTATTCAAAGCTATAATATGGGGCCAGGTTATATTGATTTTGTTGCTAGTCAAGAAGTTAAACAACACTCGGAGGATTCAGCCAAAAAGTTTTCTAAGATGAAAGTTGATCAAAATCCAGCGATGTATACTTGTGGTGGAAATAAAAATAATTTTAGGTATCCATATTGTTATGGTGATTTCGTGCGCCCATAAGGGGCAAGGAAAAACGGTGATTGCAAGCCGTTAGGTTAACCTTACATGACCTAGTATCACTTGGTTTACCTTGGAGGGAAACTGAAGGGGGACAACAGCATGCCAAGAAAG